>NZ_JBFAOX010000029.1:37753-59367 GCF_040675435.1 Actinoplanes sp. NPDC049598 | reverse complement strand
CGCCCGGGCGGCTCCCCCCGGTGCGCGGAACCCTCCCGCCCGGATGCCCGACCGCGGCTGGGTGCTGCCCGTCGGGGTGGATCGATCATCGCCACGAGCATGGGGTGTTCGGGCTTGCCTGTTGCCGGCCGCGACCCCGGGCCGGGTTGCCGCGTTGGGAGCCTCTGGCGGGTCATGCCGGGGTTCAGGTGGTTCCGGGGTGGGCGACGCATCGTCCTCGGGGATGAGGATATAGGGTATTTGAGGGATTTTCGGGTCTTAGGGTGGTGGTGTGGCGCGTTTTCCGAGCTCTCGCCGAATGGTGGCGGGGTGGGTCTTCGTGGCGACGCTGGCCGGGGGAGCCGGGGTGGCGCGGCTGGAGGCTGCTCGGCCGGTCGGGGTGATGGTGGCCGATCGGGTGGCGGTCGTGCGGCCGGTCGGGCCGGTGCGGGATCGAGTGGTCAAGGCGGTGCCGGCGCCGCGGTGGCTGCCGAGGATCGACTACTGGGGCGCGCCGGGTGGGTTTCCCCGGGATGCTGCGCCGGGGTCGATGGTGGCGATCACCGAGGGGTTGCGGCCACTGCGGAAGCTGGCCGTCTACGACGCGCCGGGCGGGCGGCCCAGGGCTTTCCTGCCGCGGTCGTTCAGCGGGCTGGAGGTGACCGTTCCGATCGTCGAGCGGCGGCCCGGCTGGGTCGGGGTGCTGCTGCCGTCGCTGAACCGGCGTATCGGCTGGATCCCGGCCGCAGAGGCCACCCCGAGCGCGGGTGCCGGGCGCGGGGCCGGATGGGAGAGCCGGCGGCTGCGGGACCGGCTGGTGGTGGATCGCCGGGAGCATCGGCTCAGTTGGATGCGGGACGGGCGGCTCCGGCAGGCCTGGAAGGTCGCCGTGGGCTCGCCGCGCACGCCGACGCCGCTGGGGCGCACGTTTGTGCTCGGGCCGACGCCGACGATCGGCGGCGTCTATGCGGGGCTGGACGCTCTGGTGCTCGGCGCCGTGCCGGACAACCGGGAGGCGCTCGCGCCGGCTCTGCGGAACGGGCACACCGCGATTCACGCCTGGACGCGCGAGTCCGCGTTCGGCCGCAGCATCTCCAACGGCTGCGTCCGCCTGCCCGCCGACGCCCAGCGAGCCCTGCTGCGCCAGATCGAGCCCGGCACCCCCGTCCACGTCGTCGCCGGACGCTGAACGGCGAAAGGGCGCCGCAACAAGCGGCGCCCTTCGCGGTGAGGAAGCGGATCAGCAGCGGCCCTTGGTGACCACCGGCTCCTTGGTCTTGGAGACCTTCACACAGGCGAACGCGCCGTCGGCGGCCACCTGGGCCTTGCCGGCGCCGACGATGCCCACCTTGACGCCGTCACCCTCGGCGTTGCGCTCGGCCACGGCGTCCTTGAGGTACGTGTTGACGTTGCCCTTGTCCAGCTGCATGAGCTGGACCTGGATGCCGAGCAGCTTGGCCTCGGTGTAGGCCGTGTCGCCGTCGAGGTCGTCCAGGCCGCCACCCGCGTACGGCTGGGTGCCGCCGGCCATGAGGCCCGCGGTCAGCTTGCTCGGGTCGATCGTCGCGGCGCCCTCGGGCGCGTTGATCTCGGCGCCCGTGGTCACCTCGAAGCGGACCGCGGCCCGGCCGGTGGCGCCGTCGATGAACTGCAGGAAGTTGACCTCGATGGCGGTCAGCTTCTCGTCCTTGATCCAGAGGTCGAGGGTGATCGGGCGCTCCTTCGGCGCCGCCGGCAGGTCCTTGGCGACGTCGGCGCCGAGCTCCTTGCCGAAGACGCCGGCCAGCCGCTTGATCTCCTCGTACCCCTTGGTGCTGGACGAGGTGACCGTCAGGTGGGTGTCGTCGGCCGGGTCGCGGACGATCTGGGCGCTCTCGAACAGGTTCTTGGCGCTCGTCTCGATCTCGCTCTTCAGCTTCGCGGCCTCGGCCGGGTCCTGCGACGGGGCCGCGGCACCGCCGAGGGCGTCCTTGGTCGCCTTGGCCACGTCGACCGCGACCCACTTGCCGTCGAAGAGCGCGCCCGCCTCGGGCAGCTCGGCCGTGGCCTCTTTGCGCATGTCGGCGACGTCGGCCGCCGGGGCGCCGAGCTTGGCCGCGAGCTCCTGGACCGGGGCCTTGAGGTAGACGACGCCGTCGACGACCCGCAGCTCGGTGCCCTGCACGCCGTCGATGGTGGCCGAGATCGAGGCCCGGTCGTCCTCGTCGCCGTTGCCGGCCTTGTCGGTGGCGATGGTGAACGACGAGTTGAACAGCTTCTTCAGGGTCTCCGTGTCGGGGACGTCAGCCGGGTCCTCGAGCTTGAGACCGGCCGCGAGCTCCTCGGGGCTGCCGGTCAGCTTGACCGTGAAACCGGTCTGCTTGGCCTCGGACAGCTGGGTCGCGGCGTTGCGCAGCTCGAGCTTGGGCTCGAGCTGCTTGATCTGCTGGGCGCAGGCGCCCGCGAAGGCAAGGGCGGTGGCACCAGCGGCGGTTCCCGCCAGGAGGCGCTTTACGCGCATTTTGGATCTCCCCGTGTCAATTGTCAGCAACCTAGGGTGCTGGATCGCCGTCCGGCGCGCCATAGACGAACGTACGAATCCGTGTCAACAGGTGACTGAGTCCTTGATCACGCAGAGCGATGCCGGCGCCCCCGGCGGGGAAAAGCCGGGCCGTGGCGAACAATGGATTCCGGGCGCTGAGGTCCGTGCCCTTCCGCTGGTACTTCGGCGGCCAGATCGCGTCGGCCAGCGGCACCTTCCTGCAGCAGACGGCGATCGGCTGGCTCGTGCTGCAGCTCACCGGCTCGGCGTCGGCCCTCGGGCTCGTGCTCGCCGCCGGTGGCCTGCCGTCGCTGCTGTTCGGGCCGTGGGGCGGCAGCGTGGCCGACCGGTTCGACCTGCGGCGGCTGCTGATCGTGACCCAGGCCGTGTACGGGGCGCTGGCCCTGGCCATCTGGATCGCCGCCGCCACCGGGCACGCCGGGGTGCCGCTGGTCGTCGCGATCGGTGTGGCCGGCGGCATCGTGGGGATCGTGGACTCGCCGGCCCGGCAGGCGTTCGTCTCCTCGCTGGTCCCGCCGGACGACCTGGCCAGCGCGGTCAGCCTGAACGGGGTGGTGATGAACAGCGCCCGGGTGGTCGGCCCGGCCCTGGCCGGCGTGCTCATCGTCGCGGTCGGGGTCACCCCGTGCTTCCTGGTCAACGCGGTCTCGTACCTGGCCGTGATCGGGGCGCTGCTGCTCATCCGCCCGCTCGGCGGGCCGCGGCACAAGCCCACCCACGCCACCGGGGTGGCCGACGCCGTGCGGTACGCCCGCACCCGCCAGCAGGTGTGGCTGCCGCTGACGATGATGGCGCTGGTCGGGTTGTTCGCCTTCAACTTCTCGGTGGTGCTGCCGGTGCTGGCCAAGCAGACCTTCCACGGCGACGGCGGCACGTACGGCCTGCTGTCCACGATGCTCAGTGTCGGCTCGATCGCCGGGTCGCTCGGTGTGGGCCTGGTGAAGCACCCACGGCGGCCGTACCTGATCGTCACCGCGCTGGCCTTCGGGGCCGGGCTGGCCGCGACGGCGGCCGCGCCCAATCCGGCCACGGCCACGGTCACGCTGCTGGTCACCGGGGCGGCCGGGTTCGCCTTCGCCACGCTCGCCTCGACGACGATCCAGCTGCACACGGCGCCCGGATACCGCGGCCGTGTGGTCGCCCTGTGGGTGTTCGTCTACATCGGAACGACGCCGATCGGCAGCGTGCTCACCGGCTGGCTCAGCGGCTTCGGCGGCCCGCGCCTGGCCCTGCTCGTCGGGGCAGTGTCCTGTGTGGTCGCCGCCGTGATCGCGTTGCGGGTCAAGACCCCGCCGCACATCGACGACACGCTGCTGGACCTGAAACCGACAGCGACGGCCTAGCGGGTGGCGAACCAGTGGGCGGCCACCTCGGTGTGCAGGCTGAAGCCCAGCTCCTGCGGCCCGGGCAGGATCTCCCAGCCGAGGGTCTCGTCGTTCGGCTCGGACAACGGCATGTCGGACACGTGGGCGAGGGGCGGCAGAAGACCGAACACGAGCAGGGTTCCGTCCGGTGCGCTGCGCGTATCGAAAAGGCGTACGGCCGAGGGGTTGGCTCTCAGCCCTGTCTCCTCGAAGAGCTCCCGGACCACCGCCTCCGGCCAGGACTCGCCGTAGTCGATGAAGCCGCCGGGCAGGGCCAGCTTGCCGGCGGCCGGGGGAATGGCCCGGCGCACCGTCAGCAGGCCGCCGCCGACCGGCTGCACCGCCACACCGACCGGAGTCGGGTTGCGGTAGCTGGTCTGGCCGCAGGCTCCGCATTTCCGCGGCCAGTCCCGGGCGGCGCCGAAACGGGCCCCGCAGAACGTGCAGTGCAGGAACCGCTCAGGCATGCAGCGGGGAGTTGCAGGCGGCGACCAGGGCCTGCCGGCAGGCGGTCAGCAACGGCCGCAGCGCCGCGTCGCGCTGCTGGGCCTCGAAGCCGTTGACGGCGCCACCGGGGGCGTTCGTCTCGGCCAGGGCCAGGACCTGGTCGAGCACGCTGGCCCGGGCGAACAGCCGCCGGGCCCGCGGGTCGAAGCCGGGCGGCAGCGTCGCCGTGCTCTCCGGGCGGCGCAGCGCCTGCAGCGCGCCGGCCAGCTCCGGTTTCCACTGGGCCACGTCGAGCTTGGTCAGCTGGTTGGTCGCCTCGCCCAGGGCCAGGGTCAGCTCGCCCTCGGCCTCGGCCGCGCCCATCTGGAAGACAGGTTTGTACGCCTCGACGGGGAACCAGCGCCACACCACGGTCTCGAACTCCACGCCGGAGCCCGACACGTGCCGCCGGACCTCGGGCACCACGCCGAACTCGGGGGTCATCACCGCCTCGCCGGCCAGCATGGCGGCCCCGGTCAGCTCACCCGGGCCGGGCAGGCCGCGCGGGTCGCCGGGGGCGGGCAGCACCAGCCGGATGTCGTCGGGATGCACCTTGGCGAAGGCCGGCAGGCCCTGCGGCAGTGGAACATCGGTCCACGTGCCCGGTGCGTCGGCGACGAGGTGCTCCTCGTCGTGGGCGATCTCGTCGGCCAGCTCGTCGAACGGCACGAGCCCGGCCCGCCAGGCGCGGACCCAGGTCACGAACCGGGTGGAGCGCCGCGCGGTGCGGATGGCCGCATCAGCTGCGGGGGACATGCGAGCAAGGGTACGTGTCCACCGGGAAGCTTGTCTCGGCCGGAGAGTCATTAGTCCCGTGTCCCAGCGCACGGGTTACGGTGCCTTGCATGTATGGGGAGGACGTGCTCAAGGGCGACTGGCGCAAGCGGAAAGTCGCGCCCGAGGTGGACGCCGAACGGGACCTGGTCGTCGAGGACGCGGAGTCGGGCTTCTGCGGCGCGGTCATCGGCTTCGAGCTGGGCGCGGTGGTGCTCGAGGACCGGTTCGGCAAGCGGCGCAACTTCCCGCTCGCGCCGGCCGCGTTCCTGCTCGACGGCCGCCCGGTGACCCTGCGCAAGCCGGCCGCGGCCCCGGCCCAGGCCCAGCGGCGGGTCACCGCGTCCGGGTCGATCGCCGTCGGCAACGTGAAGGCGCAGGTGGCCAAGGCGAGCCGGATCTGGGTCGAGGGCATCCACGACGCCGCCCTGGTCGAGCGGATCTGGGGCGACGACCTGCGCATCGAGGGCATCGTGGTGGAGCCGCTGGACGGCATCGACGACCTGGCCGGGGCGGTGCGCGGGTTCCAGCCGAGCGCTCGGCGGCGGCTGGGCGTGCTGGTCGACCATCTCGTGCCGGGCTCGAAGGAGAGCCGGATCGTGGCCGCGGTCACCGATCCGAACGTGATGGTGACCGGTCATCCGTACGTCGACATCTGGCAGGCGGTCAAGCCGGAGCGGGTCGGCCTGTCGAAGTGGCCGGTGATCCCGCCCGGGCGCCCCTGGAAGGAGGGCATCTGCCAGGCGGTGGGCGTGCGTGAGCCGGCCGACATGTGGCGGCGCATCCTGCGCTCGGTGAGCACCTACAAGGACGTCGAGACCCCGCTGATCAACTCGATGGAGCGGCTGATCGACTTCGTGACGGTGCTAGAGGATCCGGCCTAGGCGGCGCGCGGCCTCGGCCAGGCGATCGGGCGGCTGCGCCGCATAACCCAGGATCAACCCCGGCGGTCCGGGCGCGAGGCGGTGCCACGACAGCGGGTGCGCCAGTACGCCCTCGGCGGCGGCCGCCCGCTCGGCGAGAACCGTGTCGGGGGTGTCGCCGTTCGTCATGATCAGCAGGTGCAGGCCGGCGGCCACCCCGGTCACCCGGACGCCCGGCGCGTGCCGGCGCAGACCCGCGAGCAGGGCGTCCCGGCGGCGCCGCTGGCGTGACCGCACGGCCCGCAGGTGCCGCTCGTAGTCGCCGGTGGCCAGCAGCCGGGCCAGCACCAGCTGGGGCAGGGCCGGATTGCCGAGGTCGCTGTCGTGCTTGGCCGTGAGCAACTCGGCCTGCATCGGCCGGGGCGCGATCAGCCAGCCGAGGCGCATACCCGGTGCGAGCGATTTCGAGACACTGCCGCAGTACGCGACGTGGTCGGGCGCCGAGCCCTGCAGGGCGGCCACGGGTGCCCGGTCGTAGCGGTGCTCGGCGTCGTAGTCGTCCTCGATGATCAGACCCGGCCAGTCGAGCAGCGCCCGCCGCCGGTCCGGGCTGAGCACCACCCCGGTCGGGAACTGATGGGCCGGGGTCAGCACGGCCGCGTCCTGGGTGAGCGCGCCGACCCGGATGCCCTCCTCGTCGACGGGGACCCCTTCCGGGCGTACCCCCCAATGCGCGAGTTGATCACGGGCCCCGCGGGACCCCGGGTCCTCCACTGCGACAGCAGTGTGGTTGTGCGCGCGCAGCGTCTGGGCGAGCAGGGCCAGGGCCTGGGCGACGCCGCCGACCACGATGACGTCGTCCGGCTCGCAGCGCACGCCGCGGATGCGGGCCAGCCAGGCCGCCAGCTCGGTGCGCAGGCGGGGCGTGCCACCTGGATCGCCGTAGCCCAGATCGGCCGCGGTGATCTCGTCGAGGACCGCCCGCTCGGCCCGCAGCCAGCCCGCACGAGGGAACGCGGAGAGGTCGGGAACACCGGGGGAGAGGTCGATGTCGATGTCCTCGCGCGGCGGCAGCGGCAGCTGGATCGCGGCCAGATCGCGCCGGCGGTCGGTGGTCCGGCGCGCGGCGGCCGGTGCGGCCGTGACAACAGTGCCGGCGCCCGCGCGCGCGGTGGCCAGGCCCTCGTCGACGAGCCGCTGGTAGGCGTTGACGACCACGCCCCGCGAGACGGCCAGCTCGGCGGCGAGCAGCCGGGTCGCGGGCAGCCTGGCCCCGGGCACGAGACGGCCGGCCGTGATGGCGGCCCGCAGCGCGTCGGCCAGCCAGGCGGTCAGGCCCTTGCGGGGCGCCTCGGCCGGCCGGAGCTGGAGGAAGTCGGACATTGGTCCCCCTGAGGGCTCCCGGATTGGTCCTTCAACCGGACCATAGCGCGGACGAGCATCAGGGGCGTGACATCTTTGCTCGCCCTCTCCGGGGCTCTCGGAATGGTCTTCGTCGGTGGCAGCGTGGCTGTCTCAGGCGTTCTCAGCGACGCTCCCCTTTTCACCGTCCAGGCCCTGCGGTACGCCGTGGCGTGCTTGCTGCTGATCGTTTATGCCCGGTTCCTCGGGCGTCGCCTCGTGCGCCCTCGCGGCACCGAGTGGCTCTGGCTGGGTGGCGTCGTGATCACCGGGATGGTCGTCTTCAACCTGGCGCTCGTGCACGGGGCCGGGCACGCGGAGCCGGCCGTGCTCGGAGTGGCCGTGGCCTGCGTGCCGCTGCTGCTCGCGGTGGGCGGGCCGCTGTTGGAGGGGCACACCCCCGCACCGCGCCTGCTCCTGGCCGCGGCCGTGGTGACGGCCGGGGCCGTGCTGGTGCAGGGGCTCGGGCGGGCCGACGGGATCGGCTTGCTGTGGGCGCTCGTCACGTTCGTCTGCGAGGCGGGCTTCACCCTGCTGGCCGTGCCGCTGCTGAAGCGGCACGGGCCGCTGGGCGTCTCCGTGCACTCGACCTGGATGGCGGCCGCCGTCTTCGGTGTCCTCGCGCTCGTCTCCGGGGAGCCGCTGCGGCTGCGCGCCGGGCACGTGGCGGCCGGGGCCTATCTCGCGGTCGCGGTGACGGCTCTAGCGTTCGTCCTCTGGTACACGTGCGTGTCCCGGCTCGGGTCGGCCCGCGCGGGACTGCTGACCGGCATCGCCCCGATCGCCGCCGCCGCGACCGGGGTGGCGCTCGGCGGCCCGGCGCCCAGCCCGCTGGTCTGGGCCGGCATCGCCCTGGTGGCTCTCGGCCTGGTCGTGGGTATGTCGCCGGCCGCCACCGAATCAGTGATACGCAAGACTCGTATCAACGCTTAGGGTCGTGCTAGAGTCGTCATATCGGCGATACGCAGACGGCGTATCGACATGATCGTAGAGGTGATACCCATGGCTGTAGCTGTCGTCACCGGTGCCTCGCGCGGGATCGGCCGCGCCGCCGCCATCGCCCTCGGCCGGGCCGGCCACGACGTCGTCGTCGGCTACGCCGGCTCGCCGGACGCCGCGGCCGAGACCGTCGCCCTGGTCACCGAGGCCGGCGGCCGGGCCGTCGCGGCCCAGGCCGACGTGGCCGACGAGGGGGCCGTGGCCGGCATGTTCGACCTGGCCGACAAGGAGTTCGGCGGCGTCGACGTGGTCGTCAACTCGGCCGGGCTGATGGTGCTGTCCCCGGTGGCCGAGCTCGACCTCGACGACCTCGACCGGATGCACCGCACCAACATCCGCGGCGCCTTCGTGGTGGCCCGCGAGGCCGCCCGCCGCCTGCGCGACGGCGGCGCCGTCATCCTGGTCTCCACATCCGTGGTCGGCCTGCAGTTCCCCACCTACGCGGGCTACGTGGCCAGCAAGAGCGCCGTCGAGGGCATCACCCTGATCCTGGCCCGCGAGCTGCGCGGCCGGAACATCACCGTCAACACGGTGGCCCCCGGCCCGACCCGCACCGACCTCTTCCTCGATGGCAAGGACCAGGCCACCATCGACCGCCTGGCCGCCCAGCCGCCCCTGGAGCGCCTCGGCGAGCCCGAGGACATCGCCCAGGTGATCGCCTTCCTGGCCTCCCCGGCCGGCCACTGGGTCAACGGCCAGACCGTCCGCGCCAACGGCGGCATCGTCTGACCGCCGCCGATCAGCCCTTCCGGGTCTTCGCCGAATTGGCCGCCGATGAACGCCCGGAAGCGCCCGCGATCTTCGCGATGGAGGAGCGGACCGTCTTGCCGGTCGCCTTGCTGCGCTCGACGAGCAGCTGGGCGGCCTTGACCTGCGTCTTGGTGACATAGATCTTCTTGGTCACGGCATCACGACCCATCTGTCTGCTCGTCCTTCGAGTGTATGGACGCATTTCCCGTCGCCGGTATCCCTCGCCGGCGCGATCGGCTGGACCACAGCATCGGGGTCCGTTTCGATCTCGTCGGGCAGGTTGCCCAGGACGGCTACCAAGGCCGCGTCCACGAACTCCTGGACGTCCTTGTCGCAAAGGTCGGAGGTGGTCACCGCGACCAGTTGCGACACGCCGAGGTTCGCCTTGGCTTCGTCGTCGCTGATTGCGAGCTCGGCCGCCCATTGCAGAGTTTTCATCAGTTGCTCGCGCCTCGATCGCTTCTCCAGTTCTGTGGCGCCGCGGCGAGTCACGATGTGGCCGATGGCGGCGCCGGCGAACGCCGCGGCGGGAGTGCCGAAGCTGACGGCGTAGACCGCCCATGTCGGTAGCTCGGTGGCAGGCACGCGCGGAACTGTATGCGCGACTAGGTGCGGTGCGACAGGATGTCACCCGTTCGAGAGGATCAGTTCAGGCCAGGTGGGCGGGGTCGCGGCTGAAGACGAAGGTGGCGATGTCGAGGCGGTCGACGGCGCCGTCGGGGGTGCGCAGGACGGTCAGCACCTCGCCCTCGTTCTCGCCGTCGGCGCCGCGCCAGCGGTCGGGGGCCTCGCGGGTGAAGCGGGTCCAGTGGAACGGGCCGGTCATCTCCAGGGTCTCGCCGGCGGCGACGATCTCGTACTCGCGGCCCATCCACCACCAGCGGCCGACCAGGGACGCCGCCTCGCCGGTGGGGGGCGCGGGCGGCTGCCAGGGCGCCGGGGGCGGCGCCGGCTCGGCGTCCAGCACGGTGGTCAGCGCGTCCAGGGCCACCTGCTTGATGCCGGCGCCCCGCAGGCCGTACGCGTTGGCGAAAGCGATCACGCCCAGTCGGCTGCGGCGGTGGACCGCGAGGAAGGAGTTGTACCCCGGCATGGAACCGCTGTGGCCGACGAAGACGCGCTCGCCGACCCGGAACAGCTGCGGGCCGAGGCCGTGGCCGCTGGTCCACGACTCCAAGTCGCTGATCACCACCGGCGCGCACATCTCGTCGACCGTTTCGCGGGACAGCACGGCCGGGGCCGGATCGGTCCAGAAGGCGGCCCACTTGGCCATGTCGGTGATGGTCGACCACAGTTGGCCGGCCGGGGCCATCGCGCCCGAGTCGAGACGCGGCTCCTCGTGCATCGTCCCGCCCAGCGCGTGCACCACGTAGCCGCGGGCGAACGGCTCCACCGGGTTGTACGTCGTGCGCTTCATCCCCAGCGGGTCGAGCACCCGCTTGCCGACCAGGGTCGGCCAGCTCTCACCGGTGACCCGTTCGAGGACGGCGCCCAGCAGCCCGTACGCCAGGTTGGAGTAGCGGAAGCGCCGGAACGGCGGCCCGGCCACCTTGTCGTAGCCGAGCTCGGCCAGCAGCCGGTCGACGTCGCCGCCGGCCGCCCGCTCCCACCACGCCCCGTCCGGCTCGCGCTGGAGGCCGGAGACGTGCCCGAGCAGCTGGCGCAGGGTCACGCCGCCGATCGGGGTGCCCGGCAGGTGACGGTAGAGCAGGTCGTCGAGGGCGAAGAACCCCTCGTCGCGCAGCTGCATGACCATCGTGGCGGTCAGCGTCTTGGTGATCGAGCCGAGCCGGTACTGCGTCTTGGCGTCCGGCCGCGGGTGTTCCCCGGCGAAGGACTGGTGCAGCACCGCCCGGTCCCGCACGACGGCCAGGGCGAAGGACGGCGTACGCCCGTCGGCCTGGGCCCGCGCGGCGATCTCATCGACCCGCCGGCCGGTCTCCGGCAGCAGCGATGGCAGCAGCGACACGGTGGACCCTCTCGATAAACGACTGATGGGTACAACTGTGCATCCCCGATTGAGTGTCGCCCCCGAAGCCGGAGAATCTGCGCCCGGTGTATGGGAAGTCGCCGTACGTGCGCGCGCGTGCAACGATCGAGTGGTGGAAGCGATTCTCTGGATCGTGCTAGGCATCGCATTGGCGATCGCCGAGGCTTTCACGGCCACGCTGCTCATCATCTTCTTCGCGGCCGGGGCCCTGGCCGCGGCCGGCGTGGCCGCCCTCGGCGCGCCGCTCCTGGTCCAGGTGATCACCTTCGCGCTGGTCTCCGGCGTCTCGGTCGGGGCGCTCCGGCCGATCATCCTGCGGCACGCCAAGTCGGCCGCCGAGACGGGTGAGACCCCGTTCGGGGTGGAGGCGATCGAGGGCAGCCACGGCCTGGTGCTCGAGGAGGTGGGCGCCGACCAGGGTCTGATCAAGCTGGACGGGGAGCTCTGGCAGGCCCGTTGTTTCGACGGCAACGAGAAGTACCTTCCCGGCGAGCGCGTCCGGGTCATCAAGGTCAAGGGCGCCACTGCCATCGTGTGGCGCGACGATCTGCCCAACATATAGAGAGGCGCCATGGAAGCAGTGATCGGTGTTCTCATCATCGTGATCGTGGTTTTCGCCATCGTCACGTTGCTCCGGTCCGTCCGCATCGTCCCCCAGCAGCGTATGGACGTGGTCGAGCGCCTGGGCAAGTACAAGCGGACCCTCAGCCCGGGTCTGAACCTGCTGGTGCCCTTCGTCGACTCGGTGCGCAGCAAGGTGGACATGCGCGAGCAGGTCGTCTCCTTCCCGCCCCAGCCGGTGATCACCTCCGACAACCTGGTCGTCTCGATCGACACGGTGCTCTACTTCAAGGTCGTCGACCCGGTACGCGCCACCTACGAGATCTCCAACTTTCTGCAGGCCATAGAGCAACTGACCGTCACCACGCTGCGCAACGTCATCGGCTCGCTCGACCTGGAGCGTGCCCTGACCAGCCGGGAGGAGATCAACCGGCACCTCTCGTCGGTGCTGGACGAGACCACCGGCCGGTGGGGCATCAAGGTCACCCGGGTCGAGATCAAGGCGATCGAACCGCCGCCGAGCATCCGTGACTCGATGGAGAAGCAGATGCGCGCCGAGCGGGAGCGCCGCGCCACGATCCTGAACGCCGAGGGTCACAAGCAGTCGCAGATCCTCACGGCTGAGGGTGAGAAGCAGGCGGCGGTGCTGCGGGCCGACGGTGACCGGCAGGCCCGGATCCTGCAGGCGGAGGGCCAGGCCAAGGCCATCCGTACGGTGTTCGACGCCATCCACACCGCGAATCCGTCACAGAAGGTCCTGGCGTATCAGTACCTGCAGGCCCTGCCGCAGATCGCGAACGGCACGGCGAACAAGGTCTGGATCGTCCCGGCCGAGCTGACCAAGGCCCTCGAGGGCATGGGCGGCGCGCTGGGCGGCCTGGCCAACATGGCCGGCGACATTCCCCGGGCCGACGTCGACGCGGCCGCCGTGGAGCGTGAGGCGGCGGCCGCGGCCCAGGCCGCCACCGCCGAGGCCAACAAGATCAACGAGGCCGTACGGGAGGCTGAGGCGCAGGTCAGCGGCGATCCCGACAAGACCGCGGCGTTGCCCGCGCCCGAGCCGATCCCGCCGTCGGCCGCTCTGGGCGGGGCCGACTACAACGGCGCGGCCGAGATCGACGGTCAGCGCGAGCGCGCCTGAGGGTCTTTTGGACACGGCCGGCCCGATCGGGTCGGCCGTGTCGCGTTCCAACGGGGATAATCACCCTGCGGCCGGCGCTCCTCGCTCGGCCACGGACGCTAAGGAGCCACGGATGTCTGAGCCCACCGCCAACGCCGAGACACCGGACGAGACGCCGGAGCCCGAGGAGTTCCTCAACCGCGCGGCCCGCCGGGCCCGGGGCAAGGGCAAGGGCCACCAGCACCAGCACACCGAGCAGTCGGGCGGCGGCGCGCACGGCCGCGGCTCGGTCCAAAGCCCCCGGCAGTACGGCAACCGCCGCAGCGGCTAACCAGCGCTGTCTTCAGTCCGGTCAAGGGCGGCCGGTGGGGTGGTCGGAATGGGGTCCTCGCGACCTAGCTCCCAGAACGCCACCGCGGCCGCCGCCGCAACGTTGAGCGAGTCGACGTTGCGGCGCATGGGAATCTTCACGGGCACATCGCTGGCGGCCATCGCGTTCTTGGACAGCCCCGGCCCCTCGGCCCCGAGCAGCAGAGCCGTGCGCTCGCGCTGTCCGCGAGTGAGCCGCTGCAGAGCGACCGCCTCGGGGTCGGGGGTCAGGGCCAGCACGGTGAAACCGGCGTCCCGCAGCTGCTGCAACCCGTCCGGCCAGGGTTCCAGCGTCGCGTACGGCACCGCGAAGACCTCGCCCATGCTGACCCGCACGCTCCGCCGGTAGAGCGGGTCGGCGCAGGTCGGCGAGAGCAGCACGGCGTCGACGCCGAGCGCGGCCGCCCCGCGGAAGACCGCCCCGATGTTGGTGTGGTTGTTGACGTCCTCGAGCACCGCCACCCGCCGGGCGCCCGCGATCACCTCGGCCGCCGCGGGCAGCGGCCGCCGGTGGAACGACGCCAGCACGCCCCGGTGCACGTGGAAGCCGGTCACCTTCTCCAGCACGGCCGGCGCCGCGGCGTAGACCGGGGCGTCGTCCGGCAGGTCGGCGATCTGGTCGGTGCGCTTGGCGTCGATCAGGTACGACCGCGGGCGGTACCCGGCCCGCAGCGCCCGCCGCAGCACCAGCTCCCCCTCGGCGATGAACAGCCCGTTGGGCGGCTCCCACTTGGTGCGCAGCTCCAGATCGGTCAGCGCGCGGTAGTCGCCCAGCCGCTCGTCGGCCGGATCGGTGATCTCGAAAATCACGGGTGTCAGTCCACCCGGTACGTGAGGTGGGTGGCGTGGCCGGTGGGCCGCACGTGGATCTGGCGCAGCCCCCGCGGCGACGCCCCCTCGAACAACGGCGTGCCCGAGCCCAGCAGCACCGGGGCCAGGTGCAGCCGCAGCTCGTCGACCACCCCGGCCTCGATCGCGCCGCGGATGACCGCCCCGCCGCCCATGATGACCACGTCCCGGTCGTCGGCCAGCGCCACCGCCTTGGCCACGGCGCTGCGCACCCCGTCCACCACGAAGCTGAACCGGTCGCCGAGGCGTACGGCGTCCGGAGGGGTTGACGTGACCACGAGGACCGGGGGAGCGGCGTTGAGACCGGCGCCGTAACCGACCTCGTCGTTCCACCCGTTCGGGCCGTCGACGATGTCGAAGAGCGCCCGGCCCATGATCACAGCGCCGGTGGCGTCGGTCGACTCCTGCAGCACGGCCCGATCGGTCGCGTCCCCCTCGAAGACCCACCGGTGCAGCGCCTCACCGCCGTCGCCGAGCCCGTTGTCCAAGCCCGGGTTGGGTCCGGTGACGAACCCGTCCAGCGAAACCGAGATGTCGGCGACCACCTTTGTCATGGTCGCAGCATGCCACTCACGACTTCGGGATCAGACGGCCACCCGTCCACGCGAGACCCGTCCCGGCCGCCAGGAGCAGCAGCGCCCCCACGGTCGGCAACGGCTGACGGGCCTCGGCCCCGGCCCCCAGGGCCACGGCGGCGAGCATGAGCAGTACGCCGTCCGCCGGGTTGACCAGCCGCGAGCGGAAGACCGCCCAGCCCAGCACCAGCCACCCGGCCCCGGCCGTGGCGGCGGCGGTCACCGCGACCAGATGCAGCTGACCGGCCGAGAGCGGCGCGCCCGCGGCCACGGTCCCCTCCGGCAACGCGATCAGCGGCAGGGTCAGCACCAGACCGCCCAGCCCGACCAGCAGCCCGGTCAGCGCCGCCCGCCGGGTCCTCGCCCCGGCCAGCAACCCGGCCAGGGCGATCATCGCGATGGCGGCCAGCCAGTTCGCGGCCACCTCGACCACCAGCGGCCCCGGCGGCGTGTCGATCCCCAGCGTCGTCCAGCCGTACAGAAGAGCCGCCGTCGGCAACGCCCACAGGGCGAGGCGCGCGTAGCGGCGTACACCCCAGACCCAGACCGCCTCCCGCACCGGAAGGTGATCGTCCTGTCCGGCGGAGCCGGCGGCCCCGACCCACGCCGGGGAGACCCGTAGAGGCCGTCCGCTGGCCGTGCGGTGATGGCTGATCGTCATGGGTACGCGCCTTTGCGTCGGCTCAAGCCGGGATCCTGGCCGAAGCCTTGCAAACGCCCGGGGCACTCGCAGGCGATTGGCGCAAAAAGTTCCCGATAGGCTCATCGACGATGACTGAACTGCGCACCGACCGCCTGCTCCTGCGCCAGTGGCGCGACGACGACCTGGACGCCTGGGCCTCGATCAACGCGGACCCGGCGGTCCGCGAATTCTTCCCGACCGTGCTGACCCGGGAGGAGTCGCTCGCCTCGCTGTCGCACTTCCGGGACGAACTCGGTCAACGGGGCTGGGGGTGGTGGGCGGTCGAGGCGCCGGGCGAGGGCCTGATCGGCATGGCCGGGCTCGACCCGGTCGACGAGGAGGTCCCGCTGCAGGGCATCGAGGCCGGCTGGCGCCTGGCCCGAAAGACCTGGGGGCGGGGGTACGCGACGGAAGCAGCGCGCGCTGTCCTGACGTACGGATTCACGCAGCTCCACCTGCCGGAGATGCTCGCCATCGCGGCTGTGGGCAATGTCCGCTCGCATGCGGTGATGCGCCGCCTCGGAATGACCCACGACCCGGCCGAGGACTTCGACGACCCGACGGCGCCGGCGGGGCCGTTGCGGCGCTCGGTCGTCTACCGCTTGCGCAACCCTCACCTCGCCGCCTGACCGTTCCGGGGCCAGGATGAGGGCATGAGCGACGAGCTGGTGGTGGCGCCCTTGGCCGAGTTGCGACGGCGGCGCAGTGAGAAGTGGCGGGCCTTCCCCGACGACGTGTTGCCGCTGTTCGTGGCCGAGATGGACTACGACTTGGCCCCTCCGGTGACCGCCGCGATCTCCGAGGCCGTGCGCAACGGCGACCTCGGCTACGCGTCGTCGGCTCCCGGCCTGGGCCGGGCCCTCGCGGGCTTCGCCGCCCGGCAGTGGGGCTGGGAGATCGACCCCGGCCAGGTCACCGCGGTCACCGACGTCGGCATCGGCGTGGTCGAAATGATGCGCGCCCTGGCCCGCCCCGGCGACGCCGTGGTCATCAACCCGCCGGTCTACTCACCGTTCTTCGACTGGGTGCCCGAGGTCGGCGCCCGCATCCTCGAGGTCCCCCTCGCCGACGGCCGTCTCGACCTGCCCGCGCTGGCGGCCGCCTTCGCCACCCACCCCGCCGCCTTCCTCCTGTGCAACCCGCACAACCCGGTCGGCCGCGCCCACACCCGCGACGAGCTGGCCGAGCTGGTCCGCCTGGCCCACCTCTACCGGGTGCCCGTGATCAGCGACGAGATCCACGCCCCGCTGGTCCTGCCCGGCGCCACCTTCACCCCGTTCCTGACCCTCCCCGGCGCCCCCGACATCGGCGTCAGCGTCCTCTCCGCCAGCAAGGCCTTCAACATCGCCGGCCTCAAATGCGCCACCGTCATCACCACGAGCCCGCACATGGCCCAGGCCGTCTCCCGCTTCCCCCGCAACCCCGACGACCGGGTAGGCCACCTGGGCGTCCTGGCCTCCATCGCCGCCTTCACCGACGGCGACCCCTGGCTGGCCACCCTGCGTACCACCCTCGCCAACCGCCGCTCCCAGCTGGCCGACCTGCTGCAGACCCACCTGCCCACCCTCACCTGGACCCCACCCGAAGCCACCTACCTGGCCTGGCTGGACGCCTCCCCCCTGGGCCGCGACGCCGACCCCCAATCCCACTTCCTCACCCAAGCCCGAGTGGCCCTGGAGCCCGGCCCCAAATACGGCGCCATCGGCTCGGACCACGTCCGCCTCAACTTCGCCACCAGCCCGGAGATCCTCACCGAGGCCGTCTCCCGCATGGCCGCTTCGCTGCTCTGACCCGATCCCACGCCGGCGTTCGTGGCGTGACCCGAGCCCATGCTGGCGTTCGTGGCCGGGCACGTGCGCATGCTGGCGTTCGGACCTGGCCTGCGTCCCGCCCGCTTCCCTCCCCTAATTGCCTGCCCCTCTCGTTCGCGGGTAGTGCGAGCGGCTGACCGCAGTCCTTGCCGGGGCATCGACTTGTCGTGTCCTCGCTACGTTCGCGAGTTGCTGTTTGGCGCCGCATGTCCGCGGCTTCCGGCGCCACCCGGCGCCGGCGTCGCGCGGCGAATGTTCGTGAAAAATGGTATCCCGCGCGGATCTTGACGGCCCCGATTGGTGCCATCGCCACTACCGAGACCGCTCACGCTCCCGGCCGGCGGCTTTTATTCACCAAGTTGATCGCGTCGGGGTCCATCGCTACATCTCGTATCTTCGGAAATGTGTGTGCCGATCCGTTCGAAGATGCGTGCCCGCCGGTTCGGGACAAAACACCTGGTTTGATTGTGACGCATTCGTCCGGTGTTGTGATCGGGTACAGCTAAAGCGTCCCGACGTACCATTCCGACTGCCGTTGAGTCTCTTTTTGGTTGCGGGATCGTGTCGGCGGCGCCGGACCGGATCGCTTGAATAGTCGACAGGGTGGCATGCGTCCACGACGGCCGTGCGTGTCTCCGAACAGGCTCGATGATCCGCTTGATCAGGCGGTTGGGCGGGACCAGGCGTGATCACCGCGGCACCCGGGCCGCTGGCCGGTTCGGGCGTGACGCGCCCGCCGACCGAAGACGCAGTCACGGTCGGCACCGGTTCGATCGCCGTCCACAGTTGAGGCGGAGGCATGGGTGCTGGTGGTTTGATCGCCGCTGGCGGGTGCGGCGAGGGGATGGGTGCTGCTGGTTCGATCGCCGCCGACAGTTGAGGCGGAGGCACGGGTGCTGCCGGTTTGATCGCCGTCGACGGGTGCGGCGGGGGCACGGATACTGCCGGTTCGAACGCTGCTGCTGCGGGGGATGGCGGTGTGAGTGCGGCCGGCTGCGGTGTGCACGGGTCCGAGGCGAGGGGCGGTTGCCTCGTGGTGGCGTTCGCCGCGGAAGGCTCAGCGGCGTTCGTCCAGTCGGCCGGAAGTTGGGGCATGCGTCGCTCTCGGGCGCATCGGGCGAACTCGGCCCTGGCTGCCTCCACGGACCCATACATGCGGCGCTGCTTCTCGGCGTACCGTTGCGCTAATCCCCAATCGCGGCGCTTCTTCTGGGCGCGCCGGAATTCCTCGCGCTCGGCAGAATAATTTTTCGCCTTGGTGCGATCGCGCATCGCTGCCGTCTCGGCCCGGCTGAACAATGACATCTGCCCTCGCATCCAAGAATTGTCCCGCACCCGGACCGGCGGCGTCAGTTCTGAATCATGCCAACCTCGATAAAACTCCGCTTCCTGGGTCGCGCCGCGAGTCGTATCACCATTCGCGAATAAGGCTTATCGCGCCGTGATTGCGGGCGCGCTAAAGTTCAGGATCTGCTGCAGACAAGACTCCACCATCCCCTACTGGCGTCAGCGGCGCACTTGCCGATGACACGTGAGCCAAGTCTCCTTCACGAACATCGAGAGAAGGCGGAGCTGGCCCTGCCTCGTTCCAGCGTTGGCCATGGCCCTGGCGGTCCAGCCCAAGGCCACCGAGCTAGCCTCCTAGGACGATCAAGGGAGCGTGAGCTGACCGCAGCAGGGCTGGCCGCTGATGTGAGGCAGGGGAGGAAGCGGGCGAGGGCCTTCTGATCAGAGGTAGAGAGCCGTTGTGGGGTAGGGGTGAAATGCGCTGGTTTGCGGCAGTACCGTGAGAGGAGATCGGAGAACCGCTCGGCGGGGGTGGGTATCGGTGTCGTCCGGATCGGGTCAGGGTTCCGGGGCGGATCAGCATCTGCTGGCGCTGCTGCGGGCGATCCGTCTGCGTCAAGCGGCTCCGGATGCGGTGGCCGCCGGGATCGCCGACGCCGCGGCGGCTCTGAGTGAGCTGGGTACCGAGGCCGGCGATGAGGAGCGCCCTGCTCTTCCGCCTGGTCAGGAACACAACGCGCTGCCGCCCGGTGCGACGCGCCTTGGACTTCCCGCGGCCCCGCCCCACGCGGCCGGTGAGAACGGGACGGTACGACCGCGCTGGGCCTCGGCTGCCCGGGCGCCGGGTGCGCTCGGATCCGATCTCTCGCCCGTGGAGGAGCCGGCAGACCCGCACCGCCGCGCCCCGGGACCGTTCATCTCGGGCATCGCGGAAACGCCAAGTCCCGGCGCGACCGGACCGGGCGGCCCAGGCGCGACCGGACCGGGCGGCCCGGGCGTGGCCGGACCTGGCGGCCCGGGCGTGGCCGGACCTGGCGGCCCAGGCGCGACCGGACCGGGCGGCTGGGGCGATACGGGAACGTCTGGTCCGAGGGATGCCGGCCCCCCGGGTCCGGGCTATGCGGCGACCTCAGGACGGGACGCTGTGGGACGACCTGGCCAGGGTGATGGCGGTCGGCTGGGCCCGGGCAGTGCGGGATTGCCGGATTCCGGAGTGACGGGGAAAGGCGGAGGTGGGGGCCGGGTCATTCACTCGCCGATGGCGGGGGAGGGGGAACCGCCGCACTTTGACGATCTGCCGGAGGGGCAGGCCGGGGGCTCTGGCGGGCGGAGCTTCTGGGACAGAGGTCGGGGGCTGTCGGCGGGGCCGGGAGGTACGGCGGCGGGGAGGGCTGCGTTGCCTGGGCTTACCAGCACTCCGCGGGTGAACAGGCCGGGTGGCAGCTCCGAGTTCGCACCGTTAAGTGGGTCGGTGACTGAGCCCGCGGCGGGACGACAGGAGCCGAGTCGGGCTGAGGCTTGGCTGGCGGTGCCCGGTGATGCTGACGCGGGGGGCTTCGACGCGGACAGCGGGACCGAGGCGGTGGGGCGGCCGCATCGGAATCAGTTCACCGGGCTGCCGGTCCGGCGGCCCGGAGCCGACGTGCAGCCGAGCCTGCGGCCAGGGCCGGCGGCGCAGGCGGGGGACGAGGACCACCCGGGCACGGGGCCGGACGGGGAGCAGCACCCAGGGGTTGAGCTGCAACCGCGGAGCTGGTCGAGTGCTGAGGTGCAGCCGCGGACACGGCCGATGGGCGGCGCGGGAGCCGGGGCGGGGTGGGCCGGTGGGGCCGGGGCTGGGGCTCGCCCCAGGTGGGCGGCCGGGGGTCGGGGCGTACCGCCGAGGGGTGAAGCCGCGGCACGGCGGTTGCCGGGGATGGATCTGCCGCATGTGATGCCGCCGCTGGTTTCTGTGGTTCGGGGGAGGGCCGGGGATGGGATGGACCCGGCCGATGATGCGCTTCTGCGGCAGACGCGGCGGCTGCTCAGTACGAGTCTGACCTTCGCCGGGGGGCCGCGTGAGGTGGCGGAGCGGCTGCGGGGGGCGTTGATGCAGGCGTCGCCGGAGCTGGTGGCGGCGCTGCCGGGTGGGGCGGCCCGGCAGACCGAGCAGCTGGCCGAGGCGGTCACCTGGCTCGTGCACCACCTGGACCATCCGCCGGTGCTGGTGGACGGCTGCGGGCGGCTCGGGGCGGCGCTGGCCGCGTGCGGGGTACGGGCGAGCCAGCTGCAGCTGGTAGGGGCGGCGCTGGCCGAGGCGATGCGGGCGGGGATGGCGCCGGGGCAGTGGCGGCAGGATTTCGATGTGGCCTGGCGGTCGACCTGGCAGCACGCCTATGAATGGATTGTGCACGGTGGAGCTTCGGCGGCCTACACGCCGCCCGTGTGGGATGCGGTCGTGGTGGGGCACGAGCTGCGGCGGCCCGACCTCGCCGTGGTGCGGCTGCGACCGTTTTTGCCCATGCCGTTCCGGGCCGGGCAGTTCGCGCGGATCCAGGTGCGGGAGCAGCCGGCCATCTGGCGGCCCTATTCGCTGGCCGGGGGCGACGTGGTCGAGCTGCACGTGCGGGCCAAGACCGGGAACGGGGTCAGCGGGGCGCTGGTGCACCGGACCCGGGCCGGCGACCGGGTGCGGCTGAGCCGGGCCGAGGGCGGCATGACGCTGCCCGCCGATCCGGGGCGCGGCCTGCTCATGATCGCCGGTGACACCGGGGTGGTGCCGTTCAAGGCGCTGCTCACGCAGCTGGCCGAGGCCGGTGACGCACGCTCGGCGGTTCTGTTCTGGGGCGTACGCGACCTGGCCGAGCTCTACGACATCGAGGAGCTGACCCGGATCGCCCGCGCCGCCCCGCACGCCACCGTGATCCCGGTCGTGGCCGAGGGCGACCCCGGCCCGTACGCCTCCGGGCTGGTCATGGACGCCGTGGCCGCCTACGGCGAATGGCCCGGCCACGACGTCTTCCTGGCCGGCCCGCCCCTGATGATCGCCGCCACCGCCGCCGCCCTGCACCAGCTCGGCGTGACCGCGGACCGCATCCACCACGATCCACCCGAGTAAGCCCACCCAGCGTGCCCGGCCCAGCGTGCCCGGCCCAGCGTGCCCGGCCCAGCGTGCCCGGCCCAGCGTGCCCGGCCCAGCGTGCCCGGCCCAGCGTGCCCGGCCCAGCGTGCCC
>NZ_JBFAOX010000029.1:0-37656 GCF_040675435.1 Actinoplanes sp. NPDC049598 | reverse complement strand
CCCGGCCCAGCGGGCCTCCAGGTCAGGGCACGGCGTAGCCGGGGATCGACGGCCAGCGGACGGTCAGCACGACCGACTCCTCCTCGGCGACCCACGAGTGGTCGACGCCGCGGCCCCACATCACGTAGTCGCCGGGCTCGGTCAGCACGACCGTGCGGTCCGGCAGCTCCACGTGGAAACGCCCGCTGATCAGCAGGAGCAAGGCCTCGCGCTGCTCACCGGTCACCCACTGGGCGCGGCGGTCGCCCTTGGGGTGGCGGCCCCACTTGATCTCCACGTCGGTGCTGTGGCGGGGGTCGCCGGGCGGCCGGAAATGCCCGAGCAGCCAGCCGCGCTCCTCCGGCGCGTCCACATCGGCCTTGCCAACGTAGACCGCGTCCGCGTCCGCCTGGCCGACGTTGACCGCGTCCGCCTGGCCGGCGTTCACCGCGTCCGCATCGGCCTGGCCGACAGTGACCGCGTCCAGCTTCGCCTGGCCGACATGGACCGCGTCCAGCTTCGCCTGGCCGACAGTGACCGCGTCCAGCTTCGCCTGGCCGACATGGACCGCGTCCGCATCGGCCGGGCGGGCGTGGGCGCCGTCAGAGGGCATCGGTCAAGACCTTGGCGTACGCGGCGGGAACGTACGTCGGTCCACCGGGCGTCAGCACGTCCTCGCGTGAGGCGGCCGCCCACGCCGTGCCGGGCACCGCCGCCCGCAGGGCCACCAGCACTGGCGCGTCGTCGTCCAGCATGGCCAGCGCGACCAGGGACTCCTCGACCTCGCCGACGCACTCGAACGGCTTGTGGGCGTCGATGCCGAGCAGCTCGAGGAAGCCGGGCACCTGGGCCGGGTCGGCGAACAGGTCCTTGCCGAAGATCCTGGTCAGCCGGGCCCGGTCCATCGCCGGGGCCATGGCCAGGAAGACGAAACGGCACTTGGGGCAGTCGCCGCACCAGCGGGCCGTCGGGTCGTGCAGCTTGAACGCCTTGTTGCAGCTGGTCACCACGTCGTCGTAGCGGTCGTGACGGGCGTACAGCTGGGCGATGTGCAGCTCGGAGAGCGAGCGCAGCAGGGAGAAGTACGGCTCGGTGAGGCCGGCGTGGGCGGTGACGGCGGCCCGCAGCAGGCCCTCGGCCTCGACCCCCTTGGACCACTGGTGGTTGACCTCGTGACCGTTCCAGATCAGGTTGGGGTCGGAGGCGGAACGCTCGTTGGACATCACGACCGGGCCGAGGCCGTGCCAGACGGCGGTGGCGATGGCGATCAGCGAGTTGATCGCGGTGACCGGGATGTGGCCGTTGAGCGCGCCCGCCTTGTTCAGCTCGAACAGGCGCGGGTCGAGCTGGCGGCGGGCGGCGAGCGCGTCGAGGCCGGAGGCGGCGTTCACGTTCTTGATCACCGGGTTGGGGTTGACCGAGAACGGGACCGGGTCGAGCCCGGCCGCGCGGAGGATCTCCAGGGTGACGATCGAGTCCTTGCCGCCGCCGACCGCCGACAGCGGCCGTCCGCCGGCGTTGTCGATCTCGGCCGGTGCGGTGAAGCCGTCCGGCACCTCGACGACGGCCTCGAGCACGTGCGGCAACTGATTCCGGTAGGCGTACTCCGCCATGCCCATGGTGTAGATCGCGGTGAAGAGCTCGGCCGCGGCCGGGGGCACGGGCTTGGGGGCGACGATCCGCCGCGGGGCGCCGACCTTGAAGTAACTCACCCCGGCGACGACGTGCAGGAGATCGAGGACGCGATAGAGCGCGGTCTCGCGGCTCTCGTCGGAAGAAGCCGGGACCGGCAGCGTGATCGTCTCCGTGAAGGACAGGGGAGAAGGGCCGTCCAGCACGTAGTCGAACGTCGCCACCCCGGTCTCGGGGTCGAAGGCGTACGAGGGGAAGCGCATGACGTCGTACTGCACCCGGAAACTCCTGTCGTAGGGCCGACCGGCAATACTAGTGCGACTCATCGAGGAGGGGACGACGTGCGCCTGGCAGACCTGAAAGGCCGCTCGGTGGCGGTGTGGGGCACCGGCCGCGAGGGGCGGGCCGCGGTGATCGCGATCGCCGCGCACGAGCCGTCGCGCCTGATGGCAGTCGACGACAGCGCCAACTTCCTCTCCGTCGAGTGGGGCCCCGAGCTGGCCGCGCTCGCCCCGCTGGCCGGCGGCGATCACGCGTTCCCGGCCCTGGTCAGCGCCGACGTGGTGGTGCGGTCACCCGGCGTGCCGCAGACCCACCCGTGGATGGCCACGCTGCGTGAGCGGGGCATCCCGGTCACCGGCGGTAGCGCGCTTTGGATGGCCGATCACGCCGCGCGAACCATCGGCGTGACGGGCAGCAAGGGCAAGAGCACCACGTCGAGCCTGATCAGCCATCTCCTCGCGGCGGTCGGGCGGCCCAACATCTTCGGCGGCAACATCGGCGTACCTCTCCTGGATCTTCCCGATGCCGAGCAGTACGTCCTGGAGCTCTCCAGCTATCAGTGCGCCGACCTGACCGACTCGCCGCACGTCGCCGTCGTGACCTCTCTCTTCCCCGAGCACCTCGACGCGCACGGCGGCGAGCGTGAGTACTACCGCGACAAGCTCAACATCCTGCGGCACAGCCCCGACCTGATCGTCGTGAACGGCGCCGACGACCGGCTGCGGGCCGAGATCCGCGGCTGCACCGACGCCAACGGCTTCCCACCGGTGCCGGCCGCGGCCGACGACTCCCGGTTCCGGATCGAGGACGACACCGTCTACTGCTCCGACGAGCCGCTGTTCCCGCGCTCCACGTTGCGGCTCAAGGGCGCCCACAACGGCCGCAACCTCTGCGTGGCGCTGGCCGTGCTCGACGGGATCGGCGTCGACGTGCCCGGGCAGAAGGACGCGCTCGCCGCGGCCGTGGCGTCCTTCGAGGGGCTGCCGCACCGCCTGGCCGAGATCGAGGATCCGTCCGGCCTCACCTTCGTCGACGACACCCTGTCGACCAGCCCGTACGCGACCATGCACGCCATCGACGCCTACGCCGGGCGGCCACTGACCGTGCTCGTCGGCGGCAACGACCGCGGCCTCGACTACTCACCGCTACGCGACTTCCTCCGCGACAAGCAACTGACCGTGATCGGCATGCCGGACAGCGGCCCGCGGATCGTGGCCGAGCTGGCCGGCCTGCCCGGCATCGTCACCCACGTGGCCGACGATCTCGCCTCGGCGGTACGCCTCTCCCGCGAGACCACCCCCAGCGGAGGCGCCGTGCTTCTCTCGCCGGGGGCGCCCAGCTACGGGCAGTTCCGCAACTTCGAGCACCGCTCCGAGGCGTTCCTGGAGGCGATCCGCGAGTCGGCGTGATCTGACACATCCGCCGGGCGGCCGGCGGCGAATCCCCTGCACCACGGGTGAGGGGGCCATGGTCGTAGTCGTCGTGCTGTTGCAGGCGGGAAGTGTCGCCGCCCTGTCCGGCGGGCACGTGGGCGTGGGGTGGCCGCCTACCTGCTCGGGGTGCGGCACGCCTTCGACGTACGTCAACTCGCCCTGGCCGAGCTCGCCTGAAACGGCCGCTCGGCCCGGGCCGGATTCTGGTTCGCGCTCGGCTCGTCGACCACGTTCTTCACCGTCACGTTTTTGCTGGCCATGGTCCTGCCCGGCGTCCGGCCGGGCAGCGTGGGCTTCTTGCTGAGGATCCTGGCCGCCCTCAAGGCCGTCGTGCTGATCTCCGCCCTGACCGCCCCGCGCCCCGGCTACGACCCGTCGGCCGCCCGCTATGGCCTCCTCGGCCAGCTGACCCGCTGGGTACGCCACCCGTGGAGCTCTTCCCGGTCGGCGTGATCGTCGGCTTCGGCCTGCTCACCGCCGCCGCATCCGGCCTGCTCCTGCTGGCCGCGGCCTCGCGTTCTCCGCGATCCTCGTGCCACACCTGCTGTTCGCCGCCGGCATGTGCCTGGCCGGCTTGGCTGCGGCCGGGTATGGGGTGGTGGCGGTTGATTCGGATCTGGGCAGTGCTCAGGCGTGTGCGACTCGGGCGTGGGCCTATGGGGTGCCGGCTGGGGGGCTGCCGGCTGAGGTGGGGGAGCCGGGGGTCGGGGAGCGGATCGTGGCGGTCGCCGGTGAGCTGGGGGATGGGAGGGGGCCGGCGGTGCTGGTCAACTGGGTGGCTGGGTGGGTGGCCGAGCGCTGTTCGCAGGTGGAGGAGTGGGTTCCGGCGACGCTGGATGTTGGTGGGGCGGCTGCGCTGAGCTGGCTTCTGCTCGGGGCGATGGGGGTGCGCGGGGTGGGGTGATCGTCAACGTCATTGCCGGTGGGGCGGGGTCGGAGCGGGAGGCTCGGCTGATCCGGTTCACCGGGGCGTTGCCGCGGCGGCTCGGGAGGTCGGGGTTCGGGCGGTGTGCGTGAGCGCCGATCCGGCGTTCGTGCCGGCGGCGGATGTGCTGGCCTCTGTGCTGGAGCTGATCGACCGGGGGAGCGCGGGTGCGGTTGTCGAGCTGCGGGGCGGGCCGGTGCCGCCGGGCGTCGTGCGAGCGGCGGCCTCGGTGAGATAGCGGGCACCAAGTTCTTACCCGGTTCACCTGCGCCGGGCCGGAGTGCACCCAGTCGGCGGGCCTTGCGGCGCCTGCGAGTCACCGGTCGGCCGGCCGAGGCCTGCCGCCCACCCGCAGCCCGGCGACCTCACCCGGGACGGGGGCGCGGCCGCGGCCGGCCACGGTTCGGCGTGACCCACCGGCGGGAGCAGGGCGCCGCGGCGACGGGCGGAGCGGAGCGTGGGTGCCGTCGGGTAACGGTTGGCGGTGAAACAGGCAGGGGCCGGGGTGGCGTGCGGGCCGCGCCCGGCGTTCGTCTGGGCCGCGATGGGGTGCTGGGTGCGGATCGGGCTCGTTCCAGGGTGACCACTGAAGCGGCCGGAAGGCCGCTGAGCAGGGTGAGTTGCGACCAGCCGGTCGCTGG
This sequence comes from Actinoplanes sp. NPDC049598, assembly GCF_040675435.1. Lineage (NCBI taxonomy): Bacteria > Bacillati > Actinomycetota > Actinomycetes > Micromonosporales > Micromonosporaceae > Actinoplanes > Actinoplanes sp. NPDC049598. The sequence continues at coordinate 32,764 of NZ_JBFAOX010000029.1, read as the reverse complement.
GGCGGGTGCCGCCAGGATCGGCGGTGGGCCGAGGATCCGTACCTCCCGAATCTTTTGATCTTGTTACGGCGGTAAAAACGGCGTTTCACGGCCGCCAAGATCTAGTACGAACGGGCCAAGGGCACTCAGCTGATCGGGTAGCGCGGTTGAGTAGAAAGTACTACCGCAAAACCGGGCAAAAGCGGACGCGTGATGGCGGTCACGTCGTAAAGAACATTTCCGGATTGATGACTGTCAAGTGGTGTCGGTGTAACACGCGTTCATCGGCGCAGGTCAGGTAACGGTTTGAAAACTTCGCCCACAGTCTTGACACAGAGGGGCCTTCAGTAAGAACTTTTACCGCGACAGTAAACAGTCCTTCCTGAAGGGATGGCCAATGAGCGAGCCGGAGATGGACGGCACCGCGCGGATCGCGGTCGTCGACTCCCTGGTTCGTGGCGTGCCGGCCGTCCCGACGGTCGAAACCGCTGCTAACCAGGTGTCGGTGCTGGTCCGCGTGCGGTCGCTGCTGCCGGAGTTCACGGGGGCTCTGCGGCGCGTCGCCGAGCAGGTGCTGACCGATCCGGCGGCGGCTTCGAGGGCCACCATCGTCGAGCTCGCCGAGCGCTCCGGCACGTCACCCGCGACCGTCACGCGGTTCTGCCGGGCGCTCGGCTTCGACGGCTACGCCGATCTGCGCCTGGGCATCGCGGCCGAGACCGGACGGGCCCGCTCCGCCGGCTGGACGGTCGACATCGGGCGCGAGATCCAGCCCAGCGACCCCCTCGAGCGCGTGCTCGGCCAGATCATGGCGGCCGACACGCAGGCCATGCACGACACCGCCGCGCTGCTCGACCTGGCCGAGGTGGAGCGGGCCGCGGTGGCCATCGCCGCCGCGCCGCGGGTCAACATCTTCGGGGCCAGCGGAAGCGCGCTGGTCGGCGAGGAGATGCAGTTCAGCCTGCACCGCATCGGGGTGCCCGCCTGGGCCTGGACCGATGTGCACAACGGGCTGGCCAGCGCCGCGCTCTCCCGGCCGCACGACGTCGCGCTGGGCATCTCGCACAGCGGCGAGACCGGCGAGACGATCGAGCTGCTGGCCGAGGCGAGCAGCCGGGGCGCCACCACCATCGCCCTGACCAGTTTCCCGCGCTCGCCGCTGGCCGAGCTGGCCGACATCGTGCTGCTCACCGCCACCCAGGCGACCACGTTCCGGCCGGACGCGCTCAGCGCCCGGCACCCGCAGCTGGTCGTCCTCGACCTGCTCTACGTCGCCGTCGCGCAGCGCACCCACGAGCGCTCGCACGCCGCCTTCCAGCGCACCGCCCAGGCCGTGCACGGCCACAAGGCAGCCAAGGACGGCAGCCCCACATGATCCCCGCCGGTCACCGGCGGTGCACCAGCGAACAGCCCCCGACACATAAAAATCTCCCCTCAGGAGGAAGCGTGAAGCGCAAGATCGCGGTCGCCGCGGCACTCGCTGCGACGCTGCTCGGCGTCGCCGCGTGCGGCTCCAACGATGACGATGCCCCCACTACTTCCGCATCCGGCAAGGTCGACGGCGCCGGCAAGACCCTCAAGGTCTGGCTGATGGTCGACGCGCAGACCGCCTGGAAGGGCGTCGTCGACGACGCCAGCAAGCGCTTCACCGAGGCCACCGGCGCCCAGGTCAACGTCGAGTACCAGCAGTGGGCCAACCACCTGACCAAGCTGGACGCCACGCTGGCCGGCTCGGACGTGCCGGACGTGGTCGAGCTCGGCAACACCGAGTTCCCCAAGTACGTGTTCTCCGGCGCCTTCTCGGCGATCAACCCGGGTGACTACGAGAACTCGAGCTCCTGGCTGCAGGGCCTCAAGGGCGCCTGCGACTTCGAGGGCAAGACCTACTGCGTGCCCTACTACGCCGGCGCGCGTGTGCTGATCTACCGCACCGACCTGTTCAAGAGCGCGGGCATCGCGGCCGCGCCGAAGACCTACGACGAGTTCCTCACCGACGCCGAGAAGCTGCAGGCCGCGTCGAAGGACCCGAAGTTCGGCGCCGTCTACATGCCCGGCCAGTACTGGTACGCGGCGATGAGCTGGGTCAAGTCGACCGGCGGGGAGATCGCTACGCAGGACGGCGACAAGTGGACCGGCCAGCTCTCGCAGCCCAAGTCGATCGAGGGTCTGCAGCGCTGGGTCGACATGGTCAAGAAGTACTCGAAGGCCGACCCCACCAAGAACGAGAACGACCAGGCCAACACCTTCGCCCAGGGCACCGCCGCGATGTTCTACGGCAACGCGTGGGAGCAGGGCTCGGCCGAGGAGACCAAGAAGGACCCCAACGACCCGAACTCGGTCCTCGTGCCGACCAAGGTCAAGGGCAAGCTGGCCGCCGCCCCGATGCCCGAGATCCCCTCGTTCCTCGGTGGCTCCAACCTCGGCGTGACCGAGAAGAGCCAGAACAAGGAGCTGGCCGCCCAGTGGGTCAAGGCCTTCACCGACAGCACGTCGATGGCCGGCCTGGTCAAGGCGAACGCCCTGCCGAACGCGACCGCGCTGCTGGACAAGGCCGCGGCCGACAACCCGGCGATCGCGCCGGCCGCGCTGGCGGCCAAGAACAGCTGGTTCCCGCCGAACGCGGAGAAGTGGGCTGACGTGGAGAAGGGCGCCGTGCTGCAGACCATGCTGACCGACGTCCTGACCGGCAAGAAGTCGGTGGCCGACGGCGCCAAGTGGGCCGACGACCAGATCAACTCGACGCTCAACGAGAGCTGACGCCCCGTGGCGCCGCCCCAGACGTTGGGGCGGCGCCCCGCCCACCGCGAAGGGAACAGCTGATGTCCGTCGTCGAGACCCCGACGACTCGCCCGGCGGCCAAGCCGCCCGCCGCGCACGTCCGGCCGCCGAAGAAGAGCCGCAACCGGACGCCGTGGCTGCTCGCGCTGCCCGCCCTCCTGCTCATCGCCGGCCTGCTGGGTTACCCGCTCATCCGCATGGTCGTCCTGTCGTTCCAGAACATGCGGTTGCGCGAGCTCCTCAGCGGGCGCACGCCTCCGTGGGTCGGTTTCGACCAGTACTCCAAGGTGCTCTCCGACGGCGTCTTCTGGGCCGTGGTCGGGCGCACGGTGGCCTTCACCGTGGCCTCGGTGCTGATCTCGGTGCTGGTCGGCCTCGGGATCGCGCTGCTGATGCGGCGGGTCAGCCGGGGCGTACGGCTGTTCATGGTGGTCGCGATGATGTTCGTCTGGGCCCTGCCGCAGCTGGTGGCGGCCCAGATCTTCCGGTGGATGACCGACTCCGACTTCGGTGTCGTGAACTACCTGATCGATAAGATCCCCGGCGTCGATTACGCGAACCACAGCTGGTTCGTCAACCCGTGGCAGGGCTGGAGCGTGATCACCACGCTGGTCGTCTGGGCCGGCATCCCGTTCCTGGCCATCACGCTCAACGCCGGGCTGACCCAGGTGCCCAAGGAGCTGCTGGAGGCGGCCACGGTCGACGGGGCCTCGCCCTGGCAGGCGCTGCGCAACATCACCCTGCCCATCCTCAAGCCGCTGATCATGATCGTCACCACGCTGTCGGTGATCTGGAACTTCGGCCTGTTCACGCAGGCCTGGGTGCTGCGCGACGGGCACCCGGAGCCGAGCTTCCAGACGCTGGCCACGTACTCGTACACCCAGGCCTTCGGTCAGTCGCGGTACAGCCTCGGCTCGGCCATCGCGGTGATCACCGTGCTTCTCATGCTGGGCGTGATGGTCTTCTACATCCGGCAGATGTTCCGGATCGGAGAGGTGGAGTAATGGTCGCGATCGCCCCCACCGTCAAGGTGAAGCGCCGCCGGGCCAAGGCCGACGACGGCGTGCTGACCGTCGGCCGCAGCCGGGCCGGCACGATCGCCGCCAACACGGCCGGTGTCGTCTTCGCGGTCCTGATGCTGTTCCCGGTCTACTGGGTGCTCAACACCGCGTTCAAGCCGGCCGACGAGGTGCTCGCGCTCGAGCCGTCGTTCTTCCCGCAGCATCCGACGCTGGACAACTTCGTCTCGGCCTTCAAGGCCCCGCTGTTCCTCAAGGACATGCTCAACGGCGTCATCGTCACCCTGCTGGCGGTGGCCGGGGCGCTGGTCGTGGGCTTCCTGGCCGCGCTGGCCATCGCCCGGTTCTCGTTCTACGGCCGCAAGGCGATCATCCTGGTCGTTCTCGTGGTGCAGCTCGTGCCGTTCCTGTCGCTGCTGATCCCGCTGTTCCTGATGCTGCAGAGCGCGGAGTTGACCAACAGCCTCATCGGTGTGAGCATCACCTACCTTGTGCTGATTTTGCCGTACACCGTGTGGACCCTCCGCGGCTTCATCTCGGGCATCCCGCGGGAGCTCGACGAGGCCGCGCTCATCGACGGCTGCACCCGGGCCCAGGTGTTCTGGCGCATCATCCTCCCGCTGACCGGCCCCGGCCTGGTGGCCACCAGCGTCTACGGCTTCATCCAGGCCTGGAACGAATTCATCATCATCAACACGCTCAACAGCCCGGACAAGCAGAACCTGATGGCCTGGCTGCTGCAGAACCAGACAACCCGCGGTACCGCCTGGGGCCCTCTCATGGCCGGTGCGATCATCACCTCGATCCCGGTGGTGATCTTCTTCCTGATCATCCAGCGCAATATCGCCACCGGTCTCACGGCCGGCGCGGTCAAGGGCTAAGCACCAACACAACCTGAGGAGATGTTGTGACCGAGATATTCACCCAGCCCGCGGTGGACCGCCGTACGCTCCTGCGTCGCGCCGCCGCCGTCGGCCTACTGGCCACCCCCGCCGTCGGCATGCTGAGCGCCTGCGTCGGCGGCGGCTCCGACGACAGCAGCTCGGAGCAGGCCACCGGCACCAAGTCGGCGGACAACCCGCTGGGCATCGACCCCAAGACCGGCGTGGAGATCGTGATCTTCAACGGCGGCCTGGGCACGGCCTACGCCACCGACGTGGACACCCCGCTGTTCAACAAGAAGTGGCCGGACGCCAAGATCACGTACTCGGCGACCGAGCAGATCTCGACGACCATCCAGCCCCGGATCAACGCCGGCAACCCGCCGGACATGATCAACAACTCGGGCTCGAACCTGATGGACTTCGGCGCGATCGTCAAGGCCAACCAGGCGGCCGAGCTGACCGACCTGTTCGCCGCGCCGTCGCTCGACGTGCCGGGCAAGACCGTGGCCGACACCCTGGTGCCGGGCGCGATCGAGCAGGGCACCTACAACGGCAAGCCGTACGCGGTGAACTACTCGTACACGGTCTTCGGTCTCTGGTACAACAAGAAGCTCTTCGAGAAGAACAGCTGGACCATCCCGACCACGTGGGCCGACTTCACCGCGCTGCTCGACAAGATCAAGGCGGCCGGCATCACGCCGTTCGGCTACGCGGGCGCCAACGCGTCGTACTACATGGTCCGGGCCCTGCTCACCAGCGCCGCCAAGATCGGCACCGAGCAGGTCCTCAAGGACATCGACAACCTCAAGGAAGGCGCCTGGCAGAACGACGCCATCAAGCAGGCGGCCCAGGCCTGGGGCGAGATCGGCAACAAGTACATCAACAAGACCTTCCTCGGCCTCAAGCACACCGAGGTCCAGCTGCAGCAGGACCAGGACAAGGTCGCGTTCTACCCGTGCGGCTCCTGGCTCGAGAACGAGCAGGCCAAGGACACCCCGCCCGGCTTCGAGTACGCGATCGCGCCGTACCCGAGCGTGACCACCGCGGACAAGCTCCCGGCGACGGCGATCAACGCCGCGGCCGGCGAGATCTACTTCGCGGCCGCCAAGGGCAAGAACCCGCAGGGTGGCAAGGAGTACCTGCGGACCATGCTGTCCAAGGAGGCGGCGCTGGGCTTCACCAAGCTCACCAAGTCGCTTACCGTGGTGGCGGGCGCCTCCGACGGTGTCACCATCTCGCCCGGTCTGACCAGCGCCAACGACGCGATCACCAAGGCCGGCAAGGACATCTTCATGGGTTACCTGTTCGACACCTGGTACAAGAAGCTCGACGACGAGTCGCGCGGTGCGGTCAACGACCTGATGTTCAAGGGCGGCGACGCGCAGAAGTTCTGCGACCGGATGGAGAAGGCGTCCCAGGCGGTCGCCAAGGACTCCTCGGTCACCAAGTTCACCCGTAGCTGATCTTCTGTAAGAGCAAACGTAGGTAGGGCGCCATGCGACGCGGTAAGTATCCATTCATCATCGGCTTCCTTATCGTGCCGGTGGCGCTCTACTGCACCTTTGTGGTGGCGGCGTACCTCCAGACCTTCCAGCTCTCGCTGACGAACTGGTCCGGTCTCGGCCCGATCGAGTACGTCGGCTTCGACAACTTCGTGAAGTTGTGGCACGACGAGCTGTTCTGGAAGTCGATCCGGCACAACATCTTCGTGCTGATCCTCCTGCCGATCGTCACGATCATCCTCGCCCTGGTCTTCGCCTTCCTGCTCAACGTGGGCGGCGGGCACAAGGGCGGTCAGACCCGCGGGGTCTGGGGCTCCAAGGTCTACCGGGTGATCTTCTTCTTCCCGCAGCTGCTGGCCCTGGCCATCGTCGCGGTGATCTTCGGCCGGGTCTTCGGCCCGGACAAGAGCGGCATGATCAACGGCCTGTTCCCGGCCGACTGGAAACCGTGGCTGTTCCTGGCCGACGAGCGCTACGCGATGCTGTGCATCCTGATCGTGCTCATCTGGCAGGCGGTCGGCTTCTACGTCGTGCTCTTCTCGGCCGGCATGGGCTCCATCCCGGCCGAGATCTACGAGGCGGCGGCGCTGGACGGCGCCACCCGGATCACGCTGTTCTTCCGGATCACCATCCCGCTGCTGTGGAACACGGTCCAGGTCGCCTGGGTCTACCTGGGCATCGCCGCGTTCGACTGCTTCGCCCTGGTCAACATCATGACCGTGGACCGCGGCGGCCCGAACGGGGCGTCGTCGGTGCTGAGCCTGATGATCTACCGCAACGCCTTCGAGTTCTCGCAGGCCGGCTACGCCTCCGCCCTGGGCGTGGTCCTCTTCTTCCTGACCCTGACCTTCGCCGCGCTGACCCTGCGGGTCACCCGCCGCGAATCCGTCGAAGCCTGAGGCGGACGCGATGACAAACCTGACGAGCACCCCCGGCCTGGACGCGACGGCCGCCCCGGTCGCCACCAAGGCCCGCAGCGCCGGCCGCAAGTCCGACACCAAGCGGGACATCAACGCCTTCACCGGCCTGGCCCACATCGGCCTGGTCATCTGGGCGCTGGTCACCGCGGGCCCGCTGATCTGGGTCCTGCTGGCCTCCTTCAAGAGCAACACCGAGATCTTCCTGGGCAAGCCGTTCGCGCTGCCCGAGCACTTCTCGTTCGAGACGTACTTCAACGCCTGGGGCGAGGCGCACATCGGGCGCTACTTCCTCAACAGCGTCGTCGTCGTGATCATCAGCACGGCCGGCACGATGCTGTTCGGCTCGATGGCGGCCTACGTGCTGGCCCGCTACAAGTTCCGCGGCAACCGGTTCATCTACTACCTGTTCGTCTCGGGTCTGGCCTTCCCGACCTTCATGGCGCTGGCGCCGCTGTTCTACATCCTCAAGAACATGGGGCTGCTCGGCACGTACACCGGCCTGGTGCTGGTCTACATCGCCTACTCGCTGCCGTTCACCGTCTTCTTCCTGGCGGCCTTCTTCAAGACCCTGCCGTACGAGATCGAGGAAGCGGCCACCGTCGACGGGGCGTCGCACACCCGCAAGTTCTTCCAGATCATGATGCCGATGGCGAAGTCCGGCCTGGTCAGCATCACGATCTTCAACATCGTCGGCCAGTGGAACCAGTACCTTCTCCCGGTCGTGATCATGACGGGCCCCGGCGCCGAGTCGAAATACCTGCTCACCCAGGGCATCGCCAACATCAGCACGTCGGCCGGTTACCACGCCGAGTGGTCAACGCTGTTCGCCGCGCTGGTCCTGTCGATCCTGCCCATGATCATCGTGTACGCGATCTTCCAGCGGCAGATCCAGGCGGGCCTCACGGCCGGCGCCGTCAAATAACCGCCAACGACCCGGCGGTACGCCGTAAGCGCGCCGGAACGCGGCGGCGAACGCGAACTCCGAGGAGTAGCCGACCCGCCGCGCCGTCGCCGCCACGGTGAGCCGCTCGTCGCGCAACAGGTGCCGCGCCCGATGAAGGCGCAGCGCCTGCACGTAGCGCATGGGCGGCTCACCCACCGCGGCCGGGAACCGGGCCGCGAACGCCGTCCGGGACAGCCCGGCCGTCGCGGCCAGTAGCGCCAGCGTCCACGGCCGGGCCGGGTCGGCGTGGATCGCCCCGAGCGCCGCGGCCAGATGTGGGTCACGCAGGCCGCGCATCCACCCCGGATGCTCGACGGTCCCGGCCAGCCGGCGCAGCGCCCGCGCGATCAGCGCGTCGGAGAGCCGGGCCATCACGACGTCGCTGCCCGGGCCGGGGTCGAACGCCTCCTGGCGCAGCGCCACCACGTACGGGGCCAGCCAATCGCTGTCCGCCGCCGGGATCCGCACGACCGGCGGCAGTCCCAGCAGCGCCGGATGATCCGGGTCGCCGGCCACGAAGGCGCCACAGACGATCGTCGCCGTCACCGGCTCCCGGGACTCGCCGCCGCGCAACCGCGCCCCCTCGGTGCGGGCCGCGAGCTCGAAGCCGGACGTGGCGGGCGCGTGCCCGTACCGCAGCTCGTGATCGTCGCCCCGGGGCAGGATGACCGTGTCGCCCGCGCCGAGCGTGGTGTGGTCCCCGGCGCCGGTCAGCCGCAGCTCGCAGCGGCCGGAGGTGACCAGGTGGACGCCGCGCAGGCCCGGCCGGTCGAAGACCAGGCGGAACGGCCCGCGCAGCTCGATCCAGCGGTAGGCGGCGCTGGCGAAGCGCACCTCCCGGAGGACGGCGCCCAGGACGTCCGCTGTGGACTGCGAGACGGACACACATGGATTGTCACCCCACCCGTTCCTAGCGTCGAGACATGACGAAGGTGCTGGTGACAGGATCAACGGGAATCGGCGGGGCGGTGGCCGCGGCGCTGGGGGAGCGGGCGATCACGATCGGACGGCACGGTCGGATCCGGGCCGACCTCTCGCTGCTCGAGGAGACCGAACGGGCGGTGGCCGAGGTGCATGACCGGCTCGACGCCATAGTGTGCTGCGCCGGGGTGTTCACGCTGCGGGCCGTGGAAACCGCCGAAGGGCTGGAGCGGGCCTGGGTGCTCAACTACCTGTCCCGCTTCCTACTGATCGACCGGCTGCTGCCCCAGCTGGCCCCGGACGGCCGGATCGTGCTGGTCGCCACCGCCGGCCGCTACCGCGACACCCTGGGCGACGACCTCTCACCCCCGGGCGGTGGTCGCGGTCTGCGGATCGCCGGGCGGAGTCAGTTCGCCAACGATCTGTACGCGGTGGAGCTGGCGGCGCGGCATCCCCGGCTCGCGGTGGCGTGTGTCTATCCCGGGCTGGTGGCGACCCGCGTGTTCCGGGACGCGACCGGTGTGCCCCCGCTGCTGCGGCGCGTGATGGACGCCGTACAGCAGCGGACCGGCGCCGACCCGGCCGTCGCCGCGGAGACTCCGGTGCGGCTGGCGACCGGGCCGCGGTTCGAGTCCGGCTTCTACGGCCCGGGCGCACGCGCCCTGCCCGTCCCCGCGCGGGTGCGGGACGGCAGGCGGGGCGAGCTCTGGGCGGCGAGCGTAAGGTCGCTGCCATGCCGACGATCACGACCAGCGACGGGGTCCGCCTGAATCACACCGATGAGGGCGCCGGCACGCCGATCGTCCTGATCGCCGGTTTCTGCGCCCCGCTGGAGAGCTGGGAGCTGCAGCGCCGCGCGCTGGCCGCCGCCGGCTACCGGGTGATCGGCTTAGACCGGCGGTCGCACGGGTCGTCCGAGTCCCCGTCCTACGGTCAGCGCCTGTCGCGGCACGGCGCCGACGTCCACGAGCTGCTGACCACCCTCGACCTCTCGGACGTCGTGCTGGTCGGCGGGTCGATGGGCGGCAGCACCATCTGGGCCTACTACGACCTCTTCGGCCCGGCCCGGCTCAAGGCCGTCGTGACCATCGACCAGACGCCGAAGATGGTCAACGACGACTCGTGGCCCCACGGCTTCTACGGGCTCAATGCGGACAACGTCGGCACCTTCTTCGACGACGGCGTCCCCGACACCGGCCGCGGGCGGCGGGGCGAACGGGCCGCCGGCATCGTCCGGGTCGTCGAGGCGCTGGGCTACGAGCCACCCTTCGCCGACCCGCGCACGCCACCTTTGCGGGCCCTGCTGCAGAACCATGCGGAAGCAGACTGGCTCGACGTCGTCGCCCGCATGGCAGTGCCGTCACTCTTCATCGCCGGCCGGGACAGTCAGCTCTGGCCCGCGGAGCACGCCGATGCCGCCGCCGCCCTCAACCCGCTCGCCCGCGTGGTGACGCTCGACGACTGCGGCCACGCCGCCAACCTCGACCGGCCCGAGGCGGTCAACGACGCGATCCTGGAGTTCCTCAAGTGAGTGTCAAGGACCTGCTGCCCGGTCTCGATCTGGTCGACGACCCCGACGTCCTCGAGAGCCTGGCCCACGACGACGCCGAGTGGGCGCCCTACGGCCGGCCGCTCGCCGCCGTCCGGCCCAGGACCACCGAGCAGGTACGCCGCGTGGTCGCGGCCTGCGCCGAGCGGGGCATCCCGATCATCCCGCGCGGGGCCGGCACCGGACTCTCCGGCGGCGCCAACGCGACCGACGGCGCCATGGTCGTCGACCTGGCCAAGATGAACCGGATCGTCGAGATCGACGCCGAGAACATGACCGCCACCGTGCAGCCCGGTGTGGTCAACGACGACCTGAAGAAGGCTGTGGCCGAGCACGGCCTCTGGTACCCGCCCGACCCGGCCAGCGCCCCCTGGTCCACCATCGGCGGCAACGTCGCCACCAACGCCGGCGGTCTGTGCTGCCTGAAGTACGGCGTGACCCGCGACTACGTGCTGGGCCTGGAGGCCGTTGTGGGCGGCCCGGCCGGCGAGTACGGCACGGTCGTGCGCCTCGGCCGGCGCACCACCAAGGGGGTCAGCGGCTACGACCTGGCCGGGCTGTTCACCGGGTCCGAGGGCACGTTCGGCGTCATCACCGAGATCACGCTGCGTCTACGGCCGGCCCGGCGCGAGGCCCCCCGTACGGTCGTCGGCGCCTTCGACTCCGTGGTCGCCGCCGGCGAGGCGGTCGCCGCCCTGACCCGGGCCGGCCTGCTCCCGGCCGCGCTCGAACTGCTGGACCGCACCTGCCTGCGCGCGGTCGAGGAGTGGAAGCACCTGGGCCTGGAGGCCGACGCCGCCGCCCTGCTGCTGGCCCAGCTCGACATGCCCGGCGCGGCCGGCGACGAGGAGGCCACCGCGGTCGCCGCCGTCTTCCGCGACGCCGGCGCGATGTGGGCCGAACAGTCCACCGACGAGATCGAGGCCGAGGCCCTGTTCGCCGCCCGCCGCCTGGCCTACCCGGCCCTGGAACGGCTCAGCCCGGTGCTCACCGAGGACGTCTGCGTGCCCCGCTCCCGCGTCCCGCAGATGCTGGCCGCCATCGAGGAGATCGCCGCCCGGCACGGCGCGACGATCGCCACCATCGCCCACGCCGGCGACGGCAACCTGCACCCGCTGATCCTCGCCCCGGCCGGCGACGAGGGGGCCCGCCGGGCCGCTCAGGCCGCGTTCGAGGACATGCTGTCGGCCGCCATCGGCATGGGCGGCACGGTCACCGGCGAGCACGGCGTGGGCCTGCTCAAACGGGCCGGCATGCGCCAGGAGCTGTCCCCGGCCGTGCTCGCCATGCAGGTGGCCGTCAAGCAGACCCTCGACCCGCTGAACCTGTTCAACCCGGGCAAGGTCATCGGCTGAAGCCTTTCAGCGACAGGTCCAAACCACGGGGCGGTTGGCGACGCCCTCCTTCTCGTCGGTGTCGGTGGTGTAACCGGCGGCCACCTTGCCGTCGGCGCTGAGCGCGGACACCACGTACTCCTTCATGGTCTTATAGCGCGGGAGCTTGACCACCTTCTTGCCCGAGATGAGCACGGGGTCGTAGGCGCCGGTGGTGCCGAGGACCCAGCCGTTCCCGGCGCCGATGGCCGGCGGGCCGAGCGGGGCCGGCAGCGCCTCGTACCGGTTGCGGGCGATGTCGTAGCGGTACGAGGCGAAGGAACGCGTCGAACCGTCCGCGGAGTCGTGCCCGGCCCGGCCGTAGACCCAGCCGGCGCTGACCGACTCGGGCCAGAAGAACGAGGCCTTCTCACCGTCGACCGTGGGCAGCGGCATGAGACGGCCGGTGCCGTCGGGCCGCCAGAGGTAGCCGGTGCCGTCGCTCATCCTCTTCTGGTTGCCGCGGACGACCAGGCCGACCACGGTGCCGTCCTCGTCGATGGCGTTCGCCTCGCCGTACGCGTAGCCGGCCGGCAGCGCGAGCCTGGCCGGCGACGCCTGGGGCGAGGACCACACGACCGGCAGGCCGCCCTCGTACGGACTGCCGAGCACACCGGCGATGAGCCCCTTCTCGTTGATCGCGCTGGCCACCGACGGGCCGCCGCGCAACGGAGTCACCGTGGCGCCCGTGGAGACGTACGCCTGCTGTTCGTCGCCGGACGGGAAGCTGGAGCCGACGGCCACCCCGGCCGAGTTGATGTCCTCCCAGGTGGCGTCGGCGCCGGGCATCGCGGGGCGGGACTGCAGGACCCCGTCCTTCCAGAGCACCGTCCGGGCGCCGTCGCCCGGATAGACCCGGCCGGCCAGGTAGTGCCCACTCGGGTCGCCCGAGGTGACCAGCGCCTTCTTGATGCCGCCGCTGGGCAGCAGGGCCACCTTGCAGTCACGCGGCACGGGCGGCGCCGGGGCGGCGGCCGCGGTGGTGGCCGCAGTCGTGACCGACGGGGCCGGCCGGGGCGGGGGAGCCGGAGTGTCCCGCATGGCGGCCACGGCCACCGTGCCGCCACCCGCGGCCACGGCGGTCACCGCGGCCAGGGCCACCCCACCCGACCAGCGCCGGGCCCGGCGGCGCCGGCGGCCCTCGGCCATGGTCCGCGGGACGTCGATGGTCGACGGGGCCGGCGGCTCGTCCGGCATCGTCCGCAGAATGCGTACCACCCGGTCTTGATCAGTCATGTCTTCCTCTTCGAAGGTCATCGCCGGTCCAGGGACAAAACGTCGAAAGCGGTACGGAGCTTGTCCAGCGCGGCCGCGCACTGGCTCTTCACGGTCCCCTCGGAACAGCCCAGATACTGGGCGACCTCCCGGACCGGCAGGTCGCACAGGTAGCGCAGCACCACGACGGCCCGCTGCCGCGGCGGCAGCTCCATCAGCGCGCCCCGCACCACCGAGCGGTCGTCCGGCGAGGCGGGCGGCGCCGAGGCCCGCTCCGGCAGCCAGTCCAGCAGCGCGACCCGCCACCAGCCCCGCCGCCGCTCGTCGAGGAACACCCGCACAAGCATCGTGTTGACGTACGCGTCGATGTTCTCAACGTGCCCGATGCCCGGCCAGCGCGTGTAAAGCTTGGTCAGAGTCTCCTGCACGATGTCGTCCGCCTGATGCGAATCCCCGCAGAGCAGGTACGCCGTACGGCGAAGCCCTTTGACCCGGCCGTGCACAAACGCCAGGTACTCGCTGTCCGTTCTCATCGACACACGTATCCGACGCAAAATCGACGACCACCGGTTGGGCGCCGCCGAAACTATTTTGGCCCCGAGGCGAGCGGGTCTCGCGGTTACAGGATCATGCGGAGCAGTTCGGCGGTGGCGGGCAGGGCCACCGAGACCTGCCAGGGGGCGCCGGCGGGGAGCGGGGCCACGTGCAGGCCGGCGGCGTGGGGTTTGCGGGTGACCGGGGCCGGGACGACGGCGATGCCCAGTCCCCGGTGGCAACATCTGCTCGGTGGTCAGGGTTTCCAGGCGTACGCCCTCAGGCGCGGGCCCGGGCAGGACGACGAACCCGATGTTGAGCCGGCCCTGCCGGATCTGCTCCAGGAGGTGACCGGGGCCGGCGTGACGCAGGCTGATCTCCACTCCGGGATGCGCGCGGCGGCAGGTCGATCGCGCCGAGCGCTTTCTTCTGTTGGACTGCGCCGGCGAGAAGGACGAGGCTGGAGGCATGCCAACCAGCTACACCGCCGCCGCCGATCGCTACGACACGATGGAGTACCGCCGCACCGGGCGTTCCGGGCTGAGACTGCCCGCCGTCTCGCTCGGGCTGTGGCACAACTTCGGCGACGACAAGCCGCTGGAGACTCAGCGGGCGATCCTGCGCCGGGCCTTCGACCTGGGCATCACCCACTTCGACCTGGCCAACAACTACGGCCCACCGTACGGCTCGGCTGAGATCAACTTCGGGCGCCTGCTGGCCGGGGACTTCCGGCCGTACCGCGACGAGCTGGTCATCTCGACCAAGGCCGGGTACGACATGTGGCCGGGCCCGTACGGCGAGTGGGGCTCCCGCAAGTACGTGACGGCCTCGCTCGACCAGTCGCTCAAGCGGATGGGCCTGGAGTACGTCGACATCTTCTACTCGCACCGCTTCGACCCGGAGACGCCGCTTGAGGAGACGATGGGCGCGCTCGACGCCGCGGTACGGGCGGGCAAGGCGCAGTATGTGGGCATCTCGTCGTACTCGCCGGAGAAGACGGCCGAGGCGGCCGCCATCCTGAAGGGCCTCGGCACGCCGCTGCTGATCCACCAGCCGTCGTACTCGATGCTGAACCGCTGGATCGAGGGCGGCCTGCTCGACACGCTGCAGGAGGTGGGCGCCGGCTGCATCGCCTTCTCGCCGCTGGCCCAGGGCATGCTCACCGACCGTTACCTCAACGGCATCCCTTCGGACTCCCGCGCGGCCGAGCACAAGTCCTTGTCGCAGGATCTGATCTCCGATGAGAACCTCGACCAGGTCCGGGCCCTGAACGACATCGCCCAGCGGCGCGGGCAGAGCCTGGCCCAGATGGCCATCGCCTGGTCCCTGCGCGACCCGCGGATGACCTCGGTCGTGCTCGGCGCGAGCAGCGTGCGCCAGCTCGAGGCGAACGTCGCGGCGCTGGGCGCCACGGCGTTCACCCCGGACGAGCTGGCCGAGATCGACAAGTACGCCACCGAGTCGGGCATCAACCTCTGGGCCCGCAGCAGCGACTCCTGATCATTTGTCGAACGACGCGTGGTAGGACGCGGCCATGTCCGCGTCCCCATGCCCCTGCTCCTCGGCCCGGCGGAAGCGCTCGGCGCCCGCTTCGGCCAGATCGAGGCGTACGCCGTGGGCCCGGCCCGCCTCGACGATGAGCCGGGCGTCCTTGCCTGCGGTCGAGACGGCGAAGCTGGCCGGCGTCAGCTTCTCGGCCCGCACCAGGTCGGTCTTGGCCCGCAGGTAGCCGTTGTCGAGCGGGCCGCCCTGGATCAACTCGAGGAACTTGCCGAAGTCGACGTGCAGCGCCTCGGAGAGCGCGAGGACCTCGCCGCCGGCGTGGGTCAGGGCCAGCACCCAGCTGTTGGCGACCAGCTTGAGCCGGGTCGCCTCGCCCGGGTGGTCGAGCCACACGGTTTTCGCGCCGACCGCGTCGAAGACCGGCGTCACGCGGTCACGCGAGTCCGACGGCCCGGCGGCGAGCACGGTCAGCTGGCCGGCCTCGGCGGGCTGGCGCGTCCCGAGCACGGGCGCGTCGTAATAGACCAGGCCGCGCTGAGCGGCGTAGGCGCCGAACTCGTCGACGTCGTCGAGGCTCACGGTGGTCGACTGCACCCAGATCTGGCCGGCGGTGACCGCCGGCTGGGCCTCGCGCATCACCTCGCGCACGGCGGCGCCGTCGAAGAGCATGGTCAGCACCACGTCGGCCCCGCGCACGGCCTCCTCGACGGTCGGCACGACCCGGGCCCCGTCGGCGGCCAGGGGTTGCGCCCGCTCCTGGGTGCGGTTCCACACCCGTACGGTATGGCCGCTCTTGACCAGGTTGCGGGCCATGGCGGCGCCCATGATGCCGGTGCCGAGAACGCTGACGGTGAGGGTCTCTGTCATGCGCATCATCTTCCCGCCCGGGTACGAGCAAAACTGTCGTACCCCTTGGCCAGAATGACGGGGTGCTGGTAGCGGTGGACCCTGCGGGGGTTCTGCAGGAGCTGCGGGCCGACGGCACTCCCGTCGGCCCCCGCCGGCATGTCCCTGATCTCGCGGCCGCCATCGCCGAGCGCGAGGCGGCCGACGCGCCCCGCTGGGTCTGGCCCGCCACCTCGGAGATCTATCCGGGCCTGCTCCGGGCCCGGGTCCGCGTGGCCCGCTGTCACGACCTCGAGCTCACCGAGGCCCTGCTGCTCGGTCACGCCGGCCAGTGGGGCGCCCCGCGCGCGCTGGCGGCGGTCCGGGCCCGGATCCATGGTCTTCCGGTGCCGCCCGATCCGCCACCTCGGCAACCCGAGCCGCCCGGTCAGAGCCAGGGCGCCCTCTTCGAGACGGTGACCGGCCCCGGGTCCTCTTTTGACGTGCTGACGGCGGTCGCCGAGGCTTATGCCGATCAGCAGCGCCGGGTCGCCGAGACCGGGCATCCGGGTCGCTTCCGGCTGCTGGTGGCCGCCGAGTCGGCCGGGTCCCTGGTCGGGGCCGAGATGGGTCACGCCGGGCTGCCGTGGCGGGCCGACCTGCACGACGAGCTGCTGCGTGACCTGCTCGGCCCGCCCCAGGCGGTCGGCCCGCCGCGGCGCCTGGCCGAGCTGACGGCCGAGATCAACGCGGCCTTCGGCGTGCACGGGCTGCACCCCGACTCGCCGGCCGAGGTGGTCAAGGCGTTCGCCCGGGCCGGCATCGACATCCCCAACACCCGGGCCTGGGTGGTTCGGCAGGTCGACCATCCGGCCGTGAAGCCCCTGCTGGAGTACAAGGAGCTCTACCGGATCTGGACGGCCCACGGCTGGTCCTGGCTCGACGCGTGGGTCACCGGCGGCCGCTTCCACCCGGAGTACGTGCCGGGCGGGGTCGTCTCCGGCCGCTGGGGCGCCCGTGGCGGCGGTGCCCTGCAGGTGCCCAAGGTGGTGCGGCGGGCCGTGGTGGCCGACCCGGGCTGGCAATTCGTGGTGGCCGACGCCGGGCAGCTCGAGCCGCGGGTGCTGGCCGCCGTGTCGGGCGACCGCCGGTTCGCCGCGGCCGGGGCCGGCCACGATCTTTATGCGGCGCTGGCCGCCGACTCGTTCGACGGCGACCGGGCCAAGGCGAAGGTCGCGCTGATCGGGGCGATGTACGGGCAGACCGGCGGCAACGCGATCCCGGCCCTGGCCGTGCTGCGCCAGCGCTACCCGATCGCGTTCGACTACGTCGAGGCCGCCGCCCGTACGGGTGAGGTCGGTGGCCTGGTGCGTTCCTGGCTGGGCCGCACCTGCCCGCCGTCGTCGGCCTCGTTCAGCGACGCCGGGCTGGATCCGCCCGAGGCCGAGCAACCGCCGTTGAGCGGCGCCTCGGGGCGGGCCCGGGGCCGCTTCACGCGCAACTTCGTCGTGCAGGCCACGGCGGCCGAGTGGGCGCTGGTGTTGCTCGCCACACTGCGTACGGCCTTGGAGGGCACCCGGGCCGAGTTGGTGTTCTTCGTCCACGACGAGGTGGTCGTGCACTGCCCCGCCGAGGAGGCCGAGCTGGTGGTCACAGCGGTGCACGAGTGCGCGCTCAAGGCCGGGCGGATGCTGTTCGGGGACACTCCGGTGCGCTTCCCCCTCGACGTCTCAGTAGTTGGCGCGTACGCCGATGCCAAGTGAGATTGCGGTAACTTGGATGGTCCGAAGCGAGAGGCGCTGCAACGGGGTGACACCCGCCACGCTCGCTCGGTGGATACCGACCAAGGGCGCCTCCGTTGTTACCACGGAGGTGGTCGGTGTGGAGAGAAATGAGCGCGTTGCCGAGCTGAAGCGCCTGCTCGCCGAGGGCGAGCGGCTGCTGGTGCTGGACGGCGCCTGGGGCACCATGCTGCAGGGGGCCGATCTCAAGCCCGCGGATTACCGCAACGAGCTGATCCCGGCCGACCACGAGCAGGACGTCACGGGCGACCCCGACCTGCTGATCCTGACCCGGCCCGACGTGATCCTCGACGTCCACCGGCAATACCTGGCGGCCGGGGCCGACATCACGACCACCAACACCTTCACCGCGACGAGCATCGCCCAGGCCGACTACGGCCTGGAGCACCTCGTGCGCGAGATGAACATCCAGGGCGCGCGGCTGGCCCGGCAGGCGGCCGACGAGGCCGAGGGCACCCGCTTCGTGGCCGGCTCGGTCGGCCCGCTCAACGTGACGCTGTCGCTGTCGCCCAAGGTCGACGACCCGGCGTACCGCGCGGTCACGTTCGACCAGGTCAAGGCGGCATATGCCGAGCAGATCTCGGCGCTGGCCGAGGGCGGGGTCGATCTGCTGCTGGTCGAGACGATCTTCGACACCCTGAACGCCAAGGCGGCCATCGCCGCCGCCCGCGAGGTCGCGCCCGACCTGCCGCTCTGGATCTCGGTGACGATCGTCGACCTGTCCGGGCGCACGCTCAGCGGCCAGACCGTGGAGGCGTTCTGGCGCTCCATCGAGCGGGCCGAGCCGCTGGTGGTCGGCGTCAACTGCTCGCTCGGGGCGACGGAGATGCGGCCCCACGTGGCCGACCTGGCCCGGCTGGCGAACGTCTACGTGGCCGCCCACCCGAACGCGGGCCTGCCCAACGCGTTCGGCGGCTACGACGAGACCCCCGAGCAGACCTCGGCGCTGGTCCGGGAGTTCGCCGCCGACGGCCTGGTCAACATCGTCGGCGGCTGCTGCGGCACCTCGCCCGCGCACATCGCGCAGATCGCCGAGAAGGTCCGAGGACTCAAGCCGCGCCCGATCAACCCGCCGGCCGAGACCACCCGGTTCAGCGGCCTGGAGCCGTTCGCGATCGGCCCCGACACCGGCTTCGTCATGATCGGCGAGCGGACCAACGTCACCGGCTCGGCCAAGTTCCGCCGGCTGATCGAGGCCGACAACTACCAGGGCGCGGTCGACGTCGCCCTTGACCAGGTGCGCGGCGGGGCCAACCTGCTCGACGTGAACATGGACGCCGATCTGCTCGACAGCGAGCAGGCGATGACCACCTTCCTCAACCTGATCGCGACCGAGCCCGAGGTGGCCCGCATCCCCATCATGATCGACAGCTCCAAGTGGAGCGTGCTCGAGGCCGGTCTCAAGTGCGTGCAGGGCAAGGGCGTGGTCAACTCGATCAGTCTCAAGGAGGGTGAGGAGGCCTTCCTGTCGCAGGCTCGCAAGATCCGTGACTTCGGCGCGGGCGTGGTGGTCATGGCCTTCGACGAGCAGGGCCAGGCCGACACCCGTGACCGTAAGGTCGAGATCTGCGGACGCGCCTACGACCTGCTGGTGGGCACCGCCGGTTTTGCGCCGGATGACATCATCTTCGACCCGAATGTCCTGGCGGTGGCGACGGGAATTTCCGAACACAACGGATATGCCAAGGCATTCATCGAGGCGCTGCCGCTGATCAAGGAGCGGTGCCCGGGGGCTCGTACGAGCGGCGGCATCTCCAACCTGTCGTTCTCGTTCCGCGGCAACGACGTGGTCCGCGAGGCCATGCACTCGGCCTTCCTGTTCCACGCGGTCAAGGCTGGCCTCGACATGGGCATCGTCAACGCCGGTCAGCTCGCCGTCTACCAGGACATCCCGGCCGACCTGCTCGAGCTGGTCGAGGACGTGCTCTTCGACCGCCGGCCCGACGCCACCGACCGCCTGGTCACCTTCGCCTCCACGGTCACCGGCAAGGGCAAGCAGCGCGAGGTCGACCTGTCCTGGCGCGAGGCCCCGGTCAACGAGCGCCTGTCGTACGCGCTGGTCCACGGCATCGTCGACTTCATCGAGGACGACACCGAGGAGGCCCGCCAGCAGTTCGCGCGGCCGCTCGAGGTGATCGAGGGCCCGCTGATGGACGGCATGAAAGTGGTCGGCGACCTGTTCGGCTCGGGCAAGATGTTCCTGCCCCAGGTGGTCAAGAGCGCCCGCGTGATGAAGCGCTCGGTGGCCTACCTCGAGCCGTTCATGGAGGCCGAGAAGGAGCAGGCCCGCCTCGAGGGCCGGGTCGAGACCAGCCGCGGCCAGGGCAAGGTCGTGCTGGCCACGGTCAAGGGCGACGTGCACGACATCGGCAAGAACATCGTCGGCGTCGTCCTCGGCTGCAACAACTACGAGGTGATCGACCTCGGCGTGATGGTCCCGGCCGCGAAGATCCTCGACACGGCGGTGGCCGAGGGCGCCGACGTGGTCGGCCTCTCCGGGCTGATCACCCCGTCGCTCGACGAGATGGTCGCCGTCGGCGCCGAGATGCAGCGTCGCGGGCTCAAACTTCCCCTGCTCATCGGCGGGGCGACAACTTCCAAGCAACACACGGCCGTACGGATCGCGCCCGCCTACGAAGCCTCGACCGTGCACGTGCTCGACGCGTCGCGGGTCGTCGGCGTGGTGTCCGACCTGCTCGACCCCGACCGGGCCGAGAAGCTCGACGTGGCCAACCGGGCCGACCAGGAGCGCCTGCGCGAGCAGCACGCCAACCGGCACGCGCAGCCGCTGCTCACTCTCGAGCAGGCCCGGGCCAACCGGGAGCGGGTCGACTTCACCGACCTGCCGGCACCCGAGTTCACCGGCGTCCGCGACGTGCAGCCGACGATCGCCCAGCTACGCGAGATGATCGACTGGCAGTTCCTGTTCCTGGCCTGGGAGCTCAAGGGCAAGTACCCGGCGATCCTGGAGCAGCCGGTGGCCCGCGAGCTGTTCGACGACGCCAACACGCTGCTCGACAAGATCATTGCCGAGGGTTCCTTCCAGGCCCGGGGGCGGTACGCGTTCTGGGCAGCACACAGCGACGGCGACGACATCGTGCTCGACGACGCCGGCGTCACCTTCCCGATGCTGCGCCAGCAGACCCAGAAGCCGGACGGCCGCGCCAACCGCAGCCTGGCCGATTACATCGCCCCCGAGGGCGATCACTTGGGCGGCTTCGCGGTGGCCATCCACGGCGCCGAGAATCTGGCCCGCAAGTACGAGGCGGACAACGACGACTACCGGGCCATCATGGTCAAGGCGCTGGCCGACCGGCTGGCCGAGGCGTTCGCCGAGTACCTGCACCTGCAGGTCCGCCGCCAGTGGTTCGAGCCCGGCGCCAAGCCCAAGCTGGAGGATCTGCACGCCGAGCGCTTCCGCGGCATCCGCCCCGCCCTGGGCTACCCGGCCAGCCCCGACCACAGCGAGAAGAAGGACCTGTTCGACCTGCTCGGCACGCGCGAGATCGGGGTCGGCCTGACCGAGTCGTACGCGATGACCCCGGCCGCCGCGGTCAGCGGCCTGATCTTCGCCCACCCCGACTCGCGCTACTTCACGGTCGGCCGGCTCGGCCAGGACCAGATCGTCGACTACGCGGCCCGGCGCGGGATGAGCGTCGAGGAGGTCGAGCGCTGGCTGCGCCCCAACCTGGCCTACGAGATCGGCTGAGGATGCCCCGGCCCCGGCCGGGCAAGATCGTCGTATGACGATCGGTGTTGACGTGATGCTGGAGAAGGCCCGCGAGGGCCTTCTCCGATTGGATCCGCACGAGGCGCGGGAGGCGGTCGTGGGCGGGGCTCTGCTGATCGATACCCGCACCGACCGGCAGCGGGCCGAGCAGGGTGACCTGCCGGGTGCGATCGTCATCGACCGGACCGTGATGGAGTGGCGCCTCGACCCGGCCTCACCGAACCGGATCCCCGAGGCCACCGGCTACGACGTCCAGGTGATCGTGGTCTGCCGGCAGGGCTACAGCTCCAGCCTGGCCGCGAAGAGCCTGCAGGACCTGGGCCTGTGGCGGGCGACCGACCTGATCGGCGGGTTCGAGGCGTGGGCGGCCGCGGGCCTGCCGCTGTCGGACAAGCCCGCGGACTGCCGTTACTGAGGGTAGTCTTCCTTCTCCGTGAGGATCGCGACCACGGTCGCCGCCCGCACGTCGAAGCCCAGCGTCAGGAACTTGCCCGGCGCCAGCTCGACGCTCGACGGGTTGGCCTGGTCGGAGTGGCCCGAGTCGTAGAGCTGCACGTCGCCGTAGCCGTCCCAGCCCTTCTCGGGCTCGCGCACGAGCCGGCCCACGGTGTCGCGGTGCTCGGAGAAGCGGGGCTTCAGATCGCCGTACGTCACCAGCACCTCGCCTGTGCTCAACCGCAGGGCGTGATGGGAGGAGGCGGGCATGTCGGTCGGCTGGGCGATGCTCCAGGTGTGCCCGTCGTCGGTGGACTCGGCGATGTAGGCGTGCCCGACCGTCGTCCGGATCAGCACGACGACCCGGTCGTCGAGCACGGTCAGGGTCGGCTCCTGGAAGTGCACGCCGTCGGCCGCGGCCAGCAGGATCTCGGTCTCGGCGGGCCAGGTCAGGCCCTTGTCCGTGCTGCGTACGACCGTGGCGCGCATCCACGCCTCGCCCGGCAGACGCCCGTACAGCGGGAAAAGCAGATCGCCGCTGGGCAGCTCGGCCGCCGCGCCGTGCGAGGCCGAGAAGGTCTTGTTGGCCCGGCGCTCGTCCTCGGGCAGGGCCATGGCCGTGCCGACGAGGATCGGCTCGCCCCAGGTCTGCCCGTTGTCGGTGCTGCGGTGCACCCAGGTGCCGTGGGTGGTCTGCCAGGGCTCGGTCCACTCGATGACGAAGTAACTGAGCAGGACGGTCCCGTCCTTGAGCACCACCAGCTTCGGGTCGCGGTCGTCGAACGGGCCATCGATCGCCGTCCGCGGCTCACTCCAGGTCTGCCCGTTGTCGGCGCTCTCCGCGACCCGGATGTGCCCGTCGGCCTTGACGTGGCCGGTGCTCTCCCGCCAGGCCGCCAGCAGCCGCCCGTCGGCCAGCTGGACGACATCCGGGAAGTGCGGAAGCAGACCCGGTTCGGCCCGGGCCACAGTGATCTGCGTAGGCAACGCTTTACCCCTCACGGCATGGTCGATCCTCGCGTCCGACCCTACCGGGGCGCTACGGCGCCCCGGCCCGGTGCCGGTGCCAGGCCGTCGCCGCCCGGGCGAACGGCTGGTCCCGGTCGGCCTTCCACTCCCGGGTGAGCACGGCCGTCGCCGCCGCGAACGCGTCGAGCTTGTCCGGCGGCGCGGCCGTCCAGGCGGGCACGGCGGCGGCCCAGCATTGGGCGGCGGCCGGAGTGTGCCCGGCCGCGATCAGCCGGATCACCATGAGCGCGGTGTCGATCCAGGCGGCGCCCCGGCAGGGCGACGCCCAGTCGACCACCGTCACGCCCGTGGCGCGGACGAGAATGTTGCGCGGGGTGGCGTCGGTGTGCACCAGGGAGTCGCCCTCGACCACCGCCGGATCGAGGTGGCCCTCCCATCGCGCCGTGGCGGCCTGCACCCTCATCGGCGGGCACGGGGTGAGCGCGTGCGCCATCACGCTGTGGGCCGCGGCGACCTGCGGCAGATCGGCCGAGCCGGGTGTCAGGTCCGGGTGCCGGCCGCGCACGTGCTCGAAGCCGAGCATGGTCCAGCCGTCGCACTCGATCGCCCAGCGCAGGGCCGGCGTGACCGCCCGCAGGTGCCGGTTCAGCCGGGCCTCGTTGCGGTGCATCCACCCGCGCGGATTACCGGCCTCGACGCCCTTGCAGAAGTGGACGCCACTCGCCGTGTGCAGCACGGCCACCAGATCAGAGACGGCCCCCGTCGCGACCGGTTCCACCCGCTCGACCGGCCCGGCGCAGTCCTGAACAGCCCAGCGCACACTCGCCGGCAGCTCATCCCATCCCCGCCGCGCCACGTCCAGGAGCGTATGCACCCCCACCCCGCCGAGACGGCCGTTCCACCGACAACCCCACCGTCGCCGCAGAGCAAACCGCCCCACCGCCGCCCCGCGGCCACCGCGCCCCGCCCGCCGCCTCACCGCCCAGACGCGCCCGCGGTCGACACGAAGCGGCGGTATTGAGTTTGGTGAATGTCTTGTAGGGTCGGCAGCGGAGGTCTCACGGAAGGTTACGGGGATGACACTGCCTGCGATGCCGATGCCGGCCGAGGATCAGCGGCCCTTCGACCCGCCACCGCCGTACGCTGCCTGGCGTGCTCAGAAGCGGATGGTCCGGGTCGCCTGCCCGGCCGGGCTGGACGCCTGGCTGGTCTCGGATTATGCCGGGGTGCGCGAGGTCCTGGGCGACGGGCGCCGCTTCTCGACCCGGCCCGGGCTGGCCGCGCACGTGCTCGCGTCCTACGCCGAGGACGGGCCGATCGACAACTTCACCCGGATGGACGGGCCCGAGCACGTGCGGATCCGGCGCAACTTCGCCCCGCAGGTGACCCACGCCCGGCGGCTGGCCGAGCTGCGGCCCATGGTCGAGCGGATCACCGACGAGGCGATCACCCGGATGCTGGCCTCGGAACAGCCGTACCCGCTGCACCGGGAGTTCTCCACCGCCGTCACCACGGCCGTGATCGCCGAGCTGATCGGGGTGCCGCCCGAGCAACACCA
The DNA here is from genome assembly GCF_040675435.1 of Actinoplanes sp. NPDC049598. NCBI lineage: Bacteria > Bacillati > Actinomycetota > Actinomycetes > Micromonosporales > Micromonosporaceae > Actinoplanes > Actinoplanes sp. NPDC049598. The sequence goes on along the minus strand of NZ_JBFAOX010000029.1, from coordinate 8,325 downwards.
TCTGCTGCACCAGGCCGCGACGGCGCTCTTCGACACCTCGACGAAGGCCGATCAGCTCCGCGAGGCGCTGGCGCCCCTTTATGCGTACCTCTATCAAGCGGTAGCGAGCCGCCGAGCCCGGCCCACCGATGATGTTCTCAGCCGGATGATCGAGCACAGCGCCGACAGTGAGCGCCCGTTGACCGACACCGAGCTCACCGAGATGAACGCGGCGCTGCTGATCGCGGGGTTCGACACCACTGCCTCGATGATCACCTACGGCCTGGTCGCGCTGCTCACCGTGCCCGGCCAGTGGGAGAAGCTGGTCGCCGATCCCGGCGCGGCCGCCTCGGCCACGGAGGAGCTGGTGCGCTACCTGGCCGTCGGCGCCGGGCTGCTGCGGCAGGCCACCGAGGACACCACGCTGAACGGGCAGCCGATCAAGGCCGGCGACTTCGTGGTCGTGGCTGTGCAGTCCGGCAACCGCGACGAGGCCCTGCACCCGGACGGCGACACGTTCGACATCACCCGCAGGCCCGGCGCGCATCTCGGCTTCGGCCACGGCGCGCACGCCTGCGTCGGGCAGCAGATCGCCCGCATGGAGTTGACCACCGTGCTGCGGGCGCTGGCCACCCGCGTACCGGCCCTGCGCCTGGCCGTTCCGCTGGAGGATGTCGTCTGGAAGAAGGACTCCGTGGTGCGCGGGCCGGCCGAGTTGCCGGTGGTCTGGTCATGAGGGTCAGCGTCGACCGCGACATGTGCATCGGCGCCGGGAACTGCGCGATGACCGCCCCCGCCGTCTTCGACCAGGACCCGGAGGAGGCCGTCGTGATCCTGCTGACCGAGACGCCGCCGGACTCCGAGGTCCCCGCCATTCAGCAGGCGGTCGACCGCTGCCCGGCGGCGGTGATCAGGCTCCTGCCCTGAGGCCGTCCATCATGACGGTCAGCAGGCGGTCCGCCCGCGTCTTGTGCTCGTGCGGGTGGGCCACGGTGAAGATGCCGATCAGGCCGGCCGCGATGTCCTCGGCGGTGACGTCGGCGCGGAGCTCGCCCGTGGCCCGGCCCGCGCCGAGCAGCTCGTCGATGGCCGCGAGCAGCACGGTCTGGGTTTGGGCGTGCCCGATCTCGCCCGACTCGATCATCGCCAGCAGCGTGTCGAGCATGCCGTTCTTGGTGGCGATCCACTCGCCGAACAGTTCCGCCCAGCGGCGCAGCGCCGCGGGCGGGGGCAGCTCGGCGAGCAGGTCGCGGGCGCCGTCGGTGAGCCGGGCGACCTGGTCCCGGTAGACCGCGTCGACCAGCGCCTCGCGGGTGGGGAAGTGCCGGTAGAGCGTCGCGATGCCGACGCCGGCCTCCTGGGCGATCGCCCGCATCGACGGCTCGGCGCCGGCCGAGGCGAAGAGCTGGGTTGCCACGGCCAGCAGCTGCTCACGGTTGCGGGCCGCGTCGGACCGTGGGGTCTTGGCTGACGTCAAAACGGATCACGCTCCGGTTGTGCTACGGTGGCCTTGATGAAACGGAGCATAGTCCGTTTCGGTAGGGAGGAAACCATGAGCCGAGCGGTCCAGTTCGTCGAGTCGTTCGGCGGCCCCGAGGTGCTGACCCTGCGCGAGGTGCCCACGCCGCACGCCGGGGCGGGACAGATCCGCGTCCGTGTCACCGCGGCCGGCCTCAACCCCATGGACTGGTTCATGACCTCCGGCGCCGCGGCGGCGGCCCGGTTCGGGCTGAGCCTGCCGTGCGGGTTCGGCACCGACTACGCCGGAGTCGTCGACCAGGTGGGAGCCGGCGTGACCGGGTTCGCGACCGGTGACCGGGTGTTCGGCGGCGCCATGTCCCGGGCGGTCGCCGACCATGTGGTCATCGACTTGTCCGGGACGATCGCCGCTGGCGGCGATGCGCACCACACTCCGGACGGCGTCGACGATCGCACGGCGGCCACCCTGACGATCGCGGGCTGCACGGCCGCGGCCGCCCTGGCCGTGGTCGATCCCGGCCCGGGCGACACCCTGCTCGTCGGCGGCGCGGGTGGCGGGGTCGGCGTGTTCGCCGTCCAACTGGCCCGCCTCGCCGGCGCCCGCGTGATCGGCACCGGGTCGGCGGCCTCGGCCGACGCCCTGCGCGCCCTCGGGGCCGAGCCGGTCACCTACGGCGACGGCCTGGCCGACCGCGTCCAGGCTCTCGGCGGCGTCACCGCGGCTGTCGACCTGCACGGTACGGAGACGGCTCAGGCGGCCCGGAAGCTCGGTGTGCCGGACGAGCGCATCACCACCATCGCGGCCCGGATCGACGGCATCACCCCGGCCAACGGGGCCGACGCCGCCCCGGGCGCCCTCGAGGAGATCGCCCGCCTGGTCGCGACGGGCCGGCTCCGGGTGCCCGTCGCGGCGAGTTACCCGGTCGAGCGGATCCGCGACGCGGTCGAGCTCCAGGCCGCTCGCCACGTGCACGGCAAGGTCGTCATCGACCTCTGAGGCGGATACGTTGGGGCGATGATCGTCATGGAGACAGGGCCGGCGGCAACGGCCGGTGATCGGGACACCATCGGTGGGTGGCCGCTGCTCGCGGACGGTCAGGAGTGGCCGTCGTGCTACTGCGGTGAGCGGATGGTCTTCTTCTTCCAAGCGGACCTCCCGGAGGGCGAGCATCTCTCGGTCTTCCAGTGCCCGGTGCACGACGACGCGGCATTCGCGGAGTCGCAGCAGCTGCCGGAGCGTTTCTGGGAGGTCGGGGAGCGGTTCTGGCGGATTTTCGTACAAGCTCCCGGAACCGCGGCCGACCAGGCCGATCCGTACGTCGAGGGCCGCAGGCTGACCCGGCGGGAGGAAGCCGAGACGGTCGATCAGTTCGGTCGCGGCCGGCCCGGATTCAAACTCGGCGGCGTTCCCTCCTGGGCGCAGGGCCCGGAGCAGTACCGCTGCGCCTGCGGCACCGAGATGGAGTTCCTGGCCCAGGTGCCGGAGAACTTCGGCTTCGACATGTGGCCGATGAAGCCCGACCACAAGGACGAACAGGTCCAGCTGTTCCTGGGCAACGAGCTCTACATCCTGGCCTGCCCCGCCCGCTGCCACCCCGAGGCGGCCTGGCCTGTCCTGCAGAACTGACCGCTGTGACGACTCGACTCGCCTGGGTCTCCGCCACCGAGGCCCGCGGCCAGGACCCCGACGAAGAGCTGGCGCTGCCCGCGCTCAAGCGGGCCGGATTCGAGGTCGACGTCGTGGCCTGGGACGACCCGGCGGCGGCCTGGGCGACCTACGACCAGGTCGTGCTGCGCTCGACCTGGGACTATCCGCGGCGGCTGGGCGAGTTCCAGGCTTGGCTGGTACGGGTCGCAGCCGTCACCGACCTGCGCAATCCGCTGCCGATGCTGCGGTGGAGCCTGGACAAGCACTATTTGAGCGACCTCGACCAAGCCGGGGTGCCGATCACCGCGACCGTCTTCGCCGAGCCCGGCGACCGGCGGCCGGCCCTGCCCGACGACGACTTCGTGGTCAAACCGGCCGTCGGCGCGGGCAGCAAGGACGCCGCCTGGTACGCACCGGCCCAGCGCGACGAGGCGTACGCGCACGTGGCCAGGCTGCACGCAGCCGGGGTGACCGCCCTGATCCAGCCGCGGGTGCGCTCCGTCCCGGTCGACGGCGAGTGGCCGCTGGTCTTCCTCGGCGGCTCCTACAGCCACGCCGCCACCAAACGCGTCGACCTCCCGCAGGCCGGCGCCGTGACAGGCCTGTTCGCCGAGGAGACCACCCAGCCGTACGAGGCCACGCCCGACCAGATCGCCGTCGCCCGGGCCGCCGTGGACGTGGTCACCACCCGCTTCGGCGTCCCCACCTACGCCCGCGTCGACCTGATCCGCGCCGACGACGGCCGCCCCCGCGTGCTGGAGCTGGAACTGGTCGAGCCGTCCTTGTTCCTGCCCGAGGCCCCACCCGACACGGCCGACCGCTTGGCCGAGGCGCTCAGGAGTTCTCACGCAGCCAGGTGAGGACGGCCAGCACACGCTTGTCGGCCGGAATCGGGCCGTCGTTGGTGCGGGCCGGCTTGCTGAAGATGCGGCGGACGTGGTCCTCGACGGTGCGCTCAGCCCGAGTGGGGACGGTGAGGGTCACTCGAAGAACTTCAAACTGAAGCCGGTGTCGGTGTTCGCGCCCGGGACGTTGGCGCGCGAATACGTCGTGTTGCCCCACCAGACGAAGGTGCCGGTGTACCAGTAGCGGTTCTCCCACGCGTACGGCGTGCCCTTGGCGACCGCGTGGTACATGAACGGGAAGCGGGGGCCGGCCGGGGGACTGGTGGCGATGTCGCCGTTGAGCAGGACGAAGGTGTGGTGGCCGGGGCCGTTGACGGTGAGGGTGGGATCCCAGCCGGCCATCATGGTGGCGCGGTTGGAGCCGAAGAGGCAGCCGTTCGACTTGTACCAGTCCCAGACGTAGGTGGGGTCGCCGCCGGCCCGCAGGCGCAGGTCGGCCAGGCAGTACTGGTCGCTCCAGCTGCCGTTGGCCGAGTAGACGATGTGCAGCTGGCCGTTGGGGTCGCGGATCGGCTCCGGGCCCTCGTTGATGAACGGGTTGCCGACGACGCGTTCCCAGCTCTCGCGCGGCTGCGAGATGATGTAGCGGGCACCGGTGGCCGCGGTGGGGCTGCTCATCCGGGCGATGTAGAGGTTCTGCTCGACGTTCGTGTCGCCGGCCCAGCCGGACCAGACGAAGTAGCGCTGCCCGTTGAAGACGAACATGCTGCCGTCGATGGCCCACTTGTTGTCCGGCAGCGCCACCTGCGTCTCGCCACCGTAGCCGGAGGCGGCCGAGGCCGAGCTGATGACGTACATGCGGTGGGCGGCCCCGCGCCCGGCCGAGAAGTAGATGTAGTACCGGCCGCCGTCGGTCACGATCTCCGGCGCCCACACTTCGCCGAGGTTGCGGGTGTCGCTCCACACCTGGCGGGCGGTCGCGGTGGCGACGGCATCGGGCGAGGACCCCTGCCGTACGGCTATGCCGGCGCCCGTTGATTGAACGCCGATGTAGGTGGAGCCGACCCGCAGAACGCTCGGATCGGCCGCGCGTAACGGCGTCCGGGCGGCCGCAGCCGGGGCCGCGAAGGCGAACAGAACCGCGCTGACGACGAGGAGTACCAGGCGAGCCCGCATGGCTCGACGATGCGAGCTGTAAAGACAACTGTCAATACGTCAGCGGCTGTCGGCCCAAGTGTCCAGGTCCAGTTGGTGCAAAAGGGAAGGCGCGAAGATGCCCGCGATGGCCAGCAGCGAGATGATCACGAAGGCGGTCCGCAGGACGACCGTCTCGACCTTGCCGCCCACCTTGACCGCCATGCCGTTCGGGACGCCGACCATCCGCCACATCTTGCGGCCGGTGGGTATCGGCCACAGGATCGGCACCCCGGCCGACGTGATGATGTCGCCCAGTAAGTGCACGAAGCAACCGACCGCGACCGCGAACCCCAGCAGTGGATACCCGCGGTCACCGGGCAGGTTGGCCGCGGTGAACCAGGCGATCACGGCCGAGCAGATCGTCACGATGACCCAGCCCGCGCGCTCGGCCCACTCGTCGAACAGGCCGCGCAGCGCCAGGCCGGCCATGAAGAACACGATGCCGACCACCGCCCACTTGCCGTAGCTGGTGGCCAGCGCCGTCGTGCCCCAGCCGACCAGGGCCGCGAACGGCAGCGTGTGGGTGAACGTGCGGTGCCCGTTGTTGCGGCGCGGGTCCCGGCTGAGCCGGGTCGCGGTGTAGACGCCGAGCGAGAACTTCTCGATCACCTCGGCCACGAACAGCGAGAACACCCCGAACGTGCGCGCCACCGTCGCGCCGCCCTGGTTACGGGTGACCTTGCCGGACAGGTCGAGGTCGGGCAGCAGCGCCCCGCCCGCGCAGACGAGCGTGCCCACGCCGACCGCCAGCGGTGACTGCTCGTACCCGGCGAAGTGGTCTAACGCCCACGTGCCGGCGAGCCAGGCGGCCGCGCCCGACAGGGCGTGCGACGGACCCATCATGTTTTGTTGTCCCTCCCCACAGAGCCGGGTAACTCTGGCAGAGCGGGGAGGGATGATCAACAACCCCGATGTCCACTATGGAACCGGGGGTGCCCGGCCCAGCCGGGCCCGTTCCACGGCGCGACCCGCTGGGCGTACGCGTAGCGACCCCATCGAGCGTGCCGGATGAGCCCCATGACCAGGAAGGCGAGGGGAATCACGGGCCAGAAGAACTGGGCCCCGGACAGGATCCACAAACCCGTCAGGATCATCGCAACCGACACGACGATGTTGAAATGCCGCCGCAGCCCCCGGCGTGTCGCCTTCTTCACCTCGGGTGACTCGGCGAGCGCCCACAGTCCGTTACCGGGCAGATCGGCGGTCAGCGGAGCGAGCTCGTCCCGGAACTTCGCCGCGTAGCAGGCGGCCAGCCGCTCCTCGCCCTCGGTCATGTCCAGCCGCCCCTCGGCCATGGCGGCCCGCAGGATCTCGGCGACCTGCTCGCGTTCCTTGTCCGACGTCCGCATCCGTTTGCTGTCGTTGGCTTGCACAGCGCCTCCTCAGTGGGCTTGTGTCACCACTGTCGGCTTTCGCCTCGCCTGCGGCGTCGCCCCAGCGAAGCATCTTTCTTACGGCCGGCGGCTTACCCGCGCTCTTGGGTGTACGCCACCAGGAGTACGACAACCGCAGGCGCTACTCCCCGGGGAGCACGCGACGCCGCGCCCGCACGCCGATGCCCCACCACCCGCCGGTGTCGTAGGTTCGCAGCGTGGGGAAGAGAAAGCGGTGGGAGCCACCCTGGCCCGGCGACAACCCGGGCCCGCCCTGGCGCGCGGGCAAGCTCAGCCCGCCCGGCAGCTCGGAACAGCCCGGCCCACCCGATGACCGCGTTTCCGGCGACCTTGCTGCAGGGGCCGACCTCGGCCGGCGCGGCGATGTCGGCGTGGGTGGCGGCGTCGGGCCGGGCGGCGGCTATGGCTCGCGCGGCGGGTCGGGCCCAGCCGGTGGGCCCGGTCTGGCATGGCGGGCCGACGGGGAGGGGCCGCCTTGGCGGGCGGCCAACCGCACCGGGCGGTTCCGGGGGAACCGGATGCACCCCGGGGTCGGGGCGGTCATCGCCGGCGTGCTCTTTCACGTGCTCGGCGCTAACGGGCTGGCCGATGAAGGCGGAGTCTTCCGGCCGATGCACCCGTGGGTCTGGGCGCTGCTCGTGGTCGGGCCGATCGCGTTGCTGTGGCGGCGGGTCTACCCGGTTGCCGTGTTCGCGATCGCGGCGGCGGCGTCGCTCGGGTTCGCGACGTTCGCCGAGCCGACCTGGATCTATGCGGTGGCCCCGGCGCTCGCCCTGTTCCAGATCGCCCGCAACGGCCGGCCCACCGCGGCCGCCGTGTCCGCGGGTGCCGCTTACGTGGCGTACCTCCTGGTCTGTGGTTTTCTCGCCGACCGGCTGGGCCTCGACCCGGGCGTTCGGCCGGGGGTGCGTGAGGCGCTGCTGCTGGCCGTCGGCCTGGCCGTGATGATCTTCCTGGGGAGCGCCTCCAAGTCGCGGGCCGAGCATCTGGCCGAGATCATGAAGGTGCGGGCCGAGCGGGCCCGGGCCCGGGAGGAGCAGGAACGCCGCCAGGCGTCCGAGGAACGGCTGCGGATCGCGCGTGAGCTGCACGACGTGCTCGGGCATCACCTGTCGTTGATCAACGTGCAGGCCGGTGTGGGGCTGCACCTCATGGAACGCCAGCCGGAGCAGGCCCGCGAGGCGCTCACGGCGATCAAGACGGCCAGTGCCGAGGCGCTGCGCGAGGTCCGCTCGGTCCTGGGCGTGCTGCGGACCGAGGACGAGGCCGCGCCCCGCCAGCCCGCCCTGGGTCTGAGCCGCCTCGACGATCTCACGGCCGACGCCGGTCTCCCCGTCGAGACGAAAGTGACGGGCGAACCGCGCGATCTGCCGCCCGAGATTGACCGTGCGGCCTACCGCATCGTGCAGGAGGCCCTCACCAATGTGCGCAAGCACGCGGGCCCGGAGGCGACGGCCACCGTTGCCGTCAATTACCTGCCGACCGCCCTTCACCTGGGTATCCGCAACAACGGCCTTGCCGCCGACCCGCCCCGCTCCGCTTGGCCCGCCGTCCGGCACGGCGAACGATCCGGCTCGCCCCAGCCAGGTGGGACGGCCGCACCGCCCACCGATACGCTTGGCGCCCGGCGCATTGATAAATCCGATATTTCGGACTTCACGGAGGCGTGGGGCGGCGCGGTGAGAGGGCCGGGCGCGGTGCCGGGCGGCGGGGTGAGAGGGCCGGGCGCGGTGCCGGGCGGCGGGGTGGGAGGGCCGTCAGCGGTGCAGGCCTGAGGGTGGGG
>NZ_JBFAOX010000028.1:0-113340 GCF_040675435.1 Actinoplanes sp. NPDC049598 | reverse complement strand
TGTGGGGATGGGGTGACCACTCGGGCTGACTGGGGAGCGTTTCATGCCTCGAGTGCTCACCCCATCCCCACAACCTTGCCGGGTAAGCCGGTGGCGGCCAGGAGGGTGGTCACTGGTCCCTGAGCGCAGAGTGGCGGGAGGCGGTCCCCTCGCGGTGGGGTGGTCGGTGGGGGTTCGCTGCCGCGCTGTGGTGTGGGTGGGCGGCGCGGTCACCCGGGCAGGGCTGGGTGGTGGGTTGGTCGGCCATTGCAGGCCGGTTGCGCGGTTTGGTGGCTGGGTGGGTCGGCTTGGGTGCGCTGGTTATGCGGGTTTGGTGGCTGGGTGCGCCGGTGTCGGCGGGGCGGTCGGGAAGGTGTGCCGGTGGTGGGTTCGCGTCCCCACCCCGGCCGAGGCCCGCCCAGGCGTCGTCAGTCAGCCTCGTCGTTCACGCACGGTGACGAGTGACTGAGAAGGCACGCCTTGTCTGCGGCAAATGAGTGCGTCGGCTGGTGCGGAATCGATCCGCCGGGTCTGGACGGCGGGTTCCTGCACGATGACGAGCAGTTGAAGGAGCGGCTTGGCGAGTTGTCCGCCGCTGCCAGGTCCGGTTCTCGACAGCGATGTTCGTGTCAGGACGATTGTCCGAGGTTGGTGACGAGGTTGATGGCGACCGCGAGGATGCCGGTCCCGAAGGCGTAGGACAGCAGAGCGTGCCCGAGTGCGACTCGTCGTACGTTGCTGTCCGAGGGTTCGGTCTCGGTGACGCCGAAGGCCATGCCGACGGTGAACGCCATGTAGGCGAAGTCGCTGTAGCGCGGCGGCGCTTGTTGTTTGAAGTCGATGCCGCCGTCGGAGTCGTGGTAGTACATCCGGGCGTACTTGAAGGCGAAGACCGTGTTGACCAGAGCCCAGGACAGGATGGCCGCGACGACGCTGCAGATGACGGCGGCCACGGCGACGGTGTCCTGGCTTCCGGAGGAGCGAACCAGAGCTTCGGCGACCGCGGCCAGGCTCACGATGCTGGCGATCAGCACGGCTGAGTCGGTCGAGCGGGACCGGCTCTCCGCTTCGGCCAGCCGCTCGGTCCCGTCCGGTCCCTGCGGCCAGCTGATCCGCCACACCCAGCCGAGAATTAGACCCGACGCGACGATCCAGCCCAGCAGTGCGCTCAGTTCCGGCGTGCCGAGGGCGGCGGCCACTGCCCCTGCCGCGATGCCCGCGGCCAGGGACAGTGCCATCCGCCGGGTCGACAATAACCGCCCGGGGTCGTCCGTCATGGTTTGAGGACGATCTTTTCGCAGTTGTCCTGCTTGTTCTTGAAAATGTCGAAGCCGTGTTCGGCTTGGTCGAGCGGCAGCCGATGCGTGATGATGCGGGTCGGGTCGATCTCGCCGCGTTCGATGCGCTGCAGCAGCGGCTTCATGTAGCGCTGCACGTGGCATTGGCCGGTGCGCAGGGTCAGCGACCGGTTCATCCAGGCGCCGGCGGGGAACTTGTCCAACAGGCCGCCGTAGACGCCGATCACCGAGACGACTCCGCCGCTGCGGCACGACATGATCGCCTGTCGCAGCGCGTGGGGTCGTTCGGTCTCCGACCGTACGGCCTGCTTGACCCGGTCGTACGCGGCGATGTGCGCGCTGCCGTGGTCGGCTTCCATACCGACCGCGTCGATGCACTTGTCCGGTCCGCGGCCGCCGGTCAGTTCCAGCAGCGTCGACCGGACGTCGACCTCGTCGAAGTTCACTGGGATGTGACCGGCCTGTTCGGCCATTCGCAGCCGGTACGGTTCCTTGTCGATGGCGATGACCTTCGCGGCGCCGAGTACCCGGGCGCTGTCCATGGCGAACTGGCCGACCGGGCCGGCGCCCCACACCGCCACCACGTCGGTGGGTTGGATGTCGCACATCTCGGCGCCCATGTAGCCGGTGGGCAGGATGTCGGACAGGAACAGCACCTGCTCGTCGCTGAGATCCGATTCGATCTTCAGCGGGCCGACGTCAGCGAACGGCACCCGCGCGTACTGCGCCTGCCCCCCGGCGAACCCGCCGGTCAAATGCGAGTACCCGAAGATCCCGGCGGTGGGGTGGCCGAACATCTTCTCCGAGATGCCCGCGTTGGGGTTGGTGTTCTCGCAACAGGAGTACAGCTCGGCGGCGCAGGCGGCGCACGCGCCGCAGGCGATCGGGAACGGCACGACGACCCGGTCGCCGACGCGGAGTTTGTCCGCGGGCACCCCGGAGCCGACCTCGATCACCTCGCCCATGAACTCGTGGCCCAGGATGTCGCCGTCCTGCATGGTGGGGACGTAGCCGTCGACCAGGTGCAGGTCCGAGCCGCAGATCGCAGTGGAGGTGATTTGTACGATCGCGTCGCGGCTGTTCAAGATCCTGGGGTCCGGCACGTCGCGGACTTCGACCTTGTTCCGGCCGGCCCAAGTGTTGGCCCTCATGCGTCTGCCCCCTTCTCGAGTTCGGCGTCCGACAGCGGTTGCGCCGGGCGTTGCGGGAACTCCTTACGGGCGCGTTTGCCCCACGGAGCGCCGTCCGAGCGGACCACCTCGCCGGTCTCCAGGACCTGCTTGAGCCGGCGCAGGTCGTCGTCGAGCTGCTGGTGGGGTTCCTCGCCGAAGTACTTGGCGACGGCTTTGCCGATCGCTCCGCCCGGGATTTCGTAGGCGAGCACGACGTGGACCTCGGTGCTCACGCCGTCCGGGGCGGGCTCGAACCGCACGGTGCCGGCGTTGGGTACGTCCGCTTCGCCGGTCGAGCGCCATCCAAGCTTCTCGCCCGGCGTCTCGTCGGTGATCTCCGCGTCCCACTCGACCTTGCTGCCGAACGGGGCGGCGGCAACCCAGTGACTGGTCCGGTCGCCGGTGGCGCGGACCTGCTCGAGGTGCGCCATGAACGTCGGAAGGTTCGGCAGGTCGCGCCAGAACGCGTACACCTCCGCCGCGGGTTTGCGGATGGTTGTCGTGGCTGTCAGTTCCATGGATTCTCCCTTTGCGTGTTCCCCGTACCGCCGGTACCGGGGGCAGTTTTCTTGGTCCGGGTTTGATTGCACGGCGGTCAGCAGGTCGACGACGGTGATGGCGGCAACGGCGCCGGTGACCGCGGTGAGCCGTCGGCGTCAGTGGCCGCCGCGGTGGGCGATGGTCACGCCGAGCGAGGTCAGGTCCATCGCGTCGCCGGCGACCCGGGTCCACGCCCAGACACCTTTACGCGGGCTGGTCAGCAGCCCGGCCGCGTGGACCAGTTCCCGTACTCCGACCAGCGGCACCACCGCTCGTGAGGTCGAGGAGTCGTCCACGCCGCTGATCCGGCGTACGGTGTCCGGCGCGGCCAGCTGGGCCACGCCCAGACCGAGGCTCATCCACCCGAGTGCGCTTCCTCGCCGCTGCACCTCGTCCTGCTGTGTACGCGCTGTCTGTCGGGATGCCAGGTGCGTCATGACAACCTCCGAATCCGATCGCACCTTGTCCCGCGTCCCGGTGCACCGCGGCCCGGGCGCGTCTGCTCCCGACAACGCGTGCCCACCGCTTCGCCCCTTAAACGGGTCTCTCCCAGAGATGAGCCCTAAGGTGGATTTCCGCCTCCCAAGGGCAAATGAACTGACCTTTGCGGGTTGACCGTGTTTCGTGCCCCGAGTAGAACGGGGGTGTGCGCCCGGCTCGGGAGCGCCGTTGCCGGGAGGCCGGCTACCGGTGAGGAGCGCCGATGAACCCGCACGGCACACACCGCCCGCAGATCGTGGTCGGCCTCGTGGCCACCCCGCCGGACCATCCGGCCGAGGTCACTGACCGGTTGCGCGCCGAGCTGGCGCAACGGCTCACCGAGCGCGTCGACGCCGACGTGCACTGGACCGTCCGGCAAGGATGGGGTGACGTAGCACCGCGCCGCGACGGCGGCGCGGAAGCGCTGCTCGACGACCTCGCCCAGCGGCGCACCGACGAAGGCTGGGACGTCGCGGTATGCCTGACCGATCTACCCCTGCACGCCGACCGGGCGCCCCTGGTCGCGCAGACCTGCGCCCACCGGCAAACAGCGATGGTGTCGCTGCCCGCACTCGGACTGCGCCAGCTCCGCACCGTCCGCGCCCTCGTCCCGGACCTCGTGGGCCGAGTGCTCACCGACGCCTCGGACCCGCGAGTGCGGCCGGCCGACTGGCAACCGGCCGAGCTGGCCGGCCGGGTCTCCACCGTCCACCGCATGCACGACGACCGCGGCCCCGCAGAGCTGCGCTACAGCGCCTCACGATGGACCGGTCGGGCGCGGCTGCTGACCGGCATGGTCCGAGCCAATCGCCCCGGGCGAGCCCTGCTCGGCCTGTCCAAACTCCTGGTCGGCGCGTTCGGCACGGCCGCGTTCGCGCTCACCAACTCCACGGTCTGGCAGGTCAGCAACGGCCTCGGCCCTGTGCGCCTCACCGTGATCACGCTGCTCGCGCTGACCGCGCTGGTCGCCTGGCTCATCATCGCGCACGACCTCTGGGAAAAGCCGGGCCGGAACACGCCGCCCGAGCTGGCCCGGATGTTCAACTGGGGAACCACCCTCACCCTCACCCTGGCCACCCTGGTGTCCTATGTCGTGCTCTTCGCGGGGACAGCGCTCGCCGCCGCGCTGCTGATCGACACTGCGGTGCTGCAAGAAACCCTGCAAAAGCCGATACAAGCCACGGACTATGTGGCCCTCGCCTGGATCATCAGCTCCCTGGCCACCGTCGGCGGCGCCATCGGCTCCGGACTGGAAGACGAGGAAACGGTACGGGCCGCCGCCTACGGATACCATCCCGAGCCCGACGGCTGGCAAAACGAAAAGGACCACTGATTTAGCCGCAACGTACCGAAGCCCGGATCACCGCCGTACGGCCGACGCAAAAGCCGCACGCACTAACATCGGCAGATCCGCGCACCCGCGCCCCGAGTGGGGCCCTGATCGCTTGCACGTAGCGTGAGTGGGCCCCTGAGGAACCTTCGACGCCACCCGCCGGTCAAGATTCGCAAGTGGTGCCGGTTATTACGGACATTGCGCCGACCCGGTGCCGCAGAGTGGGCCAAAAGTCGCGAACATCTGGCGCCCCGAACTCGCGAACGAAGCCACGCGGAGCCGACGCCGCACGTCCGACGCCGCCCGGCACCGCCCGAACCGGGGGACGCCGCCCGAGCCGCCCGACACCGTTCGTGCGGGCTTGGTGGGGCGGGGGGGTGTCCCTATGGGTTCTGTCAAGCGGCGAGGGCGAGCTTTTCTGCTGGTTTGTGCTGGTAGGGGGTTTGGGTGCGGAGCATGGCGTGTAGGACGTCGACGCGTCGTCGGGCGAGGCAGATGAGGGCCGCGTTGTGTTTCTTGCCTTCGGCGCGTTTGCGGTCGTAGTAGGCCCTGCTCAAAGGGTCGGACAGGGCCGCGAAGGCGGACAGGAAGAACGCTCGTTTGAGCTGTTTGTTGCCGCCCTTGGGTGGGTGTTCGCCGCGGATGCTGGTGCCCGAGCGGCGGGTGACCGGGGCGAGTCCGGCGTAGGCGGCCAGATGGCCGGAGGTGGGGAACGCGGCGATGTCGCCGACTTCGAGCAGGATCCGGGCTGCGGTCCTGACCCCGACGCCGGGCATCGAGATCAGGACCGAGGAGAGAGGGTGCGCATCGAGCATCCCCTCGACCTCGACGGCGATCTGATCGCGCTGTTTCAGCAGATCACGCAGGCTGTCGGCGAGTCTTGGCAGGATCGTCTCGGCCGCAGCGCTGCCCGGGACGACAACCGTCTGCTCGTCGAGCGCGGCGAAGATCTGCTCGACGAGACGAGCACCCATCCGCGGAGCTCGCGGCTTGACGATCTCGGCCAGCTTCGACCGGCCGGCCTTGCGCAGCCCGGCCGGGCCACCACACCGCGACAACAGTTCCAGGACCGCCGGGTGCTGGGCTTTCGGACCCAGGACCCGCTCGAGCGGTGGGTGGATCTGGGTGAGCAGGCCCCGGATCCGGTTGCTGATGCGAGTGACCTCACCGGCCAGGTCATCGTCGTATCCGACCAGCATCTCCAACTCGGCCAGCGTGTCGTCGCCGGCATCGACGCGGCGCAGCGTGTGCGGCAGCGTCCGGGCAGCATCGGCGATCACGTAGGCATCGCGGGCGTCGGTCTTCGCCGTGCCCGGATGCAGGTCAGCGAGCCGGCGCATGACCAGGCCAGGCAAGTAGGCGATCTGATGCCCAGCAGCCCGGGCGACCGCGACGGGCAGGGCGCCGATCGAGGCGGGCTGGTCGACCACGGCCAGGATCCGCCCGTGGCGGGCGAGTTTGACGAACAGTTTGCGCAGCCCGGCCTCGGTATTCGGCAGCGCCGCGTCATGCAGCCGCTTGCCGGCCGGATCGAGCGCGACCGCGTGATGATCGGTCTTGCCGACGTCCAGGCCGAGGAACACGCCGTACTCGTTGCTCACGTTCTCGTCTCCCACGATGTCCATCATGGGCTCGGCCGCTGTGTCTACGCGTCGGACTGCCGGCAGCCACGTTACGAAGAGACCTACCCGCGAGCGGGTGGCCGGGTCCCTATCAGCGGTCTTGCCGACGCCACCCGGCCCGGCGACAACACCCCCCGGATCATGCGTGCGACAGGGGCGGTAAGTCATACCGGACCGAGCGACCGAGCAGCCCCCGGCTGGGGACGATCAAAAAGGTAACGGGGGGGGCTGCCTTGACGGCGGCCGTGAGATCAACCGGCGCTGATGGGGGTGTCGGTGGGGGTCGTTGAGGAGGCGGTCAGGGGGATTGGGAACGCGTCGGTGTGAGGGCTGGGTGGTGGCGTCGGCTGCTTAGACTGCCGGGCGTGCTAAGTGGTGGGCGGCGTCTTTGGGCTGCTGGTGCGGGGGTTTTGTTGGTCGTTGCCCTGGTTCTGGGGGTGGTCGCGGTAATCCGGTACCGGGGCGCTGGGGTGGCGCGGGTGATCTCGCCGCCGGCGGGGGCGGTTACGCCGGACTTCGGTGGGGCGGGGTACGAGAAGGATGTTGCTGATCGGGCCAGCATCATTGCGCGAAGCATGCGTAACGATCGGGGGAAGGCGAATGTGCGCATCTACGCGATGCCGGCCGGGTCGCCGTGGCTGCAGTCGCGGCAGGTGGTCGCCACGCAGCTCGATCACTGGGAGCAAGTCGGTGGCTGCGCGGACCGGCCCGAGGCTGTGCTCGTCGAGTGCGCCTGGCGGGAGCCGACCCGCTGGTGGCCTCGCGAGGTTGAGCTGGCCATGATGCGCCTGCCCGCGTCGAACGGCCGGCCCGCCTCCACCTTCGTCATCATCGGCTCGGGCCTGGGCGACTGACTCTCACCGCCCGGCGTCGTACGCCGTGCGGGCCTGGTCGACCTCGCCGAGGTGGGCGTCGGCCCAGGTGGCCAGGTGGGCGAAGAGTGGGCCGAGGCTGGCGCCGAGGGCGGTGATCTCGTACTCGACGCGGGGTGGCATCTCGGCGTGGTAGGCGCGGGTGATCAGCCCGTCGCGTTCGAGTTGGCGCAGGCGCTGGGTGAGGACCTTCGGGGTGACGCCGGTGATGCGCGCTTCCAGCTCGCCGAAGCGCTGGCGGCCGTACTCGTGCAGGGCCCACAGGATGGGCGTGGTCCAGCGGCTGAAGACTATGTCGACGACCGGGGCGACCGGGCAGGCCAGCTCGGGATCGGCGGATCGTTGCACGTGGCCTCCGTCACAAAGACGTTACTATCCTCTAGGTACCTACTATCCCGACGCTACTAGCTTCGTCTCCGGCTGCGCGAGTGCCGTGGCCAGAGTGGAGACAGCCATGTACGTCGTGACAGGAGCTACGGGGAACGTCGGCCGCAGCCTGATTTCGGAGCTGGCGGCGGCCGGCGCGGCGGTGCGGGCCGTGTCACGCGGCCGGCGACCTGTGGTCGTACCAGCCGCAGTGACGCACCACCCGGCCGATCTCGAACGGCCGGAGAGCCTGCGCCCGGTCCTCGAGGGCGCGGAAGCGTTCTACCTGCTTGTGGAGGGCGCCGGGGCGAGCCTGGATGTGGCCGAGATTATGCGGGTGGCCGTGGCGGCCGGGGTCAAGCGGGTGGTGCTGCAGTCGTCGCAGGCCGTCGGCACGCGGCCCGGGTCGCCTTCGCATGCGCCCCTGCACGCGATCGAGGAACTGGTGCGCGGCTCCGGCCTCGGCTGGACGATCCTGCGCCCGGGCGGGTTCGCCTCCAACGCGTACGCCTGGGCCGGATCGATCCGGGCCGCCCGCACGGCCGCCGCTCCGTTCGGCGACGTCGGCCTGCCGGTGGTCGACCCCGACGACATCGCTGCGGTGGGCGCTGTCGCGCTCCAGGACAACACCCACGGCGGCCGTACGTATGAGCTCACCGGCCCGCTTCTCAGCACGCCACGGGACCGCGCCGCGGATCTGGCCGCCGCCCTCGGCGAGCCGGTGACCTTCCTCGACCAGACGGCTGATCAGGCCCGCGCGCAGATGCTCACCTTCATGCCGCCGCCGGTCGTCGAGGGCACCCTGGCCATCCTCGGCGCGCCAACCGAGGCCGAGCAGCGGATCAGCCCGGACGTCTCCCGTGTGCTGAGGCGGCCGGCCCGGCCCTTCGCCGAGTGGGCCGCCCGGAACATCGCCGCGTTTCGCTGACGCGGCTCAGATCCGGCCGAGATCGATCTCTACGGCGAAGGGCGCGTTCACCTTCACGACGCCGGTGAAGACGTCGCCGTCGCGGTAGCGGTGCGTCGCCGGGTCCAGCACATAGGTGTAAATCAGAGGCGCACCGGTCGCCGCCTGCTCGACCCGCCAGTAGAACTGGATGCCGGCCCGGGCGTACTGATCCGGCTTGACGATCCGGTCAGTTGTCTCCGACCCGGGTGAGACCACCTCGACAACGAGCAGGACATCCTCGGGCCGCGTTGGAGAGACGTCGATGGTTTCGGCCCGGTAGACCACGACGTCAGGGCGGCGGTTGTTCAGCGGCACGTCGTGCAGCCGGACATCGAAGTCGATGTCAGCGTTCCAGTCCGAGCCGGCGGCGGCGTCTAGTGCATTCGCGAGGAGCCGAGCGAGGCGGTTGTGTCGCTTGGAGGCGCTCGGACTCACGAGAACCATCCCATCCACGATCTCGATGCCCGCACACTGTTCTTCTGTCCATGTCTCGTACTGCTCGGCCGTGACCTGATCGTGCATCCAGGCCGGCGCGATCATTGCGGCAGTCATGCACACCTCCTCGGCACCAGGATCAAGATACCGTGACTCCGGCCCGGACAGCGGTAGCCACGTTGTTCAAAGCCCGCGTGAGGTCGGGCAAGGCTAGGTGGCCGAAACCGACGCGGACGATGTGGTCGTCCTCGCCGAACCAGGCGCCGGGGGCGACACGGGTGTCCGCCTCGAGCAGGGCGGCATGAAATTTCGCGACATCTACGTGAGTGGGCAGGCGAAGGCAGCACAGCGGGCCGCCGTCAGGGGTGACGATCTCGACCGGTTGGCTCTCGGCCCAGGCCAGGAGCGTGTCGAGCGCTGTGCGCAGGAAGGGGCCGGCCGTGGGGCCGCGGCGCAGGACGCGTACGGCCAGGTGTTCGTCCAGCGACGAGCAGGCGATGGCGGTGTCGAATTTGGCCGCGCGCAAACGGTCGTACAGCACGGGGTCTGTGGTTGTCAGCCAGCCGGCGCGCAGGCCGGGGGCGCCGTGGGCCTTGGAGAGCGAGGAGCAGGTGACGATGCGCGGTGACAGGCTCGCCGCGGACGGCGGGGTGGGGGCATCGCCGTAGACCGACTCGCGGTAGGTCTCGTCGATCAGGATCAGGGCGCCGGGCGCGCGGCGGTCCACCAGCTCGACGAGGGCTTCCAGCTCGCGCGCGTCCAGGCGTACGCCCGAGGGGTTCTGCGGTGACGCCAAGGAAACCAGGTCGGTGGAAGAGTCGAGCCCAGCGGCGATCCGGTCGAGGGGCAGGCGGTACCCCTCGTCGAAGCGGGCCGGCACGGTGTCGACCCGCGCGCCGCGCGAGGAGGGGAGGCTGCGTGCGGGAGGAAAGCAGGGTCCCACCAGGAGTACGCGTGTGGCCGGGACCAGCGACATCGCGTGGATGGCGCCCACCGTGACCAGCACGTCGTCCGGGCTCACGCCGGCGCCGGCCGCGATCAGCTCGCGCAGCGCCGGGTCACCACGGCTGGTGCCGTAACCGAGGGTGAGGTCGTCCGGCTCGCCCAAATCGCTCAGGCGCAGGGGTGGGCAGGTGCTCTCGGCCAGGTCGTAGCGGACGGTGCTGTCGATCAGGGCGGTCATTGAGCTCATGACCTCATCGTCGGCGCCTGGGGTCTCGCCACGGCAGGGCCAATGCCCCTAGATTGGTCTGTCGATGGAGCCAATCGGGATCGTCGAGCGCCTGGGCCGGTGGGCCACCGGCCGCGGCGCGCTGTACCTGCTGCTCGCCGCCCGCATCCGCACGCTCATCGACGACGGCGAGCTGCCGCCGGGCACGGTGCTGCCACCGGACCGGGCGCTGGCCTCGGCCCTGGCGGTGGGGCGCAGTACGGTCGTGGCCGCCTATGACCTGCTCGTCGGCGAGGGCCGCATCGTGCGCCGGCAGGGCAGCGGCACCCGGGTGGCCGGCCCGCCGGCGGGGGAGTCACGGCCGACCACCGAGGCGCCCGGGTTCCTGCACCTGCTGGAGCCGCGCGACGGCGTGCTCATGATGGCCTGCGCCGCCCCCGCCGCCCCGCCGCCGGCCCTGGTGTCGGCGTACGCCTCGGCCCTGCCCGAGCTGGCCGCCATCACCGGCGACATCGGCTACCACCCGACCGGCCATCCGTCGCTGCGCCGCGCGCTGGCTGACCGCTACTGCGCCCGTGGCCTCCCGACGACGCCCGACCAGATCATGGTCACCACCGGCGGCCAGCAGGCGCTGACGTTGCTGGCCAAGGCCCTGATCCGCCCCGGCGACCGCGTGCTCGTGCAGGCGCCGACCTACTTCGGCGCCCTCGAGGCCTTCCGCGAGGAGGGCGCCGCGCTGCGCACCGTCCCGGTCGACCTGCGCGGCTTCGCCAAGGTCAACCCCACCCTGGCCTACGTGATCAGCACCTTCCACAACCCCACCGGCGCCGTCCTGCCGCCCGCCGAACGCCACCGCACCGCCCACGCCGGCTTCCCCCTGATCGACGACGAGGCCCTGGCCGACCTGGCCTTCCCCGGCGTCTCCCCGCCGCCACCCCTGGCCGCCCACAACGACCAGGTCATCACCATCGGCTCCCTGAGCAAGCTCATCTGGGGCGGCCTGCGCGTCGGCTGGATCCGCGCCCCCGCCCCGCTGATCGCCCGCCTGGCCCGCATGCGCACGGTCGCCGACCTGGGCGGCAACATCCCCGCCCAGCTGGCCGCCGCGCACCTGTTGCCCCGGCTGGAAGCCGAGCTCGCCCGGTCGGCCTCACTCCGCCGCGACCGCCACGACCACCTGCGCGCCGAGCTGGCCCGCGCGCTGCCCTCCTGGCACGCCCCCGCCGTCCCCGGCGGCCAGACCTTGTGGGTGCGCCTCCCGCACGGCGACGCCCGCTCCTTCGCCCAACAGTCCCTCCGCCACGGCGTCGCCGTCCTCCCCGGCCCCAGCCTCGACCCTTCCGGCGGCAGCGATGACCACCTGCGCCTGCACTTCCTGGCCACCCCGGAAGACCTGACCGAGGCCGTACGCCGCCTGGCCGCCGCCTGGTCCACCTACGACCCGAAGTCGACGCGCCCCTACCCACCCGCGATGGCGGTGTAGCCCAGCACATCGAAGCTGCCATCCCCGGTCCTCAACTCACCGGCCTCGACCTCGGCCCGATCCTCGGGATCGGGGTAGAACCCACCAGACAATCCGTCCCGGTCGTAGCCATGGGTGCTGCTCCTTCGGGTAAGTCGCGTACCTCGCCTCCGCGAGCGGGATCGGGGCCTTCATCCAGCAGCTCCGTGATCGCCCGCCGACTTCGGTCCGGCTTCCCCTTGATCTCTCCACCACCGCTACCTTGGCCGCCACAACGACCAGGTCCTCACCGTTGGCTCGCGCGGTCCCGGCCCACTTGGCACGCACCAGCGGTCCCCGGCGGCCTGACCTTGTCCACCTACGATCCCGGACCAGCCATCTGTCCACCCGCCGTGGCGGTGTAGCTGTCCCACACGGCGGGGTCGTGGTAGTGGTTTCGAGCGCCGGTTCTCAGGACTCCGCGCAATGTTGCCAGGTGCTCGGTCTCGGGCGGCAATGGCAGGCGGTTCAGCAACGCAAGGGCTGGCGTCGGCTCGAGGTCGCCGTAGAAGTCGTGATAACTGGCCAGCAGACCTTTGAACAGGGCCGGCTGCAACTCGGGCACAGCCACGACGATCTCGTAGATGTCGGTTTTGTACTCCCAGGGAACCGGGCCTGAGGACTCCAGGACCCGGACGCTCCGGCGGTGCACCGGGCCGGCGGCCAGAACACCCAGGTCCGAGCGAGCCCTGAGCGTACGGACGTCGTCGCCCAACACCGCTGAGAACGAAGACTCCGCTGTCTCCCTGTCCTCGAACCAATCGACCCACAGCGAGTACGACAACTGCTCGCACGGTTCGACGGCCTCCAGGCGCTGCCGGCATGCTGCCCAGAACGCGTCCACGACAGGCGCCTCCTGGTTGGCGACGAACCACCCTAGCTCGCGGGTGACCCAATACTCGTCCAGCAGATCAAGGAGTCCCAGGCCGATACGGAGCCGTTGCATCGGGGTCAGGCGGTCATCAGCCAGCGCCTCGGCCGCATACTCGTGGGCCAGATCGCCGGTGCTCTGCTCATCGTCGGCTTGCTGCCATCGCCCAGGGGCCAAGGGTCTGACGCCCCGCTCAGCGAGCCAGCGAAGTGCCTCGTGCGCCTCCGGTGCGTCCATGCCGGAAGTGTGTCATTGCGCGCCGGCCCGGCGGAGGCGTTCGGCGGCCTGCGCCCGCAGCGCGTCGCCGCCCGCCGGGCTGCCACCGCACAGTGCCATCTCCCGAGCGTTGTATGCCGCCATCCACAGGCTGGCGGCCCACGCGACCTGCAGCTCCTCGACCGTGAACAAGCGGCCTCGAAGGTCTTGATAAGCCCTAAGAAACGCCTCGGAGCTTTCGACCGGTGCCAGCGTGGGCGGCCCGTCACTGGCGAACGATCCGCTCGCCGCCCCCACCAGCGCGGCCTCCGGCTGCCAGGCGAGGCTGTCCCAGTCGTGCACCGCCCACAGCTGCGATCCCTGCCACCGGAGATTCTGCGCCTCGAAGTCGGCATGACCGAGCACGCAGGGCAAGTCGGCCGCCAGCAGCCGTCCCCGCGCCCGCTCAGCCGTCTCGACAATGTGCCCGGACACTCGGCTTTGGTCCCGCCCGTCGAGAGGATCGATCGCCGGCCACACCCCGCGATCAGCGTGGTCCCATCGCACCCAGGGCGGATTCGGCAGCGGCGGCGCGACGGGAACGCCGGCCAGCTGGCTCATCAACCCGGCGTACGCCTCCGCGCAGCGCACGGCGACCTCCGGCGAGTTCCCGCGCAGCATCTCGCCCCCGGCCCGGAGCTCCTCGGCGTGCACAGCCAGCGCTCCTACACGAAAGACCGGCGTGAGCGGCCGCGCACACGGAAACCCGCGCTCGGCCAGCCGAGCCTGCGCCGCAACGCAGGACGAGGCCCGTCCTTCATCGGCGCGCGCCTTGACCACGACGTCTCGCCCACCGGCCAACCGCAGCCCGACCACCATCGACACCTGCTGCGACTGGAACAGCACGCCGGCGGGTTCACCGCCCAGATGCTCAAGACACCAGGCCGGCAACCACTCCGGCAGCGCGTCGCCCAGCACACCCAGGACTGTGCCACAGACCCCACATCGACGGCTCAGGTCCGGGCTTGCGTCTAGTTGGCGTACGTCTACAGTCTGCGACATGGCGAGGAAACTGCCCCTCATGGGTGCCCACGAGATCAGGATGCGCCTGGATCCCCAGCTGAGCAGGCAGCGCGTGTACCAGATCACGAGCCACCGCAACTTCCCCGAGCCGGTCGCCCACCTGGAAGCCGGCAAGGTGTGGCACCGGGACGACGTCGAAGCCTGGATCAAGCGCTACCGCCCCGACCTGCTCGACAAGCCTCGCTCGTAGCGTCGCAGCGCCGTTACGGAGTGACGATCGTGAAGCTGGGGTCGGGCTGGTCGGTGAGGTCGGCGATCATGCTGAAGGTCTTCGGGTCACCCTCGAGCTGTACGCCGTTGGGGCCCGCGCCGGCGAGCAGGCCCAGCAGTTGCGGCTTGGTCAGCGTGATCGTGAGGTCGGCGTCCCGGTTCCGTTTGGTCGGGTGGTGGGTGAGGACGCCGTTGGACAGCTCCATCCGGTAGGTCTCGCCGGTGTCGGTGAAATGCCACCGGATCGAGGCGTTGGTGTCCCAGGCGCGTTTGCCGTCGATGCGGATGGCCAGACTGTCGAAGAGCTGGGTGACGGTCAGGGCGGTGACCATTCCCGCCGAGCTGACCTGGGCGGCCGTGACCGGTCCATCGAGCTCCTGCGCGCCGGTGAGGAAGTTGTTACGCCAGGTGCCGCATTCCGCTCCGTGGCCGAGGCGGGTGAGCACCTCGCCGAGCAGCGTCTTGGCACCCGGGTGGGCGGGGTCGGCGAACACGGCGTGGCTGGCGAGCTCGGCGGCGAAGCGGAGGTCGCCGGAGTCGGCGTACTCCCGGGCCCGGGCCACGGTGACGTCGATGCCGCCGATGACCTCGACGTAGCGGACGGCGGCGGCCTCCGGCGGGTGCTGCCAGAGGTGGGCCGGGTTGCCGTCGTACCAGCCGAGGTAGCGCTGGTAGATCGCCTTGACGTTGTGGCTGACCGAGCCGTAGTAGCCGTGGGTGTGCCAGGCCGCGTCCAGCTCAGGTGGCATCTCGATCATCTCGGCGATCTCGCTGCCGACATAGCCCTGGTTCATCAGCCGCAGGGTCTGGTCGTGCAGGAACGCGTACAGATCGCGCTGTTGCCGCATCAGGGTGACGACGTTGTCCGAGCCCCAGGTCGGCCAGTGGTGCGAGGCGAACGCCACGTCGCTCTCGTCGGTGAACAACTCGATGGCCTCGCTGATGTAGCGGGACCAGCCACGCGCGTCGCGCACCTCGGCGCCGCGCAACGTGAGCACGTTGTGCAGGTTGTGGGTGACGTTCTCGGCCAGGCACAGGGCACGCCGCTGGGGAAAGTGGAAGTTCATCTCGGCCGGCGCCTCGGTCCCGGGCGTGATCTGGAAAACGATCCGTACGCCGTCGAGGGTCTCCTCCTGCCCGGTGTGGGTGATGTCCAGGGTGGGGGCGATCAGGCCGACCGCGCCCATCGACGTCCCCGGGCCGAGCCCGACACCGAGCGTGCCGGTCGCGCTCACCGGCAGAGCCATCCCGGTGTGGTACATCCCGCGGCGCAACATCGCGGTTCCGGCGTAGACGTTCTCCGACACCGCATGCTCAAGGAACCCGGCCGGCGCAACGATCGGCACGTCGGTGTCCGCGTCGACCACGCCGAGCACGCCGCCGAAGTGATCGATGTGCGAGTGCGTGTAGATCACCGCCCGTACGGGCCGATCGCCGCGATGCTCCCGGTAGAGCGCCAGCCCCGCCGCCGACACCTCGGCCGACACGGCCGGATCGATCACGATCACGCCGGCATCGCCCTCGACGATGGTCATGTTCGACAGGTCGATACCGCGCAGCTGGTAGATGCCCTCGGTCACCTCGAACAGACCCTGGATCGCCGTCAGCTGACTCTGCCGCCACAGACTCGGATCAACCGTCCCCGGGCAGTCCCCAGCCGTAGCCGCGGCGTAGATGTCGGCGTCATAGACCACGCGCCCGTCCGCCGCCTTGATCACCCCAGGTTCGAGACGCGCCACCAGCCCTCGCTCAGCGTCGTCAAAATCGGCGCGGTCGTTCAAATCCGCAGGCACGATCGCGTCTCCCAACCTAGGCAAACGGCTCAGCCCCGATGCTTACGACCAGCCTCGCAACGCACCTCACCCTGAACGGATGAGGGCCGGCAGGCCGGGTCGGCGATGCTCAGGCGTTGACGGTTGTCGGGATGTCGGCGCCGTAGTGCTTGGCGTAGCCGTTCTCGACGCCTACCAGGATTTCGGCGATCTCGAGGTAGTGGTCCCGGAACGGCGTCTCGCGCAACGCCTCGACGACCAATTGGAAAGCCTCGTGGTCGCGGGCCTCCAGACCCAGATGTCGGTTACGCAGGCCGTGTAGAACTCGGTGTCAAAGTAGCGCCAACGTACGTCCTGTCGGGGCTCTAGTCGAGGCCCTTGCGGCCGGGTGTCCAGAACGGTTTCGTGAGCACCGAGCGGCGCGGCCAGCGTCGCTCGGCGACCAAGTGGGTCCGGATGGCAGCGATGGTCTTGGCCTCCCCGGCGAGATACGCCACGCCCGGGACGGACGGGAGGGGCAGCGCGCGGACCGCTTCGAGCAGGCCGGCCGACTCCGCTGCCGGGGCGTCACCGCGGTAGGTCCAGGTGAGCTCGCCGGCCCGGGGAAAGTCGACACGCTCATCCGGGGTGGCCACCTCGACAACTCCGTGCACGCCCGCGTCAGGCTTTGCCGCGCCGAGGATCGCGGCGAAAGCGACCTGTGCGGTCTCCTCGCCGGCGACGAGGTGGTAAGGCGCGTCCGGCTGGACCACGAAGCGGCCGGAAGGACCCATGAACGTCACGGGATCGCCCGCGGCGACGGTACGGCTCCAGTCCAGGCCGGGGGTGCTCTCGTCGCTCGGTTGGTAGATCCACAGGTCGAGCCATTGCTCGCGGATGTTGACGTCGGCGACCGTGTAGGTGCGCAGCACCATGCCGTCCTCGCGGACCTTCACCCGGATGTGCTGACCCGGCCTGACCTGCGAGATCCGCGGGCCGCCGAGCCGTACTCGCAGGATCCTCGGCCGAAGCCGCTCGACCTCGGTCGCAGTGACGTGACGCAGCATCAGGAGCCGGTCGGCGATCCCCCTCTTCGGGGACTCAGTGATCATGGGTCCCGACGCTAGGGTGACCTGAATGCGCATGGGAGACATTCAATACCCCGCACCGGCCAGCTCGCCGATCCTCACGATCGAGCGCGGATCGTCGTACGACAACGAGCAGCCGGACATCCGCGAGACCCACACCCACGACGGACCCGAGTTCCTGTGGACGACCACCGCGACGGTAACGGTGACGACCGAGTCCCGCGACTGGCTGCTGCCGCCCGGATACGGGATCTGGATCCCCGCCCACGTCCCGCACGCGGGCGCCGTCCGGCATCCCGGCGAGGGCGGTCTCATGGCCATGGACCCCGGGCGGTGCCCCATCACCTGGACCTCGGTCACGGGGGTACGGGTGACCCCGCTGCTGCGCGAGCTACTGGCCTACGTCCTCGACGCGGACCCAGCCGATCCAACCCGGCCGGCGGCCGAGTCGCTGATGCTCCGCCTGATCACCCCGTGCCCGGCCCACGACATCGCGATCACGATCCCCACCGACCAGCGCCTGCGGACAATCGCCGAACGGCTCCTGACGGACCCGTCCGACCAGCGGGAACTGGCAGACTGGGCCGACCTCGCCCACGCCAGCGTACGGACGCTGACCCGACTGTTCCGTTCCGAGACGGGCCTGAGCTTCGCCGAGTGGCGCACCCGGGTGCGGATCCGCGCCGCGATCCAAAAGCTCTCGACGGGCACGCCAGTCGGGGTCACGGCCCGGCAGGTCGGCTACCGAAAGACGAGCGCATTCATCGCGGTCTTCCATCGGGCAACCGGCCAGACGCCTGGTACCTACCTCACCGCCAAGCCCCAGCCCGGGGTGAAGCGAGACGGTGCAGAACCCTTCTCCGCATGAGCGGTGCGTAGGAGCCGGCGCGGTGCTCGCCACAGCGTTGTGCTTCATCCTGCGCCGACGGTTACCGCCGGCTCCGTCAGGGAACCTCGAGGAGATGAGTACATACCCTGATCCCGCCTGGCACGGCGACGTCTACCCCTCTGAGGAGGAGATCGATCCGGCCGGCACCGAAGGCCCGGTCGGGGCGTACGCCAGCCGGCCCGGCCCCCTACCCTCCTCCGCGCCTGAATCGCCGCCCATCCCCGGATCGGCAGGCCGGGGCGCCACCACCGCCAACTCGATTGTCAGCCGCCGCTCGGATGGATCGATTGAGGTGGTCACCGACCTCGACGGTGACGGCATAGCCGACGTGGTGCAGCTCGACCTCGACGGTGACGGGGTGCCCGAGCTCACCTACCTCGACACAGACCGCGACGGGCAGCTCGACACCGTGCTGCGCACCCCGAACCACTGACAGCACGGTGCTGCGCCGAATATCCTCCCGGAGTCCCCTGGCTGGCCGAGCCGATCAGCTTGCTACTCAACCCGTGCTGGTGCCGCTCATCAAGCGGCGCCTGACCGGGGTTTCTGTCAGACCCCGGGCGTAGCGTCCGGGCCATGACATTGTCGAGAGAGGAACGCGAGACGTTTCTGGCCGAGCCGCACATCGGCGCCCTGTCGGTGGTCGAGCAGCCTGATCAGGCGCCGCTGACTGTCCCGATCTGGTACCAGTACGAGCCAGGTGGCGAGTTATGGATTGCCACGGGGCCGGAGGCGCGTAAGACCCAGGCGATCCGCAGGGTGGGCGACTTCGGCTTGATGGTGCAACGCAGTGCTCCGACGACCAGGTACGTATCGGTGCGAGGACCAGTGGTGCGCATCGAGCCGGGTTCACCTGAACGGTCGCGGGAACTGGCACAGCGCTACATCCCGGCCGCGAGGGTGGAAGAGTACTTGGACTTCGAACGGACGCACATAGGCGCCCAAGTCATCATCCACATGCGTCCCGAACGCTGGCTGTCGTCGGACCTCGGACCAGAATGGTGAATGACATGCCCGTGGTCGGCATGACCACCGATCCCGCGCGACCGGCCTGGAATGGCCGACCAGCCCACCACCCAGCGGGGCCTGCGTGACTGAATCTGCGGCCCCGACCACAGCGCGGCAGCGAACACCGACCGATCCCCACCGCGAGGGGACCGCGCCTCCCGCGCCGCGCACTCACAGGCCGGTGACCAACCTCGTGACCGCCACCTGACACCAGGCAAGGCTGTGGGGATGGGGTGACCACTCGCGGCATAAAACGCTCCCCAGTCAGCCGCGAGTGGTCACCCCATCCGCACAGCCGTCCCCCGAGTAAGAAAGCCCAACCTACGGCCGTGACAGAACCGCCGAGCACCCTGACAGGCAGCGGCCTAAGCGGTGAACCGGCTGGACCCCAAAATCTTCGTGATCGAGACCTCGATGACCACCCGCTGCGGATTGGGCCGCGGCGTCCGGTAGCGGACCGCATAGCGCTTCTCCGCCTCCGACACCGCATCCGGCTCGTCGCGGACGACGGCCAACCCTTCGACGGTCGTCCAGCGGGGCCCCTCCACCTGGCAGATCGCCACCCGCTGCTGCCCGCCCCGGACGTGCTTCACGTGGGCGGAGATCGACGACGAGATCACCCGGGCCAGCCCGTTCGCCGGGTCCAGCGTCGCCCCCACCGCCACCACGTGCGGTGACCCGTCCGCTCGCAGCGTGGTCAGCGTGCACAGGTGCCGCTCGGTCCAGAAGTCCAGCAATTCCTGGTTGTCCAGGGACACGCGCCCGCTCAACGGGAACCCTCTCTCACACTGTCTCGGCCGGAAGCCGGCCTTGCCGGACCGCCGCGGACAACGCCGCGTGGTCGCTTTCCACCTGGTCGGCGTAGGCGCGCGAGAAGCGGCACATCGCCTCGGCCAGTTTTCCGCTGCCGCCGATGTACCCCGCGATCATCGATGCGCCACTTGTGCGGGCGTGTGACTTTGCCAGCAGGTAGCCGCAGATCCCGGCGTAGTCCGCGAGCGCCCCCGCGTCGATGCCTTCGACGACGATCGCGCCTTTCATGTCGCGGAACTGCCGCACGTAGAACTGTGTGTCCCCGACCGTCGTCCAGCCCAACAGCGGGTCAGACACCGTCTGCAGCGCCTGCTGGTACTCGACCACCCGCTGCCCTTGATGTCTGTGCCAGGCCGCGTCGCCGTGCTGGTGGCGGGCGATGACCGACCTTCGGGCCTGTTTGAGCTGCAAGAAGACCACGTCGTCGGGGCTCGAACCTTCACACAGGGCGACGTACGCGCGTAAGCCCACCGACCCGACTCCCACGACCTTGTGCGCGATGTCCACGATGCGGTAGCCGGCCAGGATGCGCGCCCAGTGCGGCGGCAGCGAGTTCAAGTAGCCGTCCAGCGCCTCTGCGAGCAGTTCGCGTTCCTGGTCGCTGGGCCGGGTGATCAGCGGCGGTTCCTCGACGAGCCGGGCCGTCCCGTCGTGCCTCTCGGTGAAGCGGGGCAGCGCGCGGTCGCTGGTGCGGCGCCGGGCTCGGCGGGCCGCCCGTTCGATCTCGGCTCGGAAGCTGTCCCGGGTCGCCGCCGAGCGCAGCTTGTCCACGTCGAGCTGGGCGAAGGAGCGGGCCAGCAGCGGCTGCTCGGCCAGGTGGGCGATCTGCAGTTGATATTCCTCGACGCAGTGTTCGACCGCTGCGGCGCACGCGCTTTCGCGGAAGCCGTTCTGCCGGCCGGCCACGTACACGCTGACTGCGAGCCGCCGGAGATCCCATTCCCAGGCGCCCGGGTGGGCCTCGTCGAAGTCGTTGAGGTCGAAGACCAGCTCGCGTTCCGGCGACGCGTAGAAGCCGAAGTTGCCCAGGTGGGCGTCGCCGCAGATGACCGGGGTGATACCGGTGGAGGGCAGGGCGGCGAAGTCGTCGGCCATCACGTTGGCCGAGCCGCGCAGGTAGGCGTACGGCGAGGAGATCATCCGGCCCACCCGGACCGGGATCAGCCAGGGCTGGCGGCCCTGGTTGGCCGTGATGATCTGGTCGACCGGGTCGGGGCGGCCGGGTGGCGGCGTCCAGAAGGCCATCTCCGAGCGGTGGGCCCGTTCGCGTAGCGAGCGGCCCAGGTCGTAGCGCTCGGCGCGCGGCCGGGCCGGCCGCCGCAGCGACATGAAGCCGTCGTCTTGTGCCACGTCCACCACGACGTGCCCGTTACCCTGTTGCATCACTGGCCAGCCTAGAGGGGCCGGGAATCGCACACTCACCCAGCACAACCCGTCCGGGCGACCAGAAGGTGACGTCCACGGAAACGTCAGTCGAATCAGCGGGCCAGGGTCAGCCCGAAGGATGACGGCGCCACGTCCGGGAAGACCGGCGCCAGCGAGCCGACCCCGCAGCGCTTCTGCAGGATCTCGCCGATCACCGAGCGGTAGTCGGTGGTCGCGGCCAGGTCGCCCGCGACCAGGGCGCCGGGGGACAGGCCGGGCCACTTCGTGAAGACCTTCCCACCCCGTACGCCGCCACCCAGCACCAGCATCGCGTTGCCGTGGCCGTGGTCGACGCCGTGGGACCCGTTCTCGGCCACCCGGCGACCGAACTCGCTGACCGTCAGCAGGGTCACCGACTTCATGCCCTCGTCGCCGAGGTCGGCCGTGAAGGCGGCCAGGGCCAGCGCGAGGTCGGTCAGGTTGTCGTACATCCGCTGGCCCTTGACCCCGGTGCCGAGGCCCTCGTGCATGTCCCAGTCGCCGCAGTCGACCGTGGCCGTGGCCAGGCCGACCTTGGCCTTGATGAGCCGGGCCACGTCCTTCAGCGCGGCGCCGAGCTCGGTGGCCGGGTAGGTGGCAGCCGGGGTGTACGCGGTTGCGCGCAGGGACGTCGTCGCGGTCAGCGCACGGTCGGCGGCGAGGGCCTGTCCGGCCAGCGCGGCCGGCGCGTCGGCGTACATGGCCCGCAGCGCCGCCGCCCGGGGCCGCTTGGCCGATTCGCCGGCCAGCGTGAAGGCGTCGACCGAGGCCATCGAGACGTCCGGCGTCGCGCCCGCGTACAGCCGGTGGGGCATGGCATTGCCGATCGAGACGCCGGCCAGAGGGCCGGAGGCGCCGGTCACGCCGAGCATGCGGTCGAGCCAGCCGGTACGGATCGACGTGCCGGGCGCCGCGTTCTCCATCGCGTCCATGGCGGCGAAGTGGGACCGGGTCGGGTTGGGCTGCCCGACCGCGTGCACCGCGGCCAGCTTGCCGCCCTGCCACAGCGGCAGCAGCGGGGCCAGGGCCGGGTGCAGGCCGAACGTGCCGTCGCCGGCGATGACCTGGCTCTTGGGCACGCCGATGGAGGGCCGGGCCTTGTAGTAGTCGGCGTCGCCGATCGGCACGATGGCCGACAGCCCGTCGAACCCGCCCCGCAGGGAGAGCACGACCAGCGTGTCCCCGGTGTAGCCGGGCGCGGCGTAGGCCATCGTGGTGGACACGCCGGCCACGGCGACGCCCGCGAGGGCGCCCCCGAGCAGGGTGCGGCGGCGGACCTGCTTCTCACGGCAGTCGAAGTCGAACATCTTCACCTCAGCTGGAAGGAGGGCGAGTCGAGGACCAGCGCGATCAGGTACGGCGCGTGGCCCGCGAGCGACTTGTCGGACGCGGTCAGAGGACTGGTCGGCAGCTTGCCCGCGACGCTGAGCACGGCGGCCGTGTGCGCGGCCGGGAGCTTGGCGCCGACGAGGCGTACGGCCAGGGCGTCGACCAGGGCGCCGTAGGTCGCGGGCAGGGTGGGCACGAGCGACTTGAGCAGGTCGGCGGGGCGGGTGAGCTGGCTGGGGTACCACCCGGCGGCCAGGTTGAGGTGGTTGTTGCACTTGAGCAGGAAGCCGGAGGGCGAGGACCAGGCCGCGGCCACGTCGGGATAGCCGTTGGGCGGGGCCCAGCGGAACGGCGCGTTCCCGGCGTTGACCGTGGCGTTGTAGAGCGCGTCGAGCGCCTTGACGCCCGACGCCTCGGGGCCGAGACCCAGCGCGCGGATCGAGGCGATCAGGTCCTCGAACGGCGTGCGGGTCTTGGCGCCGATCGACGCGGCGAACTCGGGCGAGGTGAACAGGGCCCGCAGCACCGGCTTGATCGCCGTGTCGTTGTCGAGGTAGACCTTGGTCAGCTTGGTCACCAGCGAGGCGGGAGCCTCGTCGGCCACGAAGCGCTGGCACAGCTTGACCGCGATGCGCTGCGCGGTGGCCGGGTGCCGGGCCAGGTGGTCGGCGAAGGCCAGGGCGGCCGCCTCGCCGCCGCCCGCGGTCGCGTTGGCGTGCTTGAAGCCGATGATCTCGACCGCGCCGGTGACGTGCTTGGCGCCGTCGTAGACGTAAGTGCCACCAGCGTTGACCGTCAGTCCGGTCAACAGCCGGGCGGCCGCGGCCACGTCGGCCTCGGTGTAGATCAGGCCGACGGTGTGCAGCTCCATCAGCTCGCGGGCGTAGTTCTCGTTCGGGTTGGCCTTGGTCGAGCTGCGGTTGTCGAGGAACGTCAGCATGGCCGGGTGGCGCATCGACGCCTTGAGCATGTCCGCGAAGCGCCCGAACGCGTGCTTGCGCAGCACCTGGGTGTCGTAGTCCATGCGGCTGTCCCAGACGCCGCTCGACGGGGCGGTGACGTGCAGGTGGTTGGCCCAGAAGGCGACCGTGCTCTCGAACAGCTGCCGGTTGCTCCACGCGGCGCGGGCCACGGCGGCCCGGCCCAGCTGCTTGAAGCCGTCGTACGAGTGCTTGGCCAGCTTGGCCCGGACGGTGGCGATGGAGGCGCCGGCCAGCGGCAGCCGCGCGATCAGGCCGTCGCAGGCGCTGTCGCTGATCTTCTCGGGGGTGAGCTGCTGGTCGAGCCAGCCGTCGACGCCCAGCTTGCGGGCCTCGGCCAGCGAGGTCGCGGTCGGGCCGAAGGAGGCGCGCCGGAGCAGGTGCGCGATCTGGTCGTCGCCGAGGAGGGGAGAGGCGGAGGGAGCAGCGGACGCAGAGGCCGGCATGGCAGCGACAACTGCGGTGGCGGCACCGGCGGCGAGAAGCGTGCGTCGGGTCGTCATGCCAAGCCCTTCGGCCCGTACGGACCCCCGAGTCGCGACTGCAACCGTGACTAACGCACCCGCAATCCGCCCGCACCCGTACCGCGCGGCACGAGTCGGACGTACGCTCAGCCCTGTGGATCAGGCTGAATCGGTACGCACCCCGTCCTCCTGGGTCGTCGTCGGTCTCGACAACGGCGGGACCTGCAACAACGCCACCGTGCTGGATGCGACAGGTCAATATCTCGTCGACCATCTGGTGGAGAACCCCAGTCTGGTGACCGAGGGACCGGAATCGGCCATCGAGGCGCTGGCCGAGGCCTTCCACAACATCCTCGAGCTCACCAGCACCCCGCTGACCCTGGTCCGCGCGGTCGGGCTGGACACGCCGGGCCCGGCCAGCGCCACCGGTGTGATCTCGTCCAAGGGCTCGACCAACTTCAACCAGAAGTCGTGGCACGGCTTCGACATCCGGGGCGCCCTCGAGGCCCGCATCGGCCTGCCGGTGTTCTACGCCAACGACGCCAATGCGGCCGCCCTGTATGCGCACTATCGCCTGTTCGGCGCGGAAGCCATGGCCAAGTCCTCGGTGGCCGCGATCGTCGGCACCGGGCTGGGCGGCGGCGTGGTCGAGAACGGCAAGGTGGTCAGCGGCGCGGCCGGCATGGCGGGCGAGCTCGGCCACGTGCAGATCCCGCTGCACGGCGTGCTCGAGGACGACCAGCCGGTGCCTCAATGCAACTGCGGCTTCGAGGGCGATGTGGAGAGTCTCGCCTCGCTCACCGGCATCAAGAAGAACCTGCTGCCGTACTGGCTGACCAAGTTCCCCGACCACCCCCTGGCGTCCGAGCCCATCCCCAAGGCGGCCAAGCTGCTGCGCGGCTACGGCGAGAAGGACGACCCGCTGGCCCTGGCGGTGTTCGGTCAGCAGGCCAAGGCGATCGGCAAGCTGTTCACCATCGCCGCCAACTTCACCGACCCCGACGCGTACCTGCTGGGTGGTGGCGTCGTGGAGGCCGCGCCGCGCTTCCGGCAGTGGTTCCTCAACGCCGTCCGCGAGAGCACCGAGCTGCGAGCCGAGCAGCAGGCCGCCGCCCAGTTCGCCCTGGTCGCCGACCTCGACATGGCCGGCGCCCGCGGCGCGGCGGTCGCGGCGCTGGAGTCGGTGAGGGGAGCATAGGTCTGTAAGTCCGTCGTCAGGACGCCAAAAGGTCGAAGTGGAAGCCGACAACGAACATGGCGAACGCCGCATATCGCAGCGCGTGGCCCGGATTTGCGTTGTTGAGAGTCCACTCCAATCCTTTGCTGGCGCCGATGACTGTCGCCAGATATAGCGATGAAATCAGACTGAGAGCGATGACGAGGGATGCCGCCAGCGCGACGAAAGTCACTACGCCGGCCGCTATTGCTATCAGCGCACCGATCAAAATCAGATAGTCACTGCCCTCGTTGGTGAGCAATCCCTTCTCCCACCATGACATCCTCTCGTAGTCAGGTAATCCGAACTTGACATAGCCTGCGGCGTAGACCGTCAGGAGCCCGGCCGCGCTCAGCAGCCAGCCGACGCGCGGAATCAGGGCCAGGACTACGGACGCCGCAATGATCAAAGCACCCCAGAATGCGAATTCCCTGTCCCACTTCAGGACGGTGACCTGCATCCAATAGAACGGCAGGCCGAATCCGAAAAGCCATGCGGGCGCGGCGGCCAGCCATACCACCGTCCTTTGCGCTGAGGAGAACTGCTTGCGCACTCGGGAAGGTAGCGCGCGCAGGGATATGCGCGTCAGCCTTTCCTTGGCGTGCTCGCCGACGTTCTTCAAACGCGTCGGCCCCGCGAGATCGAGGATGACGGTCATGCCGGCGGCGAATTGGAACAATTTTCCCAATCTGCCCCACCATACGATGTTATAGCCGCAAAGCACTGCGGAATTCATCTCGGCGCCTGTGCGCCACAAGGCCACAGCGTCCCACCAGTCGCCCCAGAAATCGGTGACGCACATGCTCTTCACGGTAGTCATGCGGTGACACCGTGGGGGTCCGTGCTGTCGACACGTCTGTTAAGGGTTATCGACACGCATAGATATTGATCGTCGTCTTCAGTAACGTCCTGAAGGCCATCCGTGACGGGGGTCATGGAGGCGCTGAAGGGGGAACTGAATGCGACGAAGCATCGCCGCCCTGTCCGCGACCGCGCTCGGCCTGGCGCTCATCACGCCGGGGGCGGCCCAAGCCGAACCGAAGCCCGACGACCTGTCCGCGGCTGACAAGGCCTCGCTTGCGGCGGGCGTCGGGATCGTGCCCAAGGCGCCTTATGGGGCCAAGCCCAAGGGCGTGAACCCGTACCTGGCCGAGGTGACCGACGCGGCCGCGGTCGACTACTCGGGCTGGGCCAACTATCTCAAGACCCAGTCCAAAGCCAAACAGCAGCAGCGATCGAAGTCCCTCGCGGCTTCCTCGGCCAAGGCCGCCACCCCGGCCGTGGTGGTCGACGAGGACGAGATCGACGGCACCTCCGGGGCCAACGACATCCCGGTCAACGCCCAGCGGATCAACGGCTACGGTACGGGTTCCGGGCAGTACCCGAACATCCGCATCCTCGGCAGCCTGGACAACGAGGCCGTGACCACGCCCACCGTGGCCGCGCCGCCCGAGGACAACGGCTCGATCCCGCTGGCCGGGGACACCGGCATCGGCGCCGGCCGCAGCGGCGCCACCATCAGCTCGGAGATCGGCGACGGCCCGCACGGGCGTCAGACCGGTGACGGCAGCAACGACTTCGACTTCTACAAGATCACCGCGACGGCCGGGAAGGTGCTGACCCTCTCCACCGCCACCCCGACCGGGCCGCTGGACACCGTGCTCCAGCTGTTCGCGGCCGACGGCACCCTGCTCGCCACCAACGACGACTTCACCGGGCTGGACAGCCGGATCAGCTACCGGGTGACCACCGCCGGCGACTTCTACCTGGCGGTGGCCGCGTACGGCGGTCTGACGGCCGATCCGTTCGACTCCGGCAGCGGCGGCGGGATCGGCGACCCGACGCCGCCCACCGAGGGCCCGTACACCCTGACTTTGACCTCGGGCGGGGTCGACCAGGACTTCTTCGCGGTCAAGCTCAAGGCGGGCGACGTCGTCGGCGCCTCGGTCAAGGGCTCGGCGACCTACCTGACCGTGTACGACACGGTGCCGCGCGAGGTGCACGGCTCCGACCAGGACGCGTCGTACATCTACCCGGTCGACTCGCCGCTGCCGGCCGGTGGCAACGCGGTCACCGACTACGTGGCGACCAAGGCCGGCTGGCACTACGTCGGCGTGGCCAGCGGCTCCGGCGCGTACGACATCACGGTCGAGGCCTATCGGCCGGTCCTGCAGGGGGCCAAGCCGGTGCAGACGCTCTACCTGGACTTCGACGGAGCGCGGGTGAACACCGGCGTCTTCGGCGGGCCGGGCAACCGCGACCTGACGGCCTTCTCGGCGTTCCTGACCAGCTGGGGCCTGACCCGGGCGGACGAGGACGCGGTGATCGACGCCGTCGTGGCCGGGGTGACCGAGAACATCAAGACCGATCTCGAGCAGAGCGGCCTGAACAGCCGCTTCAAGATCAAGATCGCCGACAGCAAGGACAACGCCGACGTCTGGGGCAAGGCGAACGTCAGCCGGGTCGTGGTCGGCGGCACCATCGAGGAGTCCGGCGTCGACACGATCGGCATCGCCCAGAGCATCGACCCGGGCAACTTCGAGACCGAGGAGACCGCGCTCGTGCTGCTGGACGTGCTCAGCGCGCCGGCCGGTGACTCGGCGGCCTCGCTGAACACGTACCTCACACCGCAGAGCGACCGGATCCGCTTCGTCGCCCAGGCGCTGAGCAACGTGATCTCGCACGAGGCCGGCCACTTCTTCGGCGACTTCCACACCGACAACCAGAACACCGTCGCCAACCTGCAGGACGCGGGCGGCACCGGCTTCGCCACGCTGTTCGGCGTGGGCCCGGACAACGTCGGCGGCACCGCCGACGACGTCGACGTCGACTTCGGCGACGACGCCTTCTCGCCCGCCGAGGGCTTCGTGGGCACCGAGGACACCCTCGGCCGCATCGTCTTCGGCGTGACCAGCTAGATCGAACCGGGCGTGGAGGTCACTCCTTGAGAGCGGCCTCCACGTCCGGGTACAGCGCCAGGTAGTCGGTCAGGCCCAGGGTGTCGAACAGGCGCCGGAGGAACCCCGAGGGAGCGGCCAGCCTCACCCAGCCGTCGCGCTCGGAGGCCCGGGCGTGCGCGCTGACCAGCACGCCGACCCCCATGGAGTCGCAGAAGT
This sequence comes from Actinoplanes sp. NPDC049598, assembly GCF_040675435.1. Classification (NCBI taxonomy): domain Bacteria; kingdom Bacillati; phylum Actinomycetota; class Actinomycetes; order Micromonosporales; family Micromonosporaceae; genus Actinoplanes; species Actinoplanes sp. NPDC049598. Next base: position 85,205 of record NZ_JBFAOX010000028.1, on the reverse strand, counting down.
CGAGGCCGGCCACGTCCACCACGACCCGGGGCGAGGGGCGTTCGACGAGCCGGTTGAGGTTCGCCTTGAGAGCGGGCGCGGTGTCGATGTCAAGGGAACCGCGGAGGGCGAGCACAGCCGTGTTCGGAGGGTAGTGCGCGACCGAGACCTGCATGGGGGGTGTCGCTTTCGGTGGGGCTTCGATGGAAGTCCCAGCCTAGGGGAGAGGGCGGCAATGGCCGAATCGGCTACCGGGCAGTAGCTTGTTGCCATGGCCAACAAAGGTGATCTCGTCGAGGACTTCGAGCTGCCGGACCAGGACGGGACGCCGCGCCGGCTGAGCGCCCTGCTCGCCGGCGGGCCGGTCGTTTTGTTCTTCTACCCGGCCGCGCTCAGCAGCGGTTGCACCGCCGAGGCCTGCAACTTCCGCGATCTTGCCGCGGAATTCCGGTCGATAAACGCGCAACGGGTCGGCATCAGCCGGGATAAAGTCGCGAAACAAAAGGAATTTTCGGACAAGTACGACTTCGACTACCCGCTGCTCAGCGACCCCGACAACATCGTGGCCACAAAGCTCGGCGTGAAGCGCAAACTGCCCCTGGGCCCGCTCAGCACGAAGCGGATGACGTTCGTGATCGACACCGACCGGACGATCCTCGAAGTGATCCATTCTGAGACGAACATGAACGACCACGCCGCGAGAGCCTTGGAAGCTCTCGCGGCGCGTACAGCCAGGGACTAGATGTTGTTCTTCCAGGCGCGGCCGGAGCGGCCGATGAGGCGGTCGGCGTCGGCCGGGCCCCAGGAGGCCGCCTCGTAGGTCGGGATCGGCGAGTGGTCGTTGGCCCAGTGCTCGATGATCGGGTCGACGACCCGCCACGACTGCTCGACCTCGTCGGCCCGGATGAACAGCGTGGGGTCGCCGACCAGGGCGTCGAGCAGCAGGCGCTCGTACGCCTCGGGCGACTCCTCGGCGAAGGTCTGCTCGTACGAGAAGTCCATGCTCGCCGTGCGGACCCGGAACGAGTGGCCCGGCACCTTGGCCCCGAAGCGCAGCGAGATGCCCTCGTTGGGCTGGATGCGCAGGATGAGCGCGTCCGCCTCGAGGTCGGTCAGCTGGTTGGCCGGGATCGGCAGGTGCGGCGGCCGCTGGAACTGCAGGGCGACCTCGGTCACCCGGGCCGGCAGGCGCTTGCCGGTACGCACGTAGAACGGCACCCCCGCCCAGCGCCAGTTGTCGACGTTGAGCCGCATGGCCGCGTACGTCTCGGTCCGCGACAGCGGGTCGACGCCGGTCTCCTCGCGGTAGCCGGCCATCAGCTCCTCGCGGGTGCCGCCCCGGGTGTACTGGCCGCGCACGGCCAGGTCGGCGATGTCGCGGTTGGTGGGCAGCCGGATCGCCTGCAGCAGCTTGGCCTTCTCGTTGCGCAGGCCCTCGGCCTCGAACGACGCCGGCGGCTCCATGAGGGCGAGCGCGAGCACCTGGAGCACGTGGTTCTGCACGATGTCGCGCATGGCGCCGGCGTGCTCGTAGAAGCCGCCGCGGGTGCCGACGCCGAGCGTCTCGGCCACCGTGATCTGCACGTGGTCGACCCAGGAGCGGTCCCAGATCGGCTGGAAGATCGAGTTGGCGAAGCGCAGGGCCAGGACGTTCTGGACGGTGTCCTTGCCCAGGTAGTGGTCGATGCGGAAGACCTGGTGCTCGTCGAACGCGCCGTGCACGACAGCGTCGAGCTCGCGGGCGGAGGGCAGGTCCCGGCCGTACGGCTTCTCGATGACCAGCCGCGAGAACGAGCCCTCCCGGGCGTGGTTGAGCCCGGCCCCGGCCAGCCCGTTGATCACGGGCTCGAACGCCTCGGCCGGCGTCGAGAGGTAGAACAGGCGGCTGCCGGCGGTGCCGCGGGTGGCGTCGAGCTCGTCGAGGGTCTCGGCCAGGCGCTTGTACGTCTCCGGGTCGTCGTAGCCGCCCGCCACGTACCGGATGCCCCCGGCCAGCTGGGTCTTGTCGGACAGGGTGCGGCCGTCGAGTGCGCTCTCCGCGAACTGCTCGTCCGACATCGGCGTGCGCGCGACGCCGACCAGGGCGAACTCGCCGGGCAGGCGGTTGTGGCGGGCCAGGCTCTCCACGGCCGGGAGCAGCTTGCGCCGGGTCAGGTCACCCGACGCGCCGAAGATCACCAGCGTGGCGGGGGGAGCGCTGCGCTCCTGGATGAGCTGAGGGGCGTTGTCCATGATTCTGCGAGTCCTTCGACCGTCGGGACCTTCCGGGAGAACCCTACGCAGAGTTGACCCGTCGCGGTTCAGATCCATCCCTCGATGCGACGCGGGATACACCGACAAAGGTGGCAAAATAGGGTGAAGCATCCACCGAGGGGGATCCCGTGAAGTACCGGCTCGTGACCCGCAGCGATTTCGACGGATTGGTCTGCGCGGTGCTGCTGCGGCACCTCGACATGATCGACGAGATCAAGTTCGTCCACCCCAAGGACGTCCAGGACGGGGAGGTCGAGGTCACCGAGAACGACATCCTGACCAACCTGCCGTACGCCCCGGGCGCGCACATGGTCTTCGACCACCACCACTCCGAGACCCTGCGCAACGAGGGCAACCTGGCCAACCACGTGATCGACGCGGACGCGCCGTCCGCCGCCCGGGTGATCTACGAGCACTTCGGCGGGGCCGAGCGCTTCCCCCAGGTCGCCGACGACCTCATGCGCGCGGTGGACCAGGCCGACTCGGCCGATTACGCGCTCGACGACATCCTGCACCCGTCCGGCTGGACCCTGCTGAACTTCCTGATGGACAGCCGTACGGGTCTGGGCCGGTTCCGCGAGTTCCGGATCTCCAACTACCAGCTGATGATGCAGCTGATCGACGCCTGCATCGAGCACCAGGACGTCAACGCGATCCTGGCCCTGCCCGACGTGGCCGAGCGGGCCGAGCTCTTCCAGGCCCAGTACGACCTGTTCGTCGAGCAGCTGAAGCGGGTCAGCCACCTCGAGGGCGACGTGGTCGTGGTCGACCTGCGGGAGGAGGAGGTGATCCACGCCGGGAACCGCTTCATGGTGTACGCGCTGTTCCCGGAGTCGCGGGTCTCGATGCACATCATCTGGGGCCGGCAGAAGCTCAACACCGTCTTCGCCTGCGGGAAGTCGATCCTCGACCGCACCTCGCCGGTCGACGTGGGCGAGGTGATGCTGCGCTACGGCGGCGGGGGACACGTGGCCGCCGGCACCTGCCAGGTCCCGCACGAGGACTCGGCGCGGGTCGAGCGGGAGATCATCGAGGCGCTGCGGAGTCCCCGTACCGTGTCGGTCTGACGTGTGCTCGAGGGGTGGGATCGCCAGATCCCACCCCTCGTCCGCGAGTCGCGAGCCGTGCCCAACGGCCCCACTCGCCGGTCGTGCGCCGCGCCCCACGCGCGTCATCACGACGGTTTCCCGCGCCCACCATCGCGGGAGTCTGTGCGTCAGCCCTTGTAGGCCCACTTGCTCGAGCCGGAGCCGGCCGTCACGGGCTCCTTCTCCGGCTCTTTCTCCTCGAGCTCCTGCTCCTCGGGCTCGTCGTCCTCTTCCGTCGCGCGGTGCCGGTTGCGGAACATCATCACCGCGCCGCCGAGCAGCACCAGGCCGGCCACGACCCAGCCGCCGATCGACCAGATCGACGGGCCGCGCTCGGCGTCGGCGATCGTCTGCTCGAAGTACTGCGCCTCGGCGTCGCTCGGGGCGCCCGTGCCCGCCGTACCGCCGCCGTGGGCATTGTGCCCGGCCGGGGCACCTCCGGTGCCCGGCGTCAGCGTGAGATCCACCGGCGGCATCGTCGGGCCGGGCTTGCCGTCGGCGTACGTGGTCACGACGGTGAACCGCATCGTCGACAGCGCCGGCAGCGGCCCGATCGCGACGCGTACGTCCGTGCCCTGGCCCGTCGCCAGGTCCTTGCCCGGCATGGCGATCCAGGTGATCGACGACGCGGTCTCGGTGGCCTTGGTGTCGCCGTGGATGGTCGGCAGCGGGGTCGAGAGATCCTTCATCTCGATCTTCGGGCCCCAGTTGTCGACCGAGAGCGGATAGACCTCGGCCACCGGGGCGTCGTCCGGCAGCTTCAGCGTGATCGTGTGGACCGGCTGGGTGCCGGTGTTGGTGACGTGGAAGGTCAGGTTCTCGCCCTCGCCCTGGGGCGCGGAGCCGGGCGAGACCGTCACGTCGGCCAGGGCCGGGGACGCGATCAGCACGCCGAGCAGCGTGGCGGCGGTGGGGACGCCCGCGCGGCGGGCCAGGTGGGTCAGGTTGAAGGGCCTCACGAGGGGTAGTTCGGATCACACGCCGGAAAGGTTCAACGAGTCCGGCAAAGATTTCGGCACGCCCTTGGGGATGATGGTCGGATGCGAGACGTACCCATCGACGGCGACATGATCAGACTCGGACAGTTCCTCAAGCTGGCCGACCTCATCGACACCGGGGGAGAGGGCAAGGTCCTCATCGCCTCGGGTGACGTGACGGTGAACGGCGAGGTGGACACCCGCAGAGGCCGTCAGCTGCACCCGGGCGACGTGGTGGCGGTCCTCGGGGCCGAGGCGCGGGTGGCGTCGACATAGGACAAACGGGCCATCCGTCGATGCCCATTTATCCAACCGAGCGTGACGAACGGTTGACATGGTGTCGATCTCAGGCATCTACTGAGGTCCGGTGTGTTACCGGCGTCACAGGGCGCCGGGCCTCGTCGAGGAGGCCCCATGTCAGGCAGAAATGCACGTGCCCTGCTCGCCGCGTCGGCCGTCGTCACGCTCGCCCTGACCGGGTGCGCGGGCTGGGGTGGCGGCGCCGGGGGCGGCGGCGCCGACAGCATCAACGTCCTGATGGTCAACAACCCGCAGATGATCGACCTGCAGCGGCTGACCGCGGACAACTTCACCAAGCAGACCGGCATCACGGTCAACTTCACCGTGCTGCCCGAGAACGACGTCCGCGACAAGATCAGCCAGGAGTTCTCGAGCCAGGCCGGGCAGTACGACGTCGCCTCGCTCAGCAACTTCGAGATCCCGATCTACGCGAAGTCGAAGTGGATCGCCCCGCTCGACGACTACGTGGCCGCGGACACCGCGTTCAACCAGGCGGACATCCTCAAGCCGATGACGACCTCGCTGACCGCCGACGACGGCAAGCTCTACGGCGAGCCCTTCTACGGCGAGTCGTCGTTCCTGATGTTCCGCAAGGATGTCCTCGAGGCCAACGGCGTCCAGATGCCGGCCAACCCCACGTGGCAGCAGGTCGCGCAGATCGCCGCCCAGGTCGACAACAAGCAACCCGGCATGCGCGGCATCTGCCTGCGCGGCCAGCCCGGCTGGGGCCAGATCTTCGCCCCGCTCACCACGGTCGTCAACACGTTCGGCGGCACCTGGTTCGAGCAGGACTGGACGGCCAAGGTCGACTCGCCCGAGTTCACCGCGGCCACCAAGTTCTACGTCGACCTGGTCCGCGCCCACGGCGAGAACGGCGCCCCGCAGGCCGGCTTCACCGAGTGCCTCAACAACCTGATCCAGGGCAACGTGGCCATGTGGTACGACGCCACCAGCGCCGCCGGCTCCCTCGAGGCCGACGACTCCCCGGTCAAGGGCAAGATCGGGTACGTGGCGGCGCCGGTCGAGAAGACCAAGTCGTCCGGCTGGCTCTACGCCTGGTCGTGGAGCATTCAGCAGGCCAGCGAGAAGAAGGACAACGCCTGGAAGTTCATCTCGTGGGCCTCCAGCAAGCAGTACGAGGAACTGGTCGGCCAGCAGGTCGGCTGGTCCAGCGTCCCGGCCGGCAAGCGCGCCTCCACCTACGAGAACCAGGACTACCTCAAGGTGGCCGCCGCGTTCGCCGAGCCGACCAGGGCGGCCATCGAGAGCGCTGACCCGCGCAACCCCGGCGTGCAGCCGCGGCCCGCGATCGGCATCCAGTTCATCGACATCCCCGAGTTCACCGACCTCGGCACCCAGGTCTCGCAGTACGTCAGCTCGGCCATCGCCGGTCAGATGAGTGTGGAGGACGCGCTGAAACGCGGCCAACGCCTGGCTGAGGACGTGTCCGAGCGGTACCAGTCACGGCAGGAGGGACAGTGATGACTTCCGTCGCCGAGAAATCCCAGGTCGGGACGGCCGGGCGGCCTCCCTCGGGCGCGGTGCGGCGCACCTCGGCCTGGGCCCGCCGCGCCCCGCTCATGCCGGCCCTGATCTTCATGATCATCGTGACCCAGCTGCCGTTCGTGGCCACCCTGGTCATCTCGTTCATGGACTGGAACGCGTACTACCCCGACGAACGTGGCTTCGCCGGCTTCGACAACTTCGCCCGGGTCTTCACCGACGTCAACATGCGGGACGCGGTCTGGACGACGATCCTGCTCACCGTCGGCGTCGTCCTGATCAGCCTGATCCTCGGCCTGGGCATCGCCCTGCTGCTCGACCGCAAGTTCCGGGGCCGCGGCGCCGTCCGCACCATGATGATCGCGCCGTTCCTGGTCGTGCCGGTGGCGGCCGCGCTGATCTGGAAGCACGCGCTCTACAACCCCGAGTACGGCCTGTTCAACGGCGCCCTGACCTGGATCTGGGGCCTGTTCGGCTCGGACAACCCGCCCCAGCCGGACTGGATCAGCAACATGCCCCTGTGGGCGGTCATCTTCTCGCTGGTCTGGCAGTGGACCCCGTTCATGATGCTGATCCTGCTGGCCGGCCTCCAGGGACGACCGCTCGACGTGATCGAGGCGGCCCGGATCGACGGGGCCAACAACTGGCAGATCTTCCGCAGCATGACGCTGCCGCACCTGCGCCAGTACCTCGAACTGGGCGCGCTGCTCGGCTCGATCTACATCGTCCAGAACTTCGACGCCGTCTTCACCATCACCTCCGGCGGCCTGGGCACGGCCAACCTGCCCTACACGATCTACCAGATCTTCTATCAGGCCCACGATTACGGCCGCGCCTCCGCCGCGGCGGTCGTCGTGGTCATCGGCACCATCATCATCGCGACGTTCGCCCTGCGTACGGTCTCGTCGCTGTTCAAGCAGGAGGCAGGCCGATGAGCATCACCGACACCGCCCCGGTCCCCGCCACCCGCGACGAGCGCGGCCGCCCGGTCAAGAAGCGCAAGGAAGGCGCCAACGTCTGGCTGTCGCTGCTGGCCTGGGTGGTCGGCATCCTCTTCGTACTGCCCGTGGTCTGGATGGTGTTGACCTCGTTCCACTCCGAGGCCAACGCCGCGCAGAACCCGCCCGCCGTCTTCGCCCCCCTCACCCTGGAGGGCTACCGCGAGTTCTTCTCCGGCGGCGCCTCACCGTGGCCGCCGCTGCTGAACTCGCTGACCGCCAGCATCGTCAGCACGGCCATCGTGCTCCTGCTGGCCCTTCCAGCGGCGTACGCCCTGAGCATCAAGCCGGTGAAGAAGTGGACCGACGTCCTGTTCTTCTTCCTCTCCACCAAGATGCTGCCGGTCGTGGCCGGCCTGCTCCCGCTCTACCTGTTCGCCCAGTACAGCGGCCTGCTCGACAACATCTGGCTGCTGATCCTCTTCTACACCTCGATGAACCTGCCCATCGCCGTCTGGATGATGCGTTCGTTCCTCTCCGAAGTCCCGGTCGAGATGCTCGAGGCAGCCCAGATGGACGGCGCCGGCCTGACCAAGACCTTGCGCTCGGTCATCGCCCCCGTCGTCACCCCCGGCATCGCCGCCACCGCCCTGATCTGCTTCATCTTCAGCTGGAACGAGCTGCTCTTCGCCCGCGTCCTGACCGCCACGGTCGCCGAGACCGCCCCCGTCTTCCTCACCTCGTTCGTCACCAGCCAGGGCCTCTTCCTGGCCCAGCTGTGCGCCGCCGCCTTCGTCGTCTCCCTCCCGGTCCTGGTGGCCGGCTTCGCCGCCCAGGACAAACTGGTCCAGGGCTTGTCCCTCGGCTCGGTGAAGTAGCCGGAAAGCGTTCCTCTCCGCCCCCGGAAATAAGGTGGCCGGCCCGCCCCGCGGACCGGCCACCCGGCGTCCGCGCCATGGCGCGGTGGGCGCCGACATCGACAGGCCCGGCATTGATCAACGGCGCCTGGCTCAATCCGCGAGTCCATGCGCCAAATGCTCGCGAGTGCGCGGATCTGCCGGATTGAGTACGCTGGCTCCGTGCTGACGTTTCCCTTTGCGGAATTGTTCGTGCCGGTCCGTTCGAGGATGCGAGCCCGCCGGCTGGGTGAAGGAAATCCGATCCGGTTGTGACCCGTCTTTCTGGTGGTAGGAGCGGGCACTGCGAAGCGTCTGGTCGCAGCTTGCCGGCCGCCGTCAATTCTTTTTCGGGTTGCGGGGGGACGGTCGGCGGGGCCGGGCTGGCTCACCTGAACAGGCGTTAGCGGGATGTGCGTCCGTGACGGCGGGTCCCGCCTCTTCGCGGCGCCCGGGCCGCTGACCAGCGTCGGCGTGACGGGCCCGCTGGGCGCGGGCGCGGTCACGGCTGTCGCGGGCTCGATGGTCGCCTGCGGGTGCGGTCCGGGCTCGGCCGTTGCCGGTTCGATCACCGTCGGCAACCGGGGCGTGGGCACGGGGTCCACCGCCGCCGGCAGGTGGGGCGCGGCTACGGATCCTGCCGGTTCCTTCGCTGCTAGGTGGGGCACCTGTTCGGGCTCCACCGGTTCGACCGCCGCCCGCTTAGGGGATGTCGATGTGAGTGCCGGCTGCGGTGTGCCCGGCTCTGCGGTGAGAGGTGCTTGCGTCGTGGTGGGGTTTGCTGCGGCAGGCTCGGCGGCGACAGTCCAGCCGGCCGGAGGCTGGGGCAGGCGGCGCTCGCGGGCGCACCGCGCGAACTCGGCCCGGGCCGCTTCCACGGATCCATACATGCGGCGCTGCTTCTCGGCGTACCGCTGCGCCAATTCCCAGTCGCGGCGCCTTTTCTGGGCACGCCGGAATTCCTCGCGCTCGGCAGAATAGTTTCTGGCCTTGGTGCGATCGCGCATCGCTGCCGTTTCGGACCGGCTGAACAACGATATCTGCCCTCGCATTCAAGAATTGTCCCGCACCCGAACCGGCCACGTCAGTCTTAGATCATCGGGCCTCAACGCTCTTCTTTTCTGTCGCGTTGAAGCCGGCTGGTGGCGGTGGGCGCGGTCGACGGGTATCCGGGCCGCGGCCCCTCGGCCATCTCCCGGCCTGCGGCAGGTCGTGGACGCGGCGGACGGTCGGGGTGATGTCGGCGATTCGCCGTATGGTCACGAGGGCGAGCCGGGGCCGCCCGGTCCTGGGGTCGGCGACCTCGGCCGGGGGTGATCGCTGATTAAGATCCTGCGGGAAGTGTCCGCGGAACGGAGTGTGCGAGTGTTCGATGGGGAAATTCCGGCCGGCGTCGGGTGGACCGCTCTGGTCGTCAGTGCACACCGGGCCGCTGAGTCACGCCGGCCGGACGCTCTTTTCCGTGACCCGGTTGCCGAACTGCTGGTCAGCCGGTTCGGCGAAGGGCCGGTCGGTGACCTTCCGAGTCTGCGGATCGAGCCGGACGGACGGCTCAATGACGTCACCTCGGCGATGAAGGACTACGTGGCCATCCGAACGACGTACTTCGACGACGCGCTGCTGCGGGCCAATACCGACGGCATCACGCAGATCGTTTTTCCGGGGGTGGGGCTGGACGGTCGCTCATTCCGGCTCGATTGGTCGCCCGGAACCGTCGCGTTCGAGTTGGACAGCCCGCAGTTGTTGAATTTTCGTGAGCACCTGACGACCGAGGTCGCGCCCACAGTCGAACGTCGAACGGTAGCCGCCGATCTGCGGGAGGATTGGAGCGAGGCGCTGATCACGGCCGGGTTCGATCCCTCGCTACCGAGCGCCTGGCTGGCCGAGGGTCTGGTCGTCTATCTCTCCCGGGACGCCAACGAACGACTGCTCACCGAGGCGAGCCGGCTCTCCGCGCCTGGTAGCCGTTTCATCACCGAGTTCGTTGTCGGCTCGGGTGACGACACCGGTGAGGACGAGCCCGATGAGGGGCTCGAGCTTTACCGGGAACTGGTCGAGGAAGGGCCACCACGTGAGCCGAACCTCTGGCTGGTCAGACATGGCTGGACGCCCACGCTGCGGACGGTCCGTCAGATCGGCGCGCGTGTGGACAGGGCGGTTCCCGACTACATGGACGAAAATCGGGGCGACCAATGGGTCTGGCTGGTTGATTCCGTACGCGAATAGGCTTCCCGGCCCGCCGATCAGGACGGTGGCGCGGTTGTCGATCCCCGCTGAGGTGCGGACAGGTCTGTCCGCCTGGCGGTTCGGGCCGGCCTGGGCCGTCGACGGCGTGGTCGGCCGGCCCAGGCCGGTCGGAGTCAGCGCTTGGCGCCGTAATTCATGGTGTCGGGGTTGGCGCCCGTGCGGCCCTTCTCGCCGCGGTCCAGGGCGGTGATGCTGGCCATCGCGGCCCCGTCCAGCTCGAAGTCGAAGATTTCGAAGTTCTCGCGGACCCGCTCGGCCGTCTTGGACTTCGGGAAGATGATGTCGCCGCGCTGGAGGTGCCAGCGAAGGACGATCTGCGCTGGGGTCTTGCCTGTCTGGCCGGCGATCGAGGTGATCACCGGGTCGGTGAGGACTTCGCCCTGGGCAATCGGGGAGTAGGCCTCCGTGGCGATCTCGTTGTCGGTGTTGTAGGCGCGCAGGGCGTCGTTGGTCAGGTACGGGTGTACCTCGATCTGGTTGACGGCTGGGCGGATCTGCGTCTCGGCGCGCAGCCGGCCCAGGTGGTGCTGGGTGAAGTTGGAGACGCCGATCGAGCGGGCCCGGCCCTCGCGGTAGAACTCCTCGAGGGTGTTCCAGGTCTGCACGAAGTCGCCGCCGTAGCTGGCCGGCATCGGCCAGTGGATCAGGAACAGGTCGACGTAGTCGGTGCCGAGCGCCTTGAGGGTGTCGTCGAACGCGGCGCGGGCGTCGTCGGGCTCGTGGAAGCCGTTGTTGAGCTTGCTGGTGATGAAGAACTCGCTGCGGTCCAGGCCGGAGTTGTTCACGGCTTCGCCCACGCCGGCCTCGTTGCCGTACATCTGGGCGGTGTCGATGTGCCGGTAGCCGATCTCGATGGCCGTCTCGACCGCCGCGCGGGTCTCCTCCGGCGGCACCTGGAAGACACCGAAGCCCAGCTGCGGGATGGTGCGGCCGTCGTTGAGCGAGATGGCCGGGACTGCGGAACTCATGGTTCTCCTCGTTGCTGATCGGAGCTGCTGAAGCCCTCCCATACCCGCTGAGCGGGCCGATTCACCGGGACGCGTACGGGTGACTTCGGCTCCGGTGCGCGGGTGGGTGGGCGGATGATGGTCCAGGACCGGCGGGGTTCTTCGAGCGTGGGGGGACCATGTCTTCCGGGGACTCGCTGGCTGCTCAGATCTCGGCGGCCGCGGCGTTGGTGGGTGGGCCGGGTGAGCGGGCGCGGGCGCTGCTGGAGTCGGTGCGGCGGCTGACACCGTACGACGCGGCGGCGGTGACCTTGTTCGATCCGGTCGGGCAGCGGCAGATTCCGTTGGTGCGGCTGGGCTATCCGGAGAAGGTTCAGCAGTACATGACCAGCGTGCAGTTCGCGGTCGACGTGGAGACCGTGGGGTTGCGGCGCAACGCGTTGCCGGTGCGGGTGGCCGATGTGCCGATGCCGCCGGAGACGGTGCCGGTGTAGCGGGACTACCTGTTGCCGGCGGGCTACGGGGACGGGTTCGGGGTGGGGCTGTTCACCGCGGACGGGCGGTTCCTGGGCACGCTGATCGCGAACAGCGAGTCGGCCCGGCTGTCGGACGACAACCGGATGCTGCTGCACCGGCTGGTGCCGTTGATCGCGCACGCGGTCGATCCGCTGCGCACGGTGGCGGCGACGCCGGTGGTGGCGACGCCGGGCTGGTGCGGGTGACGGCGCTGGCCTGCCCGCCGCAGCCGCCGGGGGATCTGGGCGCGGTCGTGCTGATCTCGCCGGCCCGGCGACCGATCTGACCCGGCGTGAGCTGCAGGTGCTCGGCTTGTTGATCGACGGGTTCACCAACGCCGGCCTCGCGGAGGCTCTTTACGTCACCGTGCGCACGGCCGTGACCCACGTCGAGCACGTCATGGCCAAGCTCGGCGTCACGTCGCGTACGGTCGCGGCGACCGGGGCCCTGCGCGCGGGTCTTTTCATCCCGCCATCGGTTTTTCTCCGATTCGTCACCCGGGCCGGCTCTCGGAGGATGAAGCCTGACCGTCAAACGAGGGGTGATCATGGGAGTGCTGGTGTCGAGCGCCCGCGTGAGCGACGCGACCGTCCGGATCACGGTGCTGGGCGAGCTGGACGCGCTCACCACGCCCCGCCTGCGGGCGGAGGTCACGCGGCGGTCACGCCCGAGATCCGTACGACCGAATTGGACCTCGCCGGAGTGACCTTCCTCGGCGTGCCGGGGATCCGCGAGATCCTCGACCTGCACCGCACCACCCGGCTCGTCCTGATCCGCCGCAGCAAGGTCGTCAGCTGGGTGATCAAGCGCGTGTGTCCCGAGCTCGAGCCACCAGGATGATCTCCCGCGACTCCGCCTCGAGCGGCTCCCCGTCCCAGCCGCCGAAGCGGTGGGTGATCTCGAATCCGGCCTCCTCCAGCGACCGCGTCAGCGTGGCCTCGTCACGGAAAGCGAGGATGTCGCGGGTCCGCTCGTCACCGCTGAAGGTGTCGTAAGCGACGAGCGGAAGCGCCACCCACGCGGTCTCGTGCCAGAACTCCACCGGTCCGTCCGGCGTGCTCACCGTGCGCAACGTCGCCTCGCGCGTCCACCGCTCCCACCCCCGCGCGGCCGGGTTGCGGGATTCGAAGGCCAACGACCCGTGCGGTACGAGGGCACGCCGCAGATCACGCAGGGTGCGCGCCCAAGCCGCGTCGTCCAGGAACACCTGCGCCACGTGACCCGACATCACCGCGAAGTCGGCCGACTCCGGATCGGCCCGGTCGCTGTGCCCGAGCCGCCAGTCGACCTGGCCGGCGCCCGGTTTGCCCCGCGCGACGCGCAACATCTCCGGGTCAGGATCGATGCCCACGACCGTACGCCCGCCGGCCGCGAGCAACCGGGCCAGCGTGCCCGTTCCGCAGCCGAGGTCGAGCGCCCGCTCAGCCCCGAGCTCACCGGCGAGCGCGGCGTAGAACCGGTAGTCGTGATCGTCGGCGTTCAGCTCGTCGTACGCGTCAGCGAACTCCACGGACGTCCTCCGCGACGCGGCGGGTGGCGTCGTCGAACAGGACCAGGCGGACGGTCTCGACCGCGGTCGGCGCGGACTCGATGGCGGCCAAAGCTTCGGCCACGGCGTCCTCCCTGGGCCAGCGATAGATGCCGGACGAGATCAACGGGAAGGCCACGGACCGGGCGCCCAGGGCGTCGGCCACGGCGAGTGAGTTCGTGTAGCAGGCGCGCAGCAGCGGCGAGCGGTCCTCGTCGGTGCTGAAGACCGGCCCGACGGTGTGGATGACCCAGCGGGCCGGCAGGCGCCCGGCGGTGGTCGCCACCGCCTGCCCCACGGCGAGGCCACGGCCGTAGTGACCGGCGCGCAGGGCGCGGCACTCCTCGAGAATGGCCGGGCCGCCCTTGCGGTGGATCGCGCCATCGACCCCGCCCCCGCCGAGCAGTGACGAGTTGGCCGCGTTGACGATCGCGTCGGTGGTGGACGTGGTGATGTCGCCGGTGGCCAGTTCGATGCGCATGGCTGAATTTATAGATCAGAACGGCGTCTGGCGCCGTGCAATTTGCACTGTCAGTGTCACGACTGGTAACGGAATGGTCGCGGAGGGGATTGGCTGGTGGTTGTCCCGCGTGATATGCCCGGGCAGTGGGTCGACAAGAGGACGACTCGGCCGTCACGGCGGTCGTGGACCACGACACCGGCATCGTCGAGCTCAGCGTGCGCGGGCGCTGGAACCGCCAGATCTGGCTGGAGTCCTACCGGATGCTCAACAAGTGCCTGGCCGGGCACCCGGCCGGCCTGGTGCTCGACCTGTCCGCGTTCGAGGACCCGCGGGCCGGCAGCACGTCGCTGTGGCTGACCGCGGCCGCCCAGGGCGAGCGCATGGAGCCACCCGTGCCGGTCGTGACCTGCCTGGTGGCGCCCAACCTGACGGCCGGTCTGGCCCGGATGCCGCGGTTCGCGTCAATCCGCTCCGCCCGTACGGCGATCACGAGCCACAGGACCATGACTTCGCAGGTACGCCTGCAGCTGCAACCCCAACCGTCCGCGTCGGCCGGCGCACGGCAACTGGTGACCGCCGCCTGCGAGGAGTGGGGCATGCCGATGCTGCTGCCCCGCGCCCGCCTGGTCGCCACCGAGCTGGTCACCAACGCGGTCCGCCACGCCGGCACCGAGATCGACGTCGTCATCTCCCACCGCGGCCACCTCCGCCGCCCCATCTCCCGCCGCACCACGTACCTGCACCTGGCCGTCTACGACCGCAACCCCACCCTCCCCGAGCCCAACGGCGGCCGCGGCCTGCACATCATCCGCATCGCCACCCAGGGCTGGGGCGCCCTCCCCACCCGCGAGGGCAAGGTCGTCTGGGCCCTCCTACGGGAACAGGACTAGATGGGGCCGGTCCCAGTCGGCCGGTAGCCGGACCGGACCCCAGGCCGGGTCGGGCCGGTAGCCGGTCCACCGGCCGTCGAACGGCGGCCGGCCGGCGGCGGCCAGCGCGATCAGCTCCTCGCCGGTCCGGCGGATCGCCGCGGCCTGCGACGCCGGCCAGCGGCCGGGCCGGCCGGTCAGCTCGGCGAACTCGTCCTCGTCCTTCCAGCGCGCCACCCGGTCGGGGGTGATCCACACGTCCAGGGCGCGGTCGCTGCTGTCGACGCCGCCCGCCCACCGGACGCGGTCGGTCTCGAGATTGACGTACCAGCCGGCGAAGGCGCCGGTCTCGGTGAAGAACCACGACACGGACCATTCGCCGGCCGGCGGGGCGAACTGCACGATGCCCGGCCCGCGCCAGGTCGCCGGCCGGCGGACGCGGGGGACGTCGAAGCGTTCGGTCACGGGGCGGTCGCGCAAGCCGCGGCCGTCGGCCGGCACCGACTCGATCTGCGGCGAGCCGGGGCCGATCCAGAGGGTGAGGCCCTCGGCGTCGTCCGCGATCACCCGGCCGACGCGGACGAAGCGGGCCTGGCCGTCACGGCCGTACCGGTAGAGGATCTCGTGGCCGTAGGCCCACATCTCACTTCTTGTCGAGGGAGAACTGCAGGCGCCAGCCGGCCTCTTCGAGGGCGGAGGTGTGGTGGTCGAGGACGTCGGAGACACTGCGGGAGTCGCGGCCCTCGGCGGCGCGGCCCACCTCGACGTCGAGCTCGGCCAGGCCCTGGTCGAGGGAGGCCATGTACGACGACCACTCGCGCTCGGAGGCCAGGTCGCTCTTCTCGTGCGCGCGCTCGAGGCCCTCGCGCAGCTTGCCCAGCGAGGCCCGGATGGGGCCGGCGTGCGCGGGATGCCGGGCCGCGAAGGTCCGCTCAGCGCCGCTGACCCGTCGGGCGACCTTGTCGACCCGCTCCTGCTTCACAGATGTCACCGCGCCACGTTACGACCCGATGACGTTGTACCGGAAGATTCCGGGTGAACAGAGAGTGCTTCCTCACGCACGTAAACGGGACGGCGCGCTGGAACGTCATGGTGCATGATCATCGACCGTGACCGCTGTCTCCCCGGCTCCTCCCGCCTGCCCGAATTGTGCCCAGCCGACCACCTCCATCGGCACGGCCGAGCCGTGGTGCCCGGCCTGCGAATGGAACCTCGAGATCCCGGCCAGTGTCGGCTGGGGATGGCTCGACCGCCGGCTGTACGCGGTGGCCACCCGCCTGACCACCGGGCAGTTCAAGGCATTGGCCGAGGGCCCGCTGACGCCGCGCCGGACGACCACGGCCCGGGTGGCCACGCTGGCCGCGGCGGTCGTGCTGCTGGCCGGGGTGCTGGCGATCTTCGGGCTGGGCGTGTGGCTGGTGCTGTACGACTTCTTCAACGTGTCCACTGTGCTCGGCCTGGTGCTGATTGCGATCGCGGTGGCGCTGCGGCCCCGCCTGCCGCGCCTCCCGGACGATGTCATCGTGCTCGACCCGGCCCGCACGCCTGCCCT
The DNA here is from genome assembly GCF_040675435.1 of Actinoplanes sp. NPDC049598. NCBI lineage: Bacteria > Bacillati > Actinomycetota > Actinomycetes > Micromonosporales > Micromonosporaceae > Actinoplanes > Actinoplanes sp. NPDC049598. The sequence goes on along the minus strand of NZ_JBFAOX010000028.1, from coordinate 69,149 downwards.
GAACGGCCTGGTGCAGCGGGTCGCCTCCGCCGTCGGCGCGCCGGCCCCGACGATTCTGCTCCTGGGGTACGACCTCAACGCGAGCACCCGTTCCGTGGGTCTCAAGCGGGAGCGGGCGCTCCGCATCGGGTTGCCGCTGTGGGCGACGCTCGAGCCGCAGGAGCGGGTGGCGCTGCTGGGCCACGAGATGGGGCATTTCGTCAACGGTGACGTACGCCGTGGCCTGCTCACTCAGATGTCGAAGACCACGCTGGACAAGGTCGCCGATCTTTTCGACACGCGCACGCGGGGCGAAGGTCCGGTCGAGTTCCTGATCGCCATCGCCACCACGCTGATCGGCTGGACGGTGTCGCGGATCGCGATGGCGCTGCAGCTGCTGCTCTACTGGATCAGCCAGCGCGACTCCCAGCGGGCCGAGTACCTCGCCGACGAGCTCGCGGCCAGGGCCGGCGGGTCCGCGGCCGCGATCGGGCTCTTCGATCACCTGTTGCTGCACCTGCCCATCGACACCGTGATGCGGCGGGAGGCCCGCGCCGGCAACGGGCCGGACGCCTGGCTCGCCGCGGCCCGGATCGCCCGCGCGAACCAGGCGGCCAACGTGCCCGCGCTGCGCCGGCTCTCCCGTCGAACGGAGGTGTCGTTGTTCGCCTCGCACCCGCCGACCGCGCTGCGGGCCGAGATGCTGGAGCGCCGGCCCCGGCAGGCGGCCGCGGTCACCTTGACCGAGGCCGAGTCGGCCCGGATCGACGCCGAGCTGGCCACCCCGGCCAAGCGGGTCAGGGTCGCGCTGACGGAGTGAGGCCGGTCAGGAACCGCAGGGCGGCCTCCTCGTCCTCGATGCCGCCGCCCTCGTGGCCGTTGTACTCCCAGATCTTCATCTCCTTGGGTCCCGCGTAGTTGTGGTAGGCGCCGTACACAGTGGAGGACGGGCAGACGGCGTCGCGCAGGGCGACCGAGAACAGGGCCGGGGCGGTGGCCCGGGCCGCGAAGTTGACGCCGTCGAAGTAGGCCAGCGTCCGGAAGACCTGCTCCTGTTCGCCCCGGTGCACGGCCAGGTAGTTGATGATCTCGCGGTAGGGGAACGCGTCGGTGACGCGTACAGCCCGGGGGAAATCGCAGAGGAACGGCACGAACGCCACCACCCCGGCCAGGTCCCGCCGCAGCCCCGAGACGGCCAGGGCCATCCCGCCACCCTGACTGCCACCGACGACGTGGATCCGGTCGTTGTCGATCACGGGCAGCGCCCGGGCCGCGTCGACCGCCCGGACCGCATCGGTGAACAACCGCCGGTAGTAGTAGGTCGAGGGGTCGAGGATGCCGCGGGTCAGAACCCCCGGACCCTGCGCCGGGGCGGTGGCCTCGTCCGGGGTGACGCCGAGGCTCCAGCCCGAGCCCTGCCCGCGGGTGTCCATCTGCAGGTGGGCGAAGCCGGCCGACGCCCAGAGCAGATTCTCCAGCTGGTGCCCACGCCCGCCGCCATAACCGACGTACTGCACGACGGCTGGGAGCGGCCCCTCGGCGCCGGCCGGGACGCGCAGCCACCCGCGTACGTCTTGGCCGTTGAAGCCCTTGAACGTCAGATCGTAGGTGGTGACGGTCCGCAGACCGGTCACGACCTCGGCCGTACGCACGTCGACGTCACCCGGCGCGGCCAAGGCCGAAGCCCAGAAGTCGTCGAAGTCCTCGGGGGCCGTCACCGTGCTGCGGTACGACTCCAGCTGCTCGGCCGAGAGGTCAGTGATCATTCCTGGCGTGCTCCGTCCATGATTCCGGCGTCCGACAGGTGAAAGAGTACGAGCAGCTCGGTAGCGGCGCCGGATGCGGATCTTGCATTTGTCGCACAGGAGATGCCCGGGCTGGACGCGGTCGTGATCACGGGCGACATCGCCGACGACGGCTCGCGCGAGGCCTACGCGGACGCGCTCGAGCTCGTCGCCGCCTTCGCCGGGCCGCGCCGCATTCCGGCCCTGTTCAGCACCGGCAACCATGACGACCGGGAGGCGTTCACGGCGGTGCTCGGCCGCGGCCACTTCGACGCCGGCGGCCGGGACCGCGTGCGGGAGGCGATCGGGCTGCGCAACCAGGGGTGACGCCGGGCGTGGTGGCTCGGGTGGATCCGACCGCTGCACGCCCGGGATCCGCTGGCCGGCCGGACCGTCTTCGAGCTGGATGCCGCGACGATGGCCACCGTCATCGCGGAGCTGGGCCGCGCTGAGCGGCGTGGCCGCTAAGGTTCGGGGCCATGCGGACCGTCTATGTCGTCACCCATGCCGAGGCCACGCATCACCTGGAGAAGGTGGTCGGCGGGTGGCACGACTCGCGGCTGACGCCGGGCGGGCGGGAAGATGCGGTCGCCGTGGCCGGGGCGCTTCGGAAGGCTGTGCCGGAGGGTAGCGAGATGGGGCTGTTCTCGTCGGATCTGCGGCGGGCCGCCGAGACGGCCGCCGAGATCGGGCGGGTGTTCGGGGTCGGGGCCCGGCTGGACCGGCGCCTGCGGGAGAAGTCGTACGGGGTGGCCGAGGGCCGCCCGCAGAAATGGCTGGACGAGCGGTTCATCCCGCCGCCGGCCGTGGGCGAGCGGCTGAAGCACGACGAGGGCATCGAGGGAGCGGAGACCAAAGCGTCCCTCGCCGAACGCGTCTACGCCGCGATGGACGACATCCTGCGCGAGCCCGCCGACCATCAGGTGATCGTCACGCACGGGTTCGCGCTGACCTTCGTCGTCGCGGCCTGGATCAAGATGCCGCTCGAGTCGGTGGGATACGTGAACTTCGCGGCGTCCCCGGCCGGCATCACAACCCTGCGCGAGGATGACCGCATGCACAACCGGCGGGTGGTGGCGCTGAGCGACACCCGCCACCTCACCCGCCATTGATCGCACCGCGTTGATCTCGCGCACCGACGTGCCGGCCGGCTCGATCCCACCGTGGATCCGGAGCGCGCCGCTGATGGTCGCGCCGGGCTCTGATCCCGGTGCCGGTGCCGGCGCGCGCCGCGCTTCCGGGGTTGCGGCAGATGGTGGGTGGGGTGACTGTTGAACGCATGTGGCCCCTCCCCGAGCCGGATTGCTGGTTGCATCCCGCTGTAGAGGTCCGCCCGTCCCCCGTGGCCGGTGAAGGGCTGTTCGCGCGGGCGCCGTTTCGGGCAGGCACGGCAGTGTCCCGGCTCGGCGGCCGGCTCGTGTCCGGACGCGAGCTGCGCAGGCTTCTGCGGGCCGGCGGTCAGAGCGGGAGTTACGTGGACACCATCACGGTGGCCGACAATTCCCACCTAGTACTTCCCGCCGGGCGGCCGAACGGCAAGGGGAACCACAGCTGCGACCCGAACCTGTGGTGGGCGTGCGCGTACACGCTGGTCGCACGCCGGGACATCGCAGTCGACGAAGAGCTCACCAATGACTACGCCACGAGCACGGGCGAAGAAGAATTCGTCATGCCTTGCCGATGCGGCGCCGCACAGTGTCGTGGGGTTGTCACCGGCGATGACTGGACCCGGCCGGAACTGCGGCAACGATATGGCGACCACTGGGTGCCGGGCCTTCTGCTCCGGATTCGCCATGCAGCTGAGCAAGGTGGCCGGACCACGTTGAACTAGGCAGATCCGCGCGGACGATACGAACGCGGGCCCGTGCGGGCCGGCCCGATCGGCGCGAGGGACGACCGTGTCAGGGGGAGGGGGGCCAGCGCGTCTCGAGGTCGATCTCTCGTTGGTCGGCGGCGCGGTCGCGGGCGTCGGCCCGGGTGTCGCGGTGGGTCTGCGCGGCTTCACGGCTGTCGGCGCGCAGGTCGCGGGCGTCGGCGGCGCGGTCGCGGGCGTCGGCGGCGCGGTCGCGGGCGTCGGCGCGTTCGTCGCGTTGGTCGCGCTGGTCGGTGCGGTAGGACTCGCGACGGTCGAGGAACTCCTCCCGCTGGTGCAGGTGGAGTTCACGCGAGGCGAGGTTTCTCTGCCGGGACTGGTTCTCGGCGTCGCGCCGCTCCAGGTCGGCCAGGCGCTGCTCGGCGACCCGCTGTTCGTCCTCGCGCCCGGGGCGGCAGGCGCGGATGGCGTCGCGCACGTCGTCCGGTGGCATCTCGTGCGCGCGGAACGCCTGCGCGGCCCGGCGCTCGGCCGCGGCGAGCAGCCGGTCGCGGGTGGCGTGGGCGGCAGCGGTCGGCAGGGTCTCGGCCAGCTGGTCGTAGACGCGCGCGCTGGCCTCGGCCGTCCGAGCGATCTCCTCGGCGATGCGTGCCAGCTCTTCAAATTGTCTGCCCACTCGGTCCGGGGAGAAGAACGGGGGGTCCGTGCCCATGACTAATGATTACCCGGATTTCGCGTGGCGCCTGCGATAGTCGCGGGGAGAAATTCCTGTGCTCCTCTTGAAGGCGGTGCTCAGCGCGCTCTCCGAGCCGTAGCCGACCTGGTGGGCGATGGCGGCGACGGTGCCGTCGGAGCGGCGCAGGCGGGCCGCGGCGAGTTCGATGCGCCAGCGGGTCAGATAGTCGAGCGGGCCCTGGCCGGCCGTCTGCTTGAAGCGGGCGGCCAGCGTCGAGCGGGAGACCGCGGCGACCGCGGCCAGTTCGGCGACCGTCCACGGGTGGGCCGGGCGGGCGTGCAGGGCGCGCAGCGCGGGCGCGACGACCGGGTCGGACAGGCCGGAGAGCCAGCCCGCCGGCGGGTGCGCGGCCAGGTGCAGGCGCAGCAGGTGGATGAGCATCACCTGGGCCAGGTGGTCGGTGACCAGGCCGGCCGCCGGGAGGTGGTCGCGCAGTTCGGCGTCGATCTGGTCGAGGGCCCAGCGCACGGTGGCCGCGGCGGGGGCGGAGCCGGGCACGTGCACCACGGCCGGGAGGGCGTCGAGCAGCAGTTCCTCGGCCCGCTCGCCGAAGCCGAAGCGGCCGCCCAGGATGAAGACCTCGTCGGCCGGGCCGATCCGGGCCACACCGTCGGTGGCCGCGGCGAACAGAGGGTGGGCGGGCACGGGCGGTACGTCGAGGGAGCTGGCCAGCACGAAGGGGCGCGGACGGGTCAGCAGGAAGCAGTCGCCGGCCGCCAGCGGGTACGTCACGTCGTCGACCCGCAGGAGGCACTCACCCCGGCGTACGGCATTGAACTTGACCGCCGGCGGCGGCTCGAAGGCCACCGCCCACTCGCCGCCGGCCGCGAAGCCCACCGAGAGCCGGCTGGTCGTGCCCACGAGGGCGAGGACATCTTGCAGCGGATCGGCCGTCTGGACGCTCACACAACTATCCTGGACCCTGAACCATTCTCCGTCCAGCCGGGCCGAGCCAGACTCGAGCCATGACAAAGATCCCGTTCACTGCCGCCGCGACGGCGGCCGAAGTCCTCTACGGTGTAGATCTCACCGGCCGGCGCATCCTGATCACCGGGGGCGGCTCCGGCCTGGGTCAGGCCGCGGCCCGAGCGCTGCGCGACGCGGGCGCGGAGGTCATCACCCCGACCCGCACCGAGCTCGATCTGGCGGACACCCGAAAAGTCCGAAACTTCGCGCAAAATTGGACAGGCAAGCTCGACGCGATCATCGCCAACGCCGGAATCATGGCCGTCCCGGAGCGCCGCACGGCACCCAACGGCTGGGAACTCCAGCTCGCCACCAACTTCCTCGGCCACTTCGCCTTGATCACCGGCCTGCAAAGCCATTTAACGGCAAATGCCAGAATTGTCCTAGTCAGCTCGGGCGCGCAACTAAGGGCGGGAGTCGACTTCGACGACCCGCACTTCGAGCGCCGCGAATACGACCCCTGGATCGCCTACAGCCAGTCCAAGACCGCCGAGGTCCTGCTCGCCGTCGCCCTGAGCCGCCGCGGCATCACCGCCAACGCCATGGCCCCGGGCCGGATCCACACCAACCTGCAGCGCCACATCGACCCGGCCGCGATGCGGGCCCTGGGCGCGATGGACGACGACGGCAACCTGATCCACGCCGAGGGCTACAAGACCCCCGAGCAGGGCGCCGCGGCCGAGGTCCTGCTGGCCGCCTCCCCGCTGCTCGAGGGCGTCTCGGGCGTCTACATCGACGAGGACAACCAGATCGCCGACGTCGTCCCGGGCGGCCCCGAGCCGATGTTCGGCGTCGCCGAATGGTCGGTCGATCCCGAGGCAGCCGACCGGTTGTGGGATTACGCCGAGACGGCGATCGGCGCGCTGACCGCCCCCTCGTTGCCCGACCGGTCGAGCCCGCTCAAACAGTAGGTGGCCGGCCCCGCGGGCGGCGCCGGGTCGACGACCTCGGTGCCGCCGCGGCCGGTCGCCACGAGATCGGCTGTCTGGCCGGTCACCCGGTACAGCGCCCAGCTGGTGGCCGAGCTGGCCGCCTGGAAGTGCACTGCCCCGTCGTCGGCCCGCTTCGCCCCGGTGAGCTGCGGCGCCGGCGGGGGCGCCGACGGCAACTGCTTCATGACCGGTACGAGGGCGGGCGCCGCATAGTGCTTGTCGCGGTACCGGGCCACGGCCCCCAGCTTGTTGGCCTCGACCTGTTTGGCGCTGAAGTGCACCTGCCCCTGCACGCCGTACTTGTCGTTCATGGCCAGTTGGCGTTCGAGCTCGCCCGGCTCGCTCCACGCGCCGGGCTCGCCTACGCGGTAATCGGCCTGCCCGATGTAGAGCTGCACCCCGGTGTCCTTCACGAGCGTGGCCCACCAGGGCAGAAGCTTCGCGTAGTCGGCCTTGTCGAAGCCCACGGTCCAGTAGAGCTGGGGCACGATGTAGTCGAGCCACTTCTCCTGCACCCATTTACGGGTGTCGGCGTAGATCGCGTCGTACGCCTCCAGGCCCTTGGAGTCCGAGCCGGACGCGTCGGTGGTCTTGTTGCGCCAGATGCCGAACGGGCTGATCCCGAACTTCACCCACGGCTTGAGTTCCTTGATCCGCGTGTTCATCTCCCGGACCAGGGTGTTGACGTTCTCCCGGCGCCAGTCGGCCTTCGACTTGCCGGCGCCGTACTTGGCGTACGAGGCGTTGTCCGGGAAGTCCTGACCGGCGACCGGGTACGGGTAGAAGAAGTCGTCGAAGTGGACGCCGTCGACGTCGTACTTCTTGACCGCCTCGAGCATCGAGTCCTCGACGAACTTGCGGGCCTCGGGGATGCCCGGGTCGAAGTACAGCCGGGCGGTCTTGCCCTGGGGGAAGGCGATGGCCCAGTCGCTGTGCTGCAGCAGCGGGTGGTTCGGGGCGAGCTTGCGGAAGTCGGCGCCGGGCCCGACCGGGCCGGGCTGGGTGCCCCGGTAGGGGTTGAACCAGGCGTGGAACTCCAGGTTGCGCTTGTGGGCCTCGGCCACCATGTACGCCATCGGGTCCCACCCGGGCGATTTTCCGTCCCGCCGGCCGGTGAGCCACTCCGACCAGGGCGCGTACGCCGAGGGCCAGAACGCGTCGCCCGAGGGGCGCACATGCACGAAGATCGCGTTGTGCCGCTGGCCGACGGCCACGTCCAGCCAGTGCTGGTACTCGGCCTTGACCTGCGCCTCGGACAGCCCGCGCCGGCTCGGGAAGTCGATGTTGGTGACCGTGGTCAGCCACATGCCGCGCAGCTCGCGGGTGGCCTTGGTCGGGAACGTCCCGCACGAGCCGGTGGCGGTGAACGGGTCCGAGGGCACCGGCGCGGAGTAGGCGGCGGGCGCGGAATACGTCGCCGCGCGCAGCAACCCCAGGCCCAGCACGCCGGTCGCGATGAGGACCGCGACGAGGGTCAAGGTCAGTCGTACGGGTGGGCGGCGGACGCGGAGCATGGGGACCAGTGTGCCGCACGTAGAGTTCCCGGGTGTGACGGTTGTGGTGGTCGGAGCGGGCATCGCCGGGCTGGCGTGCGCCCGTGAGCTGGTCGGAGCGGGTGTGCCGACCCGTGTCCTGGAACGTGCCAACGTGGTCGGGGGGCGCCTCGCGAGTGTGACCCGCGGCCACCGCCCGGTCGACATCGGCGCGGCCTATGTCACCGCGGACGACCCGTCCTTCCTGGGCCGCCTGCAGTCGTGGCGCATCGCCGGGCTGGCCCACCCGTGGACCGACACCTTCCGCGGCCAGCACGGCGACGGGCCGATGCGCTGGTCGGCCCCGGGCGGTCTGCGCAGCCTGGCCCAGGATCTGGCCGACGGTCTCGACGTCACCCTGGAGGCCGAGGTCACCGAGTTGCCCGAGGCCGACGCGGTGGTGCTCGCGATGCCCGGCCCGCAGGCGGAGGCGATCGTCGGGGGCTGGGACGATCAGGGCTGGTCGCCGGTGCTCACGGCCGTCCTGACCTACCCCAAGCGATCCTGGCCGGATTTCCACGGCGCCTTCGTCAACGACCACCCGGTGCTGGCCACGGTCTGCGACGACGGCGATCGCCGCGGCGACGGCGCCCCGGTCCTCGTCGCGCATTCAACCCCGAGCTACTTCAAGGACCAGCAGTACGGGGGTGAGGCGGCGCTCGCCCGCGCGGTGGGGGAGCTGCTGGACATCGCCGACGAGCCCACGGCCGAGCTGTTCCGCTGGCCGTACGCGCAGCCGCGCACCGGCCGCGACGGTTTCGCCCGGCAGGGCAACGTCTACCTGTGCGGCGACGCCTTCGGCCGCCCCCGCGTGCAGACCGCCTGGCTCAGTGGCCGGGCGGCCGCCCGCGACATATTGGGCGAGCTCAGCGTCAGAGAACTGACCGGTAGACCTTGAGGGTCTCCTCGGCGATGTGGGACCAGCTGAAGTGCTCGACCGCGCGCCGCCGGCCGGCCAGGCCCATCTGCTGGGCCCGCTCCGGATCCTCGATCACCTGAGTCATGGCCGTGGCCAGGTCGGCGATGAACTGCTCGGGGTCGATCGGGGTCCCCGTACCGTCCTCGACCTGCTCGATCGGCACCAGGATGCCGGTCTCGCCGTCCTTGACCACCTCGGGGATGCCGCCGGTGGCGGTGGCCACGACCGCCGTCTCGCAGGCCATCGCCTCGAGGTTGACGATGCCCATCGGCTCGTAGATGGACGGGCAGACGAAGACCGTGGCGTGGGTCAGCACCTGGACGACCTCGTGCTTGGGCAGCATCTCCTGCACCCAGATGACGCCCTTGTCGTCGCGGACCGCGCGCAGCTCGTCGGCCAGGCCCTCGACCTCGGCCGCGATCTCCTTGGTGTCGGGGGCGCCGGCCAGCAGCACGATCTGCGTCTCGGCGGGCAGGCGGCGGCAGGCCCGCAGCAGGTAGGGCAGGCCCTTCTGCCGGGTGATGCGGCCGACGAAGACCACGCTGGGCCGGTTGAGGTCGATGCCGAGCCGCTCGATCACGTCGGTGCCCGTGTTGGGCTTGTAGATCTCGGTGTCGATGCCGTTGTAGACGACCTGCACCTTCTCCGGGTCGACCGAGGGGTAGGCGGCCAGCACGTCGCGGCGCATGCCGCCGGAGACGGCGATGATCGCGTCGGCGTTCTCGATGCCGACCCGCTCGCAGAACGAGGACAGCGCGTAGCCGCCGCCGAGCTGCTCGGCCTTCCACGGGCGCAGCGGCTCGAGGCTGTGGGTGGTCACCACGTGCGGCACGCCGTGCAGCAGCTTGCTCGTGTGACCGGCGAAGTTCGCATACCAGGTGTGGCTGTGCACGATGTCCGTGCCCTCGGTGCCGGCCGCGATCTCGAGGTCGACCCCCATGGTCCGCAGCGCCGCGTTGGCCCCGGCCAGCTCGGCCGGTTCGGGGTACGCGGTGACGCCCGGCTCGGTGCGCGGGGCGCCGAAGCAGTGCACCCGGACATCGGCCAGAGCACGCAGATCGCGGGTCAGGTATTCGAGGTGCACGCCGGCGCCGCCGTACACCTCCGGCGGGTATTCACGGGTGATGAGGTCGACTCGCAGCACCCCCGCAGCCTAGTACTCCCTGCCCGGGAACGCTCAAGATCAGGTATCCTGAGCGACCTCCGCCGGGACTGTCACGGCGAGTTGCCCTCTTCGGCTGGCGCTTGAGCTGGCGGAAAGTTAGCGTCCTTCCATGGCTGTCAAGGTCCTTGCAATCGTTCTGGCCGGTGGTGAGGGCAAGCGCCTGATGCCCCTGACGGCGGACCGGGCCAAGCCCGGCGTTCCGTTCGGCGGGATCTACCGCATGATCGACTTCGTGCTGTCGAACCTCGCGAACGGCGGCTACCTCAAAATCGTGGTGCTGACGCAGTACAAGTCGCACTCCCTCGACCGCCACATCTCCAAGACGTGGCGGATGTCCACCCTGCTCGGCAACTACGTCACCCCGGTGCCGGCCCAGCAGCGGCTGGGCCCGCGCTGGTTCGCCGGGTCGGCCGACGCGATCTACCAGAGCCTCAACCTGATCAACGACGAGTCGCCCGACTACGTCATCGTCTTCGGCGCCGACCACATCTACCGCATGGACCCGAAGCAGATGGTCCAGGACCACATCAACTCCGGGGCCGCGGTCACGGTGGCCGGCATCCGCCAGCCCAAGTCGATGTCGGACCAGTTCGGGGTCATCGACGTGGCCGCCGACGGCAAGAAGATCCGGGCCTTCCGCGAGAAGCCCAAAGAGGTCGACGGGCTGCCCGACGCGCCCGACGAGATCTACGCGTCGATGGGCAACTACGTCTTCACCACCCGGGCGCTGTGCGAGGCGGTCACCAAGGACGCCCAGGACCCGGACAGCAAGCACGACATGGGCGGCAACATCATCCCCATGCTGGTCGAGCGGGGCGAGGCCAACGTCTACGACTTCCGCGAGAACGAGGTGCCGGGCAGCACCGACCGCGACCGCGGCTACTGGCGTGACGTGGGGACGCTCGACTCGTTCTACGAGGCCCACATGGACCTCATCGCCACCCTGCCGATCTTCAATCTGTACAACCACGAGTGGCCGATCTTCACCAACTACGGCTCCTGGCCGCCGGCCAAGTTCGTGCACGGCTACGACGACCGGCAGGGCCGCGCCATCGAGTCGATGATCTCGCCCGGGGTGGTCGTCTCGGGCTCGCTCGTGGAGCGTTCGGTCATCTCGCCCAACGTACGGGTCAACTCGTGGGCCCACGTCGAGGGGTCGGTGCTGATGGAGGGCGTCTCGGTCGGCCGCCGGGCGATCATCCGCAACGCCATCATCGACAAGAACGTGATGATCCCGGAGGGCGCGCAGATCGGCGTCGACCTGGATCGCGACCGCAAGCTCTACACGGTCTCCGACAACGGCATCGTGGTCATCGGCAAGGGCCAGAAGGTCGAGCTCTAGCCCGCGGCTCAGCGCCGCTCTCGCAGGGTCTGCGAGGGCGGCACGCCGTACCGGTCCTTGTAGGCGCCGGCGAAACGCCCGAGATGGGTGAAACCCCAGCGGTACGCGACCTCGGACACGCTGACCTGCCACGGGTCCGACCGGGAGAGCTCGGCGTGCACCCCGTCGAGCCGCAGCCGGCGGAGATAGGTCAGCGGCGACATGCCCACGTGCTGCCGGAACGCCTCCTGCAGCACGCGGACACCGACGCCCGCGATCGCGGCCAGGTCGTTGGCGGTGTAGGGGCGCCACGGCTCGGCGTGCATCGCGTCCAGCGTCCGCTTCACCGTGCGGGGACGGTTCGGTCCCTGCAGGCCGGCCGGTTCGTCCCCGTACGGATGCTCGACCGTCATGGCCAGGCCGCTGACCAGCAGGTCGCGCCAGCGTGAGGCCATCCGCGGCTGGGCCGCCAGGCCGTCGTCGTGCCGCAGCTCGGCCAGCAGCAGCCGGACCAGCGAGGCCCACGTACGCCCGGGGCCGTCGATCAGGTCGAAGCTCGCGCCCAGCAGCAGCGGCGAGACGATCCGCTGGTCGAGGGCCGCGTCCAGCTCGCGCTCGAGCGCCGACCGCTCCACCTTGACGCTGAGCAGCCGGCAGCTGCCCGGCCACTCCAGGTCGATGTCGCCCACCGGCCGGTAGACCGCGGCCCGGGTCGGGTCGGCCATCACCACCGTCCCCCGATGGCGTGAACGCAGCGTGCCGGTCAGCGGGGCCAGCACGTGGTACGCCGTCTCCAGGTCGGCGATGGTGACGTGGATGTCGGCGCCGTAGCTGATCTCGCCCAGCGTGATCGGGCCGAGCAGCACCACGTCGCCGGTGAACGCGAACCGCGACACGTCCCCCATCGGGCTGACCTGCAGGGGACCGTAGAACAGCTTGCGGCAGAACGAGCGCGCCTCATCCATGTCGCTGGTCGTCAGCGAGACGTGAACGGGTTTGTCCACCCCCGGGGCGACCGGCCGGGTCTGTCTGACCGCCACCATGGCGTCCACCCTAGACCGGATGCGGCGCAGGCACAGTCACGCGGCGAGCGCGGTCACCGGCCAGGTGAATTCGGCCACCCGGTCACCCGGGACATCGATCTCCGCCAGTGGGGTCACCGGGTCGCGCCAGATGGTGTAGCGACCTGCCCGCAGACAGTCGACGACGACGCTGTAGCTGACGCCGCCCCGCACGTACCGCGCCCGGACCGTGGCCTGGGTGCGCAGCGCGGGATCCTCCACCGGGCTGATCTCGATGTCATGACCGTGCATGCTGCGCCCGGTATGAATCACGAGCGCGCCTATTCCGGCACCGATGTTGAGCACCACCAACCCCTGCCCGGACGGCCTCACGGCAAAACCTCCGGGGCGGTCAGGTAGGGGAAGCTCACGCCGTGCGTACGGGCCCGGGCCTCGGCGCCGGCCAGGGTGGCGGCCGGGTCCGGCTCGTACGTGTCGTCGACCATGGGGAACGTCGCGCCGGCGATGGCCCGCAGCGTGATCGAGGTGACGTCGTCGCCGATCCGGCGGCCGTTCGGGAAGCCGGCGAAGTCGCCACCGAGCAGGCCGAACGGGTTCTCCTCGGCGGCCGGCGGCACGGTCGTGTCCAGGCGCAGCATGTCGGCCTGGATGTCGCCGGTGAACGTGCGGAAGCCGTCCACCAGGCCCTCCGGCACGCCGGTGAGCAGCATCGCCACCAGATCGGAGCGCCGGTCGGCCAGCTCGGCCAGCCGGTCGAAGTGGCCCGGGTGCTGCTCGGGCAGAAGCGCGGCCACGACCGGGTGCTCGACCAGGTCGGCGAAGCGCTTGTCCTCCGAGGGCGGCATGCCGTTCCACCGGGCCCGGTCGGCGGCCGGGACGAACAGCTCGGCGAACAGCGGGTTGGCCCGCCGCGACACCTGGACCATCGGGCCGACCAGCACGTCGTCGCCCCGGCTGTGCAGCTCCCGGCGGCTCGCGGTGGTCCACACGCCGATCATCTGGCCGGGGTGAGGCAGCTGAATGGCGATGCTGTTCACGATGGCCGGGCCGGTGGCCTGGGCCCGGCCATCGCCACCGAGCTCGAAGACGGCGGCCGGGTCGACGAAGAAGGCGTCGGAGCGCGGGCCGGCGAAGACCCGTTCGCCACCCGGCAGCTCGGCGATCGCGGCGGCGGCCATAGCGTCGTAGCCAGGAGTGGAGTCACCCAGGTTGCGCGGTGGGCACGGCAGGTGCGTGGCCAGGACACTGCTCTTGCCGTACGCGTCGACGCGGGTGACCGAGAAGAACTGGCGCCGGTTCCAGTTCTCACTGTCCAGCGAATCGATCGGTCCGGTGTTGTAGAGGAACGTCTTGTTGTTGCGCAGCTCGGTGCGGAACCGGAACTGGTACGTCAGGTCGGGCCGGGCGTCGCCGTTGTAGTCGACGTGGATCTCGTAGAGCACGTCGTCGCCGAACTCGAGGTTCAGGAACCCGTAGTTCGCGATGATCGTCACGGTCTCCGGGGCGTCCGGGCTGACGAAGGCGTACAGATCGGAGCTCTCCGCATCGGGGTCCGAGGCTCCGTGTGACGCCTCTCCGTAGCCAACTCGACTCATGCTCGGCCTTTCGTCTGTCCCCTGAGGGCACGGGACCTGCTTGCCATCAGTACGAATCGACTCCCGTTGCGGTTCAACGGTTTTCGCGGCGCCGGCGAAGAAGGCCGGTGACCACGGCGTACGCTCCGGCGCCGACCGCGAGCACCAACGCACCGATGATGATCTGGTGACCGAGAGTGACGTCATTGGTGTTCGAGACGGGGGTGACCGCGGCCTGCGGCGCCGGCGCTTCGGTCGTTTCCACCGGCGCGGCTTCCGTCGTTCGAGTGGGTTCTGCCGCTTTTGTCGCCGCGGGCTTCGCCTTGGCCGGCGCCGTCGGGGCTTTCGTCGCTTTCGCTGGCGGCGGTGCGATCGCCGCGGTGGGGAACACGAGATCCGAACAGGAGTAGTAGGTGTCCGGCGTGCTGGAGGTCTCCCAGACCACGTACAGGATGTGCCGCCCGGTCCGCTGGGGCAGCTTCACCTTCATCGCGTACGCCCCGTCGGTCAGCGGGGGATCGGTGACCGTGGCCAGGGGCTTGCGGCCGAGGTCGTCCCAGGTCAACTTGGCCGCCGGGTCGTAGCCGGCCTTGGTCAGGAAGAGCCGGAACTGCCCCGCGTGGGGGATCGTCGCCCGGTAGCGCACGCTCAGCGACTCGCCCGCGGTGACCTTGGTCGCCGGGTAGTCGTCGCGCGGCAGATCGAGCCCCTTGAACGCGTCCAGCCCGCCGCCGCACAACTCGCCGTCCGGCACGACCTCACGGTCCCGCCCGCCGACGTCGGCGATGCGCAGGTTGTCGAACGAGCCGAAAGCGCCGCCGTTGGCCTTCTTGGCGGCCCGGCAAGCGGCGTCGCCGGTGTCCTCACCGCCCTTGGCGCAGGCCGCGGTCCGGCTGATCGGCGTGGTGGGCGCGCCGTGGGCGTTCGCGGGTGCGGCGGGCGCTGCCGCACCGGCCAGGGCCGCGGCGAGAGCGCACGCCGCGAGACGGTAGATCCTCACGAAACAGCTATACGGAGAATCGGCGTGAGTCGTTCAGCACGTCACCGACGGTGCCCGCGGGCCGCTGTGATTGAGTGGTCGGGTTCGACGAACACCTAAGGAGAACTCATGGACAAGCCCGACGTCGGCCCGATCGAGGGCGAGCCGCCCGCCGAGCTCGTGATCGAGGACCTCACCGTTGGTGACGGCCCCGAGGCCAAGCCCGGCCAGTACGTCAGCGTCCACTACGTGGGCGTGGCGCACTCGACCGGCCGGGAGTTCGACGCGTCGTACAACCGGGGTGAGGCGTTCGAGTTCCCGCTCGGCGGTGGCCAGGTCATCGGCGGCTGGGACCAGGGCGTGGTCGGCATGAAGGTCGGCGGCCGCCGCAAGCTCACCATCCCGCCGCACCTGGGCTACGGCTCGCGCGGCGCGGCCGGTGTGATCAAGCCGAACGAGACCCTCATCTTCGTCGTGGATCTCCTCGGCGTTCAGTGAGCGAAGGCCGGCAGGCCGGCCGGGCCGGGACGGGCGTCGCCTGTCCCGGCCCTTTCTCGTCCCGGTCGTCGTCGGGCCCGGGCTCGATCGGGTCGCCGATCGGCGTCATCGGTTGCCCTTGGTCACCGTGAAGGTGGCGCAGCCCGACTCGTCCGGCAGCAGCGGCCGGAACGTGATCAGGTACTTGCTGCCGCCCGAGGTCCACGGCGTCATCGCGGTCGCCTTGCCGGCCGCGGCCAGCACCTTCTCCATCTCGGCCCCGCTCACCGTCACGCAGCCGATCTTGAAGGTCGGGTTCAGGTAGGCACCCGGCAACGCCGGCCCGGGCCAGGCGATCTCCGGGCTCTTCGGGTCGGCGCCACCGGGAGCGGTGTAGGGCCGGGCCAGCACGGCGAGTTCCTCCGGCTCGTACGCGGTCTCGCCGGCCAGCCCCGTCAGCGTGGTGACGTATGCGGCCAGCTTCTTGCGGGCGTCCCGCTGCGGCTGGGTCAGCATCGGATCGTTGGCCTGGCTCTCGCGCAGCGCCTCGACCGCCACCGACTGCGTGCCCTGATCGGTGCGCACGGTCACCTTGGTCGTCGGCGCGTCGGCCACATTGGGCCGCCCGAAGTCGACGCCGCTCCTGACGCCGGCCTCGACCCCCTGCCGCGACAACTCCTGCACCTGCTCCGGCGTGATCTGCTTGACCAGGACGTTGGGCAGCGCCGGACCCGGGTAGATGGCCGGCACCGGCCCCTCGGTGATCACCCGACCGTCGGCGTAGACGCTGACCTCGGGCAGGGCCCCGACGGTCCGGTCCGCCGGAACAAACCCACCGGCCGACTCCGCCCGCGCGACGAGGTAGTTCGCCCCCTCTCCCGACGTGGGCGCACTTGCCGCCGGCGCCGATCCGCTGGGCGTGGCCCCCGCCCCGTCCGGCTGCGCGCACGCGCAGAGCAGCGCCAGGGGAGCGGCGGCGGCGATGAGGGTGTTACGGAGACGAGTCATGCCGGATCAGACGATCCGGGCGGGGCCGAGGTTCCGGTTTCTCCGCAAATTGCTCCACGCGGGTGGTCTGCGCCGCGGCTCGGCTGCGCTTTGACCGGCGGTGGCGGAAGCGAAGGGATCCGCCACCGCCGGAGCACGCGCCGACGGGCGTGGCCGGGGCCACACCGCCGAGGCACACAACGTACGAATGCATCGTGCACCCAGTCAATGTTTCGCCACGGTGAACCGCGGGTTGACGCCAAGCTTTGACATTGCAGTCGTATTGCATCCGCGCTACGCTGATTGCAATACGAGTGCATTGCAAAAGTGGGAGGGTGACGACGATGCAGGTCATCGGGCTCGAGGAGTGCTCGGCGTCGCCACGCTCCCTCGTCGGAGGCAAAGCCGCCGCCCTGGGCGAGCTGATCCGGCTGGGCGAGCAAGTCCCCGCCGGCTTCTGCATCACCACCGCAGCGCACGACCTGCCGCGCACCGAGATCGTGGCGGCCTACCGGTCGCTCGGCGGCGGTCCCGTGGCCGTCCGGTCGAGCGCCCCCGACGAGGATGGCCCCGACGCCAGCTTCGCCGGCCAGTACGACACCTTCCTCGACGTCGAAGGCCCGGACGCTCTGCTGGAAGCCGTCGCGGCCTGCCAACGGTCGGCTTCCGCACCCCGCGCCGTGGCCTACCGCGGGGCGCGCAGCGACGCTCCGGGCTCTCCGATCGCCGTCATCGTGCAGCGGATGGTGGCCGCCGAGGTCGCTGGTGTCCTGTTCACGGCCAACCCGCTGACCGGCTGCCGCGCCGAGATGACGGTCGACGCGGCACCCGGCGGCGGCCCGGCCGTGGTGGACGGCAGCGGGCCGGTCGACCACTACGTGCTCAGGTCGGAACCGGCGGGGCCCGCGGCCGGCGGATGTCTGACCGTGGAATTGCTTCTCGCCCTGCGCGGCGCCGGCGAAAGGCTGCAGGGGCATTTCGGGGTGCCGCAGGACGTCGAGTGGGCGGTCGATGCGAGTGGGGAGCTGTGGCTGCTGCAGTCGCGGGCGATCACCACGCTCTTCCCGTTGCCGCCGCCGAGCGAGGATCTTCGGGTCTACCTGGAGTTCGGGCACGTGCAGGGGATGCTGCAGCCGGTCACGCCGATGGGGATGTCGACCCTGAAGGCTCTGGTCACCGCGATGCTGAAGCCGCTCGGGCTGCACGTGGAGATCACGGACATCGGGGGCCGGCTCTACGGCGACATGACCGATCTCGTGCGCGATCCGAAGGCCCGCAAGCGCCTGGTGAAGCTGCTCGCGGTCGACTTCGGGCCGCGGGCGCAGGCGGCGATCCGCCACGTCATGGACGATCCGCGGTTCGCTCCGGTGCCGGGCCGGGCGAAGCAGGGAGGCACGCCGTCGCCCGCCACGGCGGCCCGGGCGGTCTTCGGCATCGGCCGCGCGCTGGCCCGTCCGGCCGCCGCCCGCGAGCGTCTCGCCGCCGTGGTGGAGCGAATCCGGTTGGCCGCGGCCGCGTCGGACCCCGGCACGAGGCTCGCAGCCAGTCCCAGCGCGGAGCTCGCGGCTGATCCTGGCGGGGGGCTAAAGGCCGGTCCCGGGCGGGGGAGGGCTGAGCGGCTGCGAGCGGTGCGGGAGTGGGAGAGCGCCGAGTCGCCGGATGATCTGGTGTGGCCGATCGCGGCGGGGATGCTGGCGGCGGCCGGACCGGAATATCTGCTTCGGGGCCGGGCCGGGCCGGACGAGATCCGGGTGGCGCTGGGCGGGATGCCGCACAACGTGACGATCGAGATGGATCTGGCGTTGTGGCGGGTCGCCCAAGGGGTCGGCGAGCACCGGGAACTGCTGCTCGGCACGCCAGCGGCCGAGCTGGCCGGGCGCTACCGGGACGGGACGCTGCCCGACATCGGGCTGGGTGGGTTCCTGAGCAAGTACGGGCATCGCGGGGCGGCCGAGGTCGACATCGGGGTGCCCCGCTGGGCCGAGGATCCGGCTCCGGTTCTGGCGGCGATCCAGAACTACCTGCGGGTCACCGATCCGGGGCAGGCGCCCGATCGGCGGTTCGCCCGGGCGGCGGATCGGGCCGAGCGCACACTGCGGGAGCTGCGCCGGAAGAACAGGCCGGCCGGGTTTCTGCTGGGGCGGGCGCGGGAGCTGGCCGGGCTGCGGGAAGCGGGCAAATTCGCCGGGCTCTACCGGTTGCAGCAGATGCGGCGGGAGCTGCTGGCGGTCGGGGCGGAGATCCTCGACGATCCGGCCGACATCATGTTCCTGACGATCGACGAGGTGGACGACGTGCCGGCCCGGGAAGTGATCGAGGCGCGCAAGGCCGTGCATCGGCGGGAGATGCGGCGGCGGGTGGTGCCGGTGGCGTTGCTGTCGGACGGCACTGATGTGGAGGCGACCCTCCCGGTTGACGAGGGGGCGGAGCTGCGCGGGGTGGCGGCGTCGGCCGGGCGGGTGACCGGGAGGGCGCGGATCGTGCGGGATCCCGCCGAGGCGTACCTCGAACCGGGTGAGGTGCTGGTGACCGCGACGACCGATCCGGGGTGGACGCCGCTGTTCCTGACGGCGGCGGCGCTGGTCACCGAGACGGGGGCGGTCATGGCCCACGGGCCGACAGTGGCGCGGGAGTACGGGATTCCGGCCGTCATCTGCGTGCAAGGGGCGACCGAGCGGATCCGTACGGGCGAAGTCGTGACAGTCGACGGGCGGGCGGGGACGGTGATCCGGGGATGATGAGACAGCTGCTGGCGACCGAGGCGGCGATGTGGCGCAACCTGTTCGCGTGGGTGCTGCGGCGCCCGGCGCCGGACGAGCAGGGCTTCGGCTATCACGGGGTGGTCAAGCCGATCCTCGGGGTGTTCATCGGGTTGTCCGCGGTGGAGATCCCGGTCTTCGACCTGATCGTGCGCAAGGTCGTGCCGTGGGAGCCGGCCCGGTGGATCGTGCTCGTGCTGGGGGTGTGGGGGCTGCTCTGGATGATCGGGTTCGCGGCCGGCCTCCAGCGCCATCCGCACGTGGTCGGCGACGACGGGATCCGGGTGCGGCTGGGCAACGGGATCGACTTCACGGTGCCGTGGACGGAGATCGCGTCGGTCAGCAAGCGCTACCGGTCGCTGCCCTCCAGCAAGTCGGTGCAGATCGAGGACGGTGCGGTGCACATCGCGATGGCCAGCCAGACCAGCGTGGACATCGTGTTGCGGCCAGGCGCCGACGTCCGCGCCTTCAAGGGCGCGCCGCTGCCGGCCCTCGACAAAGCCGCAGGGGCAGCAGAGTCAAAGGCTGAGATCTCGGCCGTACGGATCTACGCCGACCAACCCGACGAGTTGATCGCGGCGGCCCGGGCGAAGCAGCCGGAACCGGCGTGAAAGCATCGCTGGCATGCCCAAGAAGGTCGACCACACCGAGCGCCGGCGGCTCATCGCCGACGCGCTGATGCGGGTGGCCGCCGAGCAGGGCCTGGAAGCGGTCAGCCTGCGGCACGTGGCGGCCGCGGCCGACGTCAGCGCGGGCATGGTGCAGCACTACTTCCGCACCAAGGACGAGATGATGACGTTCGCGCTGTCGGTGGTGAAGGAGCGCAGCCAGCTGCGGGCGGAAGCGGCGATCGCCCGGCTCGGCGACGACCCGCATCCGAAGGATTTGTTGCGCACTTTGCTGACGGCGCTTCTCCCGCTGGACGAGGCGAGCCGCGAGGACGGCCGGGTGGCGCTGGCCTTCCTCGCCTACACCGCAGTCCGCCCCCAGGCGACGGCCAACCTGCACACCGAGACGCAGCAGATGGTCGGCTTCATCGCCGGCCTGCTACCGGCCGCGCCCGAGAACGCGGCTGCGCCCCAAAACGCGCCCCCAAACGCGCCCGAGACCGCGCCCCAAAACGCGCCCGAGACCGCGCCCCAAAACGCGCCCGGGAACGCAGCCGACGCGGCCGCCCTGCTGGCGCTCATGGAGGGGCTGGGCCTCTACGTGCTCGGCGGGCAATACACGCCCGAGCAGGCGACCGCCGCCCTCGACGCGCACCTCGACCGGCTGTTCGGCGCGGGGGAGAAGCGCTGACGCGCGCGGCCGGACCGTCGGCTGGGCGGCGCTGACGCGCGCGGCCGGACGGTCAGCTGGGCGGCGCTGACGCGCGCGGCCGGACGGTCAGCTGGGCGGCGCTGACGCGCGGCTGGACCGGCGGCTGGGCTGCGCTGACGCGTACGGCTAGCGTTTGACTGTGCGGGTGAAGCGCGACCGGTAGGTCGACGCGCTCAGGCCGTAGTGGGACTTGAAGCGGCGCGCGAAATAGTTCTGGTCGGGCCAGCCCACGGACTCGCCGATCTTGTTGATGGGCTGGTCGGTGTGCAGGAGGCGGGCCGCCGCGAGCTCGACGCGGTGGCGGGAGAGGTACGCCATGGGTGGCAGGCCGGTCGCCGATTTGAACAGCCGCACGAGGTAGCCGGGGGCGAGGTGCAGCTCGGCGGCCAGCTCGGTCAGCGTCCACTGGTAGTCGGGGCGGGCCTCCATCATCCGCATGGCGTCGAGGACCGCGTGGTGGGTGCCGGCCGCGTCGCCGTCGACCTCGTCCGACTCGGCCACGACCCGGGCCAGGGCGCTGAGGAACAGCACCAGCCGGCCGACCATGTCGCCGCGATAAGGCCCCGGCGGTTGTGACCGCAGCTTCTGCAACCCGTCGAGGTGTTCGAGGGAGGCGGCGAGCGCGTCCGCCCCCAGGTGGGCGTAGAGGATGCCGCGCCGCTGGCCCGAGTACGGCCCGGTCCACAGCAGATGCCCCAGTTGCGGATCCTGCCGGGTCCAGGCGAGCTCGCGTTGCATCAGCTCGGTGGAGAAGCAGCAGTTGAACAGGTCGAGGCGCTCGCACTCCTCGTACCCGTGCCAGACGCCCGGCCGCAGCAGCACCACGTCGCCCACCGAGAGCTCGCGGCGGCCGGCCAAGCTGTGGTGCGTCCCCTTGCCGCCCATCATCACGGCGATCTCGACGAACGAGTGCGTGTGCACGGGATGCATGTCCTCATGCAGGTAGTGCCCGGCCCACACGGCGGAACCCTCGATGAAGTGCAGCAGCGTGCCGGTGGTCTCGACGGGGGGCTCGTCGGTCATGCCTCACCGTAGGCCCCAGGTGAATTTCGTGCTACCTCCGGTTCATCTCGGGCTATGCCGTGGCCTGGGCCGGAACGCAGGATCGAGGCCAAGCGAAACGGCTTCGCCATCAGTCCGAAACATCGAACACGCGGTCCGCCCCACCGCCTTTGAATCGTTTCACGCGTAAACCTCCTGGAGAGACATGCCGGACATCGCCGCACCCACCGACCTCCGCTTCGAACACCACCCCGGATCCGTGACCGGTATCGGCACGGCCAGTCCGCGCCTCTCCTGGCAGGTCCCGGCCGCCCCCGACGGTTACGCGCAGACCCGCTACGAGGTCGAGGTGACGCGCGGCGATCAGGCCGAGACCTTCCCGGTCGCCGGCCACGAGCAGATCCTGGTGCCCTGGCCGGGCGCGCCTCTCGCGCCTAAGGAACAAGCAGCCGTACGGATCAGAGTGGGCGACGACGCTTCGTGGAGCGAATGGAGCGCACCCCGCACGGTCGAGACCGGCCCACTGAGCCCGGCGGACTGGTCCGCCCGTTTCGTCAGCCCGCGCGAGATCGGCGCCTGGGGCGCCCCGGCCCCGCTCCTGGCCGGCGTCGTCGACATCCCGGCCGGCGCCGACAGCGCGGCCGGCACCATCGACATCCCGGCCGGCGTCGTCCGGGCTCGCCTTTACATCACCGCGCACGGGCTCTACATCGCCCACCTCAACGGCCAGCGGGTCGGTGACGAGCAGCTCGCCCCCGGCTGGACCGCCTACCAGCACCGTCTGCGCTACCAGACGCACGACGTCACCGACCTGATCACTTCCGGCCCCAACCGCCTCGAGGTGCTGCTGGGTAACGGCTGGTTCCGCGGCCGCCTCGGCTTCCAGGGCAAGCACGGCGTGTACGGGGACCGGCTCGCGCTGCTGGCCCAGTTGGAGATCCTCACCGCCGACGGCGCCACCCACGTGCTGGCCACCGACGGTTCGTGGACGGCCCGCGAGAGCAACGTGACCAGCGACGACCTGTACGACGGCCAGAGCGTTGACCTGCGCCGCGAGCCCGGCCCGGAGACGCCGGTGGATGTCGTCGACGCCGACCTCGCGCTGCTGGTCGCGCCGGACGGCCCGCCCGTGCGGATCACCCAGGTCGTGCCGGCGGTCGAGGTCGGCTCGTCGCCGTCCGGCAAGACGCTGGTCGATTTCGGGCAGAACCTGGTCGGCTGGGTCCGCCTGCGCGTCCGTGGCCAGAAGGCCGGCGACGAGGTCGTCGTCCGGCACGCCGAGGTGCTGGAGAACGGGGAGCTCGGGGTGCGGCCGCTGCGCACGGCCCGCGCTTCCGACGCGTACGTCCTGAGGGGTCCGGAAGAAGTTGACCTTGAACCGAACCTGACGTTCCACGGGTTCCGCTACGCCGAGGTGACCGGCGTCGACGGGCTGCGGGCGGAGGACGTCGAGGCGGTCGTGGTCGGCTCGGACCTGCGCCGGACGGGGTGGTTCGCGTCGTCGCACGAGCTGCTCGACCGCTTCCACGAGAACGTCGTCTGGGGCATGCGGGGCAACTTCGTCGACGTGCCGACCGACTGCCCGCAGCGCGACGAGCGGCTGGGCTGGACCGGGGACATCCAGGTGTTCTCGCCGACCGCGACGTTCCTGTTCGACACGGCCGGGTTCCTCGGCAACTGGCTGGCCGACCTCGCCGCCGAGCAGCAGAAGGACGGCTCGGTCCCGCACGTGGTGCCGGACGTGATCCGCCAGCCCGGCCCGGCCGCCGCGGCCTGGGGCGACGCCGCGACCGTGGTGCCGTGGGTGCTCTACCAGCGCACCGGCGACGTGGGCCTGCTCGAACGGCAGCTGCCGAGCATGCGGGCCTGGGTCGACCGGATCGCCGGGCTGGCCGGGGCCGACCTGCTGTGGAGCGGCGGGTTCCAGTTCGGTGACTGGCTCGACCCGGCCGCGCCGCCGGCCGATCCGTTCCGGGCCAAGGCCGACCCCGACGTGGTGGCCACGGCCCATCTGGCCTATTCGGCCTCGCTGGTGGCCAAGGCCGCGCTCGCGGTGGGTGACGGCGAGACGGCCCGGGAGTACGGAGACCTGGCCGGCCGGGTGCGGGAGGCGTTCGCCCGGGAGTACGTGACCGCGGGCGGCCGGGTGCTCAGCGACGCGCCGACCGCGTACGCGCTGGCCCTGCAGTGGGCGCTGCTGCCCACCGAGGAGCAGCGCCGGCACGCGGGGGAGCGGCTGGCCGACCTGGTCCGGACCTCCGGGTTCCGGATCAGCACCGGGTTCGTCGGCACGCCGCTGATGACCGACGCGCTGGCCGATTCCGGGCATCCCGATCTCGCGTACCGCCTGCTCCTGCAGACCGGCTGCCCGTCCTGGCTGTACCCGGTGACCATGGGCGCGACCACGGTCTGGGAGCGGTGGGACAGCATGCTGCCGGACGGCTCGATCAACCCGGGCGAGATGACCTCGTTCAACCACTACGCGCTCGGGGCGGTGGCCGACTGGCTGCACCGGCGGGTCGCGGGTCTCGCCCCGGCCGAGCCCGGTTACCGGCTCATCGAGGTGCGCCCGCTGCCCAGCCGGCACCTGTCGTTCGCCTCGGCCAGGCACTTGACGCCGTACGGCGAGGCCTCTGTCTCCTGGCGGCGCTCGGACGGATCGCTGCACCTCGAGGTGGTCATCCCGGTCGGCGCGCGGGCCGTCGTGCTGATCCCCGGGGCGGGCCACTCGGTCGAGGTCGGGCACGGGCGGCACTCCTGGACGGTTGACGACCCGTACGGCTCGCTGATCGCCGTGCCCGTGGACCTGACCCTCCGGCAGTTGATGGACCACGAACCCAGCTGGGACAAGGCCCTGGCCGCCGCGCGCGAAGCCGGCGTAGCCGATGACGAGGCCGTCCTGGCCGACCGGCTCGCGCCCTTCCTGGACGCGCCGGCGAGTGAATTCGTCGACGCTGCGACCGCGCACGGCTTCATCCCCGGCGGGAACGAGCTCGCCGCCCGCCTGAACACCCTCCTCTCTCAGGGAAATTAAGGAGCACCGATGAAACGAAGCAGAATAGCTCTGTCTGTTTTCGCGGCTGCGACTCTGGTTCTCGGCGCGTGCAGCGCCGGCGACCTGGGCAGCAGCGACGATGAGGGTGGCGGCAAGGTCACGTTGTCGTTCCTGACCGACAACCAGCCGGAGACGGTCAAGGCGGCCGAGGGGCTGGCCAAGGACTTCACCGCCAAGAACCCCGACATCACGATCAAGGTGGAGACGCGGCCGCAGGGCACGGAGGGCGACAACATCGTCAAGACGCGGCTCTCCACCGGCGACATGAGCGACGTCTTCCAGTACAACTCGGGCTCGCTGTTCCAGGCCCTGGCCCCGCAGAAGAACGTCGTGGACGTCTCGGGCGAGGGGTTCGCCGGCCGGCTCGACGACAACTTCAAGACCACGGTCACCACCGACGGCAAGGTGTACGGCGCGCCGTTCGGCACCTTCTTCGCCGGCGCGATCATGTACAACAAGGACGTCTACGCCAAGCTCGGCCTGCAGGTCCCCAAGACGTGGGACGACTTCATGGCCAACAACGCGAAGATCAAGGCGGGTGGTGTCGACCCGGTCATCCAGTCCTACGGCGAGACCTGGACGTCGCAGCTGTTCGTGCTCGGCGACTACTACAACGTCGAGAAGGCGTCGCCCGGCTGGGCCGCGAAATACACCAAGAACGAGGTGAAGTACGCGACGGACCCGATCGCCCGGGCCGGTTTCGAGCACCTGCAGCAGGTCCGGGACGCGGGCTACGTCAACAAGGACTTCGCCTCGGCCAAGCTCACCGACGCGCTGCGCAAGCTGGCCAAGGGTGAGGGCGCGCAGTACCCGATCCTCTCTTCGATGATCACCCAGCTGATCACCGACAACCCGGGCAGCGAGAACAAGATCGGGCTGTTCGCCATCCCGGGCAACGACGCCGCCACCAACGGCATCACCGTCTGGGCGCCCTCCGGCGTCTACATCCCGACCAGCACCACCGGGGACAAGCTGGCCGCGGCCAAGAAGTTCCTCGACTTCATCGCCAGCCCCGACGGCTGCACCTCGTTCGGCAACGCCAGCCCGCCCTCCGGGGCCTGGGCGGTCAAGGGCTGCACGCTGCCCGCCTCGGTGCCCCAGGTGACCAAGGACCTGCAGGCCTACGTGGACCAGTCCGGGGCCTCCGGCCTGGCCCTGGAGTTCCTCTCCCCGGTCAAGGGCCCGGCCCTCGAGCAGATCTGCGTCGAGGTCGGCTCCGGCATCCGCAAGGCCGACGCCGCCGCCAAGCTCTACGACGAGGACGTCAAGAAGCAGGCGCAGCAGCTCGGACTCGAGGGCTGGTAGGCCGCTGTGACCGCGATAGTGGAGAAGTCGTCCGCCCGGTCGCGCTCGCGCGCGGCCGGGCCGGCCGGCCAACGCGCTCGCAGCCCGTACCCGCACTGGTTCTATCTGCCGGCCGCGATCGTCTACGCGCTGCTGTTCATCATCCCGACGGTCACGTCGTTCTACTTCAGCCTGACCCGCTGGAACATGTTCAGCTCGAAGTTCATCGGCTTCGAGAACTACGTGACGTTCTTCCAGGAGCCGGCCCTCGTCTCCGGCCTCACCCACACGGTCATCTACGCGGTGGTCACCTCGGGCCTCAAGGTGGTGCTCGGGCTGGGCCTCGCGGTGCTGCTCACCTCGCAGATCATCGGGCGGGGCTATCTGCGCTCGGTGGTCTTCTTCCCGGTGCTCGTGTCCACGATCGGGGTCGGCCTCACCTTCACGATCCTGATGGACCCGGAGGAAGGGCTGATCAACCAGTCGCTCGCGGCGATCGGGGTCCAGGGGCCGGGCTGGCTCACCGACCCGTCGTACGCCCTGTTGTCGGTCGCCCTGGTCGACGTCTGGAAAGGCGTCGGGCTGGCCACGCTGATCTACATCGCCGGCATCGTGTCGATCCCGCAGGAGTACTTCGAGGCGGCCCGGGTCGACGGGGCGACGGCGTGGCAGAACTTCCGGCGGATCGTGCTGCCGCTGGCCCGGCCGGCGACGTTCACGGTGATCCTGCTGTCGCTGATCGGCGGGCTGCGGTCGTTCGATCTGATCTGGGCGATGACGCGGGGCGGGCCGGGGTTCACGTCGGACGTGATCGCGTCGGTGATCTACAAGCAGTACCAGGCGGGTTTCTATGGACTGTCGACGGCCGGGAACGTGGTGTTGTTCCTGCTCGTGACGGCGATCATCTTCCCGCTGTCGCGGTATCTGAACAAGAAGGAGGTGGAGCTGTGAGCGCTCTTGGCCCCACCCGCCCTCGCCGGCCCCGCCGCAACCTTCTCCTGAGCGTCGTCGCGATCTTGCTGTCCGTTGTGGTGTTCTTGGTGCCGTTCGCGTTCATCCTGCTGACGGCGGTCAAGTCGCGGCAGCAGGCGTCGCTGCTCGACTTCTCGTGGCCGACCCGGTTCCAGCTCGTGCAGAACTTCCTGGACGTCGTGAAGGCCCGCGACTACATGCTGATCATCGCCTTCATCAACAGCACGATCCTGACCGTGGCCTCGGTGACCATCCTGGTCGTGCTGGCGGCGATGGTGGCCTTCGTGCTGCAGCGCCGCCGCACCCGGTGGACCGGCCTGATCAACTTCCTGGTCCTCTCCGGCCTGATCATCCCGCCCGCGGTGGTGCCGACGATCTGGGTGCTGCAGAAGATGGGACTCTTCCGCACGATGCCCGGGCTGATCCTGGTCGAGGTCGCGTTCGGGTTGTCGTTCTGCATCCTGCTGTTCCGGGCGTTCATCTCCACCATCCCGCGCGAACTGGACGAGGCGGCCATCATCGACGGGGCCGGGCCGCTCCGGTTGTTCTTCCGGGTGATCCTGCCGCTGCTCAAGTCCGTCATCATCACGGTCGTGGTCGTGCAGTCGGTGACGGTCTTCAACGACTTCGTCAATCCGCTGTACTTCCTGCCGGGCGATCAGAACGCGACCGTGCAGCTGACGCTCTACAACTTCTCCAGCCAGTATTCGACGCAGTACAACCTGCTCTTCATGGACATCCTGCTGATCACGATCCCGCCGCTGCTGATGTTCCTGTTCTTCAACAAACGAATCGTGGCCGGCATGACGGCCGGGGCTATCAAGGGCTGAGCTTTCCACCTCCCGCCACCCCCTTCCCGACTACCGTTCCGCCCACCCCTTTCCACCTTCCCTTCCACCCACCTCCTTCCCGCTTACCGTTTCGCCCGCCCACCCTTTGCCGCCCGCCCTTTTGCCGCCTACCCCTTTTGCCGGCTACCCCTTTGCCGCCCACCCCTTGCCGCCCACCCTCCGGCCTGCTCCCTTTGCACCTACCCTTCCCACCCGCCTACCCCCCCGGCCCACGCCCTTCCCGGCCTACTCGCCCCGCCTCGCCCTCCCACCCCCGCCCTGTGCGGCGTTTAATCGATTGAGGCACGCTTGGGTGATCTCTAATCTAGGGATCACCCAAGCGGACGAGGACGCAGGAGAGATCGATGACGGAGCTTCGGTTCGAAGAGCCCCACCGGCGGCAGTAGGCCTGTTTCCACATCGGCTGCCGCCCTCCCGTTCGGGACAGGGCGGTTTTCTTTTTCGCATTGACGCCCGTGAGGCTGAGGAAGGTAGACCACCGGACTCTCAATCCGGAAGACCGGGTTCAACCCCCGGACGGGCGACGGTTCTTTTTGGAGGTGTCTCGTGAGCGACGTGCTCGTGATAAACGCGGACCTGGGCCCGCTGCACCGGGTCAGCCTGCGGCACGCCGTCCGCATGCTGGTGCGGCAGGTGGCCGAGGTGCACGAGTCCCAACCGGACGCGGTGATCGGCGTCTGGCCGATGCCCAAGGTCGTGCGCCTCGTGTCGTACGTCGTCACGCGCTGGCGGCACAGCCGGGGCCCGGCCTGGTTCCGGGCCGGCGTTCTGACCCGCGACGGCCGCCGCTGCGCCTACTGCGGCCGGCCCGCCTCCACCATCGACCACGTGCTGCCCCGCTCGCGCGGCGGCCTGAACACCTGGACCAACACCGTGGCCGCCTGCGGCGGCTGCAATCAGCGCAAGGGTGACCGCACCCCCGCGGAGGCGCACATGCCCCTCCGGGTGACCCCCAGGGCCCCGGGCTGGGCCACCTTCGCCGCGCTGTAGAGGACGGCCGGCGGGCGTCTCGCCACCCCGCCGGCCGTCCCGTCTCAGCAAACCGCCAGCCAGGTCACAGCGGGTACTCGACATCGCCACTTACCGTTGACGGTCACCAGGCAGGAAGGCTGGAACCGATGAGCGGTGGATTCAAGAGGTTTGTGCTGTCGATGGTCGCTTCGAAACTCCAGAAGCGCTCACACCGAGGCGGCCACAACGCGGTTGTCGACGGCATGCTGCGCGAAGTGAACCACCGAATCGCCCGCAGCCAGGGCCACCACGGCTACGGCGCCTACGGCCACCCCGGCACGCACGGCCACCCCGGCGCCTATGGTCACCCCGGCGCGTACGGCCACCCGGGCGCCTACCCCGGCGGCTACGGCCACCACGGCCACTACCGCCAGGCCCCCGGCTACCACGGCCACTACCGTCATCACGGCCATTACCGCCACCACGGCCACTACCGCCGCCGCCGCTGGTTCTGACGGCCCCGCCACCCCGGTGACCGGCTGTCCACCGGGTCCCCGCGCCCGCGCGTCACAGCCTGACCCCGGGTGGCCGGCTGTCCCACCGCGTACCCGGGCCCGCGCGTCACAGCCTGACCCCCGGGTGGCCGGCTGTCACAGGTCGAGCAGCTCGACCGTGATCGCGGCCGTGTCGCCGGGCTCGAGGTTCTGCGCCTTGCGGATCGCCCGTTTGATCGGCAGGACGAACGCCCCCTTCTGACTGTCCGGAAATATCGACGTCTGCCACGTGCTGGTGCCCACGGAGGCCCGCACCCGCAGCGACCCGAACCCGCGCCGCATCCCCTCGGTGAGATCCCGAATCTCCTCGGACACCTCCACCGGCAAGCTCACGAACGTCCAGCTCTCGTCCTTGCGCGCATCCCAGATCCACAATTCGCTCTCGAAGTCCACCCGCACGCCCGGAAGCATGGCACGGGCCTACGACAATTTCGCCGCCCCGACCTCGTTCCCGGTGGTGACACCCGGCTCGACCCGGTACTGCTCCACCAGCCCGGCCAGGATCTCGCGCGTCCGGCGAAGGTCCTCGATCTGCGCCTCGACGCGCTCGAGCTCCGAGTCGAGACGGGCGGCCAGCCACGGCGTACGGATGGCCTCGTTGTTGATGCAGGGCAGCACGTCCTGGATGGTGGCGCTGTTCAGGCCGGCCGAGAGCAGCGACTGGATGAGGCGCACCCGCTCGACCGCGGTCTCCGGGTAGTGCCGCTGCCCGCCGGTGCTCCGCGCGCTGCTGAGCAGGCCCTGATCCTCGTAGTAGCGCAGGGAACGAGGGCTGGCGCCGGTCGCCGCGGAGAGATCTCCGATACGCATCACAGAAACTCCTCTTGACCCTTACACGGGTGTCAAGTTTTACCGTGGCTCCATGATGACCACAAGCGCCCTGAGCGAGCCCGCCACACTGGCCGGAATGTCGTTGAGCAGCCAGTTCGCGATGGCGCCGATGACCCGCTCGCAGTCGCCGGGCGGGGTGCCGACGGAGCGGACGGCCGCCTATTACCGCCGGCGGGCCGAGAACGGCGTCGGCCTGATCATCACCGAGGGCGTGCTGATCGACCACCCGTCGGCGGGGCACGAGACCGACGTCCCCCGCATGCACGAGGCGGGCTGGCGGCGGGTCACCGACGAGGTGCACGCGGCCGGCGGCAGGATCGCGGCTCAGCTCTGGCATCTGGGCAGCCGGCGCGAGCCCGTCGACGGGGTGACCGCCTGGACGCCGTCGGCCGTGCCCGAGGCGGGCCGGCCGGCCACCCACGCCATGACGGGCGACGACTTCCCGGCGCTCCTCGACGCGTACGCCCGGGCCGCCCGCACCGCCGTGCGCGCCGGCTTCGACGCCGTCGAGATCCACGCTGCCCACGGCTACCTGCTCGACGAGTTCCTGTGGCCCTTCACCAACCGCCGCCCCGACCGCTTCGGGGCCGACCGGGCCGCCTTCCCGGCCGAGGTGATCCGCGCGGTTCGCCACGAGATCCCGGCCTCGATGCCGCTGATCGTGCGGTTCTCGCAGTTCAAGGAGCGCGACTACGCCGCCCGGATCGCCGAGTCGCCCGACGAGCTCGCGCACATCCTCACCGCCTTCGCGAGCGCCGGCGCCGACGTGCTGCACGCCTCGCAGCGGCGCTTCTGGGAGCCGGTCTTCGACGGCAGCCCGCTCAACCTGGCCGGCTGGGCCAAGCGGCTCACCGGCCTGCCCTCCATCACGGTCGGCTCGGTCGGGCTGACCAGGGAATTCGTCGGCTCGCGGCGGATGGCCGAGCTGCTCGAGCGGCGCCGCCGCGGCGAGTACGACCTGATCGCGCTCGGACGGGTGCTGCTGGGCAACCCGGCCTGGGTGCGCCTGGCCGGCGAGGGCCGCCTCGACGAGATCAGCGATTACGGCAAGGCCGACGAGGACGTCTACTGGTGATTCTTGATTCTCCAGCGAACGCCAGCGGCAGTTGGTGAAATATGAAACATGTCCGAGTTCTCTGCGGAGCGTGCGGCCCTGCGTGCCTGGCGTGACGGCCTGGTCAATCTCGACGCCGGGAACCGGCTGCTCAACTTCAAGCGATCCGAGTCCGGCACGATCGACGTCCAAGGCCCGCCGGCCGGCGACATCGTGCGCGCGATCCGCGACGGCCGCGACTACGGCTTCCTCGCCTTCGGCGCGAAGCCCGAGACCGGCGGCCTCTTCCGGACCGAGCTGACCGCGGCCGCGCTCGGCGGCCAGCTGCGCCGCCTGCTGCGCAAGTCGCGCCAGGACTTCCTCGACCGCGGCGTGCCGGTGCTGCATCTCGCCGCCGGCATGCTGCGCTGGCGCGACGAGGAGGACGTCGCCTTCACCAGCCCCGTGCTGCTGATCCCGGTCGAGCTGACCGCGCTGGGCCCGGGCGACGTGCCCAAGCTGCGGGTCACCGGCGACGACCCGGTGGTCAACCCCGCCCTGGCCGTACGCCTGCGCCGGCTCGGCGTGGATCTGCCGGCGGCCGGAAGCCTGGCCGAACTCGACGTGCCCGGCTACCTCGGCCGGCTGGCCGAGGCCATCGGCGGGCGCGACTGGCACACCGACGAGACCGTGCTGCTCTCGACGTTCTCCTTCCACAAGGAGGCGATGTACCGCGACCTGCTCGACAATGAGGACCGCATCGCCGCTCATCCGCTGGTTCGCGCCCTGGCCGGCGGCGAGCCGGGCACGTCGTTCGAGCCGATCCCGGCCGCGGCCGTCGACCGGCTGGCGCCGCCGGAGGAGATGCCGCTGGTGCTCGACGCCGACGCGTCCCAGCGGGCCTGCGTCGCCGCCGCGGTCGAGGGCCGCAGCTTCGTGCTCGACGGCCCGCCCGGCACCGGCAAGTCGCAGACGATCGCCAACATGATCGGCTGCCTGCTGCACGCGGGCAGGCGCGTCCTGTTCGTCTCGGAGAAGGCGGCCGCGCTGGAGGTCGTACGCAACCGGCTCGCGACCGCGGGCCTCGACGGCTACCTGCTCGAGCTGCACAGCCACAAGGCGACCCGCAAGGAGGTGGCTCGCGAGCTCGCCGCCGCCCTCGACGACCTGCCGCTGCCCAGCGCCGGACGCCCCGTCGACAAGGAGCAGTTGCGCGAACGCCGCGAGCGCCTGAGCGGTTACGCGGTCGCGATGAACGAGGTCCGCGAGCCGCTGGGACTGAGCCTCTACGAGGTGCTCGGCTCGCTCGACACCGTCGAGGTGCCCCGGCCCGAGCTCTCGGTCAACGCGCTGACCCCCGAGTCGCTCGAACGCGTGGGCGACGCCGCCGACGATCTCGCCCGCTGCTGGCGCCCGGCCACCGGCGACTTCCTCTGGAGGGACGTGACCGAGCGCGAGCCGCTGGACGACCGGCTGCGCCGCGCCCGCGCCGCCCTGCGCGCGCTGGCCGAGGCCGCCGGCCGGCACGGGGCCACCGCGGAAGCGTTCGGCATCACCCGGCCGTCCCAGGCCGGCCGGCTCGCCGCTCTGGTCACCCACGCCGCGCACCGCCCGGCCGACCTGCCTGCCGAATGGCTGACCATGGCCAGCCTGGAGCCGATCGGCCGCGCGGCCGAGCGCCGCAGCCGTGACCTGAGCGCCGTGCGGCAGGCCCGAGCGGCCGTCCAAGCGGCCGCCGGCGTCGAGTGGCACGAACTGCCCGACGTCGAGCCGCCCGCGCTGGAGCCGCGGACGCTCGTCGCCGACGCCGCCGAGGAAGCCGCCCACCGGCACAGCGAGGACGCCGACGCGCTCGACGAGGTGCTGCGGGACGCCGGCCCGCTCGCCTCCCGGCTCGGCCTGCCCCCGGTGGCCACGTTCGCCGACCTGTCCCGGCTGGCCTCGATCGCCGACCTGGCCTCGCGGCCGAACCGGCCCGAGCCGTTCTGGTTCGGCCCCGGCGTGCTGGCCGGCGTGTCGGCCGCCGCGACGGCGCTGCGCCGCTCGGCCGAGGCGGTGACCGCGGCCGAGGCGCAGGCCCGCCGCTACTTCCACGAGTCGATCGTCGACCAGCCCGTGGAGCAGCTCGCCGACCGGCTCACCAACGTGCACCGCGGCCTCCGGAAGCTGTTCCGGGCGTACCGCCGCGACTGGGAGGCGGTGGCCGCGTTCGCCGTGCCGTCGATGGCGCCGGCCGAGGCGGTGGCCCACTTGGGGACGGCGGTGGCGTGGAAGGTGGCGCTGCGCGAACAGGTCGCCGCCGAGCGGCAGTACGCGCCGCTGCTGGGCCGCTATTGGCAGCGCCAGGCCACGGACTATCGCGCCATTCACGAGGCAGTGCAGGTAGCCGGTGAACTGCTGCGGCTCTCGCCGCCGGAGTCGGTGCAGCAGGTCGCCGACCAGCTCGGCAAGCCGGTGCCGGGTCTGGCCCGCATCGCCGGGCAGGCGCGCCGGGCGCGTGAGCCCGAGGCCGAGACGATCCGGGAGGAGATCGCGGCGCTGCGGGCGCGGGTGGAGCCGCTGAAGACGGCCGCGACGGCGCTGCGCGCCTACAGCCGGGCCTGCGAGCGGGAGGTCGACCTGGCCGAGGCCCTGCGCCTGGCCCGGTTGCGCAAGGCCGTCGTGGAGGCGGAGCAGGAGCTGGCCGCCCGGACGGACCAGGATGCAGCGCTGACCGGGCTGGCCGGGCCGGGCGAGGGGCTGGCCGGGCCGGGCGAGGGGCTGGCCGGGCCGGGCGAGGGGCTGGCCGGGCCGGGCGAGGGGCTGGCCGGGCCGGGCGACGGGCTGGCCGGTCTGGGCGACACGCTCGCCGGGCTGGGGGACGGGCTCGACGAGGCGATCGGGTGGGCGTCGGCCGCCCGGCGGCTCGCCACAGGCACGGACCGGCCGCTGAGCGAACAGCAGGCGGCGGCGCTGGGCGACAACCAGGGCGCGGGCGCCCTCGCCGAGCGGGCCGGCGCCTGGGAACAAGCGCGCAACGGAATCCTCGCCGCGTTCGCCACCACCCGGCACGAGGAGATCGGCGCTGCCCTCGACGCGTACGGCAGCCAGCTCCTGGACGATCTGATCGAGGACCGGACCGGCCAGGACGAGTGGTTCGGCTATCTGTCCGCGCGCCGGGTGCTGGCGTCCCACGGCCTCGACGCGGCCGTCGACTCCTGCGCCGAGCAGCAGTTGCCGCCCGAGCGGATCCGCGAGGTGCTCGGCCGGGCCCTGCTCGCGGCCTGGGCCGACGCTGTGATCCGCTCTGACCGCCGGCTGCACCCGGGCGGCTCGGCCGAGCGGGACAGGCTGGTCGCGGAGTTCCGCCGGATGGACGCGGCGCTGGCCGACGCCGCGCCCGCGACGATCGCGGCGGCGCTGACCGAGCGGAAGGCGGCCGGGCGCCGGGCGGACGACGTCGCGCTGCTGCGCCGCGAGGGGATGAAGGAGACCCGGCATCTGGCCGTGCGCGACCTGATCGGGCGCACCCGCGACACCGTGCTGGCCATCAAGCCGTGCTTCCTCATGTCGCCGCTCGCGGTCAGCCAGTTCCTCCCGTCCGACCTGAGCTTCGACGTCGTCATCTTCGACGAGGCCTCGCAGATCACGCCGGGCGACGCGGTCAACTGCGTCTACCGGGCCTCGGCGATGATCGCGGCGGGTGACGACAAACAACTGCCGCCCACGTCGTTCTTCTCGGTGTCGGCCGAGGCGCCGGCGGCGGTCGACCTCGACGCGGACGAGGAGCCGGCCGGCGACGTGGCGACCGACGTCAACGACTTCCAGTCCGTCCTCGAGCTGGCCAAGGCCTGCGGCGCCTTCCGCACGCTCGGCCTCGCCTGGCACTACCGCAGCCGGCACGAGGCGCTGATCGCCTTCGCCAACCACGCGTTCTACCAGGGACGGCTGATCACGTTCCCGGGCGCCACCGAGTCCGATCCGGATGCCGGCGTCGAGCTGATCCCGGCCGGCGGCGTCTATCGCCGGGGCACGACCAGGGACAACCCGGTCGAGGCGGAACGGGTCGCCGAGCGGATCGTGCACCGCCTCACCACCCGGCCCGAGGAGTCGCTCGGCGTGGTCACGTTCTCGGTGGCCCAGGCCGAGGCGATCGAGGCCGCCCTCGACCGGGCCGTCGCCAAGCACCCGGGGCTGGAGCGTTACCTCGACGGCGACCGTCTCAACGGCTTGTTCGTCAAGAGCCTCGAGTCGGTGCAGGGCGACGAGCGCGACGTCATGATCTTCTCGATCGGTTACGCGCACGACGAGGACGGGAAGATCAGCACGAACTTCGGCGCGCTCAACCAGCGCAACGGCTGGCGCCGGCTCAACGTCGCGATCACCCGGGCCCGGAGGCGCGTGGAGATCGTCTCGTCGATCCGGGCCCGGGACATCCCGGCGTCGGCCAACGAGGGCGTCCGCCAGCTGGCCGCCTATCTGGACTACGCGGAGCGCGGCCTGGCGCCGGCGTCGCGCTCGACCGCGGTCGACCTGCTGGCCGACGAGATCGCCACGCTCGTGCAGTCCTGGGGATACCGGACGCGGACGGCGGTCGGCGCCGCCGGCTATCGCGTGGACATCGGCGTGCGGCACCCCGCGTACGAGGGTGAGGTCTTCGCGCTGGGCATCCAGTGCGACGGGCCGCGCTACGCGTCGATCGCCGCGGCGCGGGACCGCGACCGGATCAGCGCGGAGATGCTCGCCGGGCTCGGCTGGCGGTTGCACCGGATCTGGGGCACCGCGTGGCATCGCGACCGCCCGGGCGAGCAGGCCCGCCTGCGTGCGGCCATCGAGGACGCCGTCGGTGCGCTCCCGGCGACCTCGGCCCAGTCGTACCGAAGGGTGGATCTTGTACGTCTTCAACCCGTCTCCTGACCGATTGCCGTATTGACTCGTTGCGTCTTGATGTCCAGCATGGTTCGGGTGACATCAGGGAGCGCCGCGGCCGCCGCCGCGCCGGTCAGCTGTGTCGCGTTCCGTGCCGACGGCCGTCGGCTCGCCAGCGGCTCACACGGCGGCGGGGTCCTCGTGCAGGACACCAGCGACCCGGCCCGGCCGACGAAGTTGACCGAATTGGCCCATCGGTCGGCCGTCCTCGGCGCCGCCTTCAACCCGGCCGCGACCGATCTGCTCGCCACCGGATCGGCCGACGGCACGGCCGCGGTCTGGCGAGTGGTCGACGACCGCCCGCCCGCGCTCATGAAGGTCCTCAACGGACACCCGGCGCCCGTCACCGCCGTGCACTGGATGCCCGACGGGCAGCACCTGCTCTGTCAGCTCGGCGACGGCCGGGCCGCGGTCTGGCACGCGTTCAACGAGGCCTACCTCGGGGAGGTCGGCGACTGCCTGGGTCTCGACGTCGGCCCCACCGGGCTGGTCGCCTCGGTCGGCACGAGCGGCATGGTCCGCGTGCGCGACCTGGCCGGCGACCCCAACCCGCTGGCCGCCCGGCAGGCGCCCGCGGCCGAGGCCTGCGCGTGGACGCCGGACGGGACCACGCTGGCGCTGGCCCGCCGCGACGGCACGATCGAGCTGCGCACGCCCCAGCTCGACCCGATCCGGACCCTGCGCTCGCCCGGCGTGCCGCTGCGGGCGATCACCTGGTCGCCCGACGGCCGCTACGTGATCGCGGGTGGTTACGACGGCACCGTTCTCACCCTCGACACGAACGACCGCACGCTCTGGCGGCACACCGACCCGGCCATCCGGCCACGCTCGCTGACCGTGGCCGGCCCGGCGGTCGCGGTCGCCTCGTTCGGCGACCGGCCGTACCTGCTCGACCTGTTCTCCGGCGGGTACTCGCGGCAGGAAGCAGGAGAGCCGACCTCGCCGACGGTCAGCTTCCGCGACGGCATGGTCATCGCCGACGGCCGCACGGTGACGGCGGGCCCGCTCGCCGAGCGCACGGTCATCGTCGAGCACGAGCTGCCCGTGCGGGCGGTGGACGCGCTCGGCGACCGGATCGTGGTCTCGGCCGCCCACCAGGCGATCAGGCTGACCCGGCTCGACCCGCAGGCCTACGAGGTGGAGCTGGGCGTCACGCTGCGCGCGCCGGAACCGGTGCGCACAGTCGCCCTGCTCGGCTCGGCCCTTGCCACGGTGGTCGTCGCCGCCTCGTACGACTTCCGCCTTTTCGCCTGGACCGTGGACTGGGCCGGCCCGCCGGTCGGGCCGCGCCTGGCCGGCGAGTTCGGCAGCGGGGTGGCCACCCTGCAGCGCCTGGATGACCAGCGCCTCACCGCCACCGACCACCGGGGCGAGCTCGTGATCCTCGCGCTGGGCTCGGACGGCGCTCTCTCCGCATAGGACCTGTGGGGTCATGGCTGCGGCTCCTCTCGCTCGGATGCGGGAGAAGCTAGGCCGCCGGACCGGCCGCCGCCATGCCGATCTGCTCGCCTGTGGATAACTTCCGCGGCGGGTCGGCCAATGTGGATAACTCCGGGCCCGGGGTGGCGCCGGGTCTATGGTCGAGGGCGCACGTGTCGGTGGGCGAGGCTTCGCACGGCGCTCGGCCCACCGGTTTGACTCGACAAAAGCGTGATCTTGCCGCGGGCCCGCTCAGGCGCGCAGACGGGCCGCGGCGGCCACCGGGTCGAAGCCGAAGGGCAGCTCCAGACGGTGGGCGCGCAGCAGATCCTCGTCGGCCAGCAGGCCGTCGGTGGGAGCGTCGGCGACGATGCGGCCGTCGTCCAGGATCACCGAGCGGGCGCAGAGCTGCAGCGCATAGGGAAGGTCGTGAGTGACCATCAGGACCGTGACGGGCAGCGGTTCCAGGATCTCGGCCAGCTCGCGGCGACTGGCCGGATCGAGGTTGGAGGAGGGCTCGTCGAGGACGAGGATCTCGGGGCGCATGGCGAGCACGGTGGCCACAGCGACGCGGCGGCGCTGGCCGAAGGACAGGTGGTGCGGCACCTGGTCCCGGTGCTCGGACATGCCGACCGCGGCGAGGGCTTCGTCGACGCGGGCGGTGAGCTCGTCACCGCGTACGCCCAGGTTCTGCGGGCCGAAGGCGACGTCCTCGGCGACCGTGGGCATGAAGAGCTGGTCGTCGGGGTCCTGGAAGACGATGCCGACGCGGCGGCGGATCTCGGCCAGCCCGGCGCGGTCGGCGGGGTCGACGCGGGCGCCGGCCACCTCGATGATTCCCGCCCCGCCGTGAAGAATGCCGTTGAGATGCAACACCAGCGTGGTTTTACCGGCCCCGTTCGGGCCGAGCAGGGCGACCCGCTCGCCTGTGGGGATGGTCAGGTCGACGCCGCGCAGGGCGACGTGGCCGTCGGGGTAGGCGAAGTGCAGGCCGGCGACCCGCAGCGCTGTGTCTGTTCCGCTCATCCCGGACATCATCCCAGGGCCGCGGCCAGGGCTATCCCGGCGGTGGCGGCCGGCAGGGCCGACGCGGCCAGCCACTGGGCCGTGGGCGCCCGGTCGTCGTCGAGACGGGGGAGCCGGCCCTGATAGCCGCGGGCGACCATGGCGAGGTAGACGCGCTCGCCCCGCTCGTAGGCGCGCAGGAACAGGGCGCCGACGCTGACGGCGAAGGCCTTGACCTGCCAGAGGAAGCGGGGATCGTAGCCGCGGGCCAGGCGGGCGATCCGCATGCGGCGGGCGTCGTCGGCCAGGACGTCCAGGTACCGCAGCATGAAGGTGGCGATCTGGGTGAAGACCGTGGGGCAGTGGAGGCGGTCCAGGCCGAGGATCAGGTCGCGCATGGTGGTGGTCGCGGCCAGCAGCAGGGAGGCGAGGACGCCGAGGGTGCCCTTGGCGAAGATGTTCCAGGCGCCGTGCAGGCCGTCGACCGACAGCGACAGGCCGAGCCAGGTGATCCGCTCGCCCTGGCCGAATAAAGGCAGGGCCACGGCCAGCAGGACGAACGGGAGCTCGATGGTGGCCCGTTTGGCGAGCCACAGGGCGGGCACCCGCGCCGCCACCGCCACTCCCGCGAGAAGGACGAGGTAGCCGCCGAAGGCCCAGAACTCGGTCCGCGGGGTGATCACCACGATGATGGTGAAGAGCAGCACCGCGACGATCTTGACCTCGGGCGCCAGCCGGTGGACCGGGCTCTCGCGCAGCAGGTGCAGGGGGTGTGCGTGCCCGGTGCCCATCAGTCGGCGTGCTCGACGTCGGCGGCGGTCCTGCGCCGGCGGACCAGCCAGAAGACTCCGCCACCGATGGCGAAGGTGATCAGGACGCCGAGCACGCCCGAGAGACCCGTGGAGAGGTACTCGTTGTCGATGCCCTTGATGCCGTAGTCGGCCAGCGGGCTGTCCGACATCTGGTGGTCGCCTTCCTGCTGGGCCATGCAGGTGCCGCCGGTGATCTCGCCTTCGGCGTTGAAGGTGCAGCCCTCGCGGGCGGTGTAGTCGAGGCCGTCGGGGCTGCCCGAGGCGAAGCTGCTGACCACGCCGGCGAGCAGCAGGGCGACGAGCAGGCCCCCGGCCAGGAACCATCCGAGTCGCTTGTTCATGCCGTGGCTCCCACCTCGAGGTTGACCGGCTTGCGGAAGCGCCGCAGCGCGTACACCAGGTCGGGGCGGACCCGGGCGACGGTGGCCACGGTGGTGGCGGCGATGACGCCCTCGCCGATGCCGATGAGCACGTGGACGCCGGCCATGGTGCCGGAGATCCAGGGCAGGGAGAGCTCGGTGGTGCCGCCGAGCGCGTACTCCAGGACGAAGCCCTGCGAGGCGACGACAACCGAGATGATCGAGGCGATCAGGGCGGTGGCGCCGAGGCCGGCCGGGGTCTTCGGCAGGAAGCGCAGCAGACCCACGACCAGCAGGTAGCCGGCCGCGGTGCCGAGCAGCGCCATGTTGGTGATGTTGAGGCCGATGGCGGTCAGGCCGCCGTCGGCGAACAGCAGGCACTGCACGATCAGGACGGTGGAGACGCAGAGCGCGCCCACCCAGGGGCCGACGAGGATCACCGCGAGGGTGCCGCCGAGCAGGTGGCCGGAGACGCCCGGCAGCACCTGGAAGTTCAGCATCTGCACGGCGAAGATGAACGCCGCGACCAGGCCGGCCATCGGGGCCAGCCGGTCGTCCAGGTCGGCCCGGGCCTTACGGACGCAGAAAGCCAGCGCCACAACGGCGAAGACCGCGAAGATCGCCGACACCGGACCGTTCACGATGCCGTTGGCGATGTGCATCGCCGTCGTGTCCATGACTGGCCTCCTCTCAGAAAGTTCCCAGCGACCGAAGCATATTGGCGCGGAGATGCTGTTGCAAAGAGTTGGCAACTAGGCGTCAGTCTGAAGATCAAGTGAAACGTGGGCGGCCGGAACCCTAGAAAAGGGCGAGCTGACCCGGCGTCGGATCCCGCCGGGTGCTCAGGCCACCCCGGAACACCCACGGCCTGACCTCGGGAATCGGGTCGGCGCCGTCCTCGGCCACCGGGGGAGCGCCGCCGGTCAGGGCCCACAGCGACGGGCCGAGATTGATGCCGCGGGCCCGCAGTGCCTTTCTCATCACAGTCATGCTCAATGGGAGCCGGGCCGACGCGAGCGGCGGGATCGGCAAGTCGAGCCGCATGGTCATCAGCTCGCGGTTGCGGTCGACGATCTCGCGGGCCGACGGGTCGGTGAAGTGCCGGGCGGCGTGCTCGCCCACGGTCGCACGGAGCAAGGCGGCGTCGGCCTTCCAAGCGGCCTCGACGCTGCCGAACGCGGCCAGCAGCTTGGCCGCGGTGGCCGCGCCGAAACGGCGGACGCCATGCAGATTGTCGGACGGGTCACCGCGCAGGGCGGCGAAGTCGCGGTACTGCCCGGGGTGCACGCCGTAGAGGCCGGACAGGCCGGCGGCCTCGACCAGGACGGCCTCGTCGAAGCCGCCGTTGCGCACCCGCAGCACCGACGTGTGCTCGTCGAGCAGGGCAAACGCGTCGCGGTCGCTGGTCATCAGCACGGAGCGCCAGCCGTCGCGGCGGGCGGCGGCGGCCGAGCTGGCCAGGACGTCGTCGGCTTCCCATGACTCGTGGACGACCGTGCAGACGCCCGCGTCACGCAGCAGCGAGGGCGCTTCCAGCAGCTGTGCGGTCAGATCGGGCGCCTTGTCGGGGCGATGGGCCTTGTACGCGGGGTAGGAGAGCCGCCGCGCCGAGGACGAGGGGCAGTCGAAGCCGACGATCAGGGCGTCGGGCCGCAGATGAGCCGAAGCCCGGGCCAGATATCCGAACAGACCGCGCAGGGCCCAGATCGGGCGGCCGTCGGCGTCGACCCAGCCGTCACCGGCGCCCGCGTGGTACGCCCGGTGCAGAAGGCTGTTCCCGTCGAGGACCAATAGCAGCGGCACCTCAAAGAGGGTACGCGGGCCCGCCGGAACCATCACTCCCCTGATGGTCCCGGCGGGTGATCTGGGCGCGTCAGGCCGTCGACGGGGGCGCCACGCTCCCGCGGACGACCAGGGAGGGGGCGATGGTCCGCCGCGCGGCGTCGGCGGTGGCCTCCTGCTCGATCTGGGCGAGCAGCAGCTCCAGGGTCGCCGTCGCCGCGGCGTCGAAGTCGGGCCGGACGGTGGTCAGCGGCGGGGTGAAGTACTCGGCCTCGGGCACGTCGTCGAAGCCGACGATGCTCACGTCCTCGGGCACGCGGCGCCCGTGCTCGTTGAGCGCGCGCAGCAGGCCGAGCGCGATGTGGTCGTTGGCGGTGAAGACCGCGGTCGCCTCGGGCAGACGGGCGAGCAGCTGGCCGTTGCGGTAGCCGGAGGCCGCGCCCCAGTCGCCGGTGAGCAGCGGCGGGATCTCCCGGCCGGCGTCGCGCAGCGCCGACTCCCAGCCGCGGACGCGACCGGCCGCGTCGAACCAGTCGGACGGGCCGGAGATGTGCCAGACCGTGTCGTGGCCGGCCTCGAGCAGGTGCTCGGTGGCCGCCCGGGCGCCGGCCACCTGGTCGACCGTGACCAGGGTGCTGGTGCGCTCCGGATCGCCGTCGATGGTGACCAGCGGCACGTCCTCGGGGAGCTGGGCCAGAGCCGGGCCGGCGCTGGCCACCGGGGCGATCACCACGAGACCGGCCACCCGTTGGTCGAGATGGCGCTCGACGGCGTCGGCGATGGAGCGCTCGTCGAGGTTGCGGACGCTACCCACGTTGACCGCGAATCCGGTCGCCAGGGCGGCCTCCTCGAACGCGGTCAGCATCATCGCGGGGCCGTACAGCGCCGTGTTCTGGGTGACCACGCCGATCACCTTCGAGGTGCCGGTGACCAGGGCGCGCGCGGCCCGGTCGGGCCGGTAGCCCAACTCGGCGATCGCGGCCTGCACCTTGAGGCGGGTCTGCTCGCTCACGTTCCGGTGCTCGTTGAGCACCCGTGAGACCGTCTGATGGGACACCCCCGCCAGCCGGGCCACGTCCATCATGCCCGGCGGCCGTCCGCGCTTCACGCTCACCCGGGGCAGGATATCGCCTCATCACAGCCCTCCCGCGAGCAGCTGATACGCCGCGCCGTGGTCATTGGCCACGGGCGACGTCGCGGATCGTTGCGGCCGGGCCGGCAGGGCAGCCGCGGTGGTCCAGGGCCGGGGCAGATCGGCCGGGGTGCGCAGGCGCAGCAGCGGCTTGCGCAGCGTGGCCAGCCCGCTGATCCACATCTTGGCGGGGGAGAACCGGTGCATCCACGCGATCACGCCGGCGCAGCGGTCGTCGGTGTTCGCGGCGACCATCGTGGCCCGGATCCCGTCGGCGTCGGTGAGCACGGGGCGCCACACGATCGGCAGCGGCACGGTGTCGGAGCTGTCGAGCTCGGCCACCACCTGCTGCGACTGGGCAGCCACCTCGGCCAGCGCGTCGCCGCCGTAGTGGTCCTGGCTGCCGGTCAGGAACCAGATCTCCCCGGCGGCCGTGTGGTCGACGGTCATGCTCTGCTCCCGGTCGTCGCGGGCTGAGCCACCGTGTCCCGGTCGACCAGGGCCGGCTCGACGAGCGCCGACGCCGCCGAGCGGGAGCCGGAGACGAGCTGGTCGAGCAGCAGGCGCAGCGCCTGGCGGCCCACGTCGGCGAACTCCTGGCGGACCGTGGTCAGGGCCGGATGGAAGTACGCGGCCTCGGGCACGTCGTCGAATCCGACCAGGCTGACGTCCTCGGGCACCCTCCGGCCGTGCTCGGCCAGCGCCCGCATCACGCCGAGCGCGACGTGGTCGTTCGCGGCGAAGACGGCCGTGCAGTCGGGGATGCGGGCCAGCATGCGGCCGCACTGGTAACCCGAGGCGGCCGTCCATCCGGCGCGCAACATCGGCGGGGCCTGGGCGCCGGCCTCGGCCAGCGCGGCGCGCCAGCCCGCCTCCCGGGCCCGGCTGCCGTGCCACTGCTCCGGGCCGGCGACGTGCCAGACCGTACGGTGGCCGTGCTTGAGCAGGTGCTCGGTGGCGAGCCGGCCGCCCGCGTACTGGTCGACGGAGACGTTCGTGACGTTCCACTCGGGCAGGCCGTCGACGGTCACGATCGGGATGCCGGGCGGGACGAGGCGCATGGCCTCGGCGGCCGCGTCGACCGGGGCGATGAAGACCAGGCCGGCCGCGCCCTGCTGGACCAGCCGCTCCACGATCCGGCGCGAGGCCGCGGTCGCGTCGTAGCCGGCCACATGCCCGACGGTGAGGGAGAGATCGGCGCCGAGCGCCGCCTCCCCTATGGCCTGCACCATGCTGGACGGTCCGTACAGCGTCGTGTTCTGCGCGACCACGCCGACCACGTTGGACCGGCCGGTGGCCAGCACCCGGGCCGAGAGGTTGCGGCGGTACCCGAGCTCCGCGATGGCGGCCAGCACCCGGGTCCGGGTTGTGGGGGAGACGTGCGGATGTCCGTTGAGCACGCGCGAGACCGTCTGGTGGGACACCCCGGCCTTTGCCGCCACATCGGACATCACGGGGCGGCGGGTCATGCGCCGTCCGTGCCGGCCCGCGAGATCACCACGGTTGTGCCTTCATGCGAGAACGTCCTCCGCGGGTAGGTGGGACCCGGCCAGCGGTCGCGCATAGATGAAGGTCACCCACCACGCCGCGAAATGTGAACGCAAACATGCGTGGTGGGTGTACGCGCTGTCAAGGGCTCATTACACGCCCGTTATCTGTTCGTGACATTAATGACCATGCATCATGACTTGGAAAAACCCGAGCCTTGACAGGGCTCGCACACGTGCCGGATCGTGTCCTGCGTATATCGAAGGTGTTTCACCACACCGTCGGCCGCCGTCCTGTCCTGTCACGCCGGGGTGCGAGGCGTGTGAACGCTCTCAGCGCTTCTGCACGTCGGCCGGCGCGGGCCGCCGGACGAGGCGGGAGGGTTGGGCCAGCGGGACGAAGGCGATCAGGATCGCGGCCGAGGCGAACGGCAACAGATCCAGGTCGACCGGGATCGCGAGGAAGCCGATCAGGAACAGCGCCGGGCTCCACCAGGGCAGAACGCGCACGCCGGCGAGCAACGCCATCAGCACGACCATGCCGAGGCCGAACAGCGCCGGGCCGGTGGTCTCCAGGGCGCCGGGCAGCGGCGCGCTCTCCTGGAAGCTGTCGAAGAGATCGCCGGTGATCACCCAGAGGAAGCAGCCCACGCCGAAGACCACCCCGACGGTGGCGACGGAAGCGGCCACTGCGGTAGCACGTCGCTTCACCACCAGGAGCCGGCGCATCTGGATGGCCAGGACGGCGAAGAGAACCATCGCCACGAAGAAGGCGGAATGACCGAGGTCCCAGGCCGGGCCGTTGCCGCGGTCGCCGTCCCAGCCGTCCACCCACCGGGCCAGGCCGTAGAAGAGCATCAACAGGGGTGCGACGACAGCCATCAATCTCATGCACGGAGCGTAAAAATCGGGCGGCCGTCCCGGAATCGGTGAGAACCCGGCCCTTCCCCGTAAGGGCGGACGGCCGGCGGGGTCGCCGCCGGCCGTCCGCTGTGGGAGTCGGGACTCGGTCAGGAGAGCGGGCAGGTGCTCCGGTACTCCTCGATGGACAGGCCGCTCGGGCCGGGACAGATGAACTGGTCGTAGCGGGTGTCGTTGTCGACGAAGCGCTTCAGCCAGGACACGGCGAGGCGGGCGGTCGGGGTGTTGACCGACTGCGGG
Organism: Actinoplanes sp. NPDC049598; assembly: GCF_040675435.1. Taxonomy (NCBI): domain Bacteria; kingdom Bacillati; phylum Actinomycetota; class Actinomycetes; order Micromonosporales; family Micromonosporaceae; genus Actinoplanes; species Actinoplanes sp. NPDC049598. The sequence goes on along the minus strand of NZ_JBFAOX010000028.1, from coordinate 24,286 downwards.
AAGAAGTGGCTGGCGTTGTTGAGCTCCAGGTACGCCTTCTCCGAGCCGGAGTTGAGGCTGCTGTAGAACAACTCCGAGTGCGTGCCGACCGGGGCGACCGTGTCGGACTCGCCGCCGACGATCAGCGTCGGGACACGGTTGCCCGACCACGACTTCGTGAGGTTCCACGGAGCGAGCGGGATCGCGGCCTGCAGCGACGGACGGTCGCGGGCGGCCTCGAGGGTGCCGCCACCGCCCATGGAGTGGCCGGCCACGGCGAGCCGCGAGGCGTCGACGCGGGTGCGTACCGAGCTCTGCCGGGTCAGGTAGTCCAGCGCGGCCAGCAGCTGGTCGCCGCGCTGGGCGGGCTGGTCGAGCAGGGTGTTGGTCTCGATGCCGATCACCACGAAGCCGTGCGACGCGATGCGCGGGCCGAGCCAGGACAGGCTGGACCAGGTGGCGGTGAAGCCGGGCGAGATGGCGACGGCGCCGAACGTGCCGTCGCTGGTCGTGGTCGGGTAGTAGATGACGCCGCCGCCGAAGCCGGTGACGAGCGACGAGACGTTCTGGGTGGAGACGCTGTACGGACCTCGGCTGGCGTCCAGCGCGGCCTGCGTCGGGGCCGGGCCGCGCTCGTACGGATTGTCGGCGGCCCGGGCCGGCGCGACGCCGACCGTGACGGACAGCGCCACGGCGGCGACCGCCGCGGCGAAGACCTTGCGAAGGTGCTGCACCTGACACGCTCCTCGGGGGTAGGAGATTGATGGCGGTCAGTTTTTGCCGCTCCCGGGCCATTGCGCATCGGCGAAATCACCAGTGTCGGCAACCGGGCGTTAACGAGCGCGAAATTTCATCAACCGAAAAGGGCTTCCCCGGGGCCGGGCGGATCGACAGACTCGCCGCATGCTTAATGCACCGGTAGTGCATGAAGTTGTCCCTTGTGGCCGTGACGCCGACCTGGCGGCGATCACCGACCTGCTCACAGAAGCGGCGGCCGGGCGCGGCGGCGCCCTGGTCCTGACGGCCGGCCCGGGCGAGGGCCGCACGACGATGCTCGAGGCCGCCCGGAGATCCGTGCTCGATCAACCACCGGCCGCGAGAGGCCTGATGTGGACCGTCGTGTCCGTTCCGGGGCATGGGGACGAGTCCGGCATCGCCTACGGCGGGCTTCAGCGACTGGTCGAGTCCCTCGACGGGACGGTGCGGGAGCTGCCGGCGGAGTGGCGGGAACCGCTGCTCGCGGTGGCGGGCGGGCGTGAGCCCGGGGGCGGGCCGCTGACGTTGTGCCTGGCGGTGGTGGCGCTGCTGCGGCGGGCGGCGCGCGGCCGGGCGATGCTCTGCCTGCTCGACGACGCCGACCGGCTGGATCAGCCGACCCGTCAGGTGATCCGGCTGGTGGCCCGCCGCCTTGGTGGGGCGCCGGTCGCAGTCCTGGCCTCGGTCACCCATGACGCTGCTCTCACCGGGTTGCCGCTGCGGCAATTGCGCCCGCTGGATGAGGAGGCGTGCCGTGAGCTGCTGCGCCGGTGGGCGCCGGACATCACCGACGACGTCGCGACCGGGCTGCTGGAGATCGCCGGGGCCAACCCGGCGGCCCTGACCGACCTCGCCACCACGCTGACGCCGGAGCAGCGGCGGGGCTATGCGGCTCTTCCCGGCACGTTGCCGCCGGACAGCCGGCTCCGGCTGCGCCTGCGGGCTGTGCTGCCGGCGTTGCCGCCGTCCACTCGCACACTACTTCTGCTGGCCGCGACCGACTCCACGGTCCGCCCGGCGGAACTGCTGAAAGTGGCCGGCGCCGGGGCGTCGCTGTCGGATCTCGAGCCGGCCGAGCGGGCTGAGCTGGTCGTCGTGGGGGAGGAGGGGGTGCGGTTCACGCCGGAGGTGGTCCGGTCGGTGATCCTCGCCGAGGAGACGGTCGGCCGGCGGCATGCGGCGCATCTGGCGCTGGCCGGGGTGCTGGGGTCGGCTGGGCGGCAACTCGGTGCGCTGCTGCATCTGGCGGCGATGGCGGCCGGGCCGGACGAGGAGCTCGCGCGGGAGTTGATGATGGAGGCGGAGCAAGCGGCGCCGCGGGAGGCCGCGATCGCGCAGCGGCGGGCGGCCGAGCTGAGCGCCACCCCGCGCGGGGCCTCGGCGGCGTTGCTGGCGGCGGCGCGGTCGCTGATGGCGGCCGGGCGTACGCATGAGGCGGGGCTGCTGGTGCGGCGGGCCGGCAAGCTGCGGGGCAGCGCCGGTGTGCGGGCGCGGGCCCGGGGCGTGCTGGCCGAGATCAACCTGCGGGCGGCGCCGGCCGAGGCGCGGGACGTGCTGCTCGACGTGGCGGCCGAGCTGATGCCGGCCGACCCGGACGGGGCTCTCGACGCCCTGCTGCTGGCCGGGGAGGCGTGTAGCCGGACGGGGGAGCCGGGGCGCTACCCGGAACTGGCCCGGCGGGCGACGGCCCGATTCGCGGACGGGCGGATGGGTGGACGGGCCATGGCCGTGCATCAGGTCGCCGGCGTGGCCGACCTGATGACGGGGGCCGAGGACGCGGCATTCATCCGCCTCCGGGAGGTGCTGCGGCTGGCGGAGCGGACCGCCGACCCGGCCGCGCTGATCCGGGCGGCCAACACGGGCATCCTGCTGGGGCAGGACAAGCGCGCGGCCCGGCTGGCCCGGAAGGCCGCCGGGCTGGCGCGGGAGAACGGTGCGTCGGCTCTGGTGCCGGCGGCGCTCGAGGTGGCCGCCTTCGCCGACCTGGCCGCCGGGCGGTACGACCATGCGACCGCCTCGGCGCTCGACGGGGTGGCGGTCGCCCGCGGGGCCGGCCGTCCCGATCTGGCCGACGCTCATCTGGCCCTGCTGGCGTTGCTGGCCGCGTTCGTCGGTGACCGGGAGTCGGCCCTCGAGCGGGTCGGCGCCGTGCGGCACGCCGAGCCCGAGGTGCGGGCCCTGGGCGTCTGGGCCGAGGCCCTGCTCGACCTGGCCGGCAATCAACCGGCGGCGGCGGCCGAGCGGCTGGCCGGCATCGTCGCCGGGGGCGGCTCCCTGGTCCTGCGCGTCGCCGTCACCCCGCACCTGGTGGAGGCCGCGGCGCACCTGAATCGAGGCGGGGAGAACGGCCGGAGAAGGGGCGGGGAGAACGGCTGGGGTAGGGGCGGGGAGAACGGCTGGGAGAAAGGCGGGCCACAGGCATCCGGGACAGCCGGGGAGGAACCCGCGGCGATCGGTGTTTTCGACCAGTGGGCCGGGCGGACCGGGCAGCATGGCTGGCTCGCGTTGCGGGCGCGCTGCCGGGCGCTCACGGCGCTCGATCCCGACGCCGCCGAGGATCACTTCCGGGAGGCGCTCGGGTGGCACGGGCGCGACGACGATCCGGGGTTCGCGCTGGCCCACACCGGGCTGCTCTACGGCCGTCATCTGCGGCGCCGGCGGCGGCCGGCCGAGGCCCGCGATCATCTGCGCCGGGCCGCCGACACCTTCCACCGGCTGGACGCGCGGCCCTGGGCCGAGCAGGCGATGCGGGAGCTGCGGGCGGCGGGGGCCAAGGCCGGCCCGGTGGGGCGTACGCCCCTGACGGCGCAACAGGAACGCATCGCCGGCCTGGTCGCCGAGGGCGCCACGAACCGGGAGGTGGCTAGGCAGCTGCACCTGAGCCCCCGCACGATCGACCATCACCTGCGCAACGTGTTCGCTCGTCTCGGTGTGCGGTCGAGAACTGAACTGGCCCACCTGCTGACCGCCGGCTGAAACGCCGTTAAGCCCACGATGTGGAAGGCCGTACAACAAAAGGGAAACGGAGCAGAGGGCTCAAGGGCAGAGTTTCGGACCGGAAGGTCCCGGGAACCGGCCGAGAGTTTTCGACGCCGACCCGCCCGAACTTTCGGAACGGGCGGATCGACGTGCGTCTAATCAGGCCTTACGGACCTCGACCGGGGTGATGAGCCGGCGGCCCCGGCCGACCTCGCGGACCGGGCCGGTCAGGGTGATCGTGGCGCGGCACGGCAGGTCGGCGGCCGAGGTGCCGACCAGGATCTCGACCTCGCCCGGGTCGACGATCATCGTGCTGAGGTCGCGGCCCGTGTAGGCGAGCCGGTCGGTGTGCACCGTGAACTCGACGTCCTTGGCCTCGCCGGGCTCCAGCGGCACCCGGGCGAAGCCGGTCAGCTGTTTCACCGGGCGCGTGACCTGCCCGATCACGTCGTGTACGTAGAGCTGGACGACCTCGTCGCCGGCCCGCTCGCCGGTGTTGCGGACCCGCGCGGTCACCGTGAACTCGCCGTCGGTCGGCAGCGAGGAGGCGGAGACGCGCAGGTCGTCGACCTCGAACGTGGTGTACGAGCGGCCGTGCCCGAACGCGAACAGCGGGGTCGGGTCGAGGTTGCTGACCCCGGTGTTCTCGGCGCCGAGCGACGGCTGCAGGTAGGTGCCGGGCTGCCCGCCCGTGGTGCGGGGGATCTGCACCGGCAGCTTCGCGCCCGGCTGGACCCGCCCCGAGAGCACGCCGGCGATGGCCGAGGCGCCCTCCTCGCCCGGCATGAAGGCCTGCACGAGCCCGGCCGTGCGGCCGGCGATGTCGCCCAGCGCGTACGGCCGGCCGCTGACCACCACCACGACCACCGGCGTGCCCGTGGCCAGCAGCTCCTCGACCAGGTCGGCCTGCACGCCCGGTAGGCGCAGGTCGTCGGCGTCGCAGCCCTCGCCCGAGGTGCCGTGCCCGAACAGCCCGGCCAGGTCGCCGACCATCGCCACGACCACGTCGGCGTCGCGGGCCGCGGCCACCGCCGCCGCGAAACCGGAGCGGTCGCCGGTGTTCACGTCGCAGCCGCGGGCGTACGAAATGTCCGAGAACTCCGACCGAAGCGCTTCGACGGCGGTCGGCACTTCGATGCCCAGGCCGATCTCGGGGTAGCGCGGCAGCACGTGGTTCGGGAAGGCGTAGCAGCCCATGAAGGTGCGCGGGTCGTCCGCCGCCGGCCCGACCACGGCGATCCGGCTCGAGGCCGGCAGCGGCAGCGCCGTTCCCGGGTCGAGCAGAATGATCGACTTCTCGGCCATCTCGCGGGCCAGCGAGCGGTTGCCGGACGAGTCGAGTCGGACGTCTCCGGCGGCGGCCACCGACGACTCGGGGGTCCAATCGGGGTCGAGCAGCCCGAGAGAGACCTTCTGGGTGAGCAGCCGGCGGACCGCCCGGTCGATGAGCGACTCCGGCACCTGGGAGATCAGAGCGGCCGAGAAGCCCAGCGTGTCCGGCAGCTCCACGTCGATGCCGGCGGTCAGCGCCTGCACGCCGGCCTCGGTCTCGTCGGCCGCGACATGGTGGGTCGAGGCCAGGAACGGCACCGCCCAGTAATCGGAGACGACCGTGCCGGTGAAGCCCCACTGGTCCCGCAGCACCGTGGTGAGCAGCCACGGGTCGGCCCCGGCGGGCACCCCGTCGATGTCGGAGTAGGAGTTCATCACCGAGCGCGCCCCGCCCTCGCGGATCGCCGTCTCGAAGGTCGGCAGGATGATGTCGAGCAGCTCGCGCCGCCCCATCGACACCGGGCCGTGGTTGCGGGCGCCGCGCGAGGCCGAGTAGCCCGCGAAGTGCTTGAGCGTGGCGATCACCCCGGCGCTCTCCAGGCCGCGCACGTAGCCCGCGCCGAGCAGCGCCACCAGGTACGGGTCCTCGCCGATGGTCTCCTCGACCCGGCCCCACCGGTAGTCACGCACGACGTCGAGCACCGGGGACAGGCCCTGGTGCACGCCGACGGCGGCCATGTCGCGGCCGATGGCGGCCGCCATCCGCTCGACCAGCTCCGGGTCGAAGGTAGCGCCCCAGGCGATGGCGGCGGGATAGACCGTTGCGCCGAAGGCGGTGAAGCCGGTCAGGCACTCCTCGTGGACCAGGGCGGGGATGCCGAGCCGCGAGTTGGCGAGGACGATCTGCTGCTGACGGATCAATTCGGCGGCGCCCTCGGCCGGCGTGAGCGGCTTGCTGCCGTACACCCGGGTCAGGTGGCCGAGGCCCCGTCGGCTGGCCTCTTCGAGGGAGATGGTGCCGGATGCGGCGAAGACGTCCTGCATCGGAGCGACGTTGAGGGTCTCCTCGGGGTCGGTCTGCTCCTCCTCCTGCATGTCGTTGCCGACCCAGCGGCTGCCCAGCTGTCCGACCTTCTCTTCGATGGTCATGGCGGCCATCAGGGCGTCAACGCGGTCAGCGACTTCGAGCGCCGGATCCTGCCATCGATGTTCTACGGTCACGGCGCGACTCCTCAGAGGTTCCGAAACTTTCAGTGTTTTCACAGCGCGAACTTTCGGCGCTGGGTGATCTTAGGATGCCCTGTCGAAACGGGCGGAGACGGCGTCCACTCTTGCTGTGGGAGCGCGACCACGGCAAGACCCTTGACATGATCACCACGAAACCCTACGTTAACGAAACCTCACGTTAACTTGCGGTCGTTGTACGAAAGTTGCAGTCTCTGTGACGCGGACGACCACCCAATCCGAGCGGCAAAACACTAATACGGAGATCAGCGTGATCAATAGGCGTAACTTCCTCGGCCTGGCCGCGGGTACTGCTGGTGCTGCCGCTCTGGCGGCTTGTGGCAGCTCCGGCCCGGAGGACAAGAGCGGCGGTTCCAACAGCGGTGGTGGCAGCGGCGGCGCGGCGAGTTACTGGTCGTTGAGCGGCGAGCCCGGCGAGCCGATCCGCCAGGCGGCGATCGACCGGTTCAACAAGGCCAACCCGGACACCAAGATCACCCCCACGTTCTTCCAGAACGACGCGTACAAGCAGAAGATCAAGACGGCTCTCGGCGCCGACCAGGGCCCGACGATGATCTGGGGCTGGGGCGGTGGCGGCCTCAAGGAGTACGTCAAGTCCAACCAGGTCGAGGACCTGACCTCGTGGCTCGACCAGAACGCCGCGGTCAAGGACAAGATCCTGCCGTCGTCGTTCGGCGCGGCCACGGTCGACAAGAAGATCTACGCGCTGCCGATCGAGACCGTGCAGCCGATCGTGCTGTTCTACAACAAGAAGGTCTTCGAGCGCGTCGGCGTCCAGCCCCCGAAGACGTGGGGCGAGATCATGGCCCTGGTGCCGAAGTTCAACGAGAAGAAGATCGCTCCGTTCTCCCTCGGTGGACAGTCACGCTGGACGAACATGATGTGGCTCGAGTTCCTGCTCGACCGCACGGCCGGCTCCGAGGTCTTCGACCGGGTCTTCGCCGGCGAGAAGGGCGCCTGGTCCGACCCGGCCGTGCTGGACATGCTCACCAAGATCCAGGATCTGGTGAAGGCGAACGGCTTCCAGAAGGGCTTCTCGTCGACCACGGCCGACTCGAACGCCGACCAGGCCCTGCTCTACACCGGCAAGGCCGCCATGATGCTGCACGGCTCCTGGTCGTACGGCATCCAGAAGGCCGACGGCGGCAACTTCGTCAAGGACGGCGGCCTGGGCTGGATGAACTTCCCGACCGTCGAGGGTGGCAAGGGCGACCCGAGCAACACGGTCGGCAACCCCGGTCAGTACCTCTCGATCTCGTCGAAGGCCTCCACCGAGGCCAAGGACATCGCCAAGAAGTTCTTCTCGACCACGCTGGTCGACGACGACGAGAAGGCCGGCTGGGTCAAGTCCGGCGGCGTGCCGGTTCTGAAGAACAGCGATAGCCTGTTCACCGGAGACGACGCGGCGTTCCTCAAGGACATGTCCACCATCGCCTCCAACGCCAAGGTCTTCGCCCAGTCCTGGGACCAGGCGCTGAGCCCGACCGCCGCCGAGACGCTGCTGGACAACATCGCGAAGCTGTTCCAGCTGCAGGTCACCCCGCAGCAGTGGGTGGACGCCATGAACGGAGTCATCGGCAAGTGACCACGATCGCTCCGCCCGTCGTACGGACGAAGGGCAGCAACAAGTCCAGCGGCGGGCGGAGCGGCTCCAGCTCCGTCACCTGGATGGCGCTGCCCGCGTTCGTGTGGTTCACGCTCTTCGGCATCATCCCGCTGTTCGGGGTGATGTTCCTGAGCTTCACCACCTGGAACGGCATCGGCGACATCGAGGTCACCGGCTTGACCAGCTGGAAGGCCGCGCTCTCCGACCCCGGCCTGCCCCACGCGCTGTGGATCACCTTCCTGATCATGGCGTTGTCGTGGCTGGTGCAGACGCCGATGTCGATTCTGCTCGGCACCTTCCTGGCCACCAGCAAGCGCTACCGTGAGCTGCTCGCGGTGCTGTACTTCATCCCGCTGCTGCTGAGCTCGGCCGCCATCGCCATCACGTTCAAGGCGCTGCTCGACCCGAACTTCGGCCTCGGCGCCGGCCTCGGCATCGAGTCACTGAACCAGGACTGGCTGGGCAACGCGACGCTCGCCATGGCCACCCTGATCTTCATCGTGTCCTGGCAGTTCATCCCGTTCCACACGCTGATCTACCAAGGCGCGGTGCGGCAGATCCCCACATCGTTGTACGAGGCGTCCCAGATCGACGGCGCCGGTCGGATGCGGCAGTTCTTCTCGATCACGCTGCCCCAGCTGAAGTACACGATCATCACATCGTCGACGCTGATGGTGGTCGGCTCGCTGCTCTTCTTCGACCTGATCTACCTACTCACCGGCGGCGGCCCCGGCGACTCGACCCGGACCCTCGCGCTGCAGATGTACCAGAAGGGCTTCCAGGCCAACCTGATGGGCCCGGCCAGCGCCATCGCCGTCATCCTGGTCCTCGTCGGACTCATCCTGTCGCTGCTGTTCCGGCGACTCGGCGGCCGGGCCGACGAGAGCCAGCTGGAAGGAGTCTGAGTTGTCGACCATCACCGAGCGGACTCCGGCCACGACCGTCACCGGCACTCCCGGCCCCCGGGTCAAGAAGAGCCGGTTCCGCGGTTACAACTGGCTCGGCGGCTCGCTGAGCTGGCTCTGGCTCTTCGTCGTGATGCTGCCGATCTACTGGATCGTCATCACCAGCTTCAAGACCCAGGACACGTACTTCATCACCAACCCCCTGGCCCCGCCGACCGACCTGACGTTCGAGAACTACAAGGCTGTCATCGAGGCGGACTTCGTCCGGTACTTCTTCAACAGCGTGGTCATCACGGCCGGCGCGGTCGTCCCAGCCGTCGCGGTCAGCTTCATGGCCGGCTATGCGGTCGTGCGTGGCGCCGGCAACCGCACGCTCAAGGCGATGAACTGGATCTTCCTGACCGGTCTGGCCATCCCGCTGCAGGCGGTGATCATCCCGGTCTACCTGATCATCATCAAGCTGAAGCTGTACGACACCCTGCTCGCGATCATCCTGCCGTCGATCGCGTTCGCCATCCCGCTGTCCGTGATCGTGCTGTCGAACTTCATCCGGGACATCCCGAAGGAGCTCTTCGAGTCGATGCGGATGGACGGCGCCAGTGAGTGGGGCACCTTGTGGCGCCTGGCGTTCCCGCTGACCCGGCCCGCCCTGGTCACGGTAACGATCTACAGCGCGCTGAACATCTGGAACGGCTTCCTGCTTCCGCTGGTGCTCACCCAGAGCCCCGATCAGCGCGCGATCCCGCTGGCGCTGGCCAACTTCCAGGGCCAGTTCGGCATCAACGTGCCGGCCATCGCCGCCTCGGTCACCCTGACCACGGTGCCGATCGTGATCCTCTACGCGATCGGCCGCCGCCAGCTGCTCAGTGGTCTGACCGCCGGCTTCGGCAAGTAACTCGGCAAGTAACTAAGGCCGAAGGGGAGCGGTGCTTTCCCGGACCACCATCTCGGTGGCCAGCTCCACCCGGGGAGTCTCGATGGGCTCGCCGCGCGACAACCGCAGGACGGTTCGCGCGGCGAGCCCACCCATGTCGGCCAGCGGCTGGCGCACGGTCGTCAGCGGCGGCGACGACCAGCGCGCCTCGGGCAGGTCGTCGAAGCCGACGATGCTCAGATCGTCCGGCACCCGCAGCCCCCGCAGCCGCGCCGCCTCGTAGACGCCCAGCGCCATCTGATCGCTCGACGCGAATATCGCAGTCGGCCGGTCCTCTTTGCTCAGCAGCCGCTCGGCCGCCGCGAAGCCCGACTCGTGGTTGAAGTCACCGGGCTCGATGATCTTGCGGTCGACCCGCAGGCCGGCCGACTCCAGCGCGGCCCGGTAGCCGTCCATCCGGGCCCGGCTGCACAGCAGACTGCGCGGGCCCTCGATCAGGGCGATCCGCTTGTGCCCCAACGAGATCAGATGCTCGGTGGCGCTGCGGCCGCCCGACCAGTTGGTGGCGCCGATCGTCGGCACGTCGGCCGCCGCACCCCCGGCCGGGTCGATGATCACCATCGGCACGTTGAGCCGGTGCAGTTCCGTGCTGACCGGGCCGGCCCCGTCGGAGATCACCAGGATCACCCCGTCGGACTGCCGCGACCGCAGATTCTGCAGCCACTGCCGGGTCGAGGCCGTCCGCCGGTGCACCGCGGAGATCACCGTGCCGACCCCGGCCGCGTGCGTGACCTCCTCGACGCCGCGGATCAGCTCGACCGCCCATGGGCTGTCCAGATCGTGGAACACCAGGTCGATGAGCCCGGCCCGCAGCGGCTGCCGAGAGTTACGAGGGCGGTAGTCGTGCTCACGGAGAAGATGCTCGATGCGGTCGCGTGTCTCCGGTGACACGTCAGTGCGCCCATTGAGCACTCGTGACACCGTAGGGACCGAGACGCCCGCAGCCTCCGCGATGGTCGCGATCGTCACCCGTCGCCCGCCCACGGCCATCCGACTCTCCTCGCTCGCTCGGACCACGTTTCGAAACTTTCGACTCCGAGTGCCGGAAGTATTGCACATTCCGGAGCGAGTGGAACCATCTGTGCAGGTCTGAGCGCGCGCCGGGTGGGGTATATCGACCGGCATGCCCGATGCCACGACCCTGATCGCCGGCCGCTACCGGCTCGGGGAGTCCCTCGGTCAGGGCGGCATGGGCCGCGTCTGGCTCGCCCGCGACGAGGTCCTCCAGCGTGACGTCGCCATCAAGGAGCTGTTGACCGAGGGGCTCAAGGACGCGGACGCCGCCCGCCGCCGCACGCTGCGCGAGGCCCGGGCCGCGGCCCGCCTCGGTCACCCCAACGTGGTCCAGATCTACGACGTGCTCGAGGTGGACGACCGCACGTGGATCGTCATGGAGTACGTGCCGTCCCGCTCGCTGCAGGCGGTGCTCAACGCCGACGGCCCGCTCGACCCGCGCCGCACCGCCCGGATCGGCCTCGAGCTCATCGCGGCGCTCAAGGCCGCCCACAAGGCCGGGGTGGATCACCGGGACGTCAAGCCGGCCAACGTCCTGCTCGCCGACGACGGCCGCGTCCTGCTCACCGACTTCGGCATCGCCACCATCGAGGGCGACGCCCTGGTCAGCAGCGCCGACATGCTGATCGGCTCCCCCGAGTACATGTCACCCGAACGCGCCAAGACGGGCGCGGCGGGCCTGTCCTCCGACCTGTGGTCCCTGGGCGCCACGCTCTACGCGGCCGTCGAGGGCCAGTCCCCGTTCCACCGCACCTCGGCCATCGCCACCCTGACCGCCCTCGCCGCCGACGAGCCGGACCCGCCCCGCCAGGCCGGACCCCTCGAGCCCCTGCTCCTGGGCCTCCTGCAGAAGGATCCGGCCGACCGGATCGACGCGTCCGAGGCGGAACACCTGCTGCGTGCGGCGACTTCCGGCTCCTACGGCCACGCTTCGGTGGTACGCGTCGACACCCCACCCAACCGCAAGGTCGCCCCGGGCGACCTCTCGCGTGAAAACCACGCCTCGGCCGCCCTCGGCGCGCCGGTCACGCCCATCCCGTCCCAGCGCCCACCGTCGGACCCGCCCCCCTCAGCCCAGCCGGCCGAGGAGTCGCCCGCTGCGGTGATACCCGCCAACGGTCCAAAGGCCGAGGGCTCGGACGTTGAAAGCACGCCGACCGAAGGCGCGCCGGGTGAAGATCTGCAGGGCGTAGACGCGCAGCGTGTAGGCGCGCAGGCTGGGGCCGCAGCGGCTGAATCGCAGCCGGCGGAGATTGCGCCTTCCGAGAACCCCTCACCTGGAACGCGCGCGGCCGAGGCACCGTCACCTGAAGCTCGCCCGGCTGAGGCGCGCTCGGCCGAGGCGCTGCCAGCTGGAACGCGCTCGGCCGAGGCGCTGCCAGCTGGAACGCGCTCGGCCGAGGCGCTGCCAACTGGAACGCGCTCGGCCGAGGCGCTGCCGGCCGGGACGCGGCCGGCTGAGGTGGCGCCGATCGAGGTGGTTCCGGCCGATCCGGCGCCGACCGCGGCGCGCGGGTCGCACCGGACCCGGCTGATGCTGGCGGTCGCGGTCGCCGTTCTCCTGCTCGCCGGCGTGGTCTGGACCGTGATCCGGGCCGGCAGCGACTCGGCCGGCGACCAGACGACGGCCGACCCGCCCGCGGCGCCGGCCTCCGTACCCCCGGCCGCCACCTCGACGCCGTCCGCCGCGCCCTCCGTCTCCGCTTCCGCCTCCGCGTCGAACAGCCCGAGCGCGACCCCGGCCCGCACATCGGCCGCCGCCTCGAGCGCCCCGGCCACCACCGCGCCCGGCGGCTCGGGCTCGGGCCTGCCCGCGCTGCCGGACGGCTGGCGTGACTACAAGGACCCGTCCGGCTTCGCCGTCTACGTCCCCGAGGGATGGACCCGCTCCCAGGAGGGTTCCATCGTCTACTTCCGTACCTCCGGCCGGGTCCTCGGCATCGACCAGACCCGCAAGCCCCAGCCCGACCCGGTAGCCGACTGGCGTTCCAAAGCCGACTACCGCGTCTCGGCCGGCGACTTCCCGTCCTACCGTGAGATCCACATCAAGGAGGTCGACTACTTCCGCAAGGCCGCCGACTGGGAGTTCACCTTCACCCGCGGCGGCACCCGCCAGCACGTCAACAACCGCGGCGTCATCACGGCCACCACCCAGGCGTACGGCTTCTACTGGCAGACCCGCGACGCCGACTGGAACCGCTACCGCGCCGACCTCCAACTCGTGTTCGACAGCTTCCGCCCCGCCCGCCGCTAGGGCACGAACAGGAACTCCTCCGGCCGCAGCGCCATCGCGAACGGCTTGGCCGCGGTCATCAACTCGCCCGAGACGGCGGCGGTCTGGAGGATGTAGTGGCCGTGCTCCAGCCGGAACAGCTGGATCCTGATCGTGTTCGGGCCGGGCCGGTGCGGCTCGATCAGCAGGTACCAGGGCACGTAGGCCGCGGCATAGCGGATCCGCAGCCCCCGGTCGGTCAGCGCCGTCTCGGGCGCGATCTCCGCGATCAGCACGACATCGGTCGCGTCGATCACCAGCCCCGGCGCCGGATCCCGTGTGACGACGATGTCGGGAATGACGATCCGGTCGATGTCGAGCCGGACATTGACGGAAGCCGCCACCCGAAACCCGGCCGCCTCCACCGCTGCTCGCAACGCCCCGACAAGCAGCCACGACATCTCCTGATGCGGCCAACTCGGCGCCGGACTCGGCCGCAACCGCCCGTCCATCAACTCGATCCGCCGCGCCGGCTCGTATATGGCCAGGTACTCGGCCTCGGTCAGAGGGCTCATGACTGCTCAGAAATCGAGCAGCGCGTCGGTGTTGACCTCGATGGGGAATGGCCGATCATGCCGCAGAGTCTCGCCATGTTTGGCGACGGCCACCTCGTCGTAGCCGCCGTTCCGGCGACGGAGCAATCGGAGCGTGACGCCTTCGTAGTCGGGCATGTCGGGCTCGACCAGCAGGTACCAATCGATCTTGGCTGCCGCGTAGAGTTCCCGCTTTTCGGTGCGATCCATGGTGACACTGCTGGGCGAGAGGATCTCCACGACCATTTCGACAGTCGCCGCGTCGGCCAGGACGCCTACCCGTGGCATGGTGCCGACAGCGAGATCAGGAATCAGAATCCGCCCCGGCGACAGGTGAACGTTGATTGCGGAGACGACGCGCATATGTGCTGACTGCGCCGCCGGCTGCAACACGGTATGGAGATTGTCCGAGATGGCTTGGTGCGCGATGTTTCCTGCCGGGCTCACCCGAAGTCCCCCGTCGACTAGCTCGATTCGACTAGATGTCTCGCCGAGCGCGAGGTACTCCGCCTCCGTCCAGGGCTCAGGGTGATCGAAGAAGGCCTCGGTCATGGGCAAAGTGTCGCATGCGCTCATGGCCGAAATAGTCACACGACCAGTAGTTGCTAAGCAACTGGTCCCATGACACTCGTTCGGGTGATGCAACACAGCTCAAAAGGCTGGATTCCGGGCGTTTGCTTGCGGTTCGGGCTGCTAACGGGGCACCGCTTGGGCGGGAGCGCGGGCTGCCTCGGCCAGGCGGGTGGCGATGGCGGCGTGATCCGTGGTGATCAGGCCGACGGTCACGCGGAGGTGGGGGGAGGCGGGGCCGACGGTGAAGGCGGTGCCGGCGGCGGCGGAGATGCCGGCGCTGGCCAGGGAGATCAGGGCCGCCTGTTCGTCGGCGACGGGGAGCCACAGGTTGAGGCCGTCGCCCGGGGGGAGGTTCAGGGCCTTCTCGATCTGGTGGCGGCGGGAGGCGTACGTCGCGCGGGCGTGGGCGACGGCGGCTGTCGAGGGCTCGTCGGTGAGCAGGGTCAGCAGGAGATGTTGCAGGAGGCGGCTGGTCCAGCCCTGGCCGAGCAGGCGGCGTTCGAGGACCGGGTCGAGGACGGCGGCGGGGGCGGCCACGGCGGCCAGGCGCAGGTCGGGGCCGTGCGATTTCGAGAAGCTGCGGACGTGGACGGTCTGGCGCGGCAGGTGGGTGCCCAGGGAGTGGAGCTCGGCGGAGGACACGTCGCCGGCGGAATCGTCCTCCACGGCGTACACCTGGGGTGATCGCGCGAGCACGGCGGCGAGCGAGGCCGCCCGCGAGCTCGACCACGACGCGCCGGTGGGGTTGTGGGCGCGCGGTTGCAGGAAGACGGCGGCCGGGCGCTGGGCTAGGGCCGCGGCCAGCTGGTCCGGGAGCATGCCCTCGGCGTCGGTGCCGGCCCCGATGACCTGGACGCCGAGGGCGTCGAGCAGGTCCAGCAGGGGCGGGAAGCAGGGGTTCTCGACGACGGCGCGGTCGCCGATGCGCAGCAGGGCCGAGGCGATGTGGTCGATCGCGTCCATGGCGCCGTCGAAGACCGCGAGGCGCTCGGGGGCGTACGGCCAGGTCTCACGCAGCAACGCGGCCAGCGCAGGCAGGACGGGCTCGTCGAGGTAGCTGGTCGGCGCAGGGGAGAGGCCGGCCAGGGGCGGCAGCGGGGGCAGAAGGGCCGGGTCCGGTACGCCCGTGGAGAGGTCCAGCGCGAAACCGGAACCGCCGCGCAGGGCCGCCCGGTAGCGCCCGGGGCCGCTGAGCCGATCTTCGGCGACGATGGTGCCGCGACGTCCGTCGGTCCGGATGGTTCCCGATCTTCGGAGGAGCTGCCAGGCTGCGCTGACGGTGGTGGGCGACATCTGCAGGGCCGCGGCGACCTTGCGTACGGGCGGCAGTTTGGCTCCTGGGTTGAGCGCCCCATCACCGACCGCACGCCCGATCGCCTCGGCCAGGCCTCGCGCGGAGATGTCGGTCAGGTGATGTTTCACCTCGTCAAGCAAAGCCTTCAGTCCGTTCAAGGGTGGCGGGTGGGGCGGTTGGATGGATTTTGTGACAGTACGATTCGGCCATTGTTCGGTCCAGAGGTGTTACGTAATCTCCGCTCATGATTCGAATCGCGCACTGGATCGGTGGCGCCGAGCGGGCCGGCTCGTCCGGCCGGGTCGGGCCCGTCTTCAACCCCGCCACCGGCGAGCAGACCGCCGAGGTCGACCTCGCCTCGGCCGCCGAGGTCGGCGACGCTGTGGCGGTGGCCAAGGAAGCCGCGAAGGAGTGGCGTTCCGCCTCGCTGTCGAAGCGCTCGGCGGTGCTGTTCAAGTTCCGTGAGCTGCTCGCGGCGCACTCGGGCGACCTGGCCGCGATCATCACCAGCGAGCACGGCAAGGTCCTCTCCGACGCCGCCGGCGAGGTGGCCCGCGGCCTGGAGAACGCCGAGTTCGCCACCGGCATCCCGCACCTGATGAAGGGCTCCTTCTCGGAGCAGGCGGCCACCGGCGTCGACGTCTACTCGATCCGCCAGCCGCTCGGCGTGGTCGCCGGCATCACCCCGTTCAACTTCCCGGCCATGGTGCCGCTGTGGATGTGCACCACGGCCATCGCGGCCGGCAACGCCTTCGTGCTCAAGCCCAGCGAGAAGGACCCGTCGGCGGCGCTCTTCCTGGCCAAGCTGTGGCGGGAGGCCGGCCTGCCCGACGGCGTCTTCACCGTCGTCAACGGCGACGTGGAGGCGGTCAACGCGCTGCTCACCCACCCCGACATCGCCGCCGTCAGCTTCGTCGGCTCGACCCCGGTCGCCAAGTACATCTACGAGACCGGCACCAGCCACGGCAAGCGCGTGCAGGCCCTGGGCGGGGCCAAGAACCACATGATCGTGCTGCCGGACGCCGAGATCGACGCGGCCGCCGACGCCGCGGTCAACGCCGCCTACGGCTCGGCCGGCGAACGCTGCATGGCCGTCTCCGTGGTGGTGGCGGTGGGCGACGTGGCCGACCCGCTGGTCGACGCGATCGCCGCGCGCCTGCCCAAGCTCAAGATCGGGGCCGGTACGGATCCCGAGTCGCAGATGGGCCCGCTGATCAGCGCCCAGCACAAGGACAAGGTGGCCGGCTACGTGACCCGTGGCGTCGAGGCCGGCGCGACGGTGATCGCCGACGGCCGCGAGGCGGAGGTGCCCGGCGACGGCTACTTCCTGGGCGTCACGCTGCTCGACAACGTCACCCCGGACATGGAGGTCTACACCGACGAGATCTTCGGGCCGGTGCTTTGTGTGGTCCGTTCGAAGACGTACGCCGAGGCCGTGCAGCTGATCAACGACAACGAGTACGGCAACGGCACCGCCATCTTCACCCGCGACGGCGGCGCCGCCCGGCAGTTCCAGTTCGATGTGAACGCGGGCATGGTCGGCGTCAACGTGCCGATCCCGGTGCCGGTGGCCTACTACTCGTTCGGCGGCTGGAAAGCGTCGCTGTTCGGCGACACCCACATGTACGGGCCGGACGGCATCCACTTCTTCACCCGATCCAAGGTCGTCACGTCGCGGTGGCCGGATCCCGGCACGTCCTCGATCGACCTCGGCTTCCCGACGAATCGATGATCTTCATGGAAAACGAAGTCCGCGCCGACGATCGCGCCCACGTCTTCCACTCCTGGTCGGCGCAGGGCCTGATCGACCCGATGCCCGTCGCGGGGGCCAGTGGCTCCTATTTCTGGGACTACGAAAACACGAAATATCTGGACTTCTCGTCGCAGCTCGTGAATGTCAACATCGGACACCAGCACCCCAAGCTGGTGGCGGCGATCCAGGAGCAGGCGGCCAAGCTCTGCACGATCCAGCCCGCCTTCGCCAACGACAAGCGCGGCGAGGCGGCCCGCCTGATCAGCGAGCTGGCCCCCGGCCCGCTCAACAAGGTGTTCTTCACCAACGGCGGCGCCGAGGCCAACGAGAACGCCGTGCGCCTGGCCCGTGGCCACACCGGCCGGCACAAGGTGCTGTCGATGTACCGCAGCTACCACGGCTCGACGTCGACCGCGATCACCGCCACCGGCGACCCGCGGCGCTGGGCCAACGAGCCCACGGCGATCGGTGTCGTGCACTTCTGGGGCCCATACCCGTACCGCTCGCCCTTCTATTCCTCGACCCCGGAGGAGGAGTCGCAGCGAGCCCTGGCCCACCTGCGCGACACGATCGTCTTCGAGGGCGCGGCGACCATCGCCGCCGTGCTGATCGAGACCGTGGTCGGCACCAACGGCGTCCTCGTGCCACCGCCCGGCTACCTGGCCGGCGTGCGCCAGCTGTGCGACGAGTTCGGGATCGTCTTCATCGCCGACGAGGTGATGGCCGGCTTCGGCCGGTGCGGCGAGTGGTTCGCGGTCGACCGCTGGGGCGTCACGCCCGATCTGATCACCTTCGCCAAGGGCGTCAACTCGGGCTACCTGCCGCTCGGCGGCGTGGTCATCTCCGACGAGATCGCCGAGACGTTCCGCGAGCGGCCGTTCCCGGGCGGGCTGACCTATTCGGGCCACCCGCTCGCCTGTGCCTCCGCGGTCGCCTCCATCGAGATCTTCAAGGAGGAGGGGATCGTCGAGCACGCCCGAGCCATCGGGGACGACGTGATCGCGCCGGGCCTCGCGTCGCTGGCGGAGAAGCACCCGAGCGTCGGCGAGGTGCGTGGACTGGGCGTCTTCTGGGCGATCGAGCTCGTTCGGGACCGGGCGACCCGCGAGCCGCTGGTGCCGTTCAACGCCGCCGGCGCGGCCGCCGGCCCGATGAACGAGCTGGCCGCGGCCTGCAAGGAGCGCGGGCTCTGGCCCTTCACCCACTTCAACCGGGTGCACGTCGCGCCGCCGTGCACGGTGAGCGCGGCCGAGGTCGAGGAAGGCCTGGCGATCCTCGACGGGGCGCTCTCGGTGGCCGACAGGTATTACGCAGGCTAACCCCGGATTGCGTAGTTGGAGCCGGTGCTGAACGCCGGATTCCGTTTCAGGTTTGGAAATTACTTCGGATTCCCTTGTCTTCAGTCCGTCGCGTGTGTCAAGGTCCCTCACGTCGATTCGTGTGGGAGCTGTCACAGCGCCTTTCCCGGAGGTCATATTCAGTGAGCGCCGCGCTGCCCGTTCTGCGCAACTTCGTCGGTGGCGGTCACACCGACGCCGTTGACGGGGTCACGTCCGAGGTGATCGACCCCAGCACCGGGGAGGCGTACGCGCTCGCGCCGGTCTCCTCGGCCCGGGACGTCCACGCGGCCATGGCCGCCGCGGACAAGGGCTTCGAGGTGTGGCGCGACGCCACCCCGGCCGAGCGGCAGCGGGCCCTGCTGAAGATCGCCGACGCCGTGGAGGCGCGGGCCGAAGAGCTGATCGCCGCCGAGTGCCGCAACACCGGCAAGCCGGTCGAGGCCACCCGGCAGGAGGAGATCGGCCCGATGGTCGACGAGCTGCGCTTCTTCGCGGGCGCGGCGCGCAATCTGGAAGGCAAGTCCGCGGGGGAGTACCTGCGCGACCACACCTCGTACGTCCGGCGCGAGCCGATCGGCGTGTGCGCGCAGATCACCCCGTGGAACTACCCGATGGTCATGGCGGTCTGGAAGTTCGCGCCGGCCGTCGCGGCCGGCAACTCGGTGGTGCTCAAGCCGTCCGACACCACCCCGGTCAGCACCCTGCTGCTGGCCGAGATCGCGGCCGAGTTCCTGCCGCCGGGCGTGCTCAACGTGGTCTGCGGCGACCGCGACACCGGCCGGGCCGTGGTCGCCCACCCGGCGCCGCAGCTGGTCTCGATCACCGGCTCGACCCGGGCCGGCATGGAGGTCGCGGTCGCGGCCGCCGCCGACCTCAAGAAGGCCCACCTCGAGCTGGGCGGCAAGGCCCCGGTGATCGTCTTCGACGACGCCGACATCGAGGCCACGGCGGCCGCGATCGCCGGCGCCGGCTACTTCAACGCGGGCCAGGACTGCACGGCCGCCACCCGGGTGCTCGTGCACGGGCGGGTCGCGAGCGACTTCACCGCGGCGCTGGCCCAGGCCGCCCGCGACACCAGGGTCGGCGGGCCGGACGACACCGAGGCCTACTTCGGCCCGGTCAACAACGCCAACCAGCTGGCCCGGGTGCAGGGCTTCCTCGACCGGGCGCCCGAGCACGCCAGCATCGTGGCCGGCGGCAAGCGGATCGGCGACCGGGGCTACTTCCTCGAGCCGACCGTCGTGTCTGGACTCAGGCAGCGGGATGAGATGATCCAGGACGAGGTTTTCGGCCCGGTCATCACGGTTCAGGAGTTCGACGACGAGGACAACGCCGTCCGCTGGGCCAACGACGTCCGGTTCGGCCTGAGCGCCAGCGTCTGGACCCAGAACCACGGCCGGGCGATGCGGGTCTCGAGGCGGCTCGACTTCGGCGCCGTCTGGATCAACACCCACCTGCCGTTCGTCTCGGAGATGCCGCACGGCGGCTTCGGCCACTCGGGCTACGGCAAGGACCTGTCCATGTACGGGTTCGAGGAGTACACCCGACTCAAGCACGTCATGAGCTATCTGGGCTGACCTTCACCACCGCACCGAACGCCACCCCACCGCGAAGAGGAACGCCATGACCACCCCCCAGCACAGCGTGACCCGGCCCCGGACAGCGCCGGCCGCCGGCACCCCGGCGATCGAGTTCGCCGGCGTGCTCAAGAACTACCTGTCGCACGGCGAGACCGTGCCCGCGGTCAAGCGGACCGATCTGGCGATCGCCCAGGGTGAGTTCTTCTCGCTGCTCGGGCCGTCCGGCTGCGGCAAGACGACGACGATGCGCATGATCGCCGGGTTCGAGGAGCCGACCGCCGGCACCGTCTTCCTCGACGGCCAGGACGTCACCCACGTCTCGGCCAACAAGCGCGACGTCAACATGGTGTTCCAGTCGTACGCCCTCTTCCCGCACCTGAACACGTACCAGAACGTGGCGTTCGGGCTGGAGCGCAAGAAAGTCTCCAAAAGCGACATCAAGCGCCGGGTCGGCGAGATCCTCGAGATCGTCTCGCTGACCGGGATGGAGAAGCGCTCGCCCCGCGAGATGTCCGGCGGTCAGCAGCAGCGCGTGGCGCTGGCCCGGGCCCTGGTCAACCGCCCGCGGGCGCTGCTGCTGGACGAGCCGCTGGGCGCGCTCGACCTCAAGCTGCGCCAGCAGATGCAGATCGAGCTCAAGCGGATCCAGCGCGAGGTCGGCATCACCTTCGTCTACGTCACCCACGACCAGGGCGAGGCCTTGACCATGTCGGACCGCATCGCGGTGATGAACGCGGGCGTGATCGAGCAGCTCGGCTCGCCGCGGGAGATCTACGAGAAGCCGGCCTCGCGCTTCGTGGCCGGTTTCATCGGCACCTCGAACATCGTCGACGGCCGGGTCGAGCGGGTCGAGGGCGGCTTGGCCCTGCTCTCCTACACGGCGCAGGACCGGGTGGTCGTGCCGGCCGAGGGCTCGGCGCGGCCCGGTGACAAGATCGAGGTCTCGATCCGGCCGGAGAAGATCGACCTACACCGTGGCGTGCCGCCGGTGACGGCAACCGGCGGCAGTGTGCTCTCGGGCACAGTCACCGAGGTTGTTTATCACGGAACCTCAACGAATTACACCGTAGCCACAGCGGCCGGTGCGGACTTTACTGTCTTCGATCAAAATGCCTCCAGCGCCGACGATCTTGCCGATCGCGGCGACCGAGTCTATTTGACCTGGGCCCCCCAGCACTCATACATGATCGGAGTCTGATATGTCTGCGCCGAATTCTTCCGACCCCTCCCTGCTCCGCGGTCTGACCCAGCGGCGCATCGGCCGGCGTGACGCCCTCAAGTTCTCCGGTCTGGCCGCCTCGGCCGCCGCGCTCGCCGCCTGCGGCGTGCAGGGCAAGGGCGCCTCGGCCCCGGCCAGCGCCGCCCCCGACGCCATCGCGCAGTTTTGGAACGGCAAGGTCAAGAACAACAAGATGCGCTTCGCCGGCTGGCCGCTCTACATGGACCCGAAGCAGCCCGAGCTCAAGCAGTTCACCCAGAAGACCGGCATCACGGTGAAGTACGACGAGGTCATCCAGGAGATGGGCCCGTGGTTCGCCAAGGTGCAGCCGCAGCTGTCGGCCGGCCAGTCCATCAATTACGACCTGATGGTCATCACCAACAGCTTCCAGTTCACGCAGTTCCGCGACTCGGGCTTCCTCGCCCCGCTCGACCTGTCGAAGCTGCCGAACTACGCCAAGAACGCGGGCGCCGCCTACAAGAAGGAGGCGTTCGACCCGGGTAACCAGTACAGCATCCCGTGGGCCTCCGGCATGACCGGCATCGCGTACGACGAGAGCAAGACCGGCCGCAAGATCACCAAGCTGGCCGATCTCTGGGACCCGGCCTTCAAAGGCCATATCGGCATGTTCTCCGACATCCAGGAGCTGGCCAACTTCGGCCTCCTGGCGGTCGGCGCCGACCCGGCCAAGGCCACCCCCGAGGACTGGGCCAAGGCGGCGGCCAAGCTCAAGGAGCAGAAGGGCCTCGTCCGCAAGTACTACGACCAGAGCTACGTCGACGCCCTCGGCCGCGGCGACATCTGGATCACCCAGGCCTGGTCGGGCGACATCTTCCAGAAGAACCTCTCGGACAACAAGAACTTCCAGTTCGTCATCCCCGAAGAGGGCGGCACGATCTGGACCGACAACATGACCATCCCGGTCACCGCCGAGAACCCGGTCGACGCCCTCATGCTGATGGACTTCTTCTACGAGGTCCCGATCGCCGCGTCGCTGGCCAACTACATCAACTACGTGTGCCCGGTGCCGGGCGCGCAGGCGCAGATGCGGTCCGACGCTGCCAAGCTCACCGGCGACGACAAGGAGACGCAGCTCGCCGTCGCGAACAGCAAGCTCGTGTTCCCGACCGCGGCCGAGTACGGCAAGCTGCACTACTACGTGGCGTTCGAGTCGCAGTCGGAGCAGCAGAAGTTCCAGAAGACCTTCGAACCTATCGTGCTGGGATGACATGAAGAACCGCGTAAAACGACAGCTCGCGCCGTACCTGCTGGTTCTGCCCGGCGGCATCTGGCTGTTGATTTTCTTCGCGGTGCCGATGATCACGATGTTGTCGCTCTCCCTCCAGGAGGGCGACATCGTGAACGGTTACCGCTTCACCGGGCACTGGCAGACCTATGTGGACGCGCTCTCGGCCTACGAGTCCCAGATCGTCCGCTCCCTGATCTACGGGGCGATCGCCACGATCATCCTGATCGCGCTGGCCTTCCCGGTGGCGTACTGGATCGCCTTCCACGGCGGCAAGCGCAAGTCCACGTACCTCTTCCTGTTGCTCCTGCCGTTCTTCGTGTCGTTCGTGCTCCGGACGATCTCGTGGGGGCAGATCCTGGCCGACGAGGGCCCGGTGATCAGCCCACTGCGCAGCATCGGCCTGGTCGGCGACTCGTTCCACATCCTCGGCACGCCGTTCGCGGTGATCGGCGGCCTGGTCTACAACTTCCTGCCGTTCATGGTGCTGCCGATCTACGTGGCCCTCGAGCGGATCGACCCCCGCGTGGTCGAGGCGGCGCGTGACCTGTACGCCAACCCGGCCACCACCTTCCGCAAGGTGATCTTCCCGCTGGCCGTGCCCGGGGTGTTCGCCGGCGTGCTCATGACGTTCGTCCCGGCCAGCTCGGACTACGTCAACTCGGCGGTGCTCGGCTCGGCCGGCACCACCATGATCGGCCAGGTCATCCAGGCCCAGTACCTGGTCAACTCCGACTATCCGACGGCCTCGGCGCTCTCGTTCGTGCTGATGGCGGTGCTGCTGATCGGCGTGTTCCTGTACGCCCGGATGCTCGGCACCGAGGACGTCATGAAGGTGGCCGCGCGATGACGACGCTCCTTGCGCCTTCTTCTTCCGCGCCTTCTTCGGAGGCGCCGGTCAAGCCGCGCCGCCGGATCAAGGGCGCGAGCTTCATGCACGCCTACGTCTGGGTGATCATCGCCTGGCTCGTGCTGCCGATCGCGGTGATGATCGCGTTCGGGTTCAACGACACCCCGGGGCGCTACAACCAGTCCTGGGTGGGCTTCACGTTCAAGTGGTACGGCAAGCTGTTCGAGCTCTCCAACCTGACCCAGGCCCTGATCAACTCGCTGGTCATCGCGCTGGTGAGCAGCCTGCTGGCCGGCGCGCTGGGCACCGGCATCGGATACGCGCTGGGCCGCTACCGCTTCCGCGGCTCCGGCTCGCTCAACCTGATCATGTTCGCCACGATCTCCTCGCCCGAGCTGATCATGGGCGCGTCGCTGCTGACGCTCTTCGCCTCGCTGCAGATCGGCCTGGGCGCGGTGACGATCACGATCGCCCACGTGATGTTCTCGATCTCGTTCGTGGCCACCGTGGTCCGGGCCCGCGTCATGACGCTGGACCGCTCGGTCGAGGAGGCGGCGGCCGACCTGGGCGCCACCCCGTTGGTGACGTTCTGGAAGGTCACCTTCCCGATCATCCTGCCCGCGGTCTTCTCCGGGGTGCTGCTGGCGTTCGCCCTGTCGATCGACGACTTCATCGTCACCAACTTCACGGCCGGCACCACCGAGACGTTCCCGCTGTTCATCTGGGGTGCCACCCGCGTCGGCATCCCACCCCAGGTCAACGTCATGGGCACCCTGATCTTCGCGGTCGGCGTCCTCTTCGCGGTCGTCGCCAACATCCGCTCCCGCCGCACCCCCAAGGCCGACAGCCGATCGGGATGAGCATGCCCGCGCCGAGCGTGCCGCCGACCGCGGCGAAGCCCTTGCGGGAGATCGTCACCGTCTTGGCCGCCTCGGC
>NZ_JBFAOX010000027.1:39436-126158 GCF_040675435.1 Actinoplanes sp. NPDC049598 | reverse complement strand
GCACGCCCGCGCCAGATCCGCCCGCACGCCCGCGCCAGATCCGCCCGCACGCCCGCGCCAGATCCGCCCGCACGCCCGCGCCAGATCCGCCCGCACGCCCGCGCCAGATCCGCCCGCAAGCCCGCGCCAGATCCGCCCGCAAGCCCGAGTCTGAGGAGCCGCCGGCCGCGGAGCCTCAGCCGACGGAGAGACGGCGCCGACTCCTACCCGGCGCCGTCTCTCCACCTTCGTCGTCTCTCTTCGGCCGCCCGCGTTCGGCGCCGCATTGTCGCCGTATGGCGTTCGGCTCCGTCGCGCGTCGGCGTCAGATCGGGGGCAGGCGCCGGTGGCGGGACTTTCGCTGGGTCAGGGCGGCGACGACGACGGTCGTCGCGAAGATCGCGGAGATCGCCGCGGCTATCCACCAGCCGAGGACCCCGAGGGTCACGGCGGCGATCCACACGACGATCGCGGTGAGGATCAACGAGATGGGTGGGCGTTTCGACCGCGGTTCATTGAGCTGCCCACTGGTCATGCGCGCGCAGAACTCCGGGTCATCCTGCTCCAGCTGGCGCTCCAACTGCGCCAGTCGACGGCTGTCTTCCCTGCTCAACATGACGCCACCTCCGCCTCGGCCAGCGGCCTCGATCGAACGACCCCGCTCCGATCAATGCCATTGTTACTCAGATGTTGCCTCCCGGATACCTCTTGATTCTGGCGCGCCTTACTGATCCGCATATGAGCAGGCCAAAGAGGCCCATGCGAGTCCCGCCCCGACCCTCGGAGACCGCGATCCGGGAGGCGCCAACCACGAGGTGGGATCACTCGAAGCTGACGACTGCTTCCGGAACGTCACGGGCCCGGGCCACTTCGGCCGCCTCGGCCTCGATCTGTTTACGCCGGGACGCGGGCAGCTTCCCGAACGCGGTGACCGTCAGGTCGACCCGCTTGCGACCGGTCATCTTGGCCCGCCACACGCCGACGATCTCACCGTCGACAAGCAGCGCGCCCGGATTGCCGAGAATGCGCCAAACTTCCTTCTGCCGGGCCCGATCCGGCACGAGCAGGTCACGGTCACGCGCCTGCAGCAGGGCATCCATCGGCGGGACGAAGCGGACACCCTCGACCGCCACCGCGCCCGCGAGATCGTCGGCCGCGTCGGCCGGCAGCCACTTCTTCTTACCGTCCACAGTGATCTCGACCAGCCGCTGCACCGGCCAAACCGATTTCATCTCGGCGGTCGAGCTGCCGAAATACTTACCCACCTCGAGCGGCGTCGCCGGTCCCAGGAACCGCAGGTAGGTCAGGATCAGATCGTCGACGCCCTCGTTCTCGCGGGGGCGCGGCGGCGCGCCGGGGAGGGGCCCGAGCGTCGCGTCCTTCCCCCGGGACCGGACCTCGACGCCGCCGGCGAGACCGGAATGCTGCCAGACGTTGCCCGCGATGTGCCGGGCCGCGCAACTGCCACACTCGTACGTCAGCGATCGCGGCACCCGCTTGCTCACCTCCCGGCTGACCTCGCCGCGGGGCATCGGCCCCCGCACCACCTCGCGGAACGCGTCGGCGGTGACCCGGAAGGCCTCGACGCCGAGCTTCATGCCGTCGGGGATCTGGCGGCTCTGGATGCGGGCGGTCGCGTCGGCGTCGCTGATCGGCCACAACTGTTTGACCAGGGCGCTCAGGTCGGCCCGGCGATGCAGATGAGGCGCGCCGCGGGCGGCCCAGACGGTGATCAGACGGTCGTCGGCCAGGGGGCCACTGGTGCGCGCGGCCAGGGCGACCTGGGCCGAGCCCGGCGTGTACTCCTGCACGCCCAGGTCGAGCACGGGCAGGTCGGCGGGGCGCGCCTCGGTGCGCTCGGCCAGGCCGAGGGCGGCGACGCGGTACGCCATCACTTGTGCACGATCGACGCTGACCATGGCACACCTCCAGGGAATCTCAGGTGCGACGACCGTACCGCCGGGCTGCGACATTTTTTAGCCGTTCGCGGCGGGTGCCGGCCTGACCCTCGACGAGCTCCCAGGTGTCGAGGCGGCTCGGGCCGTACGGGCCCTCCTGCAGGATCGGCGGCTCGCCGGTCAGCCGGTAACCGCAGCGCTGGGCCACGGCGGTGCTGGCCGTGTTGCGCGGGTCGATGCGGAGCAACAGCCGGCTCAGGTTGAGCGAGCTACGGGCGTACGCCGAAAGCAGTGACAGCGAGCCCGACGCAAGCCCGCGCCGGCGATGGTGCTTGCTCACCAGATAGCCGAGCTCGGCCTCCTTGAGGCCGAGGTCGACGCCGAAGAGAAGGACCTCGCCGAGCGGGCGGCGGCCGTCGGTGGTGATCGCCAGCTGGATGCGCGACCCGCTGGTGCGGCCCTGATGGGAGCGCTTGAGATAGGCGATGCCGGCCTCGACGTCGAATGGCGACGGCATGGGGGTCCAGCGGGCGATCTCGGGCTCGTCGAGCATCTCGATCAGGTCGTCGAGGTCGTCCGAGCGCCATTCACGCAGCACGATGCCGTCCCCCGTCAAGGTGAGCGGGTAGGGAAGACGGCCGGCCATGATTTCGATCCTGCCCGTAAGGGGCCGGTTGCAGCCAGTCTCGATCCATATCTGGCTCATGAGTGATTGGTCATGCCGCGCGACCGGGTCAGGAATATCCGGGTGACCGAGTGGGGAAAGGGTCAGCCGGTGGCGATCGCCTGCCGGCCTCGATCCGGCTGATCAAGCGGATGGCCACGGATTCTGCACCCGTGGTGCCCAATGTGGACATTGGTGGGTCAGATGATCTCCGAAGTCGTACGGTAATGGTCGTGGACGAACAGGGCGTGACACCGGCGAGGCGCGGGGAGACGTACGGCGGGCGGTCGCGCGCGGAACGCGCCTCGGATCGCCGGGAGCGGATCATGGCGTCCGCGGTGCATCTGTTCGGCTCCCGCGATTACGAGGACGTGACGGTGGCCGATGTCTGCGCCGGGGCGAAGGTCTCGAAAAGGTACTTCTACGAGCACTTTCGCGATCGCGAGGACCTGGCCATCAAGGTCCAGCGGGCACGGAACGAGTGGCTGCTGCGCGAGGTCGCGGCGGCCGCCCCGGCCCAGCCGGCGAGCCTGGCCGATCTGTTCCGGCCGGCGCTGCGCACGCTGGTGGGGCTGCTGCGGGACAACCCGGAGACGGCCCGGGTCATCTACATCAACGCCCCGCGGATGGAGACCCGGCGGCGCGGGGTGCTCCGCGAGGACGCGCAGTTCCTGGCCGGCCTGCTGCAGTCGGTGACCTCGGAGGACGCGCTGCTGCGGGACCGCGCGCTGCTGGCCCTGGTCGCCGGGGTCAGCGAGGTGATCATCGACTGGATCACGCACGACATGGCCGGCGACCCGGACCAGCTGGCCGAGCACCTGACCCGCATCGCGGTCGCCCTGGTCGGCAGCCTCTAGGGCTTCCTACCGACGATCACCGTGCGGGTGGCGCGGACGACCAGGTCGTCGCGGTTGCGGAGGCCGGCGACGAGCGTCTCGAGCGCCTTGAGATCGTCGGCCGGGAGGCGCCCCTCCAGGCGGTCGCTTGCGCGGCCGAGTGAGATCTCGGCGTAGCGGCCGGCGGCCGCGGGCAGCGGGGGCTGCAGATCGATGTCGAAGCGGCGGGTGGCCTCGACAGCGAAGCCGGCCTCGGCGAGCAGCGCCGGCCAGTCGGCGTGCATGTGCAGGCCGTGCTCGGCCCGCATCTTGTCGAGCTCGACGTTGAGGCGGGCCTCCAGGTCGCCCTCGGGACCGGCCGGCAGGAAGCTCGGGAAGGAGTCGAGCTCGGTGACCACGAGGTGGCCGCCGGTGCGCAGCGCCGCCAGGGCCTGCCGGAGGCCGCGCACCGGGTCGGCGAGGTGGTGCAGCGAGGCCGAGGCCCAGATCAGATCGGCCGGGCCCAGCTCGGGCCAGGGCTGGTCAAGGTCGGCCCGGACGGTACGGATGCGGCTGTCGGCCGCCTGGATGCTCGCCAGCATCTCGTCGTCCATGTCGACGGCGACGATGTCGGCTCCCGGCAGGGCCCGCAGCAGGGCGCGGCTGCCGACACCGGTGCCCGCACCCAGGTCAATGATCTTCGGGTTGGCCGGGGCCAGCGAGCCGGCCCAGGCGATGACCTCGTCGTGGTAGTCCCGCAGGACCTCGGCGTCAAGCTCGAGCAACTCGGCGAAAGCGGTGTGTGCCATGCCTCGAAGGTAGCCGAACCTTGCGCCTCCGACATAGCATCTTGCGTATGACGCAAGACGGCGATTTGGACGCCCTGGTCCGGCAGCGCATCCGGGGCCTGCGAGCCGCCCGCGGCTGGTCGCTCGACGAGTTGGCCGCCCGCTGCTACCTGAGCCCGTCGACGCTCAGCCGCATCGAGACCGGTCATCGGCGCATCGCCCTGGACCAGCTGGCGCCGATCGCCCGGGCCCTCAGCATCACCCTCGACCAGCTCGTCGAGTCCGGCGCCGACGACGACGTGGTGATCCGCCCCCACCGGGACGAGGGCCGCGGCATCACGACCTGGCTGCTCTCCCACGAGAGCAACCAGACGGTGGCCAAGCTGCGGGTGACCCGCTCCGTCCCGAAGGACCTGCGGGTGCACCCCGGCCGCGACTGGTTCACCGTGCTCTCCGGCACGATCATCCTGCGCCTGGGCGAACGCACCATCACCGTCCGCGCGGGCGAGGCCGCCTCGTTCTCGACGATGGTCCCGCACGCCTTCGGCGCCCTCGACGGTCCGGCGGACGTCCTCTGCATCCTCGACCACGAGGGCGAGCGCTCCCACTTGCTCGACCACAACCGCCCCCTCTAGAGGCGCCGTGCCGTGATCTCCAGGCCCTGGTTCCGGAGGCGGCGGACCAGAGTGTCACCGAGGGCGGTGGCCGGGGTCAGCACGCCGCCGTCGCCCTGCGGCTGGTCGACGGCGAGCGCGAGGGCCGCCTCACCCAGCATGACGGCGGTGCCGCCGTAACCGGGGTCGCTGTGAGCCCGGAAGCGGGCCGTGTAGCGGGCGCCGGTCGTCGTACGGCCGAAGAAGTCGCAGGTGAAGTGGCCCTTGCCGGCAGACGGGCCCTCGCCCGGCTTGGGCAGCACACGGTCGATCAGGAACCGGGTCGGCGGCAGCATCAAACCGGCGACCAGCGCGCCGAAGCCCAGCTTGACGCCGTTGGCCATCAGCGGGGACAGCGGCGAGGTGCCCACGCTCATCAGCTCCCGGTAGCGGAACCCGCGCCCGTACTCGAAGCCTTTCAGCGCGTTGGTCCGCCGCACGACCCGGGTGTTGTACGACGCCATGAAGAACGGCGCGAGGGTCCCCCGCAGCGAGGGATCGACTTGGTCGCCGCGCACGGTGGCGATGTCGGACTGCCGGCCCAGCGACGGCTCGGCGGCGCGGTCCGGACTCAGCGAGTACGGGCCGCCGGCGATCCGCCTCTTCGCCGGATCCCGTTTGATCGTGTCGAGCTGATGGCGCAGCGAATCGATCGTGCCACCGCTGACCCCGCCGCGCAGGCTGGTCACGACCATGGCCGTGTCGGTGAGCTCACCCGCCCCGTCCGCCCGAACGGCTTGGTGGAGCACGTGCACGCCCAGGTCGGAGGGGATGGAGTCGAAGCCGCACGAGTGCACGATCCGGGCCCCCGAGGCGCGGGCCGCCTCGTGGTTGTCATCGATGCTCTGACGTGCGAAAAGTACCTCCCCGGTCAGGTCGAGATAGTCGGTTCCGGCCCTGGCGCAGGCGTCCACCAATGGCTTGCCGTATTTCGCATACGGCCCCACGGTGGTGACGAGAACCCGCGTCGCTTCCGCCACCCGGGCGACCGCCGCCGCATCGCCGGCATCGGCGACGAGGATCGGCCATTCGACGCCGAGCCGGCGTTTCACGGCGTCGAGTTTGCTTTCGGATCGACCGGCCAGCGCGATCCGGACGCCCTCGGGGGAATGCTCGGCGAGATGCCGTGCCACCAGCGCGCCGACGAAGCCGGAAGCGCCGTAGACGACGATGTCGTGCTCGGTCATGGTTGCCAATTCTCCAACAAGCCCCCTAAATGCGCGCGGCACGATAACGTCGGTCTCGCCTATTCCTATAAGAATCCGGCCGGACCCTTTCGCGGTCACTGCCGGTCCGTGCGGGCGGAACGCCGAATCCTGCCGCCGCCCGGCGGAACACATACTCACGGCATGGAGCGGGGGACCCGAGTTCTTCGGCGCTTTGGCGCGCCTCGGGGTGAAGCCGCGCACGCGCGGCCGGGCACCTCAGCCCGAACCCGACAGCTGACCTCGCAGGCGTGGAGGGTTCTTTGTCATGGCATCAATGTGCAAACCTGCCCGCGTAAGTCTGGGTCTGGCCGCCGCAAGCGTCACTCTGGTCGCCCCAGCGCTCACTCCCGCCGCACAGGCCGCGCCGGCGCTGGCCAAGGGTGGCTCGGTGAACTGGGACGCGATCGCCGAGTGCGAATCGGGCGGCAACTGGGGAATCAACACCGGCAACGGCTACTACGGCGGCCTGCAATTCAGCCGGAGCACGTGGAGCTCCCACGGCGGCGGCCGTTTCGCCCGCACGGCCGACCAGGCATCACGCGCGGAACAAATCCAAATCGCCGAGCTGGTCCGTCGTTCGCAGGGCTTGGGCGCGTGGCCGACTTGTGGCCGAAAAGCGACCTCTACCCGGCAATACCGCGCCGCAAACACAGAAAATAGGGCCAGCCGCTCGGCCACTCGTCAATCCTCCGCATCCACAGCTTCGTCCACAGGCCGGCAGTACATAGTCCGCCCGGGTGACACGCTCGCCTCGATCGCCGCCAAGGCGAATGTGGCGGGCGGCTGGCCGACCCTGTTCCGCCTGAATCGAGCAGTTTTGAGCAGCCCACATCGCATTTACCCAGGCCAACCTCTAGCGCTCTGAGCAGCAACGGGTCCAGGCCCTCAGGACTTGGGGGCCTGGAACTCGGGCTGGTCGAGAACGCGCAGCCAGGAACCGTCGGGCTGGCGGCGCGCCACCTGGGCCCGGGCTCCGGAGCCGTCCCGGGGCGGTGTCGAAGTCAGGGCCAGATCGCCGCTGAGCAGGGTGGGCAGCGGTTCCTCGGGCTCGAAGGCGGGCATGTGGGGCAGCGCCTCCTCCCACAGGCGTTGGATGGCGGCCCGGCCGACGGTCTGCCGGCCGGGCGGATAGGCCATCACGGCGTCCTCCTCGTAGAGCAGGGCCAAGCCCTCGGCGTCCTTGGCGTTGGCACGCTCGACGAAGAGGCGGGTCAGGTCTTCGGGGCGCTGGGCCTTCTCTCGTTCGGTCATGCGTTCAGCCTTCTCCAGGCGGTTCCACAAGTCCAACGCATGGTTTTTGTGGAAGCTAGAATCCTCAGTTATGGAGCTGCGGCAGCTGGAGTACTTCGTGACGGTCGCCGAGGAAGCGAACTTCACGCGGGCGGCGGAGCGGGTGCACATCAGCCAGTCGGGGGTGAGTGCCCAGGTCAAGGCACTCGAGCACGAGCTCGGGGCGGAGCTGTTCGACCGTTCGGGGCGCGTCGCCCGGCTCACCGAGGCGGGTGCGGTCGCACTTCCGTACGCCCAAGCGGCGCTGGAAGCCGCAGCCGGCCTGCGGCAGGCGATCGACGAGGTGCGAGGGCTCGTCCGCGGGCGGGTGACGGTCGGGATGGTGACCGGGTGTGAGGTGACGCCGCTGTTCGCGGGGATCGCCGCCTTCCACCAGGAGCATCCGGCGATCGAGCTCGAGTTGATCGAGGGCGACTCGGCCGGGCTGATCGGCGACGTGTGCACCGGAGCGGTCGACATCGCGCTCGTCGGGGTGGCCGGCCAGCCGCCGGAGCACCTGTCCTCGTACGTCATCGTCAGTGAGGGACTGGTGGCGCTGTTCCCCCAGAGCGAGGCGGCGCCGGCCCGGATGACCCTGGCCGACCTCATGGCGTACCGCATCGTCACGTTGCCGGAAGGAACCGGCATCCGCGCCGTTCTCGACGACGCTTGCGTGGCGGCGCGGTTCATTCCCGACGTGGCGCTGGTCGCGTCGGCGCCCGGGACCGTCGCCGAGCTCGCGGCCCGTGGCCTCGGGGTGGCCGTGTTGAGCGAGTCGATGGCCACCGCCTTCCGGCACCTCAAAGCCGTGCCGATCGAGGATGTGGGGATACCGGCCCTACTAGCGCTCGTCTGGCGGCGGCGGGCAAGCCCGGCGCTAGCGGCGCTGCTGCCGCACTTCAGTGAGGCGTTCGCTGTGGATAACTCGGAGCCTGTGGAAAACCCGGAGGCGCGTCCGGCCACGTTGGATACCGTCTCGGCATGACTGACACACCGCTCCGGCAAAGGCTCAAAGAGGCACTCCCCACCGCGATGAAGGCCCGCGATCGCCCCGCCACCGCGGCCCTGCGGGCGACCCTGGCCGCGATCGACAACGCCGAGGCCGTCCCGACCGGCGGCGGCGGCGCTCAGGGAAGCTTGGCCATCGAGACACTGCCAGTGGGTATCGGTGTGAACGAGGTGGCCCGGCGGGTCCTGACCGAGCAGGACGTGGAGCGGATCGTCCGCGCGGAGGCCGGCGAGCGGGAGCAGGCCGCGGCGGAGTACGCCGAGCTCGGCCATCCGGAGCGGGCCGAGCAACTACGTGCGGAGGCGAGTGTCCTGATGGGGCACCTCAACGAGGGCGCTTCGGCTTAGGGCCTGGGCGTCACACCGGGCCGGGCCCGGATCAGCGCGTGAGCTCGGCTTCCGGCGAGCGCCTGGACGTCGCCAGCCGTGGCTCGGCCAGGACGGTGAGCAGGGCGGCGACGGTCGCCAGGGCGCCGGCGAGGGCCGTGCTGCGGACGCCGAAGCTGGTCAGCAGGGCGCTGCCGAGCAGGGCGCCCGAGGTGATGCCCACGTTGAACGCGGTCGAGGTGCCGGCGGAGGCGAGATCGGTCGCGCCCGGGGCCACCTCGAGCACCCGCGCGCCCATCACGGCCGCCAGACCGGCGAGCATGAAGCCGCCGCCCGCGCAGGCGACGATCGCGGCCGCGCCGGTCGTGCCGAAGGTGTACAGCACGAACAGGAAGGTGGTCTGACCGGCGGTCGCGATGACGAGGCTGGGCCAGCCCCAGCGGACCACGACGAAGCCCGCGGTGATCACGCCGGTGAGCCCGGCCAGGCCGCGGACCAGCAGGATCAGGCCGACCGCGGAGTCGGCGAAGCCGGTCACCTCGGTCAGGAACGGGGTGATGTAGGTGAAGGAGGTGAACGCACCCGTGACCATGAGGGCGGTGACGACCACGAGTGTCCAATAGCGACCGCGGTCGGGGGCCGCGCCCCGGTCGGTGTCGCTGTGACCGGGCCGCATCTCCGGCATCAGGGAGACGATGACGATCAGGATGACGAGCCCGATCGCGCTGAGGACGAGGAAGGGCGCTCGCCAGCCCGCCTGCTGCCCCAGCCAGGTGCCGGCCGGTACGCCGACCAGCGGGCCCACCGTGCTGCCGGCGAACAGGATGGAGAGGGCCCGGCCGCGCAGGTGCGGCGGGAACAGCCCGGCGGTGGCCGGGGTGACGATCGCCCAGAACAGGGCCTGACTGAGCGCGATGGTGACCCGCGCGCCGAGCAGGGTGCCGTAATTCGGCGCCAGGGCGGACGCCGCGGTGGCCACCGCGTAGACACCGAGGAGCACGCCGAGCAGGCGGCGGCGCGACCATCGGTGGGCGAGCTTGGTCAGCGGCACCGTGGTCAGGACCACCACCAGGCCGTACGCGGTGACGAGCAGGCCGATGGCGGAGGTGCTGGTGCCGAGGCTGCCGGCGATCTGCGGCAACAGGCCGATGGGCAGGGTCTCGACGGTGACATAGGCGAAGGTCGACAGCGCGAGCGCCGCCAGGGTGAGCCAAGCTCGCACCGGTTCCTCCTGCACGGAGCGGGGCCCCCGACGATAGCGAAAGACGCCCGGATTTTTTGGCCGAACCACTTGGCACTCTCTGGGGGACAGTGCTAAAAAATTACTTGTCGCCGCTGCTCAGAGAGCGCAGCGACCTCGGCAGAGTTGATCTGAGCCGAGCGCCACGCGCTCGCCGGAGAGGCCGGCGAGCCATCACTGG
This sequence comes from Actinoplanes sp. NPDC049598, assembly GCF_040675435.1. Lineage (NCBI taxonomy): Bacteria > Bacillati > Actinomycetota > Actinomycetes > Micromonosporales > Micromonosporaceae > Actinoplanes > Actinoplanes sp. NPDC049598. The sequence goes on along the minus strand of NZ_JBFAOX010000027.1, from coordinate 116,128 downwards.
GAGGTGGATTCCTGTGGTGCTGACTTTCGATCCCTTCCGCGAGTTCGACCGTCTCGCCGGGCAGATGCTCGGTGGCGGCAGCTCCATCGCGATGCCCATCGACCTCTACCGCTCCGGTGACCACTTCGTCATGCACTGCGACCTGGCCGGCATCGACCCGGGATCGGTCGACGTGGGTGTCGACGGGCGCGTGCTGACCATCCGCGCCGAGCGTTCGCAGCGCACCGACGAGGACGTGCAGTGGGTCCGCCGGGAACGCGCGACCGGCACGTTCGAGCGGCGGCTCACGCTGGGCGACGGGCTCGACCTCGACCGGATCGAGGCGACCTGGCAGGACGGTGTGCTGACGCTGACGATCCCGGTGGCCGAGGCGGCCAAGCCGCGGCGGATCGCGATCAACACGGGCGCTCGCCCGGCCGACGACCGGGTGCTCGAAAGCGCCTGATCTCTCTTTCTCTCACGGCCCGGTGGGCGATGCGCCCGCCGGGCCTTCGGCCATGCGTTCCACGGCCGCCATCAGCAGGTCGACACCGAAGGCGAAGTACGTTTCGGGATCGGGCTCGTCCGCGTACGTCTCGCCGAATTTCACGAGCATCGGGAACTGATCCGGCGGCAGGCACACGAGCTCCAGGCGGCGCCGCCGCCGCCATTCCGCCACCTCCTCCGGGTCTGCCTGGGGCGGGCTTTCCGGCTGGTCCTTGAGCAGGCCGATGACGCCGTGCATCAGATAGGACGCGACCCAATAGCTCTGCTGCACCGTGAAGCCGGCCTGGGTGAGCAGCATGAGCGCGTCATTGGTGGCGCGCGTGAAACTGGCCGTGCGTGACTTGTCCACCGAGGCGAGCAGATCGGGCAGCACCGGATGGCTCCGGTTGACGGCCAGCAGCGCCTCGACCATCGCACGCACCTGCTTCTGCCAGGAATCGCCGGCGCCGCGGTCGGCCCGGACGGTGGACAACGCGTAGTCGGCGATGCCGAGCAACAGCTCTTCCTTGTTCTTGAAATGCCAGTACAGGGCCATCGGCGTGACCCCGAGCTCCTGGGCCAGGCGGCGGACCGTCACGGCCTCCAGACCGTGCTCGTCGCCGATCCGCAGGGCCCGCTCGGCCACTGTGGTCCTGCTCAACTTTTCCGCTGCCACTTGACAACCATACAACGTATAGGTGTCATGTACGAGGTACATGTACGCCGTATATGTACGACGTATGGGAGCGATGAGATGGACAAGAACCGACGGTGGTGGGCGCTCGTCGCGGTGGCGCTCGGCACGTTCATGACGTACCTCGACAACAACGTGGTCAACGTGGCCCTCCCCTCGATCCAGCGGGACCTCGACCTCTCCCTGGGCGGTCTGGAGTGGATCGCCAGCGCGTACGTCCTGGTCTTCGCGGGTCTCTTGCTCGCCGGCGGGCGGATCGCCGACGTGCTGGGGCAGCGCGGCGCCTTCTACGCGGGGCTCGCGATCTTCACGGTGGCGTCGGTCGGCGCCGGGCTCGCCCAGAACCAGGAGATGCTGATCGGCGCGCGGGCCGTCCAGGGCGTCGGGGCGGCCCTGCTCACCCCGGCGGCACTGGCACTGCTCACCACGCTGTTCCCCGACCCCCGCGAACGCGGCACAGCCATCGGCATCTGGGGTGGCGTGGGGGCGCTGGCCCTGGCCTTCGGGCCGCTGACCGGCGGGTGGCTCAGCGAGCACGCGTCCTGGGGCTGGATCTTCCTGATCAACCTGCCGATCGGGGTGGCGACCTTCGCGCTCGCTGCCTGGAGCATCCCGGCCTCGCGGCGCGGCGCCACCCGCGGGCTCGACCTGCCCGGCGTGATCTCGTCGTCGCTGGCCCTGTTCACGCTGACCTTCGGCCTGATCGAAGGCGAATCGCAGGGCTGGACCTCCCCGGAGATCCTCGGTTCGTTCGGGGCCGCCGTGATCGCATCGATCGCGTTCGTGGTCATCGAGTCCCGATCGGCCAACCCGATGATCGACCTGGCCGTCTTCCGGCTGCGCGTCTTCAGCGGCGGGCTGCTCGCCATGGGCCTGTGGGCGTTCGGAGTCTTCGGCATCTACTTCTACATGGCGATCTACATGCAGAACGTGCTCGGCTTCTCCCCCACCTCCGCCGGTGCCGCGTTCGTGCCGATGGCGCTGGTCATGGCCGTGATGGCCACCGTCGCGCCACGCCTCGAGGCCCGGTTCGGCGCGGGACGTACGGTCGCGGCGGCACTGGCCCTGATGGCGGCGTCGGTGGCGGGCATCTCCTCGTACGGCGAAGGAACCTCGTACCTGGCCCTGCTGCCGTGGTTCCTGGTCTACGGGGTGGGTGGCGGCCTGCTGGTCCCGCTGAACAACGTGATCGTCGGGACGCTGCCGCAATCGCAGGCGGGCATCGCCAGCGGCATGCTGAACGTCTCCCGCGAGGTGTTCGGCCTGCTGGGCATCACCATCCTCGGCGCGATCCTGACCAACCGGTCGAACGCCGCCACCGGCTCCGAGATGCACCGCTACCTGGCCGGCTACCAGTACTCCTTGGTGGTCGCGGCCATCCTGGTCGCCGTGGGCGTCCCGATCGCGCTGTGGACGCTGCGCTCGGTGAAACCCACCGTTACGGAGGTCGAGGACCGGGTGCCCGAGCTGGTCTAATCGTCGATTGTGACGACCAGGGAACCACGCCTAGAGATCGAGTACTGCACCCAGTGCCGCTGGCTCCTGCGAGCGGCCTGGACGGCGCAGGAACTCCTGACCACCTTCCAGAAGGAACTGGGCGAGGTGGCCCTGGTCCCCGGCACCGGCGGCATCTTCGAAATCAAACTGGGTGACGAGCTGCTCTGGTCCCGCAAACAACAGGGCGGCTTCCCCGAGCTCCCCGACCTCAAGCGCATGCTCCGCGACCGCATAGCCCCCGGCCGAAGCCTCGGCCACACCGACCGCGCCGCCACCCCGGCGGAATAGCCCCGTCAGCTGCGGCGGCGGCGCAGGGTCAGGAACACGCCGCCGGCTACGAGGAGGACACCAGCGACCAGCGCGGCGATCCAGATGCCGGTGTTGGAGGAACCCTCGTCGGAGACCAGGGCGGCCGGGGTTGCCGGGGCGGCCGACGGCGGGGCGGCCGGGGTCGGCGCTTCGGTGGTCGGTGACGGGGCGGCGGACGGGGACGTAGTTACCGGCGTGGGGGCGGTGACGGTGAACTTGTAGGAGCCCTTTACCGGGTGGCCGTCCTTGGAGATGACGTCGTAGGCGACCGTGTAGGTGCCGTTCGGCAGGGGGTCGAAGGTGATGGTGGCGGTGGGGCCGTCGATTTCGGGGGCGGAGGCCTCGACGCCGACGATGGTGATTTTGGTGGCGGTGGGGTTCAGTTTCTGCAGGAAGCGGAGCTCTACCGTGGTCGGGGGCTTCTTGAGGGTGGCGTTCTTGGCGGGGGTGGCCTCGGCCAGGGAGTTGTGGGCCCAGGCGGGGGCGCCGGGGAGCAGGACGGCGATGGTGGCCAGCAGGGCCAGCAGCAGGCGCGAGGTGAGACGGCTCATCGGTCGGTCAGGTCCTTCGGCTAGCGGGCTGGTCTCTTAGTTTTACGGATGCCTGCCGGTTGGTCGTTCACCGGCGGGCGCTAGTTCCCGCGTACGTCCGTGGGCGTAGTGGGGTTGCCGCCCGTGGGCGGATTTGGCGGTGCGGGCCGGGCCGCAGCATGGCTGGCATGCAGAAGATGACGGTGGCGGGGCTGGTTGTCGGCGCGGTGGGCATCGCGCTGCTGTGGGCCGGTGGGGTGGAGTTTCCGGTGGCGGTGCCGCCGGGGATCGTGATTCTGCTGGCCGGGGCGATCTTCGTGGCGTGGGCGCCCTGGCGGTGGGTTCCGGCTGTCGGGGTGGCGCTGGGGGCGTTCATCGCGGTCGGATTCTTGATCAGCGGGATCAATGGGGCGGGCTTCGACAACCTGCGCGGGGATGAGGGCGCGGTGGTGGCGGCGGGGCAGGCGATCCAGCTGATCGGGGTCGGGGTGGCGATCGTGGCGGGGGTGCTGGCGCTGCGGAGAACGGCCACTACGGGGCGCTGATCAGGGTCGGGCGGGGGGATCTCACCGATCCGGGGCATCGGGCGGCGTCCATACGCTGCGAGGGTGCAGGTGGTCGACGAAGTGTTGGGGGCTCTCCCGCCCGCGCTGGTCTGCGTCGTGGTGGCGGCGCTGGTGGCGGGCGAGGCGGCGTTCGTCGCGGGGCTTGTGCTGCCGTCGGCCACCGCGCTGGTGGCGCTGGGGCTGCTCGCCAACGAGGGGGTGGTGGGCCTCGTCCCGGCGCTGGCGAGCGCGGTGGCCGCCGGGCTGGCCGGGGGGAATTTCGCGTACTTCGCGGGGCAGCGCAAGCCGCCCAAGGAGCATAAGAAAGCCGAACGGCTCTTCGAACGGTATGGCGGGCGGGCGGTTTTCCTCGGGCAGTGGGTGGTAGGGGCGCGGACACTCGTCCCACGGCTCGCGGGGCGCAAGAGGCTGCCTTATCGCCGCTTCGCGGCATTTCACACCCCGGCGGTCATCCTCTGGGCCACGTGGCTGGTGGGTGCGAGTTACTTCGCCGGGGCGTCGTACGACGTCCTGGCCGCGCGCGCCGGTCGAGCCGGTGGGGCGTTGTTCGTGGTGACCGCGCTCGTCGTGGCGATGGTCCTGGGCGGGCGGTGGTTCGGCCGGCGTCCGGTTGCGGCCCGCCGGATCATAAGAGGTCCCGACATTCGCGGTCCGCTGCTGGTCAGCCTTGGGGTGCTCGTGATGTCGGCCTTCGTGCTGGTTGTGGTGATTCCGCCGGTCGTGCGGTTCAGCGGTCTCGCCGAGGCCGACGCGGCGGTCGCGGAATGGGCCCGGGGCCAGTGGACGTCGGACGGGTATTTGTTCGCGCTTGATCTCGCCACGTCGGTGAATCCGGAAGCGCTGCTGGGCGTGGCCGCGGTGGTCTCCGTGGGCGGCTGGCTGGTCGGGCATTGGTGGCGCCGGAGCCGCCCCGACTTGGCGGGATTTTTCCGGCGGCTGGCGCCGGTGCTGCCCATGGTGATCCTGACCGCCGTCCTCGAGTTGATCGACCCCGTCGACTGGACGCGGCCCGACGCGCTCGTCTTCCCTTCACCCGGCGAGTTCGACGGGCCGTTACCGTCGGCTGACGCCGGCTCGGCGCTGGCTACTCTCGCGGCCGCGGAGACGGCGTGTCTCGCCGCCGTTGCCGGTCTTCTGACCTGGTTGATCGTCCAGCGCGTGGCGGGGCGGCGGGCGCAGGCCACACTATGGACGGTGGCGGCCATCGTCGTCACGGTGTGTGCGGGGTCGTGGGTCTACCTGGGGTGGAGCCGGCTCAGCGAGACCGTGGCGGCGGTCGTGCTCGGCGTCTCCTGGGCGGCCCTCAACGCGGGAATCTGGTCGACCCGGCCGAAGATCGACGAAAACCGTCGGACCCTTGCTCTAACGTGACGCCCGTGAAGTTGATGGACCGCGCGCACGCCGCCGTCGACGCCCTGGAGCGTCTCGTCGGCGGGCTCGGCACGGCCATCCTCGCCCTGGGCACGCTCATCTGGGTGGCCGCGGTGACCGTGACCAGCGTGGTCGGCGTCGGCCTGCCGTTCGTGCACAGTGCGGCCCGGGCCGTACGCGCGTCGGCCGGCCGGGAGCGGGCCCGGCTCTCCCGGTGGGGCCCCGAGATCCTCGACCCCGAGCCGCTGCGGCCGGGGTTGCAGGTCGTCCGTGATCCGGTGGTCTGGCGCGAGCTGGCCTGGGTCGTCCTCCACTCGACCGTGGGCATGGTGCTCGGCATCATCGGCGTGACCCTGCCGATCTACGCGGTGCAGGACACGACCTTCCCGCTGTGGTTTTCGCTGGTTCCGCCGGGCGAGGGGCCCAGCATCGTCTTCTGGCCGGTCAACGGGCTGAGGGGCGCGCTGCTGATCAGCCTTTACGGCCTGTTCTGGCTGGCCCTGAGCCTGCTCGTCCATCCGGCGCTGTCCCGCCTCCAGGCGTGGCCCGGGCGCAAGCTGCTCGCGCCGCCGGCCGGGGCCGATCTGTCGCTGCGAGTGGCCCAGCTGACCGCGACCCGGGCCGCCGCGTTGGATGCGCACGCGGCCGAGCTGCGGCGCATCGAGCGGTCGCTGCACGACGGCGCGCAGAACCGGCTGGTCGCCGTGACCGTGCTGCTCGGGGCCGCGCGAAGACAGGTCGACCGGGACCCGGCCGGGGCGGGTGAGCTGCTCGAGCGCGCGCAGGGGGCGGCCGAGCAGGCGCTGGCCGAGCTGCGGACGGTGGTCAAGACGATCCTGCCGCCGGTGCTGGACGGGCGCGGGCTCGACGGGGCGCTCAAAGCGCTGACGGCCGATTGCGCGGTGCCGTGCAAGCTCGACGTCGACCTGCCGGGCCGGTGTGCCGCGTCGGTCGAGGCGACGGCCTACTTCGTGGTGGCCGAGGCGCTGACCAACATCACCAAGCACAGCCGGGCGACCAGCGCTCGGGTGTCCGTCAGCCTGGCCGAGGGGCGCCTGCGGATCAGCGTCGAGGATGACGGCCGGGGTGGCGCCGACGAGAGCAGAGGGTCGGGCATCGTGGGCATTCGGCGGCGGGTCGAGGCGTACGACGGAAGTTTGACCGTGACCAGCCCGCCGGGCGGGCCGACGACGATGTGGGTGGAGCTGCCGTGCGGATCGTGATCGCCGAGGACGACCCGCTGCTGCGTGAGGGTCTGGCGCTGCTGCTGCGGGCCGAGGGGCTCGACGTGGTGGCCACGACCGACTCGCCGGAGCCGTTCCTCGAGGCGGTGGAGAAGTACGAGCCGGACGTGGCGATCGTCGACGTGCGGATGCCGCCGACGCACACCGACGAGGGGATCGTGGCCGCGGTCGAGGCCCGGCGGCGGCAGCCGGAGCTGGCCGTGCTCGTGCTGTCGGCGTGGGTCGAGCAGGCTTTCGCCAACGAGCTGCTGGCCGGAGGCGCGGCCAAGCTCGGGTACCTGCTGAAGGAGCGGGTCGGGCGGGTCGAGGAGTTCCTCGTGGCGCTGCACCGGGTGGCCGACGGGGGCACGGCGATCGACCCCGAGGTGGTCGGGTTGTTGCTCGCGCGGCAGCGGCCGGAAAGCTCGCTGGCCCGGCTCAGCCCGCGGGAGCGTGACGTGCTGGCGCTGATGGCCGAGGGACTCGGCAACACCGCGATCGCCGAGAAGCTGGTCGTCACGGAAGGCGCGGTGCACAAGCACATCCGCAGCATCTTCGCGAAGCTCGACCTGGCCCCGGACGATCGCGCCGACCGGCGGGTCACGGCCGTCTTGCGCTACCTCGAAGCGGCCCGCTGAGCCCCGGGGTATAGCAGGCTGTACCTCCGACTGGGCAGTTAGCCGGATCGATCTTCGGGGCTTGCCGAAATAGCGTTTTCGGCATGGATGCGGTTATCAGGATCGAGCAGCTCACCCGGACATATGCCACTGACGGGCAGAAGGTCACGGCGCTGGCGGGTATCGACGCGGCGTTCGCGCGGGGGACCTTCACCGCGGTCATGGGGCCGTCGGGGTCGGGGAAGAGCACGCTGCTGCAGAACGCGGCGGGGCTCGATCGGCCTACCTCGGGACGGGTCTGGATCGGTGACACGGAGCTGTCGCGGCTGTCCGAGACGAAGCTGACCGAGCTGCGGCGGGACCGGATCGGGTTCGTCTTTCAGGCCTTCAATCTGATCGGGGCGCTGACCGTCGAGGAGAACATTCTGCTGCCGGGGCGGCTGGCGGGGACGCCGACCGATCCGGGCTGGGTGTCCGAAGTGGTTCAGCGGGTCGGGCTCAGTGATCGTCTTCAGCGGCGGCCGGCTCAGTTGTCGGGTGGGCAGCAGCAGCGTGTGGCCATCGCGCGCGCTCTCGCCGTACGGCCGGAAGTGATCTTTGCTGATGAGCCGACGGGAGCGCTGGACACCACGTCGGCAGGTGAGGTGCTGGCCCTGCTGCGGTCGGCGGTGACCGAATATCGCCAGACCGTCGTGATGGTCACCCATGATCCGGTGGCTGCCTCGTACGCGGATCGGGTGCTGCTGCTGGCCGATGGGCGGATCGTGCACGACACGCTGCAGCCGGGGGCCGAGCGGATCGCCGAAATGCTGGCCTCGCTGGGCCGCCGTCCCGTCGCGATGAAGGGCTGAAGCCGTGGTCAAGCTGTCTGTCCGTCTGCTGCGCGCGCGACTGGGTACCTCGGTCGCCACGCTGGTCGCCCTCGCGGCCGGCGTCATGATCCTGATGACCTTGTCCGTTTTCATCGTCTCGGCCGCCACCTACAAGCCCGACCCCGGTCGTTACGCGAACGTGGACGTCGTGGTCGCTCACCGTCAGGTCGAGATCGTCACCAAGGAGTTCGACGGGGAGAACTCGGTCACCACCGTGGCCCTGCCCGAGGGGACTGTGCCGGTCGAGCTCGGCGACAAGCTCCGCGCCCTGCCCGGGGTGACCGCCGTGCAGGTCTTTCCCGGCCCCACCGGCGAGCGGGTCGCGGCGTTCGGCGTGAACGGCGGCTCGGTCAAGGCCGTCGAGCGTCTCGCGAAGGAGAACGGCGTCGAGGCGTACGCCGGGGACGACCGAGGCTTCGCCGACCGGTCCGACGCCGGTGACGCCCGGTCGTTCCTGATGGAGGCCGGGTCGGCATTCGGCGGTTACGTGGTGCTGCTGATCATCTTCGTGGTGACCGGGACGGTCGGGCTCGCCGTCCGGCACCGTCGCCGCGACCTCGCCCTGCTGCGGGCGATCGCGGCCACCCCGCGCCAGGTGCGCCGGCTGGTGATGGCCGAGAACGCGGTCCTGGCCCTGGTCGCGGCCGTGATCGGGGTGCCCGCGGCGCTGCTCGCCACGAATTGGGTGCATGACGAGTTGGTCAGCCGCGGCTTCGTGCCCGAGGGCTTCCCGATCTCGGGACAGCCGATCGCGGCCGGCGCCGCCGTCGTGCTCACGCTGCTGGTCGCGGTGGTCGCCGCTCGCATCGCGGCGCGCCGGGTCAGCCGGATCAAGCCGGCCGAGGCGCTCGGGGACATCGCGGTCGAGCCGGCCCGCGGCGGCAAGGTGCGCCTGGTGTCGGGGCTGCTCACGCTCGGTGGCGGCGGCGCGGCCACGGTGTTCGCGCTGGGGGCGACCGGGATGGCGGCCCAGGCGTCGGCGATCGGGCTGCTCTATCTGTTCGTGATCGCGGTCGCCCTGCTCGCGCCCTGGATCAACGGACTCGCGGCCCGCGTGATCGGCCCGGCCCTGCGTACGGCCTGGGGTGTCTCCGGAGACCTGGCCGTGGCAAACCTGCGGGCCAACGCACGCGGCATGGCCGCGGTCCTGACCGCCCTCGTGCTGGCGGTCGGCTTCGGCGGTTCGGTCTGGTTCCTGCAGAACAATCTGCAACGGCAGACCGTCACGCAGAGCCGCGACGGCATGAAGGCCGATTACGCGCTGGTGGGTTCGCTGCCGGCGGGGGCCGCCGAGAAGATCCGGCAGACGCCGGGCGTGGCGGCGGCGACCGGCGTGCGGGACACGTCGGTGGTGGTGCCGATCTTCGACGGGGGCGAGCCGGCCACGGCCAAGGCGGTCGACGCGGACGGGCTCACGACCACTATGGATCTCGGTGTCACGGCGGGCAGCGTGGCGGCGCTGAAGGGCGACACGGTCGCGGTGTCGCAGCTGCGGGCCGACTCGTCCGGCTGGAAGATCAACGACGCTGCGAAGATCTGGCTGCCCGACGGCCGGCAAGTGACGCTGCGTGTTATCGCGATCTACGACCGCGGGCTCGGCTTTGCCGACGTGCTGCTCCCCCGCGATCTCGTGGCGGGGCCGGACAACCAGGTGCTGATCAGCGGCAAGGCCGTGCAGTACCCGGGCGCCCAGCTCGTGCCGGCGTCCGAGCTGACCGGGCAGCTGAGCCGCGACCTCGCGCTCAGTGCCTGGCTGAACAAGCTGCTCATCGGTGTCATGGTCGGGTACGCGGCGCTGGCCGCGGGCAACACGATGGTGATGGCGGCGCTCGCTCGCAAGCGGGAGCTGGCCGTGCTGCAGCTGGCCGGGGTGACCCGCCGGCAGGTGCGGCGGATGGTGAGCGCGGAACAGGTCGGGCTGCTCGGGGCCGCCCTGACGATCGGTGGGCTGATCGCGGCGGTGACGTTGACGGCGGTCGTGCACGCGCTGACCGGGCAGCTGCTGCCCTACGTACCGCCCCTGGGTTGGGTCGTCGTCCTTGGTGGTGCGACGGTGTTGGCCCTGGTCACGACCATTTTTCCGGTGCGGCGACTACTGCGGGTGCCGGCAGTGCATAACGCTGGTATCAAGGAGTAGCCACAGTGTGACCTGCGTTTCTCCAGTTTGAAGATCAGGTAGATCCCATTAGGTTAGGCTCACCTTTCCCTTCCTCTGGAGTTTCTGATGCGTCTCTCGCTTGGCCGGCTTCTGCCGGTCGCCATCCTGAGCGCCGCGGTCGCCCTGACGGGCTGTTCGACGACCGGTACGGAGGACTCCTCCGAACCCGCCGCGTCGTCCTCGGCCGCCGCGCAGTTCCCGGTCACGATCCCGACGGCGTTCGGAGACGTGACGATCTCCAAGCAGCCCTCTCGGGTGGTCGCGCTGGGATGGAGCGACGCCGACGTCGCGCTGTCCCTGGGCGTGCAGCCGGTTGGGGCTTCTGACTGGCTGGCGTTCGGCGGTGACGGGCAGGGTCCGTGGAACGCCGGCAAGTACACGACCGCGCCCACCATCCTCGGCACGCTCGAGCTCGACATGGAGAAGGTCGCCGCGCTCAAGCCCGACCTGATCCTCGACACCCGCTCCAGCGGCGAGAAGGCCCGCTACGACCAGCTGTCCAAGCTGGGCGTGCCGGTGATCGAGCCGCCCAAGGGCGGCGAGATGTACCTGACGAGCTGGGAGCAGCAGCTCGACATGATCGGCAAGGCGCTCGGCAAGCAGACCGAGGCGGCCAAGCTCAAGACCGACCTGGACGCCAAGTTCACCGCGGCGGCCCAGGCCAACCCGTCGTTCAACGGCAAGACGGCGGCCGCGGTCGCCCGCACCGGTGACGGCTGGGGCGCGTACGTCAGTGGCGACGGCCGAGTCGACTTCCTGCAGAAGCTGGGCTTCAAGAACGCGCCGGCGATCGAGTCGCTGAAGAAGGACAGCTTCTACATCCCGCTCTCCAACGAGCAGCTCGACCTGGCCAACGCCGACGTCACGGTGGTCTTCCTGATCCAGGCCAAGATCGACCAGGTCAAGAACGACAAGATCTTCCAGGCCGTCCCGTCGGTCAAGGCCGGCCACGTGGCCTACATGGACAACGCGGACATCTCGAACGCGTTCTCGAGCAGCTCGGTCGCCGGCCTCTCGTACGCCGTCGACAAGGTTGTTCCGCTGTTGGCCAGCGCTCTCGGCTGACTTCGGTGACGGAAACCCGCCACCGCCGGGCCACCGTGCTCACCACCGGACTGGTGGTGATCGCGGTGGCCCTCGCCGGCGCGGCCTTGTTGAGCTTGGCGGTCGGCGCCCGCGACATTCAGTTCGGCACGGTCATGCACGCCCTGTTCTCTTCCGCCGACGACCGCGATTCCTTGATCATCACTCAGTCCCGCATTCCCCGTACGCTTGTCGGCTTGCTCGCGGGAGCGGCGTTCGGGCTGGCTGGGACGCTCATTCAGGGCGTGACCCGCAATCCGCTGGCCGATCCGGGCATTCTCGGCGTGAATGCGGGGGCCGGGTTGTTCGTGGTGATCGCGATCAGCGTGTTCGGGGTCACGTCGCTGACCGGTTATGTGTGGTTCGGATTCGCCGGGGCGGCCGTCGTTTCGGTGCTGGTCTATACGATCGGCTCGATCGGGCGGGGCGGGGCGACGCCCATCAAGCTCGCACTTGCCGGGGCGGCGGTAACGGCGGCGCTGACGTCTTTCACCACGGCGGTGCTGCTGAACGACGTCGACACGTTCGACCAGTTCCGGTTCTGGCAGGTGGGTTCGCTGGCCAACCGGGGTTCTGACGTGGTCGTCCAGTCCCTGCCGTTCCTTGTGGTCGGTGTGCTATTGGCATTTGCCTCGGCTCGGGCTCTCAATGCTCTGGCCCTCGGCGATGACGTGGCCACTTCATTTGGACAAAACGTCCTTGTCGCCCGGCTGGTGGCGGGGCTGGGGATCGTGCTGCTGTGTGGCACGGCGACGTCGATGGCCGGGCCGATCGTCTTTATCGGGTTGATGATTCCGCATGCGGCTCGCGCTATCACCGGGCCGGATCATCGCTGGATGCTGCCGTATTCGATGCTGCTGGCGCCACTGTTGCTGCTGCTGGCGGATGTCATCGGACGGGTGATCGCTCGGCCGGGCGAGGTTCAGGTCGGCATCGTGACTGCCGTCCTCGGCGCACCGGTGTTCGTGATTTTGGCGCGGCGGCGGAGGCTGGCTGAGCTATGACCACCTCCGTTGTCACTTTGACGCGCCGCCGAGAGAATGCTCGGGCTCGTCGGGTTTCTCTCGTCTTGCTGGTCGCCGTGATCGCGATGTTCGCGCTGACGCTCTCCTACGGCGAATTCCAGATCTCGCTGCCGGACGTGGTCCGCTCGCTGCTGGGGCAACCCACTCCGGCCGGCGTGGACTACATCATGCATTCGCTGCGGCTACCCCGGGCCTCGGTCGCGACGCTGGCCGGGCTGGCCTTCGGCCTGGCCGGGGCGATCTTCCAGCAGCTGCTGCGCAACCCGCTGGCCAGCCCGGACGTCATCGGTGTGGCTCAGGGGGCCACCACCGCGGCCGTCCTGGCGGTCATGGTGGGCGGCTTCTCGGGCGCGGTGGTCTCGGTCATCGGGTTGGCCGGGGCATTGATCACCGCGATGGCGATCTATGTGCTGTCGTGGCGCAACGGGGTCGGCGGCTATCGCCTCATCCTGGTCGGGATCGGGGTCGGGACGGCACTGACCAGCGTCACTTCGTTCATTTTGACCCGGTCGGACGTGAAGGTCGCGGCTGAGGCGCTCATCTGGCTCACGGGCAGCGTCAACGGGCGTACGTGGTCGCAGATCGTGCCCTTGGCTCTATCGCTCTTGATTTTATTGCCGGCGGCTTTGCTGTTGGGTCGCGCTTTGTCCGGCATGCAGCTCGGTGACGACTTGGCTCGCGCTTTTGGCGTACGCGTTGAAGCATGCCGCCTGGGGCTGTTGCTCACGGGCGTCTGTCTTGCGGGAATGGCGACCGCGGCGGCTGGGCCCATTGCGTTCGTGGCGTTCATGTCCGGCCCCATCGCCGTACGGCTGGTTGGTGGTGGTCGTCCGGTGTTGTTGCAGGCCGGCTTGGTGGGCGCGCTGCTGGTATTGGTGGCCGACTTTGTGGGATCGCATCTGCTCGGGTCCCGCGTCTATCCCGTCGGCGTTGTCACGGGCGTGATCGGCGCCCCGTACCTCTTGTGGCTGCTGGCCACGTCGAACCGCACCGGCCGAGGAGGCTGACCGCTTTGCAGGCCCCATCCACTCTCGCCGCCTCGTCGTTGTCCCTGGGTTATGGGGAACGCGCGGTTGTCCACGACCTGACGCTGCCCATTCCGACGGGCAAGGTCACCATCATCATCGGGCCGAACGCGTGCGGGAAGTCGACGTTTCTGCGCGGGCTGGCCCGGTTGCTGCCGCCGTCGTCGGGCTCGGTTCTGCTGGACGGCAAGTCGATCCAGGAGACTCCGAGCCGCGAGGTGGCTCTACGGCTGGGGATCCTGCCGCAGGGGCCGATCGCGCCCGACGGGATCACGGTGACTGACCTGGTCAGCCGGGGTCGGCACGTGCATCAGGGGTGGTTCCGGCGGTGGAGCAGCAAGGACGACGACGCGGTGACCGCCGCGCTGGAGGCCACGGGCACGCTTTCGCTTGCGGCTCGCTCCGTCGACGAGCTGTCGGGTGGCCAGCGCCAGCGGGTGTGGATCGCCATGGCCTTGGCCCAGCGCACGGGCGTACTCCTCCTGGACGAACCCACCACCTACCTGGACATAAGCCACCAGGTAGAGGTCCTGGACGTCCTGACCGACCTGAACGAGTCCGACGGCACGACGATCGTGATCGTGTTGCACGAGCTGAACCTGGCCTGCCGCTACGCCGACCACCTGGTCGTCATGAAGGACGGAGCTGTGGTGACGGCCGGCGCGCCCACCGAGGTCCTGACTGAGGAGGTTGTTACCGACGTCTTCGGGATCCGCTGCCGCGTGGTCCCCGACCCCGTTTCCAACACCCCGATGATCGTCCCGATCGGCCGCCGTCGGACTTCCTGATGTGACTGTGCGCCGATTGCGCCCTGGCTCGCGTCAGAAGTAATACGCGTGCGCAGTCGCCGGCGCGGCTCCCGCGCGCCGGTAGACGCGCATGAGCGCAACGACCACCTCGATGAACAACGGAATATCGACACCGTCGGCCGACCCCTCCGGTTCGCCGACGGCCGCATCGAACTGCAGATCCCCGAGTGGGCGCCCGCTCTCGTCCGACGGTCGGATCCTCTGGCTCGGCACCTCGAATGCGATGAAGCCGGACCGCTGGCCGATCTTCCATCGGTAGACCACGACGTCTGCGCTGCAGTCCCCGAGCGCCCAGATACCGATCGAAGCATCCATCGCCAGCTCCACTCTCCCAGATGCTGAGCATGTCAGCGTTGGCCTGCGGGACAAAGAGGGGGGCGATCATCACGGCCACGGCCCTTCGTCGCGCGACAGCTATCGATACGATCGGCATCCTCCAACGACCGGTGGAGGGCCAGCATGACTCGTTCCAACCCGCCGAAGCCCTCGGCAGGTGGTGGAGATGACGGCGGCAAAGACCCACCACGTCGGCGCACCGCCACAGGCGGCGCGGACGACCACGGCAATATGGCTGCGGCGCAAGACGCAGCTGCCAAGGTCGCCGCCTTGGGAAGGCCGAGCGGTTCGACTTCGCGGAGCTCACAACCGGTCAAAGGGCCGGCCGCCAAGATTCCGTTGAAGCCGGCCAACAATCGGCACAACCTCAACAGCATCCGGCCCAAGAATCCGGCGAAGGGTAAGAACACTGTCGTGCTGCCCGGAACCGACGTAGAAGGCGACCTCGCGGAGATCGCGGCCGGCCGAGGCACCTGGGAACCCAGGACCAACCGATATGAGATCAACGGCCGCACCTATGCGGTCGAGGACACGGGCACTGTCATACCGGTTGCGGGTCCCGGTTTCGTGAACCTGACGCGGTCCGCATATAAGGTCCTCAAGCAGCTCATCGGCTCGGACGGCGATGTGCGCTCGGCTTCGGAAGCGTTGCGGCGTGACCCCGCCATCGGCGACGCCGACTGGCGATCCGCACTCGAGGTTTTCCGCCACCACAAGAGCTACAGGGGCGAGGCATGACGTACGGCATCTACTTCGACAGGCGAACCTCGGCCGAAGCGTTGAGGCAGGCCCTGCACGCCGTCTACAACGTGCCCCTGGAACTGATCTACGCGGGACCATACGAGGAGCTCAACGACTACACCGGACCCGACCCGGTCGCGCTGATCACGCCGGTCGGCGGACCGTTCGGTCATGAACTCAGCGCCGGCGACAAGCTCGAAGAGCTCACCAAGGCCAGCGAACTCGAACTCGCCCAAGCAATCTGCCGCGTCGCCAGGAGCCGGGCGCTAGTGGACGACGGAAGCGTCGCCCCGGACTACTGGTTCCTGGTCGCCGCGGACGGAAGCTATGGACGCGTGCTGACCGAGCCCGACAATGACGAACTCACCGTCGTACACGCCCTCGAACCGATCGCCGGCGAGCCGGACCTCCCCGTCATCCCCCCGCCCGACTGGGCCCAAGCCTGGCGCCAGGGGTAATAGCTGTGCGTCAGCCCTGGTGGTCGAGGGTGATCACGACTGCTCCCAGGCGCTGCTCGGTCTCGACTCGGCGGTGGGCGTCGGCCGCCTCGGCCATCGGGTAGACGCGGTCGACGATCGGCTGGATCTCGCCCGCCTCGGTCATCTCCGTGAGGGTTGCCAGGGCCTCGCTCGTTTCCGGGGCGAAGGCGACGGTGACATTCTTTGTCAGCACCGAGCGGAGCAGCACCGACAGGCGCGGGTTGCCGTGGAGATAACGTCCGCCCGGTTGGAGCATGCCGATTAGGCGGCGATACGGGCTTCCGGCGACCATGTCGAAGATGACGTCGAACCGCTGGGCCGTGGTCGTCACGTCGGCGGTGGTGTAGTCCACGAAGTCGTCGGCGCCGAGGCGGCGTACGAGGTCCTCTTTGGTCCTGTGGTCGACGGCAGTGACCTGCGCGCCCATCTTGTGGGCGAGTTGGACCGCGTGGGCGCCGATGCTGCCGCCGGCTCCGTTGATCAGGACCTGCTCACCCGGTTTGATCGCCGCGCGCCGCATGAAGTGCAGGGCGTTGAGGCCGCCCAGTGGGACAGCGGCGGCCTCGGCGTACGTCATGTTGCGGGGCTTGGGCGACACCACCTCGCCGGCGAAGTACATGCCCAGGATGTGACGTCTCGGCCGCAAGACTCCGACCGCGATTCGTAGCGGAAGCCAGGTCCACTTCACCGAGAGCCGGAAGCTCCGGAGCTCACAGTCGGACTTGGTCGCCTCGGCCGCCCGGACCCTGATCAGGACTGCCCGATCGCCCGGGGCCGGCGCGGGCACGTCCGCCAGGTGCAGCACGTCCGGCCCGCCGTAACGGGTGTAGGTGACGGCTTTCACGCGGCCATCGGATCGGGTCGCGGGGCGGCTGTCAACCCCGCCTTGAACCCGAAGGGGCGCGGCCATCACGGCCGCGCCCCTTCATCGTCCCCCAGTTCAGCAGTAGAGGTTGGCGCCCGGCGTCACGCCGAGGATGGCGGCGAAGCGGTTGTAGGCGTCAACACGGCTCTGGACCTGGGCGGGGTTGCCGCCGTTGCACTCCAGGGAACCGTTGATGGAGCGGATGGTCTCGCCGAAGCCGCGGCTGTTGACCATGGCGTCGTGGGGGGTCATGGAACCCGGACCGCGCTGGGTCATCCAGTACCAGATGGCCGTCTGGTAGGCCACGGACGACTCGTTCTTCACGCGGTCCGGGTTGTTCAGAAGGTCGATGCCGAGCGCATCGCCGGCCGCCTTGTAATTGAAGTTCCAGCTGAGCTGGATAGGACCACGGCCGTGGTACGCGCTCTGGCCGGCCGGACATCCGTACGGCTGGTTGCGGTCGCAGTAAAGCGGCCAGTTGGCCTGGTTGATCTCCTCGACGTAGACGAGACCGCCGGACTCGTGGTTGACGTTGGCGAGGAAGGCCGCGGCCTCCTGCTTCTTGACCGTGTCACTGCCGGTGGTGGTGAACGCCGGGAACTTCTTGATGGCGTCGATCAGGCCGGCGTACGAGTAGAAGCTGATCCGGTTCGGGAACATCTGGTTGAACTGGGCCTCGCTGACCGGGAACGACCCGTTACCGGTCGAGGGCGGCGGGGTGGTCGTGCCCCCACCCGTGCAGCTGAAGGGCGACCAGTACCAGGTGCTGATGACCGGGTCGTAGCCCGGGTTCTCGTGCGAGGCCTTGTAGTACTGGCCGTTGGTGTACTTCACGATCGCGCCGGCCGCGTAGTACTGGCCCGCGACCCAGCTCGGGTAGTTGCAGTTGCCGGTGGCCGGGGGCGGCGTGGTCGTGCCCCCACCGCAGGCGCCGTTGTCGGCCCACACGCCGGAGCCGCCGGTGCTCGGCGCCTCGCCCTGGGTCCACCACTTGGCGGTCCAGTTGTGCCCGTTGTAGGAGGCCCGCTGATTGCCGGTGTAAACCGCGGAGCTGCTGTACGCGGCGACGCACGCCTCGGCCGCATTGGAAGCCGTCATGGGGATCACCGCGGCGGCCGCACCGGCCAGCGCAACGCCGACCGCGGCCACGATGGACAGAAGCCGTTTTCTGGGCATGGCAAACCTTCCGTACGTCGGGGAACGTACTGGCGCGAGGGGGATGAGTTGGTACATCGACTCAACTAGATCCCGCCCGTGGAAGTCAAGCCATCTGTAAACAAACCTCAAAGATTGCCCGAAGTGCCTTCCACCGAGGAACCAGTGCGAGCCGGTCGACGTTGGCAACCGTATGAGCTCCAGTGCCCGCATCCGTGCCACGTCTTATGTCACTCGAACGACTGCGTCAGGTCTTCAGGTGCTCGTGTTCGACTACGCCCTGCATCCCGACGCCGGCACCCACATTCCTGGTGGTGGAGTCGAAGTCGGTGAGCGCATCGACATTGCGGCTGTTCGCGAGGCCGTCGAGGAGACGGGCGTCGCCGGGTCGCTCGAATTTCGCGGAGTGCTCGGCGTTCAAGAGGGCACGCATGACACCGGGCAGCCGTACATCAGCGTTAGTTTTCACCTTGACGCTGCCGAGACCCGCGACGCCTGGACGCACATCATGGTCGGCGATGACGGCGTCTGGGACACCGGGCTTGAGGTCAACTGTCGTTTTGTCGCTCTTCATGAGGCTGGGCCGCTGCTTCGATCCAGCTGGGGTCACCAGGACGAATTCCTCGACCTGCTAAGCGCTTGAGCGTTCGGCGTCACCCGTCGGGATGGGCCGATGCGCGGTGACGCTGCGGGTACGGGTCATCGGTGCACACTGTCGCGATGAGCCGACGTCCTCGGAACCGTAAGGCCGCCCGTTCCACGCAGGGTGCCCATCTCACTGGTGTGTCCGGCGAAAATCATGCGCGCGACAGCGCGGCGGATCCGCAGCAAATGCTGGCGGCCTTCGTCGATGACGCCAGCGCGCTGGCGGAGACCGATGATCCGCTGGACGCGGAACTGGCCGGTGCGCTTGTCGTGGCACTGGTCGAGCCGGCCGGGGAGGAGGCCACGTCGGCCCTCGCACGCGATCTCGTTCCGGCTGTCGAGGCCCGCGGTACCCGTGCGGCGCTGAACCTTCTTCAGGCGATCAGCGCGGTGGGCGACGGCTCATTCGCAGCATCCGCCCGGGCTGCGGCCGAGCGACTGGTCGCTGCCGGCGTGGCGGCACCGGCCTGGGCGGGTGACCTGGTGGAGCCCTTGACTGCTGGGCCGTTCACCCGGATGCATGACGCCGAGTACACGATGTCGGTCTTGATCGGAGTCTTCGAGCGGGCAGGCCGCGGGCACGCGCTGGCAGTGGTAGTCGATCACGAGAATTGCGGCGCCGCCGAACAGATCTATCTGCTCGGGGAGGACGAACTTCCGACCCTGGTTGCCGGAATCCATCAGACCGCGCGGGGCGACGGGGTGACGATCAAGACCAAGAAGTTGGGCGCGCCGGAGTTCCGCTGGCGGGTCGAGCAGGCGCTCGAGGTTCGCGCCGACCATGACGCGGAGGATCCAGAGGATCTCGAACTGGCCGAGGAGGACGGGCCCGGGTACGTCGTACTGGCAGCGCTGACCCGCAGCCGACTGGCTACGCTGCCGCCGGCTCGGCAACCTCGGGGCGCGGTCGCGTCTTCCCACACCGACGAGCCCTTGCTTCTAGATCTGCCCGCCCAGCGCCGACCACAGTCGGCGAAACTGCCGGCCAAACGGAAGAAGTCGGACGGGCCGGCCCCGGCCTACCAGATTAAGGTCAGCCTGCGCGGTGCCAATCCGCCGATCTGGCGCCGGCTGCTGGTGCCCGGCGACATCACCCTGAACCGGCTCCACCTCGCGATTCAGGCCGCGTTCGGCTGGGACGACAGCCACCTGCACGTCTTCGACACGACGTACGGCGTCTTCGGTCAAGCCGACCGCGAGTTGGGGCACCGCTCGGACGGCCCGGTGACGCTGGAGCAGGTCGCGCCCGCGCCGAAGGACAAGATCCAGTACACGTACGACTTCGGCGACAACTGGGAACACGAGATCCTGGTCGAGAAAACAACACCGGCCGACCCGACCGTTGCGTACCCGCTGTGCACCGGCGGCCGGCGCGCCGCCCCACCCGATGACTGCGGTGGCGTCTGGGGCTACTAGGATCTGATCGAGATCCTCGCCGACCCAAGCACCCGGAGCACCAAGAACGGTTAGAGTGGCTCTGCCTGACCGACGCGAACAAGTTCCGGCCGGGTCACTTCGACGTCGATCGGGTGAACGAGCAGTTCCGACAACCGCGGTGACCAAAGTGGCGCACGGCGGCATCATTTATTAGCCAGTCATCGAGCTTACATTAGGCAGCTGCCTGTGCGCCGAGACACGAGGCAGCAACGCACCCTCAAGTGCTCCACAACGGCGTACTCGGCCGATGCAGCGACCCTGAGAAGGATTCACCTCCGCCGCCCAACGTCCCGCAGCTCCTTCGCCCTCGTCCCGGATCCCGGGCGGTTCTCGATGGCGATCACTCCGCCACAAAACGAACGCCGAAGCAGCGTGAAAAGTATCGGGTAACCGAGGTCGGCTCAGACTCTCATGCGTAGAGGGCACGGAGGTGCACCACGGCCTGTGCTTTCCCCGGTCGGCGGGACCGACGAGCGAGGCGGAGCGGGACGAGCGGATTCCGCTCGGCGACCTCAGAACCTTTAGCGGTAGCGCGCCGCCACCGATCGGTCACACCGCTTCGAAGGCGGCCGGGAGGGATCCAGATGAGGCCCGCACACGCGAGCTTAGGCATGGATACGAATTGCTCCACGCCTAAGCTCGTCGGTATCTGATCCACATGTAGCGAAACTAGACTGCACCGTTGCGGAGACGCCGGCTGAGCCAACTCGGCTACAGGGAATGCGAAACCTTCAAGCGCGCCCCCAAACACGCCGTGCTTTACTACCTTGTGCGTCCGATCCAATCGATCATTTGGTCGATGTCATGTGACCACCATATCGTAAGACCGTCATACTGTGCGGCAAGCAGATTCGGCGGATGATAAACTCCCGCGATTACCGCCGCTGGCACAATCAACTGCGTTCCGAACTCTTGCAGCCACTTCACAGCCTTAGAGCCGGCATCATTTTTCACTCGCTTGACAGAGTTGACGCTTGAATTGCTCACCTTACATTCAATAGCTAAGGCACGCTCATCCCAAAGGCCAACAACAATGTCGGCCTTTCGGGTACCCAGCATGCTTTCGCCGCAAAAAGTCCCAGGAGAAGGAAACGATCGAGAGGTATTGATTACTCTGGGTTCAGTCTCCCTAAAGCCGGCATCCATCAAAGCCTGCTTAACCAACGCTTCCTGCGCCTCTTTCGCCTCATTGCGACGGGCAGTCTGAACCCTGCTTGAGGCAATTTGTGTAGCGGTCGCTACGATTGCTGCCCTCTTCTGAACTTCGGACGGCTGGCCGCCGTCGAGCAACCACGGAAAGCGTTTACGATCGATGAGAAGAATAATCATCTCAATCGTTTTCGCAACACCTTCAGCAGTCAACTGAGATTTGGCTGGAATTCCCGACAAAGTCTGTAAATCATCGTGCGAGATAGGGGGTGCAGTCAAATATCGAACCGTACCGTAATATTGTGCGATCGCCACATTCGCATTCTCGCGAAGCCGAGTCAAATCAATAGTCAATTCCAGCAAATCCTCAATGGAGGCCTGCGCTTCATTGAAGTGGCTCGAGTAGTCTTCTCGCGCCTCGTTCAGACGCTCAGCACGGAAGGCTTCGATACCACTGTCGGCGCCTTGAACGAACTCGTCAAGAGTCCAGCGGGGTGGTGAGAGGCTCATGACTGCTGAGTCTATCCAAATCAGGCACCAGAAGTCGCTCCATCTCCTTGGGCTCAAATTTTGTGAGCCCGCCGGCGTAGACGCGGCCCTGACTTACGGTCACACCTGCTCGTAACGCCTCCGCCAACCGTCCCAACGTCACAACATCTAGCGCCTGTCTTGGGTATAGGCCGTGAGCAATGTTAATATGCCTGGCATCTACCTCATTGATTACAAACGCTGGAGGCCGCCTTGCCATGTACGTTGCAAGGATGGGCGCTGGGTGCTTCAGTCCCACAGACCACCAAGCACGGCGATGCGATGCGATGTATCCCTTATCAACGCCGGCGCGTTTTGCCGCCTTAATAAATTTTTCGATCTTTTGGCGGTCATCTCGTTCAAAAAGATCCAAATCTTGCGGAATATCGATTACTTTACGGAGGGAGGTAGCGTCGCGCAGGACATCTCCTGCTGCGAAGAGTTCGCGCGCTTTGGTCACCGACGCATAGAGAACCGACTCAGGCAAATCGGACTTGTGACGTAACACCCAGGTAGAGTTATCTCCGGTCACAGCTCCGCGATGAACGCGACATAGCTCTCCGAGTTCAATCATTCCTTCGGGCACTGCATCCGGCGAACGAAGTAGACTAGACCACCTCGGCGTTTCCATGAGTCGCTGCCGGGAAACAGCGATTCCTTCGGAGGCAAGCTTTCGCATCTCAGCCAGTGAGCTGACTGACCGCATCTTGACTATATCTGGCCGCTGGCCAATTCGAAAATTGGTTACCACCGCCGTCGTCTGAGCTTCCTCAAAGGGGAGCACCCGCGGTTCGACGACATGGACCGACTCACCGCCCAAGTCTTCGAGCAATAAAGTTCGGACGATCGCGCCGTAATTGACATCCAGCCACTCGGCAGACGTCACAAAAGAACCTACATCACCCGGACGTCCATATAATGCAGTTGCCAGGAAGAAATATGCATGAAGGCCGGCAAGGCCAGAAATCTTGTGGCCCAGCCGCTTCGAGGCCGTCTGAGCCCACGCTTTTGTTTCACCAGGAATCTGGTGATGCCGAACATAAGGCGGATTCCCGATAAAGGCAGTAGTGCCCTCGACGCTTGGAAGGTCAAACAAAGTATAGTCGCTGTGGAAAACTTGAGAACACTTTGCTCCTAAGACAGCCAGGGAGGCACGCGTCATAAGAGTGGCCAAGGGATCAAGATCTACGCCCACTAGCGTAACTTCTGGTCGAGCACGCGCGATCGCCGTTAAGAATCGCCCACTCCCTGAACCCACATCGACAACCCGACTTGGCTCTTGGCCTAATGTCCATTCGACCATTGGAGCCACCAAAAGGTCTGGCGTGTAGACGGCGCCATCATTCCGCCTCCTCCCTGCATCTCGGAGCGAATAGAAAATCCGGCCTAGCGGATCGCCGCCAACAGCGACCTCAGTGCGAACATCATCGATTTGCCCAGAACTGGGTGTTTCACCCATCTCAGAAGCGTCTCGCACGAGTCCCTCTTCAGAAGCAGAGAGAGGACCACCGAAATCGCAGGCACCAAGTGCAACGGCTAAATTTACTAGAGAAAATTCGCTATTCACCACTTTTTGCACCGTCTCGCAGCCTAAATACTCCACGACTTACACGCTCGAAATATCGTTCGTCTTGAAGGGCGCTCCTATATGAGGAGTCCGGCGCGCGGCCCACACTAGAAGAAATCCCCTCTTTGATTTCGGCAATGCTGGCCGACTCACCCCTAAGGCTGGCCAAGTATTCCCGCATTGCATGTTTCAATTCACCATGCGGTCGTCGCTGCCGCTCCACAAGCTTACCTCCATGTCGACGCAATACGGTCGACACTAGTGGATGGGCACATGCAGGTCAAGCCGAACTCAAGAAAAAGATCCTCATACTGCAGCACACTGCCAGGGAAGGCCGACGTTGCAGACAGTGGTCGTAATGTTAACCATCTTGCTTACCTAGATGGCATCTCATCGTTAGGTACCATTGTAACGGTAGCCATACACGGCCTAGACGGACTTACCGCTGCAGTCGCTCAGCGTCACCATCAAACGCAGAGAAAGACCTAGTAGGAAAGCACCGATAGCACGATGTCAGCATGTTTGTCGAACCGCCCCAGCCGTAGTTGCATCGACTGAATTCGTTATCTCCTTGTCTAATTCGCTGCGCTTCATAGGATCTAATCGGCCAGACGCTGTGTCTACTTGGCGGCGATGGCCTTTCTTGCGGACTGTCGTGCGCGGTATTGGCGTTGCCAGCAATCGCCCGGCTCAACGCTCGCATAATTACTGAACATGGCGCTATTAATAAGCAACTAGCATGGCCCTAAACGACACAAACCTAACCAATTCCTGATCAAGATGTACCTGGGCGCGCAGCACTCTAACCCCGGCTACCAAAGGTCGGCCGCCTAAGAGAATGGCACCAAGCGTTGGATCGGGTCAACGACTTGAGTCAGGCTAGCTGCAAGGGCGGCGTTAGCGCGGAAACCTGCCCTGGCGCACCAGCGCAGGTCGTCACCGCACTAGTTGCGCAGGATGACGGTGCCGCCCGGGTGTACCAACGAGGACGCATCACGCACGGGCTCATGTATGCGTTGCGATAGCCTCGCGAACGCTTCGCACTCGCCGAGGGGCTCGACGATTTGCAAGAGGCCTGTGTCCTAAGCGTTCGCCAGCCCGGTCTTAGAGATCCGCCTCGCCTTGATGGACGCCAGCCAAAAAGGCCGTCCACTCGGTTGCGGTAAAGCGTAGTATCGGGCCGTCCGGGTCTTTGGAGTCGCGCACGCAGATCAGGTTCGGCTCGTGGTCGATTGACCACTCCACGCACTGGCCGGACTGGGAGGAGCGGGTGCTTTTCTTCCAGGTGCTCATGAGGTGGGTCCCTTCTTCAACGTGTGGGCGCGTTGGGTGATCATGCGCGCTGACTCCTGGGGGCTCAAGGCGGCGGCTCGCAGGAGGTCGAAGATGGCGGAGAAGCGGCGGATGTCGGCTTCGCTTTCCAGGAACAGGTCGCCGGCCATGCTGTCTGAGTAGACGAGGTCGGGGTCCTGGGGGTCGGGGAAGTCCAGGATGACGAAGCTGCCTGGCATGCCGGCGTGGGCGCCGGCGTCGAAGGGGATCACCTGGATGACGATGTTGGGTGACTCACCGGCCTGCAGGAGGTGCTCGAGTTGCGCTCGCATCACGGCGGGGCCGCCGACCATGCGGCGCAGGGCGGACTCGTCAAGGATGGCCCAGAGCTGGAGTGGCGAGTCCTTTTCGAGCAGCGACTGCCGTTGGATTCGCACGTCGACTCGGCGGGTGATGTCCTCGGCGGAGGCGATTGGTAGGCCGGCCTGGGTGATGGCGGCGTGGGCGTAGTCGCGGGTCTGGAGCAGGCCGGGGACGAAGATGGTCTCGTAGTTGCGCAGGGAGCGGGCGTCGGCCTCGAAGTTGACGTAGTGCAGGTAGAGCTCGGGCAGCTCGTTCTCGAAGGCAGCCACCCATCCCTGCTCCGCGGACTGCTTGAGAAGTTCTAGCAGTTCCTCCTGCCTGGGCTTTGCGACGCCGTAGGCCTCCAGTAGGGAGATGAGGGTGCGGCGCTGGGGCCTGACCTTGGCAGTCTCTACGCGGTACAGAGTCGCCGGGTTGATCTCCGTCCGCTCCTGTACGGCTTTGGGTGTCAGCCCGGCCTCGTGACGAAGCGCGCGGAGCTCCGCGGCCAGCCGGCGCAACCGCACGGTGGGTGCCTGTCGACGCGGCAACTCCATGTTCCCTCTCCGATCTTCTCAGTCTCCCTGGCAGCTCAGCGCGCACCCAAATGGGGCTAACGCATGCACAGTCGCAAATGCAACGTTGCATATTGAAGATCGACGAGGCAAAGTGCTGGGTCCCGCATCTGAACGCCGAACCTGGAGCTCAGGGGTCCGCGGCGCTGGCAGCCGGAGGTGGCCAGCGCCGGTTAAGACGTGGCGGATGCGGCGCAGTCGACGCTCATCCATTAACGGAGGCGACTCTGGAGGTCGGTCAAGGGATGGTGGTCCGGTGAGCTATGTCCTCCACCTAAAGATGGACGTCGAGAGTCCTGAGCGCTCCCCGTCACTTCCTGCGTCTGATGCACGGCGTCTTTCCTGAGATTGACACTGCTTCCAGCCTGGTCATCACCGAAGGCGGGCAAGCTCCACACTCCTACCTCTTCTGCGGCGCCGGGCTCCCTCATGGCGAGCACTGCATGCAAGCGAGGAGCCACAGCGGCGAGCACACGCCTGAATGGACGGCGAGGTAAAGAGTTATGCTGCCGGAGGTGATGGAGAGATCGCTCGGCGTCGCTGTTGTTGGCTTCGGGTGGATGGGGCGGGTGCATACGCAGGCGTATGTGCGGGTGCCTCATCACTTTGCTGATGCGCCGGCCGTGAGGCTGGTTTCGGTGGCTGATGACGTGCCGGGACGAGCCGAGGCTGCGGCCAAGCGGTACGGCTTCGAGCGGTCTACAGAAGACTGGCGCGAGCTCGCCGACGATCCTGGCATCGACGCTGTCAGCATCACGGCGCCCAATTTCCTTCACCGGGAGATCGGGTCGGCGTTCGCCCGAGCCGGGAAGCACATCTGGATTGAGAAGCCGGTCGGGCTCAGTGCCGACGACGCGCGCGCGATCGTCGGGGACGTCCAGGTCTCGGTCGGGTTCAACTACCGGAATGCGCCAGCGGTCGAGCGGGCCAAGGAGCTCATCGCCGACGGCGCGATCGGGGCGGTCACGCACGCGAGATTCCGGTTTCTCAGCGACTACGCGGCTCACCCCGATGGAGCATTGAGCTGGCGGTTCGAGCGGGCCCGCGGAGGCAACGGCGTCCTCGGCGATCTCGGGGCGCACGGCGTCGATCTGATCCGCTACCTGCTCGGCGAGATCCGCGAGCTCGTAGCCGACACGGCCATCTTCATCCCGGAGCGGCCCAGACCGGTGGGGGCGACGGCAGGGCACGAGCGAGGCAGCGGCGCGCCCGGACCAGTAGAAAACGAGGACTACTTCGGCAGCCTGCTGCGGATGACCTCAGGTGCGCGGGTGACGCTCGACTGCAGCCGAGTCGCGGTGGGTGAGCAGAACAGCTACGGCTTCGAGATCCACGGCACGCGTGGCGCCCTCTACTGGGATTTCCGGCGCATGGGCGAGCTGGGTGTCGCGGCCGGCGACAACTATCAGGACGAGCCGGCCCAAACACGATTTGTCGGGCCGCCCGACGGTGACTTCGGGGCCTTCCAACCAGGGGCCGGCACCCCCATGGCGTACGACGATCTCAAGGTGATCGAGGCCGCGCGATTCCTACGGTCGATAGCTGACGGCAAGGCGTACGGAGCGACTTTGACCGACGCCATCCGGAGCGCGGAGGCGCTGGACGCCATGTCCCGCTCGGCCGAGACAAACGCCTGGGTGAAGCTTCAGAACAGGTAGCGCCGGAACCACTCGACGGCCAGCTCGTCCACAGCTGATGGAGAGGTCACGGCGTGCGCCATCGCCGGGATGACCTTCCAGTCGACAGTGGCACCAAGAGCCGTCAAAGAATCGACGGCGAAGCCCACCGGTTTCACGATGGCGTCGGGCATGTCGTCCGCACCAGTAATGAAGCGAAGCGGAATGTCGGAAATGTCGCGCGACCGGGCGACGAAGTCAAGGCGAGAAGCAATGGCGGAAGACGGCGCGGTCCACGCATAGGCGTGCTCGGACAGGCCATCGATCGTGTCGCGCAGGCGGACCACCGGGTTGATCAGGACAGCGGCATGGAAAGCGAAGCCGCTCTCCGCCATCACGAGCTGGGCCGCCGCACCTCCCATGGAGCCACCCATCAGACAAAGAGGGGTGTCCTCGAACAGCCCATGAGACCGGCGCACAGAAGCAAGCGCCGACGGGAACTCGGCAAGCGCACCCAGGACCACATGCTGGTGGACGCTCAAGACGGGTTCCGCCATCAGTTCGTCCTGGCTGAAGGACGGCACCGGCAGGCGCAGGTAGATCTTCCAGGCGTCGAGGCCCGCCAGCGGCACAGCGTCAGCGAAAGCCGCAGGCGTGCTCGGCTCATCAAGCAGGTGGTAGCCGACCACAACGGGAGCCTCCGGCCGAGGACCGCCGGCGGGTGGCAGCACTACATGCGGGACCATAACCCCAGGCTAGGCCACGCGGAACTCCCCGAAGCCCGGGACGATAAGGTCGGCCCGCCGCCACGGCTGGTCGGCCAGCAGGAACGGGATCTCCTCGGCCATCCACTCGTCCCACTCGCGTTCGGCGTCCGCCAAGACCAGGCCCTTCTCGGTCAGGTCGCGGGCCAGGCCCTGGGCGCGGGCGGCGGCGAAGTCGGTCTGGACCCAGACGGCGACGTCGAGGTACCGGGCCAGCTCGCGCCGGGAGGCGCCCACGCCCTCGATGATGACTGCGGGGGCCGAGGCAGGGACGAAGATCTCGCCTGTACGCCCGTGAGCAGCCCAGCCCGGCGGGGTGAAGTGGACGTCCTGCTTGGCTTTCAAAGGGGCCAGAATGCCGTCGATCATCGCGGCCGCCCAGTCGAAGCGAGAATGCCACCAGGCCACGTCGTCCGTGTGGACGATCTCGGCGCCCTCGATGAAGCCGGCCAAAGTCGACGCGAAAGTGGTCTTGCCGGAGCCGCCGCGGCCGTCGACGGCGATGATGCGGGGGCCGCCGCTGCGTGAGAAACCGTCGTCGAAAAGGGCTTCGGCGACGGTTTCCACACTCTCAGCCAGCCACGGGCCGGCCGCCGGCTCACCCGGCCCGGGAAACATGCCCCGAGGCTACCCAACTCTGCCAAATCGGCCGGATGACGATCAGCCGACGCCCTGCTGGGCGCCCTCGTGGACGTGGACGCCGGCGCCGAGCTCGACGATCTGGGACTCGCTCAGGCCGAGGCCCTCCCAGACCTGGACGATCATGTAGATGCCGGAGGGCTGCTTGACCCACAGTTCCCAGCCGGTGTCGCTGTCGGGGGCGGGGGTCTCGCCGTTGAGGCTCTTGAGCAGCAAGCCCTCCTGGTCGCCCACCTTGACCGTCTTGCCCTTACGGCTGGGACCGCTCTGATCCTTCGACTCCAGCATCACGACGATCTTGTCCATGAAACTGTTCGGGTCGTAGAGCGGGTCGGCCGACGGGTTGACGTCCGGGCCCGGGTTCTTGGCCTTGTCGGGGGCGAAGACCAGCGAGTAGTTGTCGTCGTTCTGGATGAACCAGCCGGCCGGCACCTTGTCGACGGTGAAACCCTTGGGCTGCTCGCCCTTGTAGGCGACGAGCTCCACAGCGGGCGCGGGCCGGGCGCCGGCGGAACGCTCGACGGCGGGGCTTTCCGCCGCCGTCGGGGCACCGGCCTCGCCGGGACCGCCGGAGGTGGCGACGGCGAACGCGGCCACCAGGGCGGCCACGCCGAACGCGGAGCCGGCGATGGTCTGGACGGTGCGGCGGCGGCGCAGGGCGCTGCGGCCGCGGGCGAGGTCAGCTTCGGTCTGGGCGGAGGTGGGGGTCGGCTGCACGGGGCCCGCGATCCTTTCGAAGTGATGGCGCAGGTCGCTCATCGGGTGGCTCCTTGACTACTGAGAAAGGTGGTCTGCGCCGCGGCGAGCGCAGTCCGGAGACGGTCCAGCCCACGGGCGGTCTGGCTCTTGACGTTGCCCTCCGAGCAGTTGAGGGCGTCCGCGGTCTCGGCGACCCCGAGGTCGTAGAAATGGCGGAACACCACCGCGGCCCGCATCTTCGGTGGCAGCTCGCGCAGCGCTTGCTGCACGGCCTCACCGACATCGCCGCTTTCCGCCAGGGCCGGCATGTCGGGCAGCTCGGCCACCGGCTTCTCCCGCCGCCGCCAGATCCGGCGACGCTCGTCGATCAGCGTGTTGACCAACACCCGCCGGACGTACGCGTCGGGGTTGTCCGCGCGCTGGAAGGCCGGCCAAGCGACGTACAGCTTGGTCAGCGCCGCCTGGACCAGATCCTCCGCCAGGTGGGTGTCACCCGCCGTGAGCAGGGTCGCCGTGTGGAGAAGGCGAGGCCGCCGGCCGACCACGAAATCGTGGAACTGCTCGTCTCGCTCGGTCAGGCCCGAGCCGCTGTCTCGTCTCACACCCCGATGACGATCCCGGTCGCGCCGAGGTTGCATGAATTCATCGTTGCCTCCGGATCACGTGCCGGCGATGACGGTAACTCCCTGCCGCCAGCCCAGTTGATCTGCGAAAACTCGGTTGCGGCGCGGACCTTCCGGGCGTTAGGGATAGACATGCCTTCGGTACGGGTCCAGGTGGAAAGTGACCGGGGTGCGGCGAAAAAGGTGCTGGCGCTGCACCGGGCCGGCCGTGTCGACCGGGCTTCGCGGGACGCAGCGCGGGCCGAGGTCGTCCGGCTTGGGCGTACGCCCGCCGGCGAGCCCGTGTTCGTCGGCGTGACCAACGGCGAACCGGTGCACCTGCTCTACGACGTGGAGGTCTACCTGGAAGCGGGCTCGTGAGCCCGCGTGCAGGTGCGCCGCGGATCACGAGCGCTGGTACCCTCGCCATGACGGGCTCGTAGCTCAGTGGATAGAGCAACCGCCTCCTAAGCGGTAGGTCGCGCGTTCAAATCGCGCCGGGCCCACGCACAGCGTTTCCCATCGTCCTGATCAGCAGATCGAGGACGTGGTGGCGGGACGCGTCCGGGTGGTCGCGGAGGTATTCCCACGCGGCGTAAAGCTGCGACCACAGCAAGCCGATCACCCAGTCGGCCGGTAGGACCGGGTCGATCGAGCCGTCGGCGTGGCCGCGCTTGACCACGGCGGCCAGCGGCGGGGCGCCGTCGGGGGCGGTCCAGCATTCGTCGCCGGGTTCGGTGAAGACCAGCGACAGCAGGGCGCCCAGGTCGAAGTACTCGCGGCAGAGTCGCAGCAGCGCTTCGGCGCCGGTGCCCCGGTCGAGCTCGGCCAGGCGGGCCGCGCGGGCCAGCCGTTCGCCGCCTTCGACCGAGACGGCGGCCAGCAGGTCGGCCCGCTCGGCGAAGTAGCGGTGCAGGGTGGTGCGCCCGACCTCGGCCGCGGCCGCGATGTCGCCCAGCGAGCAGGCCGGGTTGCCGGCGAGCAGATTGATCGCGGCGTCGACGATCGCCTGGCGGGTGCGGTTCTTGATGCCGGAGGTCACGCGCATACCTTACGGGAATTGGCATTGCCCGCGATGGAACACCTGTGTTCCACTACAGAACATGCAGATTCTGCTGCGCCTTCTTCGACCGCACTGGCCGGTGCTGCTTCTCGGCCTCGTCCTCGGCCTCGTCTCGAACGCGGCCAACCTCGCCGCCCCGCTCGCCACGAAGCGCATCATCGACACGCTGGGCGACGGCGGAGCGCTGACCGGGCCCATCACCCTGCTGCTGGCGCTGGTCGTGGTCGGCTCGGTGATCGGGCTCTGGCAGTGGATCCTGATGGGCACGCTGGCCGAGCAGGTGGTGCTCGACGCGCGGGTCTCGGTCATCCAGCGCTACTTCCGGGCCCGGCTGGCCGAGCTGACCGGGCGCCCGGCCGGCGAGCTGGTCACCCGGGTCACCGCCGACCCGGGCCTGCTGCACGCGGCCTCGTCCAGCATCGTCGGCCTGATCAACGCGGGGCTGGCCTTCATCGCCACGCTGGTGCTGATGGGCACGCTCGACCTGGTGCTGCTGCTGTGCACGCTGGCCGCGGTCATCGTGGTCGGCGCGGTGATGGCCGTGCTGCTGCCGACGATCAGCCGCGCCCAGAAGGCGGCGCAGGACGCGGTCGGCAATCTGGGCGGCGAGCTCGAGGGGACGCTGCGCGCGATGCGTACGGTCAAGGCGAGCCGGGCCGAGACGCGGCAGGAAGCCAAGATCGAGGCGGACGCCCGCCGGGCGGCCGATCACAACGTTCGCGCCGCGAAGAGGGCGGCCTGGGTGTGGACGGTCTCGTGGAGCGGCGTCTCGTTCGCGGTGATCGCGGTGCTGGGCGTCGGCGCATGGCGGGCCGACGCGGGGCTGCTCGAGGTGAGCAGCCTGATCGCGTTCCTGCTGTACGCGTTCCAGCTGATGGGGCCGATCGGCGAGCTGACCCAGAACGTGACCGCCCTGCAGTCCGGCATCGCCGCGGCCCGCCGGATCAGCGAGGTCTACGCGATGGACGAGGAGACGTCGACGCCCCAGCCCGGCTCCTTCCACGATGAAGCACCGGTCCTCGCGTTCCGTGATGTGACCCTCAATTACGGGTCGACCGAGGCGCTTAAGACGATAAATCTGGACATTTCAGCGAGGGGCCACACTGCCATCGTCGGCCCGTCCGGCGCGGGCAAGACGTCGATGTTCTCGCTGATCCTGCGCTTCCTGGATCCGCAAGAGGGCCAGGTGCTGCTCCACGGCCGCCCCTACCGTGATCTCACGCATGAAGAGATCCGCGACGAGCTGGCGTACGTCGAGCAGGAAGCCCCCGTGGTCCCCGGCACCATCCGCGAGAACCTGCTGCTCAGCCAGCCCGACGCGAAGGAGGCGGACCTGCTCGACGTGCTCGACCGCGTGATCCTGCGAGACAAGGTCGAGAGCCTGCCTGAAGGGCTGGACACCGCCATATCGGGGGCCGAGCTCAGCGGCGGCGAACGCCAGCGCATCGCCCTGGCCCGCGCCCTGCTCCGCTCCCCCTCGGTGCTGCTGCTCGACGAGGCCACGGCCCAGGTCGACGCGCTCACCGAGGCCGCCCTGCACCGCAACGTCCGGGAGCGGGCTCGGACCTCGGCCGTCGTGACGATCGCCCACCGCCTGTCCACGGTCATCGACGCCGACCGGATCATCGTGCTGCAGGACGGCCGGGTCCGCGCCGAGGGCACCCACGAGTCCCTGCTGGCCACCGACGAGCTTTACCGCGGCCTGATCGAGGCCCTGCGGATCGCTACTCCGGCTCCGGTGTGACCCCGTCCTCGACGTACTCGAGCAGGTCGCCGGGCTGGCAGCCGAGCACCTGGCACATGGCTTCGAGGGTGCTGAAGCGTACGGCCTTGGCCCGGCCGTTCTTCAGCACGGCGACGTTGGCCGGGGTGAGGCCGACCTTCTCGGCGAACTCGCCCACGCTCATCTTGCGCTTGGCCAGCTCGACGTCGATACGCACCACGATGGGCATCAGATGACCGCTTCCATGTCGGTCCGCAGCGTAGTGGCCTGCCGCAGCAGCGCCCGCAGCACGGTCATCAGCAGGCCGAGGACGGTGACGCCGGTCAGCACGAGGAAGAGCAGCAGCGGGAGCCCGGGGTCCTGGGCCTTGAAGCCGACGTAGAGGAAGACGCCCACCAGCGTCACCCAGCCGGCGCCGACCGCGGCCAGGATCAGGTCGACCCAGCGCAACGAGGCCGGCGTGAAGATGCGGTCCTTCTTGACCAACGTGAGGAGCTGCCAGGTGGCCACGATGACGGCCTGCACGCAGAGCACCCAGAAGATCGTGATGATCGTGGCCGGCCACCTCAGATAGGCCCCCGACGGATCTTCGCGCGCCATGGACGCGAACTGACCCGGCAGCGACACGACCTGGAAGAAGATCAGCACCGCAAACAGCAACAGCAGAAAACCACGAAGAGGCGCCACGGCCCTATGTTCGAACATGTATCGACTATCGCGCGTTACCTATCGAAAATCAATAGGGCGCGTGAGGAACGCAAGCCCGTGGCCCACACTCCGAGACCGGCCAAGGCCAACCCCGCGCCCAGGACGCAGGCGCCCGTCCATCCGTACCGGTCGTGCAGCACGCCCGTCAGGGCCGAGGCGATCGCGCCGCCGGAGAAGACGGTGGTCATGAAGACCGTGTTGATCCGGGCCCGGGCGTTCTCACGCAGCGCGTAGATCTCGTGCTGGCTCATCACCTGGTGAGCCTGCACGGCGAAGTCGAGCAGGATGCCGGCCACGGCCAGCACGATCACGCTGCCGTGCCCCACCGCGGCCAGGATCAGCATCAGCGCCGCCAGCAGCAGGGCGCCCCCGCTGGCCGCCTGGCCGTACCCGCGGTCGGCGAACTTGCCGGCGATCGGCGCGGCCAGCGCGCCCCCGGCGCCGATCAGGGCGAAGACCGCGATCGCGCCCTGGCTGAAACCGTGCTCGTCGATCAGCTCGTAGCCGATCGCCGTCCAGAAAGCGGTGAACGCGCCGAAGATCGTGGCCTGGCTCAGCGCCCGGCGGCGCAGCGCCGGTTCCTCACGGACCAGCGTGCCGACCGAGCGCATCAGCGAGCCGTAGCCGGCGGTGTGATCGGCCGGGCGAGCCGGCAGCATCCGGCGCAGCACCACGGCGAGGATCACCATCAGCGCGGCCGAGACGAAGTAGATCGCCCGCCAGCCCCACACCTCGGCCACCAGGCTGGAGACCGTCCGGGCCAGCAGGATGCCGAGCAGCAGGCCGCTCATCACCTTCCCGACCAGCGCCCCCCGCTGCTCGGCCGGCGCCAGGTGGGCCGCCAACGGCACCAGGATCTGGGCCACCACCGAGGTCACCCCGATCAGGACCGAGACGACCAGAAAGATGCTGTACGCGGGTGAGACCGCGGCCAGGAGCAGCGCGGTCGCGGTCCCGGCGAGCAGGCGGGTGGTCAGTTTGCGGTTCTCGACGAGGTCGCCGAGGGGCAGCAGGAAGAGCAGCCCCGCCGCGTACCCGACCTGGGTCAGCGTGACCACGACGGTGGCCGCGCCCTGGCTCACATGGAACGAATCGGCGATCAGGTCGAGCAGGGGCTGCGAGTAGTAGATGTTGGCCACGGTGAGCCCGCAGGCCACGGCCAGAACGAGAACCAGGGAACGTCGCACCCAGCAGATCTACCCGGTGAGCGGCCGGAAGCTCAGTGAGCAGCGTCTCGTACGACTCGGAAGGTGGCCAATTCGGGGTCCGATGCGTCGGGAATCACCATGCCGGCCGCCCGGCCGGCTCGCAGGTAGGTGACCACGGCCTCGTTGAAGCGCTCGGCCACCAGATCCTCGAAGGCCGTGGCGAGCCGGTTCATCGCGGCGTCGGTGTCGGAGTAGGTCAGCGAGCAGATCACCCGGCGCGAGTCGCCGAGCTGCAGGCTCAGGCGTTTCTTCTCCGACATCCAGTCCATCACCTGGTAGCCGGTGAGCCGAGCCGGGAGACGTCGACCGAGCCGTAGAGCAGGGCCGACGAGCACCGGGGTGCGCCGCTGGTCCATGCGGCGCGACTGCCCGCTTGATCAGGCCTCAAACGGGGTGCGCGGCCACGAAGGCGGCAACGTACTCGTCCAGGTGACGCTCGGCCCGCCAGCCCAGCTCGGCCGCCTTGGTGGTGTCGGCCTGGCCGCGGACGCGCTCGCCGCGCAGGGCCGGGACCAGCTCGTAGGGGACGCCGAACATCTCGGCCACCTCGAGGATGGGGCGCTCGTGGCCGGCGCCGAGCAGGTAGCCGTCGCCGCTGCCCTTCTGGGCGACCAGGACGATGCCGCGCACGATGTCGTCGATGTGGGTGAAGTCGCGGGTCTGCGTGCCCGGCGAGACCACCGGCAGCGGCTCGCCGCGCAGGTAGTGGTCCTCGAAGATGCCGATCACGGTCGCGTACTTGCCGCTGGTGATCTGGCCCGGGCCGTACACGTTGTAGAAGTACGTGATGGCGTAGTCGAGGCCGAACCAGTCCGCGTAGTTCTTGATGTACTCGATGTTCTTGGCCTTGGTCCAGGCGTACGGGTTGAGGTTCTCGTCCTGGCCGTCGTTGCCGAATTTCGAGCTCGACCCCGCGTAGATCAGCTTGGCGCCCTGAGCCGAGGCGAACTTCACGACCTCCTTGGTCCCGTGGAGGTTGAACTCCCAGGTCAGGTCGTGATCCTCGAAGGACTGGACGATCCGCGAGTACTCGCCGAGGTGGAAGACGATCTCGGGGCGGGGCAGGCCGCGGTCGGCCCAGATCTTCGCCAGGTCGATGGTCGAGCCGTCGACATACGTCACCCGGGGGTCGTTGACGTGGTTCTCCGGCACGCCGGTGAAGTAGTTGTCGAGCGACACGATCGCCGCCCCGGGGAAGTCGGTCAGCAAAGACTTGATCAGGGCGGACCCGACAAATCCGGCACCACCGGTGACCAGCAACGTTTGACTCACGACTTCCTCCGTCCGGGCTTGGAGGCGAGGCTACCAAGCGGAGACCGCCCCGCCCGAATCGATCGAGCGGGGCGGTGACCCAAGTGTTACCAGGGCGAGGGGGCGGGGGGCGCGACCACCGGCGGGCGGTCGTCGCAGGTGAGGGTGTTCGGCAGCATCCACGGGGCCAGCCAGCCGCCGTCGTTGCCGCCGAGATCCGACACCGTGAACTCGGAGCCGGCCGGGGTGAAGTGGAACGTGCCGCAGTTGTTCACACCCACCGCGCCGACGTTGCGGGCGTCGACGTTCTCGAACGAGGCCCCGCCGGCCACGCGCGCGCTGAGCACGCTCGTACCCGCACCGTCGATCCTGATGTCCTTGAAGTGCAGGTTGGTGATGGAGTAGAGGTCCTTCACCGGCCAGTCGGCCACCAGCATGATCGCGTTGTAGGTGCTGTCCAGGAAGTGGTCGCCGGTGACCTGGATGTCGGCGTCGATGTCGCGCTCCAGCGCGTAGATCCAGATCGCGCCGAGACCGATGTTCCAGTTCAGCTCGTACGTCCCGGAGCGCACCGTCGTGTTGTCGGTGATCCGCAGATAACCGGTGAAGGGCTCGGCCCCGAACCGCGACCCGGCGTGGATGGCGCTGCCCTCGCGGATCGGATCGGCCACCAGGTTGTCCGACACCGTGGTGTCGGCCCCGCCGTAGATCGCGATGCCGTTGGCCAGCGTGGGCGTCTGGATCGTGTTGCGGTCGAACGTGTTGCCGCGGTTGGCCGTCTTCTCCGACCACATGGCCAGGGCGTCGTCACCGGTGTTGCGGATGAAGTTGTTGCGTACCACCGAATTGGCCACCCCGGTGTGGAAGTTGAGCCCGTCGGCGATCTGGTCGACGATCACGTTGTTGGTGACCTTCGTGTTGGCCATCGGGCCGTCGAACCACAGGCCCACCTTGGTGTGGTGGATGTAGAGGCCGTCGATCGTCGAGTCGCTCATCGCGCCGCCGACCCCGTTGACCTGGTCGGTGTCGATGCGCTCGCGGACGTCGCCCTCGATGGCGAAGCCGGACAGGTGCACGTTGCGGCTGCCGCCGTCCTTGGCGTCCTTGCCGTAGAAGCCGACGCCGGTGTGCACGGAGCCGTCGGGCGCGGGCGTGGGCAGGGCGACCTGGCGGCCCTTGATGATCGTGTACCAGTTGCCGGCGCCCTCGATCGTCACGTCGTCGACGACGATGTGCCGGTTGACCTGGAAGACGCCCGGCGGCACGTACACCTTGAGCTTGGTCTTGCGGGCGAAGGCTATGGCCTTGTCGAAGGCGGGAGCGGAGTCACGGCGGCCGGTCGGGTCGGCCCCGAAGGCGAGGACGTTGGCCGCGACCAGGCTGACCTCGGGCGGGCCGACCAGCTCGGAGTCGAGCAGGTCGATGACGGTCCAGGCGGCCTTCGAGGAGGCGGTCAGGCGCACCTTCTCGCCCGCCTTGACCGTCTTGCCGAGCAGGAGGCGCTGCTCGTCGTAGAAGTGCATGGGCCGGAACGGCTTGGTGATCACCGGCGCCGGCGTGGTGGCGGCCGGCACGCAGGCGCACTCGGTGATCCACCAGTCCGGGTGCAGCAGGTCGGCGTTGGGGTCGTTGGTGAACTGGTATTGGTTGTAGAGCCACGAGTACTGCGAGGTCAGCGTCATCGTGCGGGTGAGGCTGCCGGCCTTGACGGTCAGCGGCGCGGTGATGCCGCCGCCCGTCGGCGCGTCGGGCAGGCTGTAGCGGATGGTGAGCGCGTTGGCCGCCTTGGGCAGCGTGAACTCCACGTACTGGCCCGGGGTGAGCCGCACGGCGGAGCGGCCGGACGCCTCGGCGGGCAGCGTGTAAGCGGTGCGGTCGGGGCCGATGACGGCGCCGTTGGTGCGCGCGCTCTCGGCCTCCTGCTCCAGGAAGTTGACGGTGGCGCCGCGGCCGGCGACGAGGGACGGTTCGAGGCCGGCGCGGGTGACCTTGACATCGGTCGTGGCGGGCGCGGCGTAGGCCGCGCCGCCGCTGAGGACGGTTCCCAAGGCTGCGGCGGCTGCGATGACCCAGCCGCCACGTCTCAGTTCCAGGAACATCGACGAACTCTTCTCTGCGGGAAGGGAGCGATGCCGGTGACCATAAGGTCGCTGTGACGTAGTACACAAGGTCTTGTCGGCTAATTTCGTCGATCTGTTCTCTTCTTGCACCCGATGGCCCCCGTGAGGACCAACCTGCACAGGCGTTCGCCGGTTCAACCGCGCATCACGGCCCGCACTTGGCATGCTGCGTGCATGATCTCGGACGAAAACCCCCATATCGCCCGACGCTCCCTCCTGGCCGCTGCCGGGGGGATGCTCATGCTCGCGGCCACCCCGGACGGCGCCCTCGCCGGCAAGCGCCGGCCCGGCGCCTCCCGCCGCTCGCAGATCAGCGACGGCACCCGGCTCGTCCACGCCGACCTGCACAACCACACGCTCATGTCCGACGGCCACGGCGACCCCGCGCTCGCCTTCGCCTCGATGCGCGCGGCCGGCCTCGACGTGGCCGCGCTGACCGACCACTCCAAGCTCTTCGGCATCGACGGGCTCGACGACGCCGAGTGGCGCCGCACCGGCCGGCTGGCCGACCAGGCCGACGAATCCGGCGTCTACACGGCGATCCGCGGCTTCGAGTGGTCGCACTCCGACCTCGGCCACGTCAACGTCTGGTTCAGCGGCGACTACACCGAGCCGACCGAGACCGGCACCATGCGCCAGCTCTACGACTGGATCAGCCGGGGCCCGGGGATCTGCGGGTTCAACCACCCCGGCCGGCAGTTCCTGCGCTTCGACGACTTCGCCTACCATCCGGCGCTGCGCCGGCAGATGGTCAGCCTGGAGATGTTCAACAACCGCGACGACTACCTCTTCGAGGGCTGGCCGCTGCGGGGCTCACCGTTGAACGCCTGCCTCAACGCGGGCTGGCGGACCGGGATCACCGGCGTGGCCGACGAGCACGGCACCGACTGGGGCTTCGACGAGGGACGCGGGCGCACCGGCATCTGGGTCACCGAGAACACCCGGGCCGGAGTGCTCGACGCGATGCGGCGCCGCCGGTTCTTCGCGACCCGGGTCAGCGGTCTCCGTCTGGACGCGCGGGCCAACGGCGTACGGATGGGTAAGCACCTGCCCGTCACCAAGGGTGACGTGAAATTCGAGCTCGACCTCGACCGGGGCCGGCACTGGGACGGCCGCGAGCTGCTCGTGCAGGTGCTGCGCCCGGGCACCCTCTACCCCGAGGTGGCCGATGTGGTCGGGGTAGAGGTCGGCCGGGTCACCACATTCACCGTCCCGATGGACGCCGGCGACGGCGACTGGGTCCTGCTGCGCGTCTCCGATCCCGGACAGGAGAACGACTCCCCCGGCCCGCCCGGCCACCCGTGCAACGACTGGGCCGTCGCCTACTCGAGCCCATGGTGGCTCAAGTCGGATGAGTAGTGGCCGATAGCAGCGGTGTGACATCCACGGCCTCCTCGGCAGGCACCCAGCTCGTCCACGTGGGGCGCCAGCCGATCTTCGATGAGCAGGGCGACGTGTTCGCCTACGAACTGCTCTTCCGCGGCAGCATGGAAGCGGTCGCGGCGGGCCGCCAGGACACGTACGCCACGAGCACGGTCAT
This sequence comes from Actinoplanes sp. NPDC049598, assembly GCF_040675435.1. Classification (NCBI taxonomy): domain Bacteria; kingdom Bacillati; phylum Actinomycetota; class Actinomycetes; order Micromonosporales; family Micromonosporaceae; genus Actinoplanes; species Actinoplanes sp. NPDC049598. Next base: position 76,860 of record NZ_JBFAOX010000027.1, on the reverse strand, counting down.
CGTCAACGCGTTCACCGAGTTCGGCATCGGTGAGGTGGCCGGCGACCGGCTCTGCTTCATCAACCTCACCCGGGAGTTCCTGACCGGGCAGCTCGCCCTGCCGTTCGGCCCGGCCCAGGTGGTGCTGGAGGTGCTGGAGACGGTCGAGATGGACGAGGAGGTCGTCGCCGGCATCACCCGGCTGGCCGAGGCCGGATACCGGATCGCGCTCGACGACTTCGTCTGGGGTTCCGGGCACGAGCAGCTGTTCGGTCTGGCCTCGTACGTCAAGCTCGACCTGCTCGACGGCGACCTGAGCCACCTCGACGAGGTCGTCGCGGCCTGCCGCGAACACCCCAACATCAAGATCGTGGCGGAGCGGCTGGAGACGGCCGAGCAGGTCGCCATCGCCGACCGCTACGGCATGGAGCTGCGCCAGGGGTACGCGCTGAGCCACCCCCAGGTGCTCACCGTGGCCAGCCTCTCGCCGTCCCGGCTGCGCCGCCTCGAACTGGTGGCCGCCCTCAGCGCGCCCGACACCGACCTGCCGCGGATCGTCTCGATCATCGCCAGCGACCCCGCGCTCTCCCTACGCGTGCTGCGGGCCAGCAACTCCGTGGCGGCCGGGCACGCCAACCGGGTGTCCTCGGTGCGCCAGGCGGTGGTGATGGTCGGGCTGCCGCACATCCGCCAGTGGGCCATGCTGATGGTGCTCGACGAGGTCGGCGGGTCCACCGAGGAACACATGCTCGACGTGCTGACCCGGGCCCGGCTGTGCGAGAACGTGGCCCGCTCGTTCGGCGCGCCGTCCGACGCCGCCTTCATGGCCGGGGTGATCACCGGCGTGGCCGCGGTGCTCGGCATGCCGCCGGCCGCCATGGCCGACCAGTTCCCGCTGGCCCCGCAGGTGGCGGCGGCCCTGACCAACGGCACGGGCAAGCTGGGGCGGGTGCTGCAGGCAGTCGACGCCTACGAGCACGGCGAATGCGGCCCGGCCGACGCCAACCTGGTCGGCGAGTACATGGACGCCGTCCGCTGGTCGACCAAGGCCCTGGACGCCTCCAACAAGCTGGCGGCCGCGTAACGTCGAACCATGGATCTCGATGGAGCAGTCGCCGTCGTCACGGGTGCCGCCGGCGGGCTGGGGCGCTTCTTGGCGAGCGGCCTGGCCGCATCGGGGGCGCGGGTCCTCGCGGCCGACATCGACCCGTCACCCTCCGAGATCAACGGCATGGAGGCCGTACGCTGCGACGTCACCGTCCCCAGCGATCGTGAACGGCTGATCGCGCTGGCCACCGCGGCCGGCGGCCCCCACATCCTGGTCAACAACGCGGGCGGGTGGACACCCGGCGCGCAATACCCGGCCGCGGCCGCCGGCGACTGGATGCGCACGCTCGAGCTCAACCTGACCGCTCCGATGCATCTCACGCAACTGGCTCTCGAACCGATGGCTGCGTTCGGGGGCGGCGCGATCCTCAACATCGCCTCGTCGGCGGGGCTGGGTGACGGTCCGTACGGCTCCCCCGAATACGGCGCGGCCAAGGCCGGGCTGATCCGATTCACGGCGAGCCTGGGCGACCTGCCGCTGACCCGGGTCATGGCCATCGTGCCGGGCTGGATCGGGCTCGAACGGGCGCACGCCGAGGTGGCCGCGATGCCCGCGGCATCGCGGCCCGCGCTGGTGCCACCCGAGGAGATCGTCGAGGTCGCGCTGAAGCTTCTGCGTGGCGGCCAGGGCGGCACGATCGTCGAGATGCCGGGCGGCTAGGGGTCTCAGCCGGCATCGCGCTCGGCCAGCCATTTCAGGATCGCCTCGGTCGTTTCCCGCGGCTTCTCCTGCTGGATCCAATGACCGCAATCCATGCTGAGCACCGTCACCTCGGGCACGAACTCCGTCAGTCTCTCCGCCCTCGCGACCGTGTCGCGGTCGCCGTAGATCATGAGGGCGGGCTGCCGGACGACCGGGTCGACGTCGGCCAGCAGGCGCCAGTTGCGGTCCAGGTTCCGGTACCAGTTGATTCCGCCCGTGAACCCCGTCGACTCGAAGGCGGAGACGAAGACGGCCAGTTCGCTGTCACTCATGACGGGGTCACCGGGCGGGATCTCCGCTCCGGCGAGATTGATCAGCGCGTTGCCCGGCTGCGGCTCCGGGAGGGGCAGGTTCCTCCGGTACAGGTTGCGGAGAAACTGGAACGTGTTCTCCTCGAACACGGCGTCCGCGACGCCCGGCTGCCGGTTGAAATGGACGAAATAGAAGTCGGCGCCGAGCACCGCCTCCATGAGCTCGATCCAGGGCATCTCTCCGCGTTCCTGGTAGGGCACGCTCAGCGCCACCACGCCGTCGACCCGGCTCGGGTGCAGCAGGGCCAGGCCCCAGACGACGAAAGCGCCCCAGTCATGGCCGACGAAGGTGGCATCCGCGTAGCCGTAGTGATCGAGGAGGGCGACGAGGTCTCCCGACAGGTGGGCGATGTCGTAGTCCGTCACCGTGGCCGGACGGGACGAATTGCCGTAGCCGCGCTGGTTCGGAACGATGACGTGGTAGCCCGCCGCGGCCAGGGCCGGCACCTGATGGCGCCAGGAGAAGGCGAGCTCGGGCCAGCCGTGACAGAGCACGAGGGGCCGTCCGGCATTCTCCCGGCCCGCTTCGAAGACTTCGAGCTCCACACCGTTGACCGAAACGCGGGTGGGCTCAGGGAAATCGATTGTCATGCCGGCATCTTGCGGAGCTGTACCGGTCATCTCCTGACCGGTTTTCGCGGAAGTATCGTCCGGGTGCGAGCCGACCGGTTGATGGCCATCCTCCTCCTGCTGCAACGTCGCGAGCGGGTGACCGCGGCGGAGGTCGCCCACGAGCTGGAGATCTCCGAGCGCACCGCCCGCCGCGACCTCGACGCCCTGGGTATGGCGGGGGTGCCGGTGTACTCCGTGCAGGGCCGGGGCGGCGGCTGGCGCCTCGTGGGTGGCGCCCGCACCGACCTGTCCGGGTTGACCGCGGGTGAGGCCCGCGCCCTGTTCCTGGTCGCCGGTCCGGCCTCGTCGGTGACGCCGGCCGGGAGAACGGCGCTGCGCAAGCTCGTCCATGCCCTGCCGGAGCCGTTCCGGGTGCAGGCCGAGCGGGCGGCGTCGTCGCTGGTCATGGATCCACGACGATGGGGGTCGAGCCGGACCGGGCCCCGGCCGCCGCGCTTGCTCGACGAGCTCCAGGACGCGGTGATCCGCGGCGTCCAGGTCCGGCTCGGCTACGTCGACCGCGAGGGCGCCGAAACCGAGCGAACCATCCACCCGCTGGGCATCGTCGCCAAGGGCCCGTCGTGGTACCTCGTCGCCGGCACCGCCACCGGCCGGCGGTCCTTCCGGATCGATCGCGTGTCGTCCGTCGACCCGACCGCCGATCCCGTGCACCGGCCCGAGGACTTCGACCTGGCCGAGAGCTGGCACGCGATCGCCGTAGAGGTCGAACGCAAGCGAACGCCCTTCGAGGCCCGGGCGACGTGCGCGCCGGAGGGGATCGGCGTGCTCCGGATGGGGTTCGGCGATCGACTGGAAGTGGGCGGTCCCACGACTGACGGCCGCGTCGAGATCGTGATTCGCGGCCACGACGAGCAGGTGCTCGCCGGCGAACTGGCCGGGCTGGTCGACTATCTGGACGTGACCGGTCCGCCGCGGGTGCGAGACCACCTCGCCGCGATCGGCAACGCGCTCGCCGAGCGATACGGCGCCGACCGGCCCGCGTGAGCGGATTCAGAGAGCTCGTTTGAGAATGGCCCGGCGTTCGGGGCCGTCCGGGAAGGCGGCGGCCGCTCGGCGGAACAGGGCGGACGCCTCCTCGCCGTTGCGGGCCCGCAGGTCGGCCTCGACGGCGAGCCGATAACCCTCCGGGGCGCCGCTGAGCGCGGCGAGCAGGGCCAGACCCGCGGCCGGGCCGTACGCGTAGCCGTGCGCCACGGCGCGGTTCAGCTCGACCACCGGCGTCGGCTGCACCCGGGTCAGCTCGTCGTACCACTGGGCGGCCCGCGGCCAATCCGTCTCCTCGCCCGCGTGGCAGGCGGCGATGTGCGCCTGGATCGCGTACGGCCCCTCGACCGGCGTCCGGGCCAGGATCTCCAGCGCCTCGACGATCGCCGCCCGGTCCCACCGCGACCGGTCCTGCCGCTCCAACGTCACCGGGTCGCCCGCCTCGTCCCGCCGGGCGTCGCGCCGCGAGTGCTGGAGAAGGAACAACGCCAGCAACGCCGAGGGCTCACCGGGCATCTGGGCGGCCAGCAAACGGGCCAGGCGGATGGCCTCCGAGGCGAAGGCGGGTTCGCCGTCGGCGTCGTACCCCCGGGTGAAGAGCAGGTAGAGCACGGCGAGCACGCCCGGCAGGCGCTCTTCCAGCGCCTCGCCGCTGGGCACCCGGTACGGGATCCGGGCTTCCGCGATCTTGGCTTTGGCCCGGGTGAGGCGGCGGGTCATGGTCGCCTCGGAGACCAGGAAGGCGCGGGCGATGCCGGCCGTCGGGACCCCGGCGACGGTCCGCAACGTCAGCGCCACCCGAGCCTCCAGGGACAGCGCCGGATGACAGCACGTGAAGATCAGCCGCAGCCGGTCGTCCGGTGGCGCCGGTTCCCACAGCATCGCCATCTCCCGCAGCTTGGTCTCCTCGACCGAGGCGCGCCGCAGCACGTCGATGGCCCGGTTGCGGGCGACCGTCATCAGCCAGCCGCCCGGGTTGCCGGGCACGCCGTCGCGCGGCCATCGCTCCAGCGCGGCGGTCAGCGCGTCCTGCGCGCAGTCCTCGGCCAGCGTCCAGTCCCCCGTCACCCGGATCAAAGACGCGACGATCCGGGTGTACGAGTCCTGAGCAGCGTCCGCTACTTCCTTCACAGGTGAAATGGCCTTCAGTCCGCTTAAGGGCGGCGGGCGGGGCGGTCGGATGGGTACGGCCTTACTTCGATCCGCCCGCTGTGGGCCATGGGGTGCGCTGCCGCCACCGCGATCGCCTCATCGAGATCGGCGCACTCGAGGATGTCGAAGCCCACGATCACCTCTTTGGTCTCGGTGAACGGGCCGTCGGTGAGCAGCACCTCGCCGCCGCGCACCCGCACGGTGGTGGCGGCCGACGGCGAGGAGAGCACGTTGCCGGTGACCCGGCGCCCGGCGGCGTCGTTCTCGGCCACCCACACGTCGATGTCGGGCACTCGGGACTCGTCGGTCTCCGGCTCGGTGTCGGTGCAGACGAACATCATGTACTTCATGGCGGTCCATTCCCTCGGGGATCGTTGGTCACCAGGGTGACGAACGGCGGCCCCCTTTTCCGGACACCCTCAGCCGGGAACGTTCAGCGAGTTATGAGCGGGACTCCTGCGCGAGCAGGTCGATCATGCGGCGGTGCTCGTCGGCCATCGCGGCCAGGAGGAGGTGGCGCTGGGTGGCCGGCATGTCCGGGTTGTCGAGCAGGGCCTCGAGGTTGGCGCCGAGATCGGCCAGCGGGGGCCGCAGGTCCGGGCCCTCGACCTTGACGACCTTCTCGACGGTCTCGGTGACGACCTCTTTGACGACGATCTTGGGGATCTCCACCGTCTCCGCGCTGACGGCGGGCCGGGTCTCGACCTGCCGGGCCCCCCGGGCCCGGTCGAGCAGCCCGTTCAGGGTCGAGGCGAGCTCGGCCACCTCGCGCGGGCTGCGCACCTCGGGCAGGCGCTGGCTCGGGTCGGCCGGGTCGAGATCACGGGCCGAGGTCAGCAGCCGCTGGAACGGGCGCAGCATGTAGCCCGTCGCGAACCAGACACCGGCCGCGCTGAGGAGGGCCGCGAGGACCACGAGGAGAACCACGGTGCGCACGTTACTGCCGTGCTGGTCGTTGAGGTGTTCCTGAGTCATCAGAATCTGCAACTGCGACCCGTTCGACAGTGTCTCGCCGAACGAACGCCACTGCGCGTCACCGGCCTCGACCGTCGAGTAGCCGTTCGCGACCGGCAGCGGGAAGCCGGCCGACGATCCGACCTGTTTGACCTCTTCGCCGTCTTTGACCAGCCGGGCGGCGAACGTGCCGTCCGTCGACAGCGTGCCGCTCTTCGACGCGGTGACCCGGATCCGATCGGCCCGGGACGAAAGTTCACGGTCGAGCACGCCCTGATCCCGGCTGTCGATGCGGAGCAGGACGAACAGCCCGGCCAGGGCGACGACGAGGGCGACGACCGCGGTGACGGCAAAGGTGAGCTGAGTGCGGAGCCGCATGAAGACCTACCCTGCCAGTCGGGAGACGCTAGAGTATTAGAGCCCGCGTCCGAGAGGCGCTGCGACGGACCCCCTGGGCTAGCCCTGGCGTCCGCCACGCTCGGTCCGGGTTCCTGCACTCAAGGGCGCCTCCTGAGAGGGAGGATTCTCTCTTCATGAGCGACAAGCTCCAGACTCGCAACGGCCTCGAGTTCGCGATCGCCGACATCTCACTGGCCGAGGCCGGCCGTCACCAGCTCCGCCTGGCCGAGCACGAGATGCCGGGCCTCATGTCCCTGCGTACCGAGTTCGGCGACTCGAAGCCGCTCAGCGGCGCCCGCATCGCGGGCTCGCTGCACATGACCGTGCAGACCGCCGTGCTGATCGAGACGCTGGTCGCGCTCGGCGCTGAGGTGCGCTGGGTGTCCTGCAACATCTTCTCGACCCAGGACGAGGCCGCGGCCGCGGTCGTCGTCGGCCCGAACGGCACGGTCGACGCTCCCGCCGGTGTCCCGGTCTTCGCCTGGAAGGGCGAGTCGCTGGACGAGTACTGGTGGGCCACCATGCGCCTGTTCGACTTCGGCAACGGCCAGGGTCCCAACATGATCCTGGACGACGGCGGCGACGCCACCCTGCTCGTGCACAAGGGCGTCGAGTTCGAGGCGGCCGGCGCGGTTCCGCAGGCCACCGAGGCCGACAGCCACGAGTACCGGATCATCCTCGAGACGCTCCGGTCCTCGCTGGCCTCCGACGCCCAGCGGTTCACCCGGGTCGCGGCCGACATCCGCGGCGTCACCGAGGAGACCACGACCGGTGTGGCCCGGCTGTACAAGCTGGCCAAGGAGGGCACGCTGCTCTTCCCGGCGATCAACGTCAACGACGCGGTCACCAAGAGCAAGTTCGACAACAAGTACGGCATCCGCCACTCGCTGGTCGACGGTCTCAACCGGGCCACCGACGTGATGCTGGGTGGCAAGCTCGCCCTCGTCTGCGGCTACGGCGACGTCGGCAAGGGCGCGGCCGAGACGCTGCGCGGCCAGGGCGCCCGCGTCGTCGTCACCGAGGTCGACCCGATCTGCGCGCTGCAGGCGGCCATGGACGGCATGCAGGTGGCCCGGATCGAGGACGTCGTCGGCGAGGCGGACATCTTCATCACCACCACCGGCGGCACGGACATCATCCGGGTCGAGCACCTGCAGGCGATGAAGCACAACGCCATCGTCGGCAACGTCGGGCACTTCGACGACGAGATCGACATGGCCGGCCTCGAGAAGGTGCCGGGCGTCGAGAAGGTCGAGATCAAGCCGCAGGTGCACGAGTGGCGTTTCCCGGACGGTCACTCGGTGATCGTGCTCTCCGAGGGACGCCTGATGAACCTGGGCAACGCGACCGGTCACCCCAGCTTCGTCATGTCCAACTCGTTCACCAACCAGGTGATGGCCCAGATCGAGCTCTGGACCAAGCCCGGTGAGTACGAGAAGCAGGTCTACGTGCTCCCGAAGCACCTGGACGAGAAGGTCGCGCGGCTGCACCTGGACGCGCTCGGCGTCAAGCTGACGACCCTGTCCAAGAAGCAGGCCGAGTACCTCGGCGTCGACGTGGACGGGCCCTACAAGCCCGAGCACTACCGATACTGAGTCACTGTTTTCCTGGCCGACACAGTTAACCCTGTGTCGGCCAGGAAAGATGAACGGTGTGCACGCCGAGACCACACTCCTCCTCATCCTCGGTGGCGTCGCGCTGATCGTCGTCGTCCGGCTGATCGCGGAAAAGACCGGCCTCCCGGCCGCCGCGCTCCTGACGATCGCCGGCATCACGTACGCGCTGCTGCCCGGGCCGAATCTAGAGCTCGAACCCGAGCTCGTGATGACCTATGTGATCCCGCCGCTGCTCTACAACGCGGCCCTTGATTCCTCGCTGCTCGACATCCGCCGCCACATGCGCACCGTGATCAGTCTGTCGGTGCTGTTGGTGCTGGTCACCGCCCTGCTCATCGGCTGGGGCATCGACATGTGGGTCGGGGGCGCCACGCTGGCGGCCGGTGTCGCCCTAGGTGCCGCCGTGGCCCCACCCGACCCGGTCGCGGCGCTGGCCGTGGGCCGCCGGGCCGGTCTGCCCGGCAAGCTGATTACGCTGATCCAGGGCGAGGGCCTGCTCAACGACGCGACCGCGCTGACCATCCTCACGGTGGCGATCGCGGCCGCCAACGGCGGTCACTTCTCCGTGCCGTCCGCCATCGGTGAGTTCTTCCTGATGGCGATCGGCGGCGTGGTCGCCGGCGTGGTGGTCGCCTTCGCCATCCGGCAGCTGCGGCACATCCGGCAGGACCCGCTCACCGCGAACGCCATCTCGCTGGCCACGCCGCTCGCCGCGTACATCCTGGCCGAGTCCGTGCACGTCTCCGGCGTGCTGGCCGTGGTGATCGCCGGTCTGATCATCGGGCACGACTCCCCGCGCTACAGCGGGGCGGCCAGCCGCCTGCAGACCAGCGCGGTCTGGCGGCTCGTCGACTTCCTGCTCGAGGGCATCGTCTTCCTGCTGATCGGCCAGCAGTTGCCGACCGTGGTCGACGAGCTCAGCAACTACTCGATGTCCACGATCATCGTCGCGGTATCGGTGACGGTCGGCGTGACGCTGATCCTGCGGCCGCTGTGGCTGATCCTCACCCAGCTGCTGCCGCGCTCGCTGCATGCCCGGCTGGGTGGCGAGGACTTCGAGGGCCCCCGCTCCGAGCAGGCCCTGACCGGCCGCGAGGTGACCGCGCTGAGCTGGGCCGGCACCCGCGGCGTGATCAGCCTGGCCGCCATCTTCACGCTGCCCGAGTCGGTGCCCAACCGCGAGCTGCTGCACTTCTGCGCCTTCGTCGTGGTGCTGGTGACGCTGCTCGGCCAGGGTCTGACCTTTGCCCCGCTGGTCCGGATGCTCGGCCTGCGGGCCAACCACGCCGACGACGCCCGGGAGCGCAACGAGGCCCGCTCGGCCGCGGTGCGGGCCGCCCTCGACCGGCTCGACGACATCCAGGAGGAGCAGCACGACCACGTCGAGGACCGGGCCATCGCCAACATGCGCAAGCAGCTGGAGATCCGGCTGGAGCGCTACAGCAAGCGGCTCGACATGCTGGAGAACGCCGAGGCGGACGAGGTGCCGACCTCGCCGGAGTACGAGGCGGCGCTCATGGTGCGGCGCATGGTGATCGAGTCGCAGCGCGAGGAGCTGCTGCGATGGCGCGACGCGGGCAACCTCAACGACGAGAGTCTGCGGATCCTGGAGCGCGAGCTCGACCACGAGGAGCGTCTGCTTCCCGATAGACGCTAGTCGAGCTACACGCGTGTGTAGTAACTTGCACACGTGAGTAGCGATCTGACCGCCCGGGCGCGCATCCGCGACGCCGCGATCGAGCTGTTCGCCGAGCGCGGCGTCGAGGCGGCCACCATCCGGGACATCGCGCAGGCGGCCGGAGTCTCCTCCGGCCTCCTGCGCCACCATTTCGGCTCCAAAGAGGGCCTGCGCGACGCCTGCGACGAGTTCGCGCTGAGCGAGCTCCTGCGGGTCAACGCCCACTTCACCGAGTTCCGCTCGCTCGACCGGCTCACGCCGAAGATCCTCCTGCTCCAGCGCTACTTCATGCGATCCACGATGGACGGCTCACCGTCCGGCACCGCGATGTTCGACCGCATGATCGACTACGGCCAGGAGTGGCTCGCCCAGCAATCCGACCTCAAGGTGACGGACCCGCGGGCGTACATCGCCCTGCTCACCGTCATGAAGATGTCGATGTTCACCATGCGTGACCTGCTGTCGCGCGCGATGGAGACCGACGTCGGATCCGTGGAGGGCTGGCTGCGCGTGCTCAACGCGTCGCTCGACCTTTTCTCGCAACCCCTCATCACGCCTGATCAGGCCGACCAGGCGCGCGCTCAACTCGACAAGATCTTCGGGGAGCAACCATGACCGAGGCCATCGACGCCACGGGACTGATCAAGCGGTTCGGGAAGGTCACCGCCCTCGACGGGCTCGACCTGCACGTCCGGACCGGCGAGGTGCACGGGTTCCTCGGCCCCAACGGGGCCGGCAAGACCACCACGATCCGCGTCCTGCTCGGCCTGATGCGGCATGACGGCGGGAGCGTACGCCTGCTCGACGGCGACCCGTGGGCCCAGGCGACGGCGCTGCACAAACGCCTCGCGTACGTCCCGGGCGATGTGACCCTGTGGCCGAACCTGACCGGCGGCGAGGTCATCGACCTGCTCGGCCGGCTGCGGGGCGGGCTCGACCCCCGGCGCCGGGCCCAGCTGCTCGAACGCTTCGAGCTCGACCCGCGCAAGAAGGGCCGCACCTACTCCAAGGGCAACCGGCAGAAGGTCGCCCTGGTCGCGGCGCTCGCCTCCGACGTCGAGCTGCTCATCCTCGACGAGCCGACCTCCGGTCTCGACCCGCTCATGGAGGAGGCGTTCAGCGAGGTCATCCTCGAGGAGAAGAGGCGCGGCGACCGTACGGTCCTGCTCTCCAGCCACATCCTGGCCGAGGTCGAGAAGCTGTGCGACCGGCTGACCATCATCCGCGACGGCCGTACGGTCGAGACCGGCACCCTCACCGACCTGCGCCACCTCACACGCACCTCGATCCAGGCCGATCTCGCCGGGCCCCCGGACGGCCTGTCCGCCCTGGCCGGCGTCCACGACTTTAAGATCGACAACGGGCGCGTACGCTTCGACGTCGACACCGACGCTTTGGAGCCCGCGCTCAGGACTCTCGTCCAGGTGGGTGTGAAGTCGCTGGTCAGCCAGCCGCCGTCGCTGGAGGAGCTGTTCCTCCGCCAATACTCGCGGTCCGGCTCGTGACCGGGACCGGTCGGCTGATCCGGCTCATCCTCCGCCGCGACCGTGTGCTCATGCCGCTCTGGGTCGTCATCCTCGGCCTGGTGCCGGCCGGCTACGTGGCTTCGTTCGAAGGCTTGTTCCCGACCGCGCAGGACCGGCTCGAATACGCCACCGTCAGCGGCACCAACGCCGGCTTCGTCGGCCTCTACGGCCTGATCCGCGGCTCATCGCTCGGCGAGATCGTGGCCTGGCGCTCGGGCTTCCTGCCGATCATGGTCGCGCTCTTCGCGGCGCTCACCGTCATCCGGCACACCCGCGCCGACGAGGAGGCCGGGCGCACGGAGCTCGTGGCAGCCGGCGCGATCGGCCGGCACGCCCAGCTCGCGGCCGCCCTGATCACCACCTGCGCGGCCAGTCTCGTTCTGGGCCTCCTGTTGACCGCCGCCATGATCGGCCAGGACATGCCGGCCGAAGGCTCGGTGCTGTTCGGTCTTGAGCTGGCCCTCAGCGGCTGCGCGTTCGCCGCCGTCGGCGCCGTCGCCGCCCAGCTCACGGCCAGCACGCGCGGCGCGCGGACCATCGCCGTGGTGACACTCGGGGCCGCGTACGCCCTGCGGGTGGCCGGTGACGTCTCGGCCATCGGCGACGGGGCCGTCTCCTGGCTGAGCTGGCTCTCCCCCATCGGCTGGGCCACGCACATCTTCCCGTGGGGCGCCGACGACTGGTGGCCGGTGATTCTGTTAGTGCTCTTCGTTGTCCTCACCGCGGGCCTGTCCGCGGTCCTGCTGACCCGCCGCGACTTCGGCGGCGGCCTGCTCCCGGCCCGGCTCGGCCCGGCCACCTCCACCATGGGCACGCCGCTCGCCCTGGCCTGGCGCCTGCACCGCGGCCTGCTGGCCGGCTGGACCGTCGGCTTCGCCCTGCTCGGCCTGGTCTTCGGCGGCGTCGGCGGCAGCGTGGTCGACCTCGTGCAAGAGAACGAGAAGGTCGGCGACGTCTTCGCCCGTCTCGGCGGGGCCGACAGCCTGGTCGACAACTACTTCGCCGGCATCGCCGGGATCGTCGGCCTGATCGCCTCCTGCTACGCCGTCCAGGCCGCCCTGCGCCTCCGCGACGAGGAACAATCCGGCCGCGCCGAGCCCCTGCTGGCCACCGCGGTCCCCCGCTACACGTGGGCCGGCTCCCACCTGCTCTTCTCCCTGCTCGGCCCGGCCGTGGCCCTGCTCGCCGAGGGCCTGGTGTCCGGCCTCACCTACACCGACGGCGACCTCGGCGCCATCCTGGCCAGCACGCTGGTCCAGCTGCCGGCCGTCTGGGTCCTGGCCGCCCTGACCGTCCTCCTCTTCGGACTGGTCCCCCGCCTGTCGCCCGCGGCCTGGGGCGCACCCGCCCTCTGCCTGCTCATCCTGCTGGTCGGCCAGACCCTCGAACTCGACCAGTGGCTCCTCGACATCTCCCCCTTCACCCACATCCCCCACCTCCCCGGCGGCGCCTTCAGCGCGACCCCCGTCATCACCCTGCTCGCCGTCGCCGCCGTCCTGGCGGCCCTCGGCCTGGGCGGCCTCCGCCGCCGCAACATCCCCGACTGATTGCCGGCGCCGCCTACGGTGCCGTCATGCCGATCCCGGAATTCGTCCTCGCCCTCCGCGCCAAGATCGGGCACGACCCGCTCCCCCTCCCCGGGGTGATCGCGGTCGTGCTCGACCCGAGCGACCGGGTCCTGCTCGTCCGTCGCTCGGACACCCACGACTGGGCCCTGACCACCGGCTGCCTCGAGCCCGGCGAGCAGCCGGCCGCCGGCGCCCTCCGCGAGGTCCACGAGGAAACCGGCATCCACGTCACCGCCGAGCGCCTGCTGTCCGTGGAAGCCCTCGACCTGTCCGTAGCCCCCAACGGCGACCAGATCCACTGGCTCACCGTCGGCCTCCAGTGCCGCGCCGTCTCCGGCGAGCCTCACGTCAACGACGACGAGTCCACCGAAGTCGCCTGGTTCGACCCGGCCGACGTACCACCCCTGCCCCCACACCAGGCCCGCTGCCTCGCCCTCGCCCTCGACCCGTCAGCCAAGCCCTGGTTCGACCAATGACAACATCGTCCCGGTCCTCGATCTGACTGAGAGTGACGAGGACGAATGGCATCATTCGGTGAATGTCTGACACCTCACCATGGCTGATGAGCCAAGAGACCTTGGAACAAGTAGTCCACCGCGACGAGCAGCGCGCGGGGCGGACGGCCTGGGTGCTGGGCGCTGTGTTCGCGGCCGCGGCGGCCGGGCCGACGGTGGTGTCGTCCGGCTGATGGACCGGTTCGTCGCCGTGGCGATCGACCAGTCGCGCACGTCCTATTTGGCCTGCCTCGGGTCGGCGGCGGCCGGGCTGTTCGTGCTGTTGGTCGGCGCCACCACGGTGTTGTCGGTCGAGGGCCTCGCGGCGCAGATCACCGCGGGCACGTTGACCGCGGTCGGGGCGGGGTTGAGCAGCTTCCTCAGTGTGGTCTTCCTGCGACCGTTCCAGATGACGTCGAAGCAGATGAGCTACTACTACGGCCAGCCGCTCGTGCACTGCTATCTGGTGCACGCCGAGTGGCTGGCCGAACGCTTCGATCAGGACGCCGACCCGGCGATGCGCTGGAAGCAGCGGCACGAGCTGATCCGAGCCGCCCTGGACGCCGCCCGCAACGCTCAGGATCACCTTCTCGACCTGCAGATCGGCGTGGACCGGACCAGCGCCTTGAGCCCCAGCCGGTCGGCGCCGCCCGCCACGCCCGCCCACCGTAACGGCAACAGCCGGGCGTCGACGCTGTCCGGGTAAGGACACCGCCGGGCGATCAGGGACAGCCGCCGCCGGATGACTGCGGCTATCGTGCGTCCGGTGTCGACACGTCAGCCGCCCTTGACCGTTCTGCGCGCGTTCGGTGTCGACGGGCCGGTTCGGCCGCTGGCCGGTGGGCAGGGACCTCGTGGGTGGCGGGGGATCTGGTGCTCAAGCCGGAGGGTGGCGACTCAGCCGAGTGGCTGGCCGGCGCGTTGGCCGAGGTGGCTTGTGCGGGTTTCCGGCTGGCGTCGCCGGTTGGCGCGGGTGACGGCGCCTGGGTCGTGCAGGGCTGGACGGCGACGCGGTGGGTCGAGGGGACGGAGCCCGACTACTCCTCGGTGGCGACGTGGGAGGCGATTCTGGCCGCGGGCCGCGCGTTTCACCGGGCGGTCGCACATCTCGGCCGGCCGGCCTTTCTCGATGCGCGCCGGGACTGGTGGGCGCTGGCGGATCGGGTGGCGTGGGGTGAGCGGCCGGCCCGCTTCCGGCCCGAGTTCGCCGTAGTGGCGCGGCGGCTGGCGGTGGCGCTGGAGCCGTTGGGGCCTTCGCAGCTCGTGCACGCCGACCTGACGCAGAACGTGTTGTTCGCGGCCGGGCTGGCGCCGGCCGTCATCGACATCTCGCCTTATTGGCGGCCGCCCGCCTACGCCGAGGGTGTCGTCGTGGCGGACGCGCTCTGCTGGCACGGCGCGCCGTCGTCGCTGGGGGAGACGGTCGGCGTGCCGGCGTCGGCGGTGGCGCGGGCCCTGCTGTTCCGGATGGCCACGACCAACGAGCGCGGTCCCGAAGTCGACGTACGGGACGAAGCCCGCCGGTACGAGGTCGCCGCCTCAGCCCTCGGTCTGTGAAGCGCGGACGGCTTTGCGGCGGCGGGCCTGGCGCTGGACCTTGGCCTCGACGCCGCAGCCGTCCATCGTGCACCAGCGGCGGCTTCGGTTCTTGCTCGTGTCGAGGAACAGGCCGATGCAGTCGGCCTCGGCGGCGCAGACCTTGACCCGGTCCAGGGGGCCGGTGGTGAGCAGCCGTACGGCGTCGGTGCTGAGCGGCCACCACGCGCGGTCGGGGTTGTCGCCGGTGAAGTGCCAGGTGAACGTTCCGTCGGCGGCCGGAACGAGCTCGGCCGCGGCGGTGGCCTCGGCGTAGCGCTGCCGGATCTCGTCGAGGGCGGCGACCGGCGGGGGTTCGCCACGGCCGATCGCCGTGAAGACCTCGAAGATCGCCTCGCGCAGGCTCAGCGCGGTCCGCAGGGCCGCCGCCGACTCGCGGCCCCGCAGGTCGGCGACGTCGATCAGGCCGGCGAACGCGGACCAGGCGGCCAGGTCGGCGTAGGTGTGCAGGTATTCGGTGGGCTGGGCGGTGGCCCGGCCACCCGCCTCGACCACCAGACCACCCCGAAGCCGGGTTACCGCGCCCGGCCGGCCTGATCAGAACTCACCATGGCACCGGGCCGTCGTCCTGCAGGAAGGCGGCGGTCGGCGGCTTGTCCATAGTGGCCAGCCGCAGCGCGATGGCGGCGCCGTCCTCGGCCGTACGGTCAAGACTGAGACCCAGGTCCTTGGCGAAATCGGTGCCGCAGGCGCCGGGGGCCATGGCGTTGATCGAGATGCCGGGGAACGCCTTGGCGTACTGCACGGTGACCATGTTGAGGGCGGCCTTCGACGACGGGTAGCCGGCGATGGCGCCGCGGGCGGCGAAGTTGTGGGCCGGGTCGGTGTTCCAGTGCAGGGAGGCCGTGCCGCTGGAGACGTTGACGATGCGCGGGTCGGCCGACTTGCGCAGCAGCGGCAGGAACGCCTCGGTGACCCGGATGACGCCGAACAGGTTGGTCTCGTAGACGGCGCGGATCACCGCGAGGTCGATCGCGCCGGGGGTCTGGCCCTCGCGTCCGCCGGAGATGCCGGCGTTGTTGACCAGGACGTCGAGGCGGCCGTGACGGGACTCGAGCGAAGCCGCGGCTTCACGAACGGAAGTGTCGTCGGTGACGTCGAGGTCGGCCCGGGAAGCCGCGACAACGGTCATTCCACGGGCGGTCAGGCCGCGGGCGATGGCCGCGCCGATTCCCCGGCTCGCGCCCGTGACCAGGGCGATTCTTGTGTCGGTCATGCCTCCATCGGACCACCGGGCGCACCCAAGGCCCAAGATCGATCGGGTCCGGGGGCGATACCCTACGGGTATGGAGGACGTGGAGACCCGCGAGCTGCGGTACTTCGTCGCCGTGGCCGAGGAGCTGCACTTCGGGCGGGCCGCGGAGCGTCTGGGCATGGCCCAGCCGCCGCTGTCACGGGCCATCCGGCGGCTCGAGCATCGACTGGGGGTCGCGCTTCTTGACCGTACGAGTCATGGCAGCACCCTGACCCCGGCCGGTGAGGTGCTGCTGGCCGAGGGCCGGGCCGCGCTCGACGCGGTGGCCGCGGCCGCCCGACGGGCTCAGCGGGCCGGGCCCCGGGCGCGTCTCGTGCTGACGATGAAGCCGGGTGGGGACGCCGGGCTGCTGCCGCGCATCCTCACCGCGTACGAGCAGTGCCCGGGCGCCCTGCCGGTGGAGTTCGCCTTCTCGATCAGCGACCGGGCGGCGATGCTGCGCGACGGCCGGGCCGACGTCGGCCTGCTGCATCACCCGCAGAACGACCTGCGCGGCCTGGCCAGCGAGGAGCTGGCCGTGGAGGGTCGGGTGGTGGCGCTGGCCGAGAGCCATCCCCTGGCCGCCCGCGAGGCTCTGCACATGGCCGACCTGGCCGGCGAGGAGCTGCCGCAGTTCCCCGAGGCGGCCCACCCGGGGCCGGGCCCGCGGGTCGGTGACGTCAGCGAGCTGATGCAGCTGGTGGCGCTGGGCCGGGCGGTCGCGCTGGTCTCCGAGTCGGCCTCGCAACGGCCGCATCGGGGCGTCGTCTACCGCCCGGTGCTCGACGCCGTCCCGGCCACGCTGGTCCTGGCCTGGGCCGAGAGCAGCCGCTCGCGCGAGGTGGCAGCCTTTGTCAACGCGGCCCGGCAGGCAGTTTCTCCAGCAGCGAGCGGTACCACTTGATCCCGGCCAGGTACGCGTCGACCGTGATGTGCTCGTCGTAGGAGTGGAGCGCCTCACGCTGCTTCTTGGTCATCTCGAACGGCGTGAAGCGGTAGACCCGTTCGCAGATCGCCGTGAACCGCCGGGCGTCGGTGGCGGCCATCATCACGTACGGCGCCGGCACGGCCTGGGGAAAATGCTCCACCGTGACCGCCTCGATCAGCTGGAACGCGTCGTCCACGGGTGACCGCGGTGACGGCTCCCCGTCATGGATCACGTTGATCGTGACCTTGCTGTCCCGGATGACCTTGCGGACGTGGGCGATCGCGCCCGCCATGGTGTCGCCGACCAGGATGCGGATGTTGACGCCGGCGGTCGCGGTCGAGGCCACGACGTTCAGGGCCGGGGAGCCGCTGAGCGTGGTGACCGCGAAGGTCGTGCGTACCATCGCCGCCGCCTCCGGACCGGCCGCCAGGAGCAGCCGGGTGAGCACCGGGCGGGACCGGACGGCGCCGCGCAGGGCGAGCCCGATCGGGCCGGTGGCGTGCTGGGAAACGCGGCGCAGAAACTCGACCACCACATCAGGCGTGGTGGCCGGCATCGGCGAGCGGTCGAGGCGGGTGATGGCCCGGGCCAGCCGCGCGGTCGGGCCCATCGGCGCCGGCGTCGACGCGTGCCCGCCCCGGCCCTCGACGCTGAGCTCGATCGAGGCGACGCCCTTCTCGGTGACGCCGATCGCCGCCACCGGCACGGGGACGCCGGGCAGCACGCCACGGGCCACGGCGCCGCCCTCGTCCAGGACGAACCATGGCTGTACGCCCCGGCGGCGCAGCTCGTCGACGGCGAGCCCGGCCGTCACGCCGGCCACCTCCTCGTCGGAGCCGAACGACAGCCACACGTCCTGGGCCGGGGTGTGACCGTCGGCCAGCAGGTCCTCCACGGCCTGGCAGATGGCGGTGAGGCTGGCCTTGCAGTCAAGGGTGCCGCGGCCCCAGATGACGCCGTCGGCGACGACCGCGTCGAACGGTGGATGGGTCCACCCGCCCTCGACCGGCACCACGTCGATGTGGGCCATCAGCACCACCGGCCGCCCGGCGGAGGCGCCGGGCCAGTGGAAGAGCAGGCCGTGCGGACCGATCCGGACCCGCTCGAGCTTGTCGTGCAGCAGCGGGAAGTGCCGCCGCAAGGCCTCGTGGAACGCCTCGAAGGCGGCGTCGTCCTGCTCGCCCGGCTCGCGCGACGAGACGGTCGGGATGCGGAGCAGGTCGCGGAAGGACTCGAGCCGGCTCATCCGACCATCATCCCTTCTCTCAACCGACGTGCACGTGCGGTCGCCGGTTGCGGTCGTGCTCGGCCCGGCGCAGCATCTCGCGGGTCACCGGGGCCACCTCGCCCTGCCCGAACGCCAGGTAGCGCACGAAGTTGGCCACCGGGTTGCCCTCGGTCCACTCGAAGTAGATGTGCGGCCGCCGCCCGGTCGTGTCCCGGATCCAGAGCAGCAGCGCGGCCAGCGCGCTCGGCACCGACGAGCTGGTCACCCGCATCACCTTGTACCGGTGGTGCAGCAGCTCGCCGGTCACCCGCAGCTCGGTCTCGAAGTCGGAGGCGTCCTGCACGGTGACCTCGACGAAGATGACGTCCCGGTCGTCGGCCATGTCGTTGTCGGCCAGGATCTGGGCGATCTTGTCGCTGTACTCGCGGCTGTCCCGGCGGCCGGGCTCGTTGGCGATCAGCCGGATCTGCCGGCGTTGGCAGTCCCGCAGGAAACCGAGCGCGGTCTCGTCGGCCTCGATGTCGGTGACCCGCAGGTCGAATGCCCGGAACAGCCGGGACAGGAACGACACGACCAGGATGGCCGCGATGAAACAGGCGGCGATCTTCACGCCGTCCGGCCGCTCGACCACGTTGGCGATGGTCGTGTAGACGAACAGGACCGCGATGACGCCGAAGGCGATCGTGCGCTTGCGCTGCCGCCGGCGATGCGCCGACAGGGTCACCGCGACCGCCGCCGAGGTGATCAGCACGAGCACGCCGGTGGCGTAGGCGCCGCCCTGCGCGTCCACGTCCGCGTCGAAGATCCAGGTGATCAGGAATGCGGTGCCGGTGAAGACCAGCACCAGCGGGCGTACGGCCCGGGCCCAGCCGGGCGCCATGCCGAACCGCGGCAGGTACCGCGGCACGAGGTTGAGCAGGCCGGCCATCGCCGACGCGCCGGCGAACCAGAGAATGGCGATGGTCGACACGTCGTACACGGTCCCGAAAGCATTTCCGAGGTTCTCGTGGGCCAGGAAGGCCAGGGCCCGCCCGTTGGCCTCGCCGCCCGACTCGAACTCCGACTGCGGGATCAGCACCGTCGTCACCGCGCTGCTGGTCAGCAGGAACACGCTCATGATGACCGCGGCCGTGGTGAGCAGCCGCTTCGCCCCGCGAATGCGTCCTTGCCGGTCACCCTTGATGTGCGGCATCACCGCGACACCGGTCTCGAAGCCGGAGAGCCCGAGCGCCAGCTTCGGGAACACCAGCAGCGCGATCCCGATCACGAGCACCGGGTTGCCGTGCTGCGTGGTCAGCGCGGTCGTCCAGTCGGTCACCGCGTGCGGATGCGTCACCACCTCCCACAACCCGTCCGCGATGACGACCACGTTGAGCACCAGGTAGACGCCGACCAACCCGACCGCGATGCCGATGGCCTCGGTGAACCCCTTGATGAAGACCCCGCCCAGCAACGCCACCAACAGCAAGGTCACGACCACTTCGTGGCCGTGCAAAGAGCTGGGCAGGTACGGGTTCTCGTCGATGTGCGCGGTCGCGTCGGCCGCCGACAGCGTGATCGTGATGATGAAGTCGGTCGCGGCAAAGCCGAGCAGCACAAGGACGAACAGCTTGCCCTTCCAGAACGAGAGCAGCTTCATCAGCATCGCGATGGAGCCCTCGCCGTTCGGGCTGTCCGCCGCCACCCGGCGGTAGATCGGCAGCGCCCCCAGCAACGTCACCAGCACCAGCACCAACGTCGCGACCGGCGACAGCACGCCGGCGGCCAGCGCCGCGATGCCCGGCTGGTAACCCAGCGTGGAGAAATAGTCCACGCCGGTCAGGCACATCACCTTCCACCACGAGTGCGGCTTTTCCTCCGGATCGGCCGGTACGCCGTGCGGGCCCTCATGGTGCTTCGCGGTGTCGTTCAATCCGGACAGCATCCAGTCCCGGAACCCCGTGGTCGTCACCCGCGAAATGGTTCCACCGGGTGACCGGCGGCTCCCACGAGCACGCGTTAATAACGCGTCAAAAAGGCGCGCATCCTTCTCGGCGCGCCGTCCGTTAGCTCGGCGTGCGTATGTCCCTCGTCGCCGGCGCCTGCCCCTGCGCGCCCGGCACCACCGCGCCGCCGGCCGGCTGACAAACATGTACACACGCTTGGCGCTCTGCGCCCTGGTCCTGGCTCTGGCCGCTGTCACTCCCGCCGCGGCTTCCCCACCCACCGTCACCGACCCCGCCGCCGCCTCGACCCCTGCCGCCGTCAAGCCTGCCGCCGTCAAGCCCGCCAAGGCCGGCGTGCGCTACACCTTCGACGGCCCGTCCCCGCTGGCCGACATGTCCGGCCGCGGCATCGACCTCAGCCCGGTGAGCCGTTACGGCGGCACCTTCACCACGGTCGCCCACAACGGCGGCCGCGCCCTGGCCTTCCCGCCCCCGTGCCACAACGAGCCCTGCCCCCGCATCGCCCTCCGCGCCGTGGCCGCCGAACTCAACCCGGGCCGCCGCCCGATCCGCTACGGCGCCGCCGTCCGCCTGGCCTCCGACGAGACCACCAAGGGCGAGAACATCCTGCAGAAGGGCTTCTCCCGCCAGGGCAGCCAGTACAAACTCCAGATCGACGGCCTGGCCGGCCGCCCCAGCTGCGTCTTCGTCGACGACCGCCGCCCGCAGATCCACGCCGCCCTGGCCGCCACCAGCGTCGCCGACAACCGCTGGCACACCTTGGAGTGCCGCCGCTCCGGCCCGCACCTCACCATCCTGGTCGACGGCACCCTACGCGGCGAGACCACCATCCCCACCGACCTCACGGTCCACAACCGCCTCCCCTTCAGCATCGGCGGCAAGGGCTCCTTCGCCGACAACGACCAGTTCCAGGGCACCCTCGACGAGGTCTGGGTCGAAATCAGCTGACTCGTCCCTGTGGTGGCCGCCCACCGAGACCGCACCGAGGCGACAGCTTCTCCCAACAGGTCCGCGATCACCGGGCCAGCATTGATCGTCGACGGCCATGGAGGGCAACTGCCTCAGGCCGGGACGGTGAATTTGTGGCCGGCGAAGCGGTGGAAGAAGGCGGCCACCTCGGGGTAAGGCTCGCGCAGGTCGTCGGTCTGGATGATCAGGTAGCCGGTTCGGTCGTCGTTCTTGCGGCGGTAGGTGGAGCTGGAGCCGAGGTTGACGCCGGGGGCCGGCCAGACGATGACGTGCGGGGCGGCGGGCGGGTCGAGGAAGTGGGCGCGTTCGATGGTGATGGCGTCGAGGGATTCCCAGGGGATGTCGGCCTTCAGGCCACCACTTCGGACGATCAGCACGGTGCCCTCGACGGCCAGGCGGAAGGGGCGGCGCAGCACCGAGTAGAGGTTGATCAGGCCGCCCAGCAGAACGATGCCGCCGAGGATGTAGATCAGCCACGGGCCGAGCCGGAACTCGTAGCCGATCAGGCCGATCAGCGTGGGCAGGGCGACCCCGAGGGCGCCGAACGCGGTCAGGAAGATGGCGGTGCGCAGCATCTTGCCGGTGTCACGGTGTAGTTCCATAGCGCGGCGGAGGCTATCAGGGTGACGGGCGTCGCAGGTGACCGCGCTCTCGCGAACGCTAAGCTCCGGCCACGCGGGGGTAGACGGACGGTGTCGACCTAGCTGGGGGGACCGATGACCGCCACTGCCAATCAACCGCCGGGTGTTGATCTCACCCATCGTCAGGTGCTGCAGGTGCTCGGCGGGCTGATGCTCGGCCTGTTGCTGGCCTCGCTGGATCAGACGATCGTCGCCTCGGCGATCCGGACGATCGGCGACGATCTGCACGGGCTGAGCGCCCAGGCCTGGGTCACCACGGCTTACCTGATCACGTCGACGATCTCCACCCCGCTGTACGGCAAGCTCTCCGACATCTACGGTCGCAAGCGGTTCTTCCTGGCCGCCATCACGATCTTCGTGGTGGGGTCGGCGGCTTGTTCGTTCGCCCAGTCGATGTACGAGCTCGCGGCGTACCGGGCCTTCCAGGGTCTCGGCGCCGGTGGGTTGTTCTCGCTGGCCCTGGCCATCATCGGTGACATCGTCCCGGCCCGGGAGCGGGCCCGCTACCAGGGTTACTTCCTGGCCGTCTTCGGCACGTCGAGCGTGCTGGGCCCGGTCATCGGTGGTTTCTTCGCCGGGGCCGACCAGATCCTCGGCATCACCGGCTGGCGCTGGGTGTTCCTGGTCAACGTGCCGATCGGCATCGTCGCGCTGATCGTGGTGGCCAAGGTCCTGCGGTTGCAGCAGGAGCGGCGGGAGCACCGGATCGACTGGTGGGGCGCGGCCTGGCTCTGTGTCGCGCTGGTGCCGCTGCTGACCATCGCCGAGCAGGGCCGCTCCTGGGGCTGGGACTCGGGCCGGGCGTACGCCTGCTACGCCATCGGCGCCGTCGGCCTGCTGCTCTTCGTGCTCGATCAGCGCCGGATGGGTGAGGACGCGCTGATCCCGCTGCGGTTCTTCCGGAACCGGACGTTCAGCCTGACCGCGATCGGTGGCTTCATCGTCGGCCTGGGCATGTTCGGCGGTCTGGCCGTGCTGCCGCTCTACCTGCAGATCGTCCGGGGCGCCACGCCCACCGAGTCGGGGCTGCAGCTGCTGCCGCTGACCCTGGGGCTCATGGTCGGCTCGATCATCTCGGGCCAGCTCATCAGCCGTACGGGCCGTTACAAGGTCTTCCCCGTGGTGGGGAGCGTGCTGGCCGCGGTCGGCATGTGGCTGTTGAGCACGGTCGGCGTGGGGACCCCGTTCTGGCGTACCGGCGTCTTCATGGCCGTTCTCGGTCTGGGCCTCGGCCTGATCCTGCAGCCGATCACCCTGGCCGTGCAGAACGCGATGTCGGCCCGGGAGATCGGCGTGGCCACCTCGTCGGCCACCTTCTTCCGCCAGATGGGGGCGACGGCCGGCACCGCGCTCTTCCTGTCGCTGCTCTTCTCGACCGTGGGAGACAAGATCCAGGCGGCCGTACGGGCGGAAGGCCGCGTTTTCCAGGAGGCGCTGGCCGATCCGGCCAACCGGGCCGTGGCCGAGGCCCTGCACAGCGGCGCCGCCCTCAACGACACGTCATTCCTGAACGGCGTGAGCGCCGCCGTCGCCTACCCGTTCAAGCACGGCTTCTCCCAGTCCATGGACATGATCTTCATGGCCGCCGCCGCGATCATCGTCGTGGCCTTCGTGATCTTCCTGTTCCTCCCGCAGATCCCCCTGCGCACCCAATCGGGCCTGGCCGCCCGCGCGGCGGAGGAAGCGGAGGCGCCGAGGCCGGCGGACGGGCCGGCCCCGGCCACCCGCTAGAACGAGCCCTTGGCCACGTCGTCCAGGCTCACGCGCGACACCGTGTAGGTGACGCCGACCTGGTCGCCCTCGGCCAGGCTGATCGGGACGCCGGTCTTGGCGTCGATGGTCAGCGTCTGCGGGGTGCCCGACATGGCCGGCTCACCGGCGGTCAGGTGCAGGACGGCCTGGCCGCCGGCCGTACCGTCGGTGACCTTGACCTCGGACATCTGGTTGAGCAGCCGCAGCACGCCGGCCCGGACCGCCGGGTCGCCCGCCCCGGCCTTGAGCGCGTCCATCGAGTTGTTCCAGACCCAGTTGTCGGCCAGGTTCGACTTGTACTTCTTGCCCTTGTCGGCGGGCAGCTTGCCCGGCACCAGCGTCACGGCGCCCGGGGCGTCGGTCGGCAGCACCGTGCCCTTCGGCGCCCACGCGCCGATCATCTGCTTGCGGGCGGCGGTCAGGTCGCCCTTCGCGGCCAGTCTCGCCGCCGCCACCGCCTTGCGGTAGCCCTCCTCGCCGCGGTTCTTTCCGCCCTTGACCTGGGCCGGGAGCCCGGCCCGGGTCTTGGCGAAGTAGTAGTCGCCGTTGTCGGCCCACAGGTCGTAGACCTTGATGCCGTCGGTGTCGCGCAGCACGAGCGTCGCGTCGCCGGCCGGCTTCTCGGCGGTGGTCAGGTAGCCGACGAGCTGGACCAGCGGGGGCTGGGCGGCCACGCTGGTGGCCGAGCCGGGAGCGGCGATGTCCCGCGGCGGGGTCTGCACACCGGTGCTGCTGGTGGCCACGGCGACCGCGGCGATCGCGGCCACCGCGAACCCGCCGGCGGCGCCGGCCCGCCACGCGGTGCGGCGGTGGCGCAGTTTGCGGCCGCGGTCCTCGATCTGGTCGAAGTCAGGGGTGTACGGGCGGTCGCCGACGATGTTCTTGAGCGCGGTGCTGAGGTTGTCGTTCGACATGGTTCAGTGCTCTCCCTGGTTCAGAACGGATTTGAGCTTGATCAACGCCCGGCTCGTCTGGCTCTTGACGGTGCCCTCGCTGCACTTCAGGGCGGCGGCGGTCTCCCGCTCGCTGAGCCCCTCGAGGAACCGCAGAACGACCGTCGCCCGCTGCCGCAGCGGCAGCTCCTGGAGGGCCCGGAGCAGGTCGGCGCGTTTCACCACGCCGTCCGAGAGGTCCGGAGTGGCCATCTCCGACATGTCGGTGAAGTCGGCGGGCCGGGCCCGGCGCCAGTGGCGGCGGGCCTCGTTGATCAGGATTCGCCGTACGTACGCGGACGGGTTGTCGGCTCGCTGGACCTTGCGCCAGTGGCTGTAGGCCTTGGCCAGAGCCTCCTGGACCAGGTCGTCGGCCAGGTACCAGTCCCCGCACAGCAGGAAGGCCGTGCGGTGCAGCGATGCGGCGATCCCCTGGACGAACACCCGGAAATCCTGCTCCGCGCCGCTCGCCGTCCCGGCTGGTCGGTGCTTCATTACGGTCGTCACACGGGGAAAGACACCCGCACCGGCCCGGACGTTGTCACGAAGATCCGTTTTTCTGCGGAGGGAGCGTTACTGAGGGAGCGCGTACCTCTTGGAAACTACCTCGACCGAGCTGAACCACGTGGTGATATGCACGCGAACCTCAGGAGTGCCGGGCACCCGGGGCACCCGGGCCAGGTGCAGCTGGCGGGAGGAGAAGACCGCCGCGCCGGTCAGGTCGACCTCGACGCCCTCGGGGACGATCAGCTTGAGCTCGCCGAAGGTGACGCTGCCGGTGATCTCGATGATCGACTGGTCGGTGGCGATCTCGCGCAGGTCGAGCACGGTCGAGCCGAAGAGCGTGCGGATCGAGAGGCCGGCGTCGCGCAGGCGCCAGCGGCCCTTGCGCTTGTTCTCGCTGAAGATGGTGATGACCCGGTCGACGGTGCGCGACGAGCCGACGATCGGGGTGGTGGCGAGGCCCTCGGTGGCCCGGGCCAGCTCGTCGGCGTCCTCGGCGGCCCAGACCGCGCCGACCCGGACGCTGAACTCCTCGAGGGTGAGCCGCCCGTCGCCGCACGCTCGCTGCAGCAGCTCGGCGGCGCGCTCACGCTCGGGCTCGGACGGCGGAACCCGCATCGGTGTGGTCACGGTCGGATCTTAGGACTTGCGGGCCAGTACGCCGTAGATGGCGACGTCGGCGGCATCCGGGCGAGGGCTGTCGTCCTCGGGGCGCCACTCGCTGACCGCGACGAAGCCCGGATCGAGCACTTCGAGGCCCTCGACGATGGCGGCGAGGTCGCCGGCGGTGCGCGGGTACGCGTCGACCTGGCCGGCGTCGATCATCGCGAGGTAGCGGGCCCGCCCGGCGGCGTCGGTGAAGTCGGTGGTGGCGTGGCTCAGCGCCAGGTAGCTGCCGGTGGGCAGGGCGTCCATCAGGATGCGGACGATCTCGGCCGCCTCCGCGTCGTCCCGCACGAAGTGCAGCACCGCGATGAGCATCAGGGCGACCGGCTGGTCGAGGTCGAGCACCTCGCGGACCGCGGGGTCGGCCAGGATCTTCTCGGGGGAGCGCAGGTCGGCCTCGAGGTAGTGGGTGCGGCCCTCGGGGGCGCTGGTCAGCAGGGCGCGGGCGTGCACCAGCACCATCGGGTCGTTGTCGACGTAGACGACCCGGCTCGTCGGGGCGACGCGCTGGGCCACCTCGTGGGTGTTGTCGGCGGTGGGCAGGCCGGTGCCGATGTCGAGGAACTGGCGGATCCCGGCCTCGCCGGCCAGGTGGGTCACCGCGCGGCGGAGGAAGCCGCGGTTCTCCCGGGCGGTGATGCGGACGCCGGGGAAGGCGGCGGCGATCATGTCGCCCGACTCGCGGTCGACGGCGAAGTTGTCCTTGCCACCGAGCCAGTAGTTGTACCGGCGGGCGGAGTGGACGCGGGTGTCGTCGACCATGACGACACCCTAATCCACAGTGGAGCCGGTGTCAGACCTGCCGGAAGTCGATTCCCAGCAGACTCGCGGCCGCCTTGTAGTCAGCGGCGCGGTGGCCGAGCGACAGCGACCAGTGGTGCCCGACGCCGGAGGCGCTCCAGTCGTCGACCCACTCGCCGGGGTCGCGGCCGAAGTCGACCCGGCTGGTCGTGTTGCCGATGGCCAGCAGCGGGCCGTCGACCACGGTGCCCTCGGCCGCGATGAACGACAGCGAGCCGTCCCGGTCCTGGCCGAGTCCGAGCAGGGTCACGGGCCCGTGCCGTACGTCGAACTCGACGCTCACGCCCCAGCCGCGTTTGCCGTGGTAGACGCCGAGACCGCGGAGCAGCGGCTGCCGGGAGCTGACGGCGAGGTGGGCCGGCCCGTCGTGGCCCATCTCGACCACGTCGTCGGTGAAGTTGAGCGCCTGGATCTCGCAGAACGACCCGCCGGCCCCGGCCACCTGGGTGGCCAGCTGAGCCACGGTGGTCCGCAGCTCGTACTCGCCGGTGGTGGGGATGCCGCGGGCGGTGAGCAGCGAGGCGCCCAGGATCATGCCGGCGCCGAGCCGCTCGTGCTGCTCGCCGTTCAGGCCGCGGTGGTAGTAGGCCAGGCTGTCCAGGTCGAAGTCGTCGGCGAGGCGGTCGAGGCCGACCGAGACACGGGCGCCCCAGGAGAAGTCGTCGTCGTTCACCGACTCGTCCAGCGTGAAGATCTTGCGGGCGAGCTCCTTGCGCTCGGCCACCTCGTCGTCGGTGACCGTGGCCACCCGTTCGCGCAGGTCATCGAACTCGAGCACCTCGACGTGCGAGCCGAAGGTGGCCGGCAGCAGCGTGAGGTCGGTCGAGACGTCGAGCATGCCCGGGTAGAGGTGGCCCATGAGGCCGTGGCGGGCGGTGCGCAGCGCGGCCCGGATCCGGGCCGCCTCGATCCAGCGGCCGATCCGCTGCCAGGCCGCCTCCTGCCGCAGCCAGCCGGTGACCGACCGGAACGGGATACCGGCCCGGCGGAACAGGTTGCCCACCTCGGGCACCGGGCACTGCCCGCAGTAGGCCAGCCAGGCCCCGGTGTCGAAGGTGGCGTGATCCATCCGCTCGGTCGGCTGCAGGTCGATGACCAGGACCGGTGTGTTGGCCCGCTGGGCGATCGGCAGCACCATCGAGGAGGTCAGGTAGGTCGTCAGGAACAGCACGATGAGGTCGCAGTCGGCTTGACGCAGCTCCTCGGCCGCCCGCGCGCCGTCGGTGGCATCCGAGATGAAGCCGACGTCCGTCACCGACGCGTCCATCTCCTGGAAGCGTTCGCTCACATAGCGGGCGGACTCCTCCAGCTGCGGGAGGAGGCCGGGAAACTGCGGCCAGTACGTGCCCAGCCCGCCCGCGACCAGGCCGATGCGGACCTTGCGGCGAGCCTTGGGTTCGAGAATCACAAAACCTCCCAGAGGATGACGTGCAGGTGGCGGGGGCCGTGCACCCCTTCGACCCGGCTGAGCTCGATGTCGCTGGTCGCCGACGGCCCGCTGATCCAGGTCAGCGGCCGCGTGGGGTCGAGGCGGGCGATCGCCTCGGGCACGGACGCGACGACCTGATCGGGCCGCAGCACGCAGATGTGCAGGTCGGGCAGGAGCGTGAGGATCCGCCGCCCTTGATCGGGCGAGGCGTCGAGCACGATGGTCCCGGTCTCGGCGATCGCCACGGCCGCTCCGGTCACCACGCCATCGGCGCTTTCGACGTCCACCAGGCGAATCTCCGGCGGCAGCCATTCCGCCGGCAGACCGGGTGGTACGACCAGCGCGCCGGCGCCGGCGATCGAACGGATGGTGGCCGGTAGATCGGCGCTGCGATGGACCACCGCCTTGTAGTCGACGAGCCGCTCGATGAGCAGGTCGAGGTCGGCCGGCGGAAACGATCGGCGGTAGCCGCGCGGGATCGGAGGTGCCGGCGGTTTGTCGGCCAGCGCCGCCCGCACCCGCCCCAGGATCAGGTCCTTGCTGCTCATCGGCCCCGCCACCAGTCACGGAAGCTCTCGTCGGGCGGCGCCGGCAGGTCGCGGGCGGCCGACCAGCCGTTCAGCGGCGGTGGCAGACCACGGCCGCGCCGGCCGACGAGCTTGGCGAACTTCGCGGCCCGCTGCGCACGGGCGTACAGCCGCGGTCTGTCCATGGTGTACGCCGCGGCGGCCATCACCGCTTTCTCGGCCGCCGGGTGGGGCACCTGGTTCCGCAGGTGCACCAGGATCGACGGAATGTCGATTTTCACCGGGCACGCGTCGAAGCAGGCCCCGCACAGCGAAGACGCGTACGGCAGGGAGGCGTTGTCCTCGACCCCGGTGAGCTGGGGCGACAGCACGGCCCCGATGGGCCCGGGATAGACCGAGCCGTACGCGTGCCCGCCCGTCCGCTCGTACACGGGGCACACGTTGAGGCAGGCCGAGCAGCGGATGCAGTGCAGCGCGGAGCGGCCCACCTCGTCGGCCAGGACGGCCGAGCGCCCGTTGTCGAGGAGCACGAGGTGGAAGTTCTGCGGGCCGTCGCCCGGCGTCACGCCGTGCCACATGGACGTGTACGGGTTCATCCGCTCGCCGGTCGACGCCCGCGGCAGCAGTTGCAGGAACACCTCGAGGTCCTGCCACGTCGGCACGACCTTCTCGATGCCCATCACGGTGATCAAGGTGTCGGGCCGGGTCAGGCACATCCGCCCGTTGCCCTCGGACTCGACCACGGTGAGGGTGCCCGTCTCGGCCACGCCGAAGTTGGCCCCGGAGATCGCGACCTTGGTGGTCAGGAACGTCTCGCGCAGGTAGCGGCGGGCGGCCGCGGCCAGCGCCGGCGGGTCGTCGGTGAGCGCCGGGTCGACGCCGGGCATGGCCCGCAGGAAGATCTCGCGGATCTCCGCGCGGTTGCGGTGGATCGCCGGCACCAGGATGTGGCTGGGCCTGTCGTCGCCGAGCTGCACGATCAGCTCGGCCAGGTCGGTCTCGACCGGGGTGATCCCGGCCTGTTCGAGGGCCTCGTTGAGCCCGATCTCCTGGGTCGCCATCGACTTGACCTTGATGACCCGTTGCTCGCCGGTGGCGCGGACGAGGCCGGTGACGATCCGGTTGGCCTCGGCCGCATCGGCCGCCCAGTGCACGACGCCGCCGGCCGCGGTCACCTTCTCCTCGAGCTGTTCCAACAAGAAAGGCAAATTCGCCATGCTGTACGCCTTCAGCGCCGAACCCGCGGCCCGGAGCTCCTGCCAGTCGGGCAGCTCGGCGATGACCCGGCCCGACTTGCCGCGGATCGTCGTCGTGGCGTGCTGGAGGTTGCGCCGCAGCTGCGAGTCGGCCAGGGCCGTGCGGGCCGCGACCGGGAACGGCTCGTCGCCGCGCAGGTTTCCCACCCCGCGCGGCGCGTGGGCGAGGGGCATACCGAGAAAGGTCGTCATGATGAGGCCAGAATCTCCGCCAGGTGCACCGTTTTCACTCCCGCGCGCAGGCGGGAGAGCCCGCCGCCGATGTGCATGAGGCACGACGTGTCGCCGGCCGTGCAGACGTCGGCGCCCGTGTCGAGGACGTGCCGCATCTTGTCGGCCAGCATCGCCGTCGACGTGTCGGCGTTCTTCACCGCGAACGTGCCGCCGAACCCGCAGCACTGTTCGGCCGCCGGCAGCTCGACCAGGTGGAGCCCTCGCACGTGGCGCAGCAACCGCAGCGGCCGGTCCCCCACCCGCAGCATCCGCAGCGAGTGACACGTCGGGTGGTAGGTGACCCGGTGCGGGTAGTACGCGCCCACGTCCTCGACCTTCAGCACGTCGATCAGCAGTTCGGACAGCTCGTACGTCCGGCTCGCGACCTCTTCCGCGCCCGCGGCCAGGCCCTTGTCGCCGGCCGCGGCGGCCACCATCTTGTGCTGGTGCCGGATCGAGCCGGTGCAGCTGCCGGACGGGGCCACCACGACGTCGTACGGCTCGAAGGTCCGCACATAGCGCCGCACCAGCGGCAGTGCCTCTTTCTGGTAGCCGGTGTTGATGTGCATCTGGCCGCAGCAGGTCTGCGCCTCGGGGAAGACGACCTCGTGACCCAGCCGCTCCAGCAGCAGGACGGTCGCCTTGGCCGCGGCCGGGAACATCGTGTCGGCCAGGCACGTGGCGAACAGCGCGATCCGCACCGGGGCCTCCTTACCTGCTCGGCTCGTAGCGCACGATCTGCTGGGTCGACCGCAGCACCGACCGCAGCGCCGTCAGGTCGCCGTCGATGACACCGGCCGCACGGGCCTGCACCAGCAGGTTGCCCAGCGCGGTGGCCTCGACCGGGCCGGCCAGCACCGGCAGTCCGCAGGCGTCCGCGGTGAGCTGGCAGAGCAGCTCGTTGCGGGCGCCGCCGCCGACGATGTGCACCGCGTCGACGTGCCGGCCGGAGAGCTCCTGGGCCTGCTCGACCGCGCGCTTGTGGGCCAGCGCCAGACTGTCCACGATGCACCGGGTGAGCACGGCCGGGCTCGCGTCCGCGGGCAGCCCGGCCGCCTTCACGAGCCGGCCGGCCATGTTGCCGGGCGGTAGGAAGACCGGGTCGTCGAGGTCGACGACGGCCGCGAACGCCTTCTCCCGGGAGGCGGCCCGTAGCAGCTCGGTGATGTCCGGCGAGCCCCACTCGCGCATGCACTCCTGGAGCGGCCACAGCCCCATCACGTTGCGCAGGTAACGGATCGTGCCGTCGACGCCGCCCTCGTTGGTGAAGTTGGCCGCGCGCGACGCCGCGCTGAGCACCGGCGCCGGCAGTTCCAGACCCACTAAGGACCAGGTGCCACAGGAGATGTACGCGAAGTTGCCGCCGGCCGCCGGCACTCCGACCACGGCCGAGGCGGTGTCGTGCGAGCCGACCGCCACTACCCGCGTACCGCCGAAGTCGCCGATGACCGACCCGGGGTGACGGACCGCCGGGAAGAGCGAAGGCCGCAGGCCGAGCTCGGTGATCAGGGGCGCCGACCAGTCGCGGGTGCGGACGTCGACCAGCTCGGTGGTCGAGGCGTTGGTGTACTCGGCGCCGGGCTCGCCGGTCAGCCAGTACGCGAGCAGGTCGGGGATGAGCAGCAGCTGGCGGGCGGCCTCGTACTGCGGGGTGCCCTGCGCGGCGGCGAGCTGGTAGATCGTGTTGAACGGCAGCTTCTGCAGACCGGTGATCTCGTACAGCCGCTCGTCGTCGATCTTCTCGGCGATCCGCTCGGGAACGCCGTCGGTGCGGGCGTCGCGGTAGTGCACCGGGTTGCCCAACAGCTCACCGGTGGCGTCGAGGAAGCCGTAGTCGACCGCCCACGAGTCGATGCCGATGCTCTCGACCGGGCCGGCCCGTTTCAGGCCCTCCAGGACACCCCGGTAAAGCGCGAGAATGTCCCAGTTCAAGGACTTCGTCCGGACGGGCTCGTTGGCGAACCGGTGCGCCTCGGTCAGCTTGATCTCGCTGGGGCCGACGCGGCCGACCATGACGCGCCCGGACGAGGCGCCGAGGTCGACCGCGGCGAAGCTTTTCGTCATCTTTCCGTCACCGGAGGAACGCCGCGGCGACGCCGGCGTCCACGGGGATGTGCAGGCCGGTCGTGTGGGTCAGGTCGCCGCCGGTCAGGACGAAGACCGCGTTGGCCACGTGCTCCGGCAGCACCTCGCGCTTGAGCAGGGTCCGCTGCGCGTAGTACTCGCCCAGCTTCTCCTCCGGCACGCCGTAGACGGCGGCCCGCTTAGCGCCCCAGCCACCGGCGAAGATGCCCGAGCCGCGGACGACGCCGTCGGGGTTGATGCCGTTGACCCGGACGCCGTACGCCCCGAGCTCGGCCGCCAGGAGGCGTACCTGGTGGGCCTGGTCGGCCTTGGTGGCGCCGTAGGCGACGTTGTTCGGGCCCGCGAACAACGAGTTCTTACTGGAGATGTAGACGATGTCGCCGCCCATGCCCTGCGCGATCAGGATGCGCGCGGCCTCCCGGGAGACCAGGAACGAGCCCTTGGCCATCACGTCGTGCTGCAGGTCCCAGTCGGCCTCGGTCGTCTCCAGCAGCGGCTTGGAGATGCTCAGGCCGGCGTTGTTGACCACCAGGTCGACCCCGCCGAAGGCCAGCACGCTGTCCCGCAGCGAGGCGGCGATGGCGTCGGCGCTGGTCACATCGGCCGCGACGGCGATCGCGGCGTCCGCCCCACCGATCTCGGCGGCCACGTTCCGGGCCGCCTCGAAGTCGCGATCGGCCACGACCACGACGGCGCCCTCGGCGGCCAGCCGCAGCGCGATCGCGCGGCCGATGCCCGAGCCGCCGCCGGTCACGTAGGCGATGCGGGTCGCGAGGGGCTTCGGCTTCGGCATGCGCTGGAGCTTGGCCTCCTCCAGCGCCCAGTACTCGATGCGGAACTTCTCCGACTCGTCGATCGGGGCGTAGGTGGAGACCGACTCGGCGCCGCGCATCACGTTGATCGCGTTGACGTAGAACTCGCCGGCGACGCGGGCGGTCTGCTTGTTGGCCCCGAAGGAGAACATGCCGATGCCGGGGACCAGGACGATCGCCGGGTCGGCGCCGCGGATGGCCGGGCTCTCCGGGGTGGCGTGACGGTCGTAGTAGGCCTGGTAGTCCTCGCGGTAGGCGGCGTGCAGCTCCTTGGCCCGTTGGATGATTTGTTCGAGCGGCGCATCCGGCGCGGTGTCCAGGATGAGTGGCTTGACCTTCGTCCGCAGGAAGTGGTCGGGGCAGGAAGTGCCCTTGGCGCCGAGCTCTTCGAGCCGCTCGCTGTTGACGAAGTCGAGGACGACCTCGTTGTCGGTGTAGTGGCCGACCTGGGGGCGGTCGGTGGAGGCCAGGCCGCGCAGGTGGGGGAAGATCTCCGCCGCCCTTGCCCGCCGGGTTTCCTCCGCGAGCGAATTGTGCTTTTTGTCGCCGAACGGGTTGGGGCGGCCGTGCTCGGCCAGGTAGCGCTCGGCCGTCTTGATGATCTCGAGCGAGTTGGCCTCGCACTCGGCGCTGGTGGCGCCCCAGGCGGTGATGCCGTGCCCGCCGAGGATCACGCCGATGGCCTGCGGGTTGGCCCGCTGCACGGCGGCGATGTCGAGGCCGAGCTGGAAGCCGGGCCGGCGCCACGGCACCCACAGCACCTTGTCGCCGAAGATCTCCTTGGTCAGCGCCGGGCCGTCGGCCGCG
Source organism: Actinoplanes sp. NPDC049598 (assembly GCF_040675435.1). Lineage (NCBI taxonomy): Bacteria > Bacillati > Actinomycetota > Actinomycetes > Micromonosporales > Micromonosporaceae > Actinoplanes > Actinoplanes sp. NPDC049598. The sequence continues at coordinate 43,430 of NZ_JBFAOX010000027.1, read as the reverse complement.
GTGGCGATCGCGATGCCCGAGTCGGGGTGCAGGTGGTCGACGTGCGGGGCCTCGACCAGGCCATGCATCGCGGTGTCGATCGATGGAGCGGCACCGCCGCGGCCGTGCAGGCAGTAGTCGAACGCGGCGACCATCTCGTCCTCGCGCTCGACGCCCGGGTAGACCCCGGTGAGCGCGCGGAGGCGGTCGAGCCGCAGGACGGCCAGGCCCTTCTCGGTCAGCGTGCCGAGGTCGCCGCCGGAGCCCTTGACCCAGACCAGCTCGGCCGGCTCGCCGGTGACCGGGTCGGTCCCGGCGCCCTTGGCCGAGGTGTTCCCCCCGGCGTAGTTGGTGTTGCGCGGGTCGGCGCCGAGCCGGTTGCTGCGCTCCAGAAGCTCACGCACTGCGGGATTCGTCATGGTGTCCTTCGCCAGGGGTATGGAGGATCACGTGAAACGTTTCAGACGTTGCCGACACATTACGGCCCGGTAGCGATCGCGGTCAAGACACAGATCACAGTTGAAACGTTCCCGAAAGCCCGCTCCGGGGCCGTCGTCCCGGATGTCCGGCGGAGCGCCGTTCTACCCGATCGAACCGCACCCAAAGATCATCTTTTCGGGCCTGTCCATCCCACTATTCGATCTCTCTGACACCGATCGGACGACCCCGTCCGGGGCCGTCCACTCACGACCCGACGATCTTCGGGTTGACCTGGGAGTTTTAGCCGTTCCTTTAGTGCTCGAGCAATCACGCGCGTGTCACTGTTGGCCCCGAAAGCCCACCCGAGCACCGGCATCGTCACTCGCCGTCGACGGCGCGACCCCGGTGCTCGCTCTAGGAGGACTACACAAGTGGCGAACATCGAGACTTCCCTCAAAGAGGCCATGACGATCGAGGGCGCCATCGGCGTGGCCCTGGTCGACTACACCAGCGGCCTCACCCTGGGCGTCATGGGCGGCGGCCTGAACATGGACATGAACGTCGCCGCCGCCGGCAACACCGACGTGGTCCGGGCCAAGGTCCGCACGCTCGAGATGCTCGGCCTGGCCGACAGCATCGAGGACGTCCTGATCACCCTCGACTCGCAGTACCACCTGATCCGGCTGCTCCACGGCCGCGGCAACGAGGCGTTCTTCCTCTACCTGGCGCTGAACAAGAGCCGGGCCAACCTCGGTCTGGCCCGCCACCAGCTCCGCAAGATCGAAGCGGACCTCGACGTATGACGGCCCTCGACGAGAGCGGCCTGAGCGTCCGCAGCACCTCCCAGCTGGTCAGCGAGGCGGTCCGGCAGTTCCGGCAGCAGGTGCCGGAGTGCATCGCCAGCGGCCTGGTGGACATGTCCACCGGCATGCTGCTCGCGGTCGACACGCTCGACGACCACCCCAGCGAGGTGCTCGACCTGCTCGCGGCGGCCACGTTCGACCTGTTCCAGGGCCGCAACGTGACCATGATCGAGGACATCTGGAAGGCGCGCCGCGGCGTGCCCAACGACGATCACCACTACTTCCAGGAGATCCTCGTCCACAGCGACAACCTGGTGCACGTGTTCCTGCGCAGCCCCGTCAGCCAGGACATCGTCGCCGTGGTGGTGTGCCGCCGGCAGGCCAACACCGGCATGCTCCTGGCCCAGGCCCGGATCGTCATGAAGCAGCTGGACGCCGGCCTCGCGGGATGACCCGAACGACGGACCCGCCGCCGCTGGCGGACGCCCTGGGCATCCCCGGCGCCAGCGCGGTCTCGCTGCTCGATCCGGACGGCCCCCGCGTGCTGTGGTGGGCCGGCGGCGGCCCGCCCGACGAGCAGCAGGCCGCGACCGTGGTCACCTTGGCCGCGGCCGCGGCCGGCATGGTCATGCTGGGCGAGACCGGTGACGAGCTCGGTGACGTCCTGCTGACCAGCAGCGACGCGTTCCATGTGGTGCGGCTGGTCGAGGACGGCACCTCCCCGCTGGTCGCCCATCTGACGCTGCGCCGGGCCGGCGCCAACCTGGCGATGGCCCGGCGCGAGTTCGGGTCGCTCATCAAGGCGTACGCCGGCCAGGTGGACGAGACGCGCAAGGCGGCCGCCCCCGTCCTCGCGCCCTCGCCCGCCCCGGCCATCGCGGCCGCTCAGGTCGCCCCGGACCTCACCGCGGACCCCGAGGTTGCTGCTTTCGTCGCCGCGGAGCCGGAGGTTGCCGCCTTCGTCACCGCGGAGCCGGCTTTTGGCGCCGCGAAGCCGGCTTTTGGCGCCGCGGAGCCGGAGCCTGCTTTTGTCGTTGCGGACCCGGAGGTTGCCGCCTTCGAGTCCGGGTATACCAGCTCCGCCCCCGTTTCGGCCCCACCGGTGCCGGTGCCGCCACCGGGCGAACTGCCCCGGCGCAACCGGGTCGAACCGGCCGAGACCGGCTCGCCGGACGAGGGCAGCGCCCCCGACCTGTTCAGCCTGCTCGGCCGGCCCTACACCGCGGACGACGACATCCTCGACCGCGTGCTGGGCGCCCTGCGCCTCCTCTGATCCGCTCCCCCTCCTGGAGAAAGACGTGCAAACAGATCCATATCAGGCCGTCCGGGGCGAGCTCGCCGCGCTCAGGCACCAGGTGACCGGTGTACGCGGTTGCGTCATCGCCGGCGTCGACGGCCTGCTGATCCTGCACGACACGGTGTCCTCGACCGAGCCTCACGACATCGCCGCCCTCGCCGCCGGCGCGCACGGCATCAGCCGTACCTGCGGGGCGGCCCTGGGCCAGGGCACCTTCCAGGAGGTGACGATCCGCAACAGCGGTGGCTACCTGTCGGTCTACGCGATCGGCGAACTGGCCCTGCTCGCGGTGATCGGCGACAGCGGCCTGAACATCGCCCGGCTCCACCTGGAGGCCCGCCCGGTCACCGGCCGCCTGGGCCGCCTGCTGCATGTGCAGACCGTCGAGACCGCGCACCCCTTCGACTGACGGCGCCGGCAAAACCTCAAGGACTCTCACTTTCGGCCGATAGGCGCGGGCGGCGAAACCAGTCCGGTGGCCGAGGCGCGGACCTCCCATGATCAACCAGGCTGAGCCCTGACTTGTTCATGGGGGGATTCATGGCTTCACGGCGCGCGGTACTGCGTGGCGCCCTGCTCGCCGCGGGCGGCGCCGCCACGGCTTTCGCGGGCGGCGACCAGATCAAGCATTGGCTCGGCTGGGACCGGCCACCACTGGGCGGCGGCTACGCCTCGGCCGCCGACAACCTCGGCGCGGTGGCCAACGGCGGCGTCCAGATCCACTACTTCCGGCCGACCACCGAGAAGCTGGTCGCGCTCACCTTCGACGACGGCCCGCAGCCGGACTACACCGCGCGCTTCCTCGACGTGCTGGACGAGGCCCGCGCGCCGGCCACGTTCTTCATGGTCGGCCGCCACCTCGAGGCCCACGCCGACCTGGTCCACGGCCGCCTCGACCGGCACGAGGTCGGCAACCACTCCTGGTCGCACGACGACCTGGCCACATTGGACCTGGCGGCCGCCCGCCGCGAGCTCGAACGCACCCACGAGGCGATCAAGCGCCATACCGGCCGCGACACCAAGCTGCTGCGCCCGCCCTACGGCCACCTCGGCGGATCGACCGTCCTGGCCGCCGATGCGATGGGCTACGACATCGCCCTGTGGTCGCACCAGATGCGCGAGCGAAAATTCGCCGGCGATCCCACCGCCCAGGCCCGCGACCTGGTCGACACCATGCGCCCCGGCGCCATCGTCCTGGCCCACGACGCCGGCGACAAAAGGCGGCTCCTCGCCCTGGACGCCCTGCCCACGCTGATCGCCACCCTGCGCACTCAGGGCTACCGCTTCGTCACCCTCTCCGAGCTCCTGGCCGGCTAGATAGGGTGAGGCCGGGCGACCGGCCCCGCGCTTCGGGCCGGCTAGATAAGGCGGAGGCCGGGCTACCAGCTCCGCGCTTCGAGCCGGCTAGATAAGGCGGAGGCCGGGCTACCAGCTCCGCGCTTCGAGCCGGCTAGATAAGGCGGAGGCCGGGCTACCAGCTCCGCGCTTCGAGCCG
>NZ_JBFAOX010000027.1:0-39339 GCF_040675435.1 Actinoplanes sp. NPDC049598 | reverse complement strand
CCGGCTAGATCGGGCGGGAGCGGGAAACGGTGGAGGCGCGGGCGACCAGCTCCGGGGTGAACTGGAGCTGGCTGTGCCGGTGGTCGGGGTTGGTGGCCTCGTCCAGGACCAGCTGGGCGGCGGCGCGGCCGAGCTCCTGCCGCGGCTGGCGGACCGAGGTGAGCGGGACGGCCGCGGCGGCGGCGAACTCGATGTCGTCGAAGCCGACGATGGCCAGGTCCTCGGGGACGCGCAGGCCGGCGCCGATGCTCTGCTGGAGCAGGCCCAGCGCCAGCAGGTCGTTGGCGCAGAAGGCGGCGGTCGGGCGGCGGCGGGCCGGGAGGCCGGCCAGGCGTTCGCCCGCGGACCGTCCATCGGCGACGGTCATGGCCTCGGTCGGCAGGTAGATCAGGTCGTCGGGGGAACGCCCGAGCGAGCTCCAGATCTCGCGGGCGCCCTGCAGACGCTCGCCGACCTGGCCCAGGGTGTCGGGGCCACCGATGAAGGCGACCCGCTCGTGGCCCTGCTCGGCGAGGTGTTCGACGGCGATGCGGCCGCCGAGCACGTCGTCGACGGCGACCGAGCAGCAGTTGTCGCCGCCGCGGACCCGGTCGACGACCACCAGGGGCACGCCGCGCCGGGCCAGCTCGTCGAGGTGCGGGGCGGCCGGGTCGACCGGCGTGATCAGGATGCCCTGGACGCGCTGCTGGAGCAGACGGTCGAGGTGCACCTCCTCGCGCGCCGAGCGGCTGTTGCTGTTGCAGATGAACAGGGAGAGATCCGCGTCCTCGGCGGCCATCTCGATGCCCTGGGCGACGTCGTGGAAGAACGGGTTGGTGCCGTCGAGCATCACGTAGGCCAGGGTGCGGCTGGTGCCGGCGCGCAGCTGGCGGGCCGACTCGTTGCGGACGAAGCCGAGCTCGGTCATGGCCCGCTCGACCCGCTCGCGGGTGCGGGCGCTGACCACCTCGGGACGGTTCATCACGTTGGAGACCGTGCCCAGCGAGACGCCGGCGGAGGCGGCAACGTCCTTGACGGACGGCGTCCTGCCGTTCAGCACCGCTACCTCCTCGACCTGCCGGTCATACCGGCGGTGACACCAGCCTCGCGCGGAACCGGCTCACCGTACCCCGCCCGCGGTTCCGCGGGCGCCAACCGGTGATCACCAAGGCGGTTGAAACGTTGAAGTCGCATCTTACGGTACCCGGGGAACTCCTCACGGCCGTGTTTCGGCAACGTTTCGATCGAATGCTTGACACGTGTGATCGGGGCCACCTACGTTCTCTACACGTTCTCTGAAACATTTCAAAGTCCGACGTGGAGGTGGCTGTGGCGGACTCTTCGGCCAAGCCCGATAACCGCGCCGGTGACCACGGGCCGGCCCGGCTCGAGGTCTCCGACGTCACGAAGTCGTTCGGCGCGGTCGCGGCCGTCCAGGGCGTCAGCTTCCCGCTCTTCCCGGGCGAGGCGCACGCCCTCGTCGGTGAGAACGGCGCCGGCAAGTCGACCATCGTCAAGATGCTGGCCGGGGTGCACCGGCCCGACACCGGCACGCTGCGGGTGGACGGGGCCGACGTCGAGTTCGCCGGCCCGGCCGACGCCAAGGCGGCCGGCATCGCCGTCATCTACCAGGAGCCCACCCTCTTCCCCGACCTGTCGGTGGCCGAGAACATCGCGATGGGCAACCAGCCGCTGACCCGGCTCCGCCAGATCGACCGCAAGGTCATGACCGAGAACGCGGAGGCGCTGTTCCGCCGGCTCGGTGTGCATCTCGACCCGTCCCGCCCGGCGCGCGGCCTGTCGATCGCCGACCAGCAGCTGGTCGAGATCGCCAAGGCGCTGTCGGCCGAGGCCCGGGTGCTGATCATGGATGAGCCGACCGCGGCGCTGTCCGCGGTCGAGGTCGAGCGGCTCTTCTCGGTCGTTCGGTCGCTGCGCGACGAGGGCGCGGCCATCATGTTCATCTCGCACCGCTTCGAGGAGATCACCGCGCTCTGCGAGCGGGTGACGATCATGCGGGACGGCAAGCACGTCACCACCGAGCTGGTGGCCGAGCTCAGCGTCGACGACATGATCCGCAAGATGGTCGGCCGCGATCTGAGCGCGCTCTTCCCCAAGCAGGACGTCGAGCCGGGCGAGGTGCTGCTCGAGGTCGAGGGTCTGAGCCGGGAGGGCGTCTTCCGCGACATCACGTTCCAGGTGCGAAGCGGGGAGATCGTCGCGCTGGCCGGCCTGGTCGGCGCCGGCCGCTCGGAGGTCATGCAGGCGGTGTTCGGCGTCGATCCGTACGACTCCGGCGTGGTGAAGATCGGCGGCCGCAAGCTGAAAGGTGGCTCGCCGCGCGCGGCGATGGCCGCCGGCGCGGCCCTGGTCCCCGAGGACCGGCGCCAGCAGGGCCTGGTCATGGACCTGTCGATCGAGCGCAACGTGACCCTGCCGCGGGCCCGCAAGCTGGCCCGGCTCGGGCTGCTGTTCGGCGGCAGCGAGCGCCAGTCGGCCCTGACCTGGACGGAGAAGCTGCAGACGAAGCTGGGCCGGCTCAGCGACGCGGTCGGCACGCTGTCGGGCGGCAACCAGCAGAAGGTGGTGCTGGCCAAGTGGCTGGCCACCGGCCCGCGCCTGCTGATCGTCGACGAGCCCACCCGCGGCATCGACGTCGGCACCAAGGCCGAGGTCCACCGGCTGCTGTCGTCGCTGGCCTCCGACGGCCTGGCTGTCGTCATGGTCTCGTCCGAGCTGCCCGAGGTGCTGGGCATGGCCGACCGGGTCATCGTCCTGCGCGAAGGCAAGATCGCCGCCGAGCTCACCCGGGCCGAGGCCACGGAGGAGTCAGTCATGTACGCCGCGATGGGACAGAAGGTTTCGGCATGACCACGTCAACGCTCGGTGCGCCCGCGCCCGGCCGGCGTTTCCCCGGCGGGCTGCTCAAGACGCGCGAGCTGGGCATCGTGCTCGCGCTGGCGGTGCTGATCGCCTACACCGCGATCGACAACCCGCGCTTCCTGTCCGGCCAGAGCATCCGCGACAACCTGCTCAACACGGCGATCCTGGCCGTGATGGCGGCCGGCCAGGCCGTCGTCGTCATCACCCGCAACATCGACCTGAGCGTCGGCTCGGTGCTCGCCATCAGCGCCTTCACCGTGGCCACGATGATGAGCGACAACCCGGGCCTGCCGATGATCGTCGCCATCCTGGCCGGCATCGCCGTCGGCGCGGTGGCCGGCCTGGTCAACGGCGTGCTGGTGCGGTACGGCAAGGTGCCCGCCCTGGTCGTCACGCTCGGCACGATGTACATCTTCCGCGGGCTGGTCTACTCGTGGGCCGGCGGCCAGCAGGTCAACGCGGACGAGCTCCCGCCGCACTTCCTGAGCTTCGCCAACGACAACCTCCTCGGCATTCCGTGGCTGGTCCTGATCGCCCTGATCGTGGTCGGCGGGGTCTCGCTGATGATGCGCAACTACCGGATCGGCCGCGAGATGTACGCGATCGGCTCGAGCCCGGACGCGGCCGAGCTGGCCGGCATCAAGGTCGCCCGCAACCTGATCGTGGCCTTCATCCTCAGCGGCGCCGCCGCCGGACTGGCCGGCGTGCTGTTCGCGGCCCGGTTCGGCACGGTCGACGCCTCGGCCGGCACCGGCTACGAGCTGAACGTGGTGGCCGCGGTCGTGGTCGGCGGGGTGGCCGTCTTCGGCGGCAGCGGCTCGGTCTGGGGCGCCGGTCTCGGCGCGCTGCTGCTGACCGTGATCAGCAGCGCCCTGGCCGTCCTGGACATCAACCAGTTCTGGCAGCAGGCGATCGTCGGCTCCCTGATCATTCTGGCCATCTGCGCCGACCGCCTGGTCGCGGTGCGGATCGCACGCTCACTTCGTAAGCGAGACGCCCATGTCTGAGGTTCGTAAGAGGCTGACCAGCTGGGACAGCATCATCATTCTGCTGACCGTCGTCGTGCTGATCATCGCGTCGGCCGCCGTGGACAACTTCGGCACCAGCCGCAACTTCACCTTCATGGTGCTCGACCTGCTGCCGATCATCCTGATCGCGCTGCCGATGACGATGATCATCGTGACCGGCGAGATCGACCTGTCGGTGGCCAGCGTCCTGGGCTTCACCAGCGCCCTGATGGGCTGGTTCTGGAACAACGGCCTGTCGATCGAGACGATCATCCCGCTCTGCATCGTGATCGGCGCGGTCTGCGGCGTGCTCAACGGCTTCCTGATCACGGTGCTCGGCCTGCCGTCGCTGGCGGTCACGATCGGCACGCTCGCGCTCTTCCGGGGTCTCGCCTTCGTGGTGCTCGGCGACGGCGCGGTGGCCGACTTCCCGTTCAGCTACACCGACTGGGTCACCGGCACGATCGGGTCCTCCCCCGTACCGAATGTGTTGATCCTGATCGCGGTCCTGGCCCTGATCTTCGGGATCGTGCAGCACGCGACGCCGGTCGGCCGGGCGCTCTACGCGATCGGCGCCAACGACAAGGCCGCCCATTTCTCCGGCATCCGGGTCGCCAGGACCAAGTTCTGGCTGTACGTGGTCAGTGGCGCCGTCGCCGGACTGGTCGGCGTGCTCTGGACCCTGCGCTACTCCAGCGCCCGGGCCGACAACGGCTCGGGCCTCGAACTCGCCGTCGTCGCGGCCGTCCTGCTGGGCGGCGTGTCGATCTTCGGTGGAAAGGGCAGCCTGCCCGGCGTGCTGGCCGGGGTCGTGCTGCTGGCCGCGCTGCAGAACGCGCTGCGCCTGGAGGACGTCTCCGGGCAGGCGCTCAACATCGTCACGGGCGCCCTGCTCGTGCTTTCCGTCCTGCTTCCCAACATCGCCACCGCCGTCCGCGGCAACTGGCACCGCCGGCGCCTGCGGCAAGCCGCAGCCCGATAGGCCCGAGACCTTCCCAGAATGGAGTACGCCGTGCTTCGTCGCTCCCCCCGCACACTACTTTCCGTTACTTCCGCCACACTCCTGGTCGTGGGCCTGAGCGCGTGTGGTGGCACCACGAAGGACAGCACCGACAACTCGGCCGGTGGCTCGCAGGCCTCGGCCGCGGCCGACCCGAACGCCGCGACCAAGGAGGGCCTGAAGATCGCCTTCCTGCCCAAGCAGCTGAACAACCCGTACTCCGATGTGGAGGTCGGCGGCGGCAAGGTCGCCGTGGGCGAGGTCAAGGGCGAGTACAAGCTGGTCGGCCCGAACGACGCGTCCGCCTCGTCGCAGGTGTCGTACATCAACACGCTGATCCAGCAGCAGCAGGACGTCATCGTGGTCGCGGCCAACGACCCGAACGCGGTCTGCCCGTCGCTCAACCAGGCCCGCGCCGCGAAGATCAAGGTCGTCACGTTCGACTCGGACGCCTCCAAGGACTGCCGCGACGCGTTCATCAACCAGGCCACCACCCAGGGCATCGGCGAGTCGCTGGCCAAGATGGCGCTCGAGCAGGCCGGCGGCTCCGGTGAGATCGCGGTGCTCTCCGCGACCCCGAACGCCACGAACCAGAACTCCTGGATCGAGGTCATGAAGACCGAGCTGGCCAAGCCCGAGTACTCGAAGCTGAAGCTGGTCAAGGTGGCCTACGGCAACGACGACGACCAGAAGTCGTTCCAGGAGGCCCAGGGTCTGCTGCAGTCGTACCCCAACCTCAAGGCGATCGTGGCCCCGACCACGGTCGGCATCGCGGCCGCGGCCCGCTACATCGGCTCGTCGTCGTACAAGGGCAAGGTGGCCGTGACCGGCCTCGGCCTGCCGAACCAGATGCGTGAGTACGTCAAGAACGGCACCGTGAAGAAGTTCGCGCTGTGGAACCCGGCCGACATCGGCTACCTGGCCGCCTACGCCGGCGCCGCGATGGCCTCGGGCCAGATCACCGGCAAGGAAGGCGAGAAGTTCAAGGCCGGCAAGCTCGGCGAGTACACGATCGGCAAGGACGGCGAGATCGTCCTCGGCCCGCCGACCGAGTTCACCGCCGGCAACATCGACCAGTTCAACTTCTGAGCCGGGACGACCATGCGGTATTGCTTCCAGCTCCAGGTCCGCCCCGAGCGGATGGCGGAGTACGTGGAGCGGCACCAGGCCGTGTGGCCCGAGATGCAGCAGGCACTCCGGGCCACCGGCTGGCGCAACTACTCCCTGTTCCTCCGAGAAGACGGCCTCCTGATCGGCTACGTCGAGGCCGACGATCTCGCGGCGTCCCAGGCGGCAATGGCGGCGCTGGACGTCAACACCCGGTGGCAGGCGGAGATGGCTCCCTTCTTCGCCGGCACCTCACCCACCGACGGTTTCCCGTTGCTGACCGAGGTGTTCCACCTATCCGATGAACCTTTGGAGGCCCCTCATGACTGACCTCGCCGCAGTCAAAGCCGCCCTGGCGGCGCAGCGCATCGAGACCCCGTCGTGGGCCTTCGCCAACTCCGGCACGCGCTTCAAGGTCTTCACCCAGGAAGGCGTGCCGCGCACCCCCGAGGAGAAGATCGCCGACGCCGCGATCGTGCACAAGTACACCGGTGTCGCGCCGACCGTCGCCCTGCACATCCCGTGGGACAAGGTCGACGACTACGCCGCCCTCGGCGCGTACGCGAAGGCGCAGGGCGTCGAGATCGGCGCCATCAACACCAACGTCTTCCAGGACAACGACTACAAGCTCGGCTCGGTCACCAACCCCGACGCCGGCATCCGCCGCAAGGCCACCGATCACCTGCTCGAGGCGATCGACATCATGGACCAGACCGGGTCCCGCGACCTCAAGCTGTGGTTCTCCGACGGCATCAACTACCCGGGCCAGGACGACCTGCGCCAGCGGCAGGACCGGTTGCACGCGGCGCTGCAGGAGGCGTACGACCGCCTCGGTGACGACCAGCGTTTCCTGCTCGAATACAAGTTGTTCGAGCCGGCGTTCTACGCCACCGACATCCCGGACTGGGGCACGTCGTACGCGCACTGCATCGAGCTCGGCGAGAAGGCCACGGTCTGCATCGACACCGGCCACCACGCCCCGGGCACCAACATCGAGTTCATCGTGGCCTTCCTGCTGCGGCAGGGCAAGCTCGGCGCGTTCGACTTCAACAGCCGCTTCTACGCCGACGACGACCTGATGGCCGGCGCCGCCGACCCGTTCCAACTCTTCCGGATCATGTACGAGATCGTCCGGGCCGGCGCGCTGGACCCGTCGTACGGCATCAACTTCATGCTCGACCAGTGCCACAACATCGAGGCCAAGATCCCGGCGATCATCCGCTCGGTGCTCAACATCCAGGAGGCCACGGCCAAGGCCCTGCTGGTCGACCGGGACGCTCTGTTCTCCGCGCAGGCCGCGGGCGACGTGCTCGAGGCCAACGCGGTGCTGATGGACGCGTACAACACCGATGTCCGGCCGATCCTGGCCGAGGTCCGCGCCGACGCCGGGCTCGACCCCGACCCGGTGCGCGCCTACAAGGCCAGCGGCTACCAGGAGAAGATCGTCGCCGAGCGCGTGGGCGGCGAGCAGGCCGGCTGGGGCGCCTGATCTCGTGAAAAACGCCCGCCGGGTTCCTCAACCCGGCGGGCGTACCGGCCGATCCTTGCGGCCATGGAGCAGTACATCGACAGCGCCTACGACGTGACCAGCCAGCTGTTCGGCCCCGAGTCGGGCGTCCCCTGGTGGGCCTGGATCGTCGTCGCCGCGGCGTTCTTCTGGAAGCTGGCCGTCCGCGAGCCCAAGACGGCCGACGAGGCCGCCCACGAACGGGACGAGGTCATGCTCAACGGCATGTTCGCCGACGGCGGCGGCAAAAAGGGCAAAAAGAAGAAGAAGTAGCCCGAGCCGGCCCTTCGGCCGGCCCGGGCCCCGGTTCAGGCCAGGAGCTCTTTCTGCTCCCGGATGAGGTCGACGCAGGCCTCGTTGCGGAGCTCGTCGTCGATCGTGATCGTCCGCCCGATCCCCTGCCGCTGCAGCGTCGCGTCGTAGCACTGGAACAGGACGTTGGAGACGTCTCCGGGCCTCGCCCCGTCACTGAGCCCGGAGAGCATGACCAGTGTCGCGTCCAGCATGATCGAACCGACGGACCCCTCGGTGTTCAGATGGGGGTAGATCCGCTCCGAGATCTCGTAGGCGATCTCGGGCGCCGCACCCGCCCGCCCGGCCGCCGTCGACTCCTCGATCAACGCCCGGGCCTCCGGCGCGGGGATCGGGGCGAGCGGCGTCCGCGACCGGAACATCGCGTAGTCGATGGCCTCGCACATGACCCGGATGCGCTCCCCCTCGCTTCGGCTCTCCATCACCTCGCGGACATCGGGCATCTCCCGCGACCACAGATCAGTCATCGATCCTCACCTGTCCACCGGCTCGACTCTCTTCTGGTCGTAGAGTTCTATACCAGGGAACGGCCAGTTGCGGGCCCGCGCCGAACAGTTCTGGCGAGTCTCCGTGCACGCCGGGCGGGAGGCCGCGATGACCCCGCGAACACCCTTGAGCGGATAGGTGCCGTCCTCGATGGCGTTCATGATCATTTGCTCGGCGTCCGTCTCGAGACCGGGCGTCATGTAATCGACCCCGAAGATGCGCTGGTAACCCATCTGCGCGGCCAGGTTCCGCATGCGCTCGTTGGTCTTTCCCCGGTTGGACGCCCAGACCTTCTGCCCGCCGATGTAGCCGACCGCGACCGTCGTGTACTGCCTCGCCTGCACCGTCTCGTTGGGCCTCGGGTTGTCGGGGTCCTCGTACACGGTGTCGTGCAGGGCTTCCGCGTCCGCCAGCATCTGGCACGGTGACGGGCCGGTGTTGTGGACGAGGATCGACGTGCCGCCCGCGACCACGTAGTACGTGTGCAGGTCGGCGACCGTGAGGTTGTAGACCCGCGTCTTCGCCGCATGGTGCTCGATCGCCGAGATCTGGACGTAGGTGCCGGCGCTGGTCCGCAGCCACTGCCGCGGCGACAACTTCCCGGCGTCGACCCACTCTTTGAGGGCCGGCACCCAGAACGGGTGGTTGTCGGTCGCGGTGACGGTGGCCGTCCGGTCGCCGCCGAGGTCGATCGTGACGTCGACCAGCTTCTTGTCACCCTCGCCGACGATGGTGTCGGTGACGGTCCTGGCCGCGGTGACCCCGGTGACGGGATCGGTGGCCAAGACCTGATCGCCGAGCTTCACCTGCTCGATGGCGATGGTCCGGCCGTCGGCCAGCAGAACCGGCGTGCCGGCCAGGAAGCTGTTCATCCGCAGGGCGGGGGACGCCTCGCAGTCGTCGTCGTGCTTCTTCTTGGTCTTTTTCTTCTTCTTGGCCAGCTGGCGCAGCGCGTCGCGCCGCTTCTTGGCGTCCTTGATCTTGTCCAGGAACTTGATCAGCTTCGGGAGCAGCTTGACGATCTTGTAGCCGGCCCGGACCGCCTTGATGCCACCGAGCAGACCGGCCAGGCTCCACAGGCACGCCTCGACGTTGCCGTCCCGGATGCAGGAGACGAGGTCACCGACGCCGGACAGATCCAGGAACAGATCCCAGGCCTCGATCTTGAAGAAGTCCAGGATGCTCAGCCCGGCCTCCTGCTCGGCCTGGCGCAGCTGCTCCTGCTCCTCCGGGCTCAGGTACTCCCACAGGTCGGCCTCGGTGGCGTCCGGCGGGATACTGGCCGCGGCGTCGGCCAGTTCCTGCGCGGCCGCCTTCCGCTCGGCCTCCTCGGCCCGGTCGGCCGCCTTCTGTGCGTCGACCGCATGCTGCAACGCCTGATCGGCGGCCTGGGCCGCGCTGTCGGCGAAGCTCTGCGCGCTGGTGGCCGCCTCGCGGGCGCGGGCCGCGTCCGCCTCGGCCTGGGTCGCGGCGGCCTGCGCGGCCGCGGCGTCGTTCTCCGCGTTGGTGGCCGCGGTCGCGGCGGCGTCGGCATCGGCCCGGGCCTGCGCGGCGCTGCGCCCGGCGATCGCCGCGTCGTCGGCGGCGTCGTTGGCGGCCTGCCGGGCCGCCGCCGCGTCGATCCGCGCCTGGGCGTCGGCCCGCGCGGCGCCGGCCGCCGCCGTCCGCGCCGCGGCCGCGTCGGCCGCGGCCTGAGCCGCCGACCGCCGGGCCTGGGCCGCGGACTCGGCCGCATCCGCCGCCGAGTGGGCCGCGGCCGCCGCCGAGAGATACGCCGGTCTGACCTGATCGGCCGCGTCCCGGGCGGCCTCGTCGGCCAGCCGCGCCGCGGTGAGCGCCTCCGCGGCCCGGGCCTGCGCCGCGTCCGCCTGCTCGTTACCGATGACCAGGGCCTGCGCCGCGACCTGAGCCACGAAGTCGGCGTCGATGTCGGCGCCGGTGAACGGGCTGACCATGCCGATCGCGGTGTTCGCGGGCTGGGCGATCCCGGCCGCCGAGTTGGACGCCGCGGTGGCCGCCCGCACCGCGGACTCGGCCTGCTCACTGGCGGCCACCGCCTCGCGGCCGGCGTCCTCCGCCTCGGCCTTGGTCCGGTCGGCCGCCCACAGCGCCCGCACCGATTCCTCGGCCGCCTGATTGGCCAGCCGCTGCGCCGTGTTGGCCGCCTCGGCCGCCTTGGCCTGCTGGGCGGTCGCCTCGGCGGCTTTGGCGTCGGCCTTGACCCGGGCCGCGTGCGTGGCCTTGGCGCTCGACTCGGCCTTGTCCGCCGCCGCGTCGGCGGCCTTGGCGGCCGCCTCCGCCTGCCGGGCCGCGGCCCAGGCCCGATCGGCGGCCTGCTCGGCCTGGGTGGCGGCGGCTCGCGCGTTCGCGGCCGCACCGGTCGCGGTGTTGGCCGACGCCCGCGCGGCGCGGGCGGCGTTGCCGGCGGCCGCGGCCTGCCGGTCGGCCTCGTCGGCTTCGGCCTGCGCTTCCCGCTTCTCCTCCTGGGTCTCGGCGCTGGCGGCGGCGGCCCGCAAGGCCTGCGCCTTGGCCTTGGCCGTCTGCTCGGCCCGCTCCGCGGCCATGGCCTGGTCGCGGGCGTCGCGCGCGATCGCCTCCTGGTCCCAGGCCCGGCCGGCGGCGTTCTCGGCCGCCTGCGCGGCCGACTGGGACTTCTGCCATGCCTGCCGCGCGGTGGCCGCCTGCGCGTCGGCGTCGGCGCGGGCGTTCTTCGCGATGTCGGCCTGACGCTCGGCCTCGGCGCGGTGGTTCGCCGCGTTGGTCTCCTCGGTCTGGGCGATCTGCCGTTGCCGCTTCGCCTCGGCCGCCTGCGCCTCGGCGATCTGCTTCTGCTGGCGGGTCTTCTCCGCCTCGGCCCAGGCCTTGGCCTCGGCCGCCTGCGCCTGTTCCTTGGCGGTCTTGGTCCGGGCCGCCGCGGTCTTGGCCGCCGCGGCCTGCTTGGCCGCCGCGGTGGCGAGCTTGGCCGCGGCCGCCGCGTGATCGGCGGCGTGCTGACGCCACTGCTCGGCCTGCCGGGCATGGGCCTCGGCCTGGGCCTGGGCGCCCTGCGCGTTGTTGGTGGCGATGGTCGCGTCGACCGCGTGCCCGGCGGTCGTGGTCGCGCCGACCGCGGCGGTGGCGGCCTCGCTCGCCGCTTCCGCGATGGCCGTCCACTCGACGCCGTAGGTCAGACCCGTCTCCTGCAATACCTGGGCCGCCGACCGGGAAGAAGCCGCCGCCGCCTGGGCTTGCCGGGCGGCCTGCTGGGCGGAGCCCAGCTCGGTGGCGACCAGCGACTTGTCGATGGCCAGATCGCCGGCCTTGCTCGCGACGGTGCCGGAGCCGGCGAGGACCCGCTGGCTGTGCCGGGCGGCGTTGGCGGCGCCGGCCATCGCGTTGGCGGCCCGCTGCAGCGCGTGCACCGCGTCACCGTGCGCGACCATCATCTGGGCCCGCGCCTCGGAGGCCCGCTTGGCCCGCTGGGCCAGGTCGGAGAGTTGCTCGGCCGCCTTGTTGCGCGCCTCGAGGTCGGCCAGGTAGCGCTCCCGCGCCTCGGCGTCGGCCTTGGCCGCGATCGCGTACCCGGTGGCGAAGAACGCGGCCACCGTCGCGTCGTTGCCGGCCAGGGCCTGCTCGGCGGCCTGCTTGACCTGGGTGCCGGCCGGGGCCGCGGCCGCGAAGACGCGCAGCCGCTCGCGCAGCTGGGCGGCCCGCTCGCGAGCGTCGCCGGAAACCTTCTCGTCGCGGGCCCGGGCGATGCCGGCGCCGTAGGCGAGGAACGCCTTGCGGTCGTCGTCGGTGCCGGCCAGCACCCGCTGCACCTCGGCGTTGAAGTAGCCGTTGGGCACGCCGGTGCCGGCCAGGGCCCGGACCTGGGTCAGCCGGTCGGCCGCCTCCCGGGCCTTGCGGGCGCTGACCTGGTCCTCGATCACCGGCAGCTGGGTCAGCGCCCAGGACCGGATGGCCGCGGCGTCACCGGTGGCCAGCACGGCCAGCGCCGCGTCCCGGACCTCCGGCTCCTCGGTGAGCTCGGCCAGATCGGTGACCGACCGGATCCAGCGCTCGTTGGAGGTCACCACCCCGGTGGTGCCGTTCCACTGCTCGGTCACCAGGGGTGGGATCGGGATCGGCGGTGGGTTCTCGGCCCGCGCGACCGGGGCCGGGGCGGCCAGCGCCGGCGGCGCGTGCAGCCCGGACCCGAACACCACCGCGGCCAGCATCAACACCAGCCACGGACGTATCGAAGACAATCTTGCTTTCACCGGCACTCCCCCGAAAGCGGATGAAAAACGTCAGGACTGCATGGCGAGCTCGCCCGCCAGCGCCTCTTGGTAGAGCGCGGCCCAGTAAGCGGCCTGCTTGGCGGCGGTGACGCGCGCGGCGTCCCACTGCTCCTGGTTGGTCTGCGCCCCGAGCGCGATGGCGTCCCAGTTCGGGTTCTCGGCGGCCGCGGCGGCGGCCAGCGCCACCTGCTGCCAGTTCGCCGCCTGCCGCTCGGCGACCTCGGCCGCGGTGTCCCAGGTGGACTTGGCCGGTACGGCCTGCTCCCCGAGCGCGTGCCAGGCGCGGGCGGCGGCCGCCCGGGCCTGCTCCCGGGCCTCACCGGCCGCTTGCTCGGCCGCCTGCTGCGCCGCCACCGCCTCGGCCCGCAGGGTCTTCACTCGCGCTCGCCAGACCAGGTCGCTGTTGGCGCATTGCAGCTGCTGAGTCTCCAGGTCGACGGCGGCCGCGGCGGCCCAGTCGTAGGCGTAGAACTCGACGATGTCGGCGTCTGTGGCCCCAACCCGCAGCGCGTAACCGGCGGCGGCCTGAACCTGCGGGCCGGGATCGGTGTCGCGCAGGTGGGCGACGAAGTCGCGGTCGGTCTGCAGCAGCGCGGCCTCCTGCGCGCCGTCGGCTTCGCGGGCCACCCGGTCGCGTTCCTTGGCCGCGGCGTATCCGGTGCGGACGAAGCCCTCCAGGATGGTCCCGCCCTTGAGCAGCGCGTACTCCGCAGCGGCGTGCACCTCGGGCGAGAACTGGACGGTGTGGGTGGCCAGGATCCGGCGGGCGAAGTCGGCGTTGCGCGCCGCGAGCTGCCGCGAGCGGGTGATCGCGTAGTCCATCCCGCCGCCGTAGAGGAACCGGTCCACCGTGGCCGGCACGTTGCTGCTCGTCAGCGCGTTCCAGGCGGCGGTCCGCACGAGCGAGCGGGTCTCGTAGCCCGCCAGCCAGCGCACGTAGATACGGTCCTCTTCGGCCTGGTCGAAACTCGTCGTCGTCACGGCGCCCCACGCGGGACCGGCCGCCCAGGCCGGCACGGCGACCAGGCCCGGCGCCAGAACCAGCGCAGCAATCATCGCCGCGGACCTGGTCCGCACACGCGTATTCAATTTCACCAACCCCCGTTGAAAGTGCGAATTCTGGATCGGCTTGAATCGATGGCCACCGAATCCGCATGGTTTCTAGCACGGGTCCGCGCCCGCCGCGACCCCGCTCGGAAACGGCGAACTTCTAATCGATGTAAATCTTTGCCGAATGACCGACCTTGTCTTGACGGTCATGAATTTGTGTGGTTACGGTTCGTCAGCTTTGCGCCCAGGGCCACGCGGCCGCACCGGCGCATCTGTTCACTGACCACGGGGAATGCATTGAAAACAGTGATGAGACGTCCACGTGTCCTACGTGGATTACTGACCGCGACCGCGTCCGCCACTTTAGTGATCCTGCTCACCGAGCCGGCCTTGGCCGGCCCCGCACCCGCTCCCTCGACGCCCGCCTCGGCCGCGCCCACGCCGGCCGCGGGCGCCAAGGCCAAGGCGCCGGCCGTCTCGAAGGCGGACTCCGCCGTGCCGATGACGGCCGCGCAGGCCGAGGCCCTAGTCGTCGACGACGGCCTGCCGACCAGCGAGGAACAGAAGGTCAAGGCCGCCCGCGAGATCGGCATCGAGCCCGACAACACGTGGCTCGGCCAGACCGACCGCAACTTCGTCTTCCTGATCTGGCAGAACTCGGCCAACTACCCGCTGATCCGGGTGTCCGCCGAGCTCGCCCTGTCGGCCGACCACCGCACGGTCGAAGCCGTCTGCAAGGAGTTCATCCTCAAGGGCATCTTCGAAGCCAAGCTGGCCGATGACGCCAAGAAGATGAGCGACGAGCTCGCCGCCCGCGAGGCCCGTGAGCTCCGGCGGGCCGCGTACGCCGCCGCCGGTCTGACGCTCGACACCGAGGGCCGCATGCTCACGCTCTCGGAGCGCGACGTGGTGATCGAGATCTGGACGAAGGCCGCCGGCGCCCGGGTCAAGGCGGCCGCCGTCGCCGTCGTCAACGGCACCGCCGAGGAGCAGCACGCGTTCCTGGCCACCGGCGTCATGGCCGCGGCCGAGCAGGACGTGCAGGACGCGATCAAGGCGGCCGAGGAGGCCGGCGCGGCCGAGCAGGCCCGCCTGGCCCGCGAGGGTTCCCTGAAGGCCGCCGCGGCCATCCTCGGTGTCCTGGCCGACCAGGGCAAACTCGCCATGACGGACGACAACTTCATCCGCTGGATCTGGGAGCTGGTCGACGCCGACGAGAACCGCATCGAGATCCGCGCGGCCGCCGAACGGGCGCTGCGCAGCAGCGACCCGGCCGTGTGGCGCGCGTTCATCGACACCGGCATGCGCGAGGCCGACCGGCGTGACCTGGCCCGGGAGCTGGCCGAGCGGGAGGCGGCCGACCGCGCCCACGCGCAGAGCATCCGGACCAAGGCCGCCGCCGACAGCTTCGACAACCTGGTCACCGCGGCCACCCAGGCCCTGATCGGCGACGCCCAGGTGGTCTCCGACTTCGTCCGCATCGGCCAGTTCCAGGTGGCGCCGGACGCCGCCAACCGGCCGACCGGCAAGCCGTGGCAGTGGAGCAACCTCACCTCCGGCAAGTGCCTGGCCGCCGAGGGTGACAGCGTCACCAACGGCAAGTCGGTGGTGCAGGCCGACTGCGCCCTCGACAACGAGAAGCAGCGCTGGGTCTCGATGCGCGTCTACAACACCGGCGGGCGTTACCGCATCATCAACGCCTGGGACCGCACCAAGTGCGTCAGCCTGGCCGACAAGACCGGGGCCAGCGGCGTCAAGTTCGTCATCCGCACCTGCGACGGCGGCAGCGACCAGTACTTCTACTACACCAAGCTGGGCGACAACTACCTGTGGATCAGTGAGCTGACCTACCAGGCGGTCACCGTCCAGGGCGGGAGCACGGCCGCCGGCGCGGCGACCATCGCGTCCGAGGTCACCAGCGGCGGCAGCCAGCAGTGGTACGCCACCAACTCCAAGATGCTGGCCGGCACGGAGCTCGGCGAGGCCAAGGTGCTCCAGTCCTACCTCGGGCACACGGCCCGGCTCCAGGGCGACGGCAACTTCGTGGTCTCCAAGGGACCGAAGGCGGTCTGGGCGTCCAACACCACCACCGGCACCCGGCTGGCCAACCAGCACGACGGCAACCTGGTGCTCTACACGGCCAACAACACTCCGGTCTGGTCGTCCGGCACCTACGGCAAGGGACCCAGCACCCTCAGGATCCAGAACGACGGCAACCTGGTCCTCTACCGCAACTCCGACGGCGTGGCCACCTGGTCCACCGACCTCTGGGACCGGAAGATCACCAGCGTCCTGCACAGCAAGTGCGTCACCGCGCCGAGCTTCGATCAGGGCGTCGACCTGGTGATCCAGCCCTGCACCGGCGCCCCCGGCCAGCAGTTCATGTTCAAGGACGGCTTCATCAGCTTCAACAACATGTGCATGGACGTGACCGGCAGCGGAACCGCCGACGGCACGATCGTGCAGCTCTACACCTGCAACAACAGCGGCGCGCAGAAGTGGGCGTACTACGCCGACGGCACCATCCGCAATGCGAACGGCCGGTGCCTCAGCATTCCGGGCAGCAACCAGGCCAACGGCGTCAAGCTCGATATCCGGACCTGCGCCACCGGCAACAACCAGAAATGGAAATAACCAGGTTATAAAACAGTTCGCCGCGCGATTCGTCGCGCGGCGAACTGTTCCCGGTCAGGCCATTTGCGGGGGCGGTTCGGCCGCCCCCGTCATGATGGCGACCGCCTCCGACATCGAATGCGACTTCGGCGTGATCACCGTGGCCCGGCGGCCCAGCCGCTGGATGTGGATGCGGTCGGCCACCTCGAACACGTGCGGCATGTTGTGGCTGATCAGGATCACCGGCAGGCCGCGATCCCGTACGTCCCGGATCAGTTGCAGCACCCGGTTGCCCTCCTTGACGCCGAGGGCGGCGGTCGGCTCGTCGAGGATCACCACCTTGCTGCCGAACGCGGCCGACCGGGCCACCGCCACCGCCTGCCGCTGACCACCGGAGAGCGACTCGACGGCCTGCCCGATGTTCTGCAGGGTGGCCACACCCAGCTCGGACATGTGCCGCTTGGCCTCGTCGCGCATGTGCCCGCGGTCCAGCATCCGGAACACCGAGCCCAATGGGCCGGCTTTGCGCTGCTCGCGGCCGAGGAACAGGTTGTCGGCGATGTCCAGGCCGGGCGCCACCGCGAGCGTCTGGTAGACGGTCTCGATGCCGGCGTTGCGCGCGTCCATCGGCGTACGGAACTGGACCCTCTTGCCGTCCAGGAAGATCTGACCCTCGTCCGGCACGAGCGCGCCGGACAGCGCCTTGATCAGGCTCGACTTGCCGGCGCCGTTGTCGCCGATCACCGCGAGGATCTCGCCGGGATAGAGCTCGAGGTCGCTGCCGTCGATCGCGACCACCCGGCCGTACCGCTTGACCAGGCCCTTGGCCTCGAGAACGGGAGTCTGGCCGTTCACGTCTTCACCTTCCTGATCCACTGGTCGAGCGAGACCGCGACGAGCACCAGCAGGCCGATGGCGAAGCCCTGCCAGACCACCTCGACCCCACCCAGCTGGAGCCCGTTGCGGAAGACACCGACGATGAGCGCGCCGATCAGCGTGCCGATCACGCTGCCACGACCGCCGAACAGGCTCGTGCCGCCGAGCACGACGGCGGTGATCGAGTCGAGGTTGTACTCGACGCCCACGTTCGGGCTGGCCGAGGCGAGCCGGCCGATCAGGATCCAGCCGCCGATCGCGTAGAGCAGCCCGGCCACCGTGTAGACCGAGAAGAGGACCC
Source organism: Actinoplanes sp. NPDC049598 (assembly GCF_040675435.1). Taxonomy (NCBI): domain Bacteria; kingdom Bacillati; phylum Actinomycetota; class Actinomycetes; order Micromonosporales; family Micromonosporaceae; genus Actinoplanes; species Actinoplanes sp. NPDC049598. The sequence continues at coordinate 21,956 of NZ_JBFAOX010000027.1, read as the reverse complement.
GGCCGGTACGGATGCCGGCCAGCCGCGCCGACTCCGCGTCGTCCCCGGTCGCATAGACGTGTTTGCCCCACGCGGTCCGGGACAGCGCGTAGAAGAAGTACGCGAACAGCAGCAGCATGATGATCGATCCGTACGTCAGCCGGAAGTTGCCGATCGGGATCGAGCCACCGGTCCACGTCATCAGCGACGGCATGTCCGTGCCCCGTACCGTCTCGCTGTTGCTGACCACCGAGTTGAGCGAGAAGAAGATGGTCAGCGTGCCCAGCGTGACGATGAACGGTGGCAGTTTTATCCGGGTGACCAGGAAGCCGTTGATCGCGCCCATCGCGGTGCCGCAGGCGAAGCCGAGCAGCAGCGCGATGATGCCGGGCATCCCGGCGTCGACGCAGAACGTGGCCATCAGGATCGACGAGAAGACGGCGATCGCGCCGGCCGACAAGTCGATGCCGGCGGTCAGGATGATCAGCGTCTGCCCCAGGGCGAGCGTGGCGATCACGGTGACCTGCTGAAGGACCAGCGACAGGTTGGTCGCGGTCAGGAAGCGGCCGTTGACGATCGAGAAGGCGATGATCGCGACGACCAGGACCGCGAGCGGCCCGAGGACCGGGTTGCCGTGCAGGAGGTGCTGCACGCGCAGGCCGAGCGAGTCGTTCCGGCGTACGTCGAAGTCAGCTGTTGTGGCAGTGGCCATGTGTCAACCCCAGCAGTTCTGCTTGCCCCACGCGGAGTCCTTGGACTCCACGCCGGACTGCGGGTCGTCGGTGATCAATTGGGTCCCGGTGTCGTAGAAGTCCTTGCCGGGAGTCGCTTGCGGGCGGGTGCCGTCCTTCGCGTAGGCCGCAATGGCATCGACGCCCATCTGTGCCATCTTGAGCGGGAACTGCATGCTCGTGGCTCCGATGATCTTCTTGGAGACGTTGTCCACGCCCGGGCAGCCGCCGTCGATCGAGACGATGACGGTGTCCTTGTCCCGCCCGGCCGACTTCAGGGCCTGGTACGCCCCGGCCGCGGCGGGTTCGTTGATCGTGTAGACCAGGTTGATCGACGGGTCCTTCTGCAGCAGGTTCTCCATCGCCGTCCGGCCGCCGTCCTCGGCTCCGTCGGTGACGTCGTGCCCGGAGATCCGCGGGTCGTTCTCGTCGCCGATCTTGTTGGGATCGCCGACCTGGATGCCGAAGCCGTCCAGGAAACCCTGATCCCGCTTGACGTCGACCGAGACCTGGTTGGCGTTCAGATCCAGCATGGCGATCTTGGCCTGCCTGCCGTCCTTCGCGAACTTCTCCTTGGCCCACTGCCCGATCAGCTTGCCGGCCTGATAGTTGTCGGTGGCGAAGGTGGCATCGGCCGCGTTGGCCGGGTCGAGCGGTGTGTCCAGGGCGATGACCAGCATGTCCTGCTCGTGCGCCTTGTCGATCGAGGGCACGATCGCCTTCGAGTCGTTCGGGGTGATCAGGAAACCCTTGGCCCCGAAGGACATCAGGTTCTCGATGGCCTGGACCTGGGCCTCGTTGTCGCCGTCCTGCTTGCCGGCGAAGCTCTGCAGCTCGACGCCCTGCGTCTGCGCGGCGCCCTGCGCGCCCTTCCGCATCTGCACGAAGAAGGGATTGGTGTCGGTCTTGGTGATCAGCCCGACGACGTCCTCGCCGGACCCTCGGTTGCACGCGGCGGTCGGCCCGAGCACCAACATCATCACGCAGCCCGCCGCCACCGCCCTTCGTTGCTGAAACATGCCTCCTCCACCGATTTAGCTGATTTCGCTGACCAATCGAGAGTTGACGTTGCTTCCGCAGTAGACGCCGAGGTTGACTACATGTCAACGATGCGTTGCGAACAGTGATCGACATCGACGGAGGTCCATATGGCCGGGACCATCGGCGTCTTCCTCGAGGACGCCTCCGACCCGTTCACGGCGGCCCTGCACCGGGCCATCGAATCAGAAGCCCGGGCCCACGACGCCCACGTCCTCACCGGCAAACCCCACGACCCGCTCACCAAATCCTTCGACGGCCTGATCCTGGCCGCCACCACCGCCGCCGCCGACACCGGCGTGCCCACCGTCGTCGTCGAGGCCACCGGCGCCCACGTCGACTCCGTCGTGTCGACCAACGTCTCCGGCGCCGCCACCGCCGTCCGCCACCTGATCGCCCAGGGCCACCGCCGCATCGCCTACCTCGGCGACGCCGAAACCCGGCCCACCTGCCGCGACCGCTACCGCGGCTACCTGCGCGCCCTGGGCGGCCGCCCCGGCCCCGTCGTGCACGATCTGCACGATCCGGCCGCCGCCGAACGGGCCGTCGTCACCCTGATGCGCGGCCCCACCCCACCGACCGCCATCTTCACGGCCCACCACACCCTGACCATCGGCGCCGTCCGCGCCCTGCGCCGCCTGGACCGCCACCGCGCCGTCGCCCTCGTCGGCTTTGACGACTTCCCCCTGGCCGACCTCCTGGAGCCGGCCATCACCGTCATCGCCCAGGACCCGGCCCGCATGGGCCGCACCGCCGCCACCGCACTCTTCGAACGCATCGACGGCCACACCGGCCCACCCCGCGAGATCCGCGTCCCGACCACCCTCATCCCCCGCGGCTCGGGCGAGCTCTGATTCCTGAAGCCCACCCGCGAAACGACAGTCTCATCGTCCGCGGATGGACGATGCCGCGGTCCGCAAATCGATAGTCGAGCCGTCCGCAGATCGATGAAACTGCCGGTAAGAGCACCCTGGTTCGCCTCGTCGCCGGTGATCGGCTCGCCGAACGCCGCGACCTCGACCGTGGCCCAGGCCTTCGGCACGAGTCGACGGTCACCCGCGCCGACTACGCCGCCAGGATCGTCCGGGGCGGGCTGCCCGAGGCGACCACGCGCGACGACTTCAAGCGCCGCAGCCGTTTCTTCGACGGATATGTCCAAGGGCTGATCGATCGAGACGTCCTTCAACTATCTGACATCCAGCACATGGGCGAGCTTCGCAAGCTGGTTCGCCTGCTCGCCGGCAGATCCGCCACCATCGTCGCGGCCGGATCGCTCGAATCAACACTCGGTTTGAGGCGGCAGACCATTGCACGGTACTTGCAGGCACTGGAGGAGACTTCCTCATCAAGCGCCTCCCGGGGTGGTCACGCAACCTCGGCACCCGAGCGACAGCCGCCCCCAAGATGGTCTTCGTCAACTCCGGCATCGCCGCCAACGAGGTCGCCGTCGATGCTCGCGCGGTGTTGCGGCCGGGGGCTCCTTTCGGGCCACTCCTGGAATCGTTCGTCCTGTCCGAGCTGCCCCGGCAGCTGACGTGGTCGGACCAGCAGGCCGACCTTTCGCACTATCGCGACCGGGACGCCTACGAGGTGGATGCCGTGCTGGAAAACCGATCCGGGCAGGTCGTCGGCATCGAAGTGAAGGCCGCCTCCACTGTCGGCCCGGACGACTTCCGTGGTCTGCGCCGGCTGGCCGGTCGGCTCGGTGGGGACTTCGTTGCCGCGGTGGTGCTTTACACCGGGACCTCGACGCTGCCGTTCGGGGACAGGCTGCGGGCCGTGCCGGTCAGTGCGCTGTGGCAGGTGTCCGCTCCGTGACTGCTGCCCCCATGCTGGGCGTTCGTCTTCGTAGGATCCGCGGGTGGGGTATTGGGGGACCATTGTCGTGGGCTGGTCGGCGCGGCCGTTGGTGGAGGCGGGCGGCATGGCCGGCTTCGGCTATCGGCATCGGTGGCTGCGTGAGCTCGGTGACGGCTGGCAGATGGTCGAGACCACCGGCTGGGACGATCCGCCGGATCTGCGCGGTTCGGCGGCCGCGGTGGCGGCCTCGACGGGGCGGCCCGTTCTGGCGGCGTACGTCTGTGACAGCGACTGTCTGGTGATGGCAACGGACGCCGGAAGCCTCGTCCACCTGCCGCGCCCGGCGGAGCCCTGCCGGGTCTATTGCCACGGGGACGTGGATCTGCGCAGCGCCGACGAGGTCGTCGGCGAGTTGGTGGCCTGGGCGGACTCCGGTGGTCTGCGAGCTGATCCGGCCCGGCTCCGCACCGACGTCCCGTTGGCCGACGATCTGGCGTTCGAGCTGGTCCGGGCGCTGGGGGTGGCGGAGATCGGCCGTACGCGGCCGTGGGCGTACCCGGTGGACGGGATTCCGTTCTCGATGATCACCAATACGCTCGCCCGCCGGGCCCGGATGCGGGCCGTCGACCGGGAGCACTACGGGCCGGAGGCGGGCGAGGTCCAGCCGTGGGAAGCGCCGGCCCTCGCCCTCGACGCGGATCTGTGGGCCTCTCTCTACGACACCGACGCGGACGTGCCGTCGTTCGTGCGCCGGACCGCCGAGGTCCTGGATCTGTTCCGGCCCTTCCGCCGCCCTCGCCCCCAGGACCAGGAGAACGACGAGTTCCTCGCGCCCTTCCTCACGGGCGAGAGGCCACCCTTCGACACCGCCGCCAGCGACCGCGCCTGGGCCGACCGCCGGGCGGGGGCGGCGCCGCGGACAAGCCGCGGCGCCGCCCTGCCGATCAGGGGAAGTTGGTGACGGTGGACGGGGTGACGTTGCTGGCCTGGGCCGGGGCACCGATGTTGTTGACCACGTGGTCGATGGTTCCCGAGGCCAGGCTGATGGTGAAGATGTTGTGGAACTTCACCCCGCCGTTGGCGGGGGCCTGGAACCCGTTGGCCGAGTGGACCTGCGGGTTGACGTTGAAGAAGGCGTAGCTGCCCATGGCCCAGGCCTCGTGGCTGCTGACCGAGTCGGCCACCTTGTAGGCCGGGTAGCCGAGGGCGTCCGAGCGCCAGGCGGCGTTGGACGGCGGGTCGTACGGCTGCTCGTTCTGCAGGAAGTAGGTGCGGCCGCCGTTGCCGTTCCAGAGGACCTCGGTCTTCTGGTAGTGCTCGACGAACAGGCCGTACGCGGTGACGTTGTTGCCGTTGACGATCAGGCCGCTGTCGGCGGTGTTGATGGTCCAGCCGTAGGTGCCGGCGTTGCCGTGGTCGGCCCGCCAGGCCCAGATGTGGTCGATGATGACGTTGTTGCTGTTCACCAGCAGGCTGTTGGTGGCCTTGCCGGCGACGTAACCGCCGATCCGGAAGAAGACGTCCTGGATGGTGGTCGGGTTGGCCGCGTGCGAGGCCGACGAGCCGGACGGCCCGACGACGAGCAGGTTGGCCGAGTTGGTGGTGCCGGCGTCGAAGAGAATGCCCGCGATCTTCACGCCGTCCACGTCGGCCACCTGCATCGGGGTGACACCGTTGTCCGGGATGATCGTGGCGTAGCCGAGGCCGAGCACGACCGTGTTGGCCCGGGTCACGTTGATCGTCTGGTCGACGTGGTAGATGCCGGGCTGGAAGATCAGGTTGAGGCCCTGGGCCAGCGCCTGGTTGATCCGGGCCGCGCTGTCACCGGGCTTGGCCACGTAGAACTGGTTCAGCGGGATGGAGGTGCCCGGGGTGTTGCCGTTGACCCAGGTCGCGCCGGCCGCGTTGGTCTGCAGGTTCGGCACGAAGACCGCGTAGTCGCCGCCGCTCTGGTAGAGGTACGGCTTCTCGCGGATCACCGGGGTCTGCCCGATCACCGTGTACGGCGGGGTCGGGTAGCTGGCCGCGGGGGCACCCTGCACGCCGACGAAGGTCTGGTTCCACACCGCGTTGCTGTTCGAGCCGATCTGGCTGTTGCGGGTGAACCACTGCTGCTGCGAGTACTGCCCCTCGGTGCCGCTGATCCGCGAGTCGGCGATGTAGCCGCCCGAGGCCCAGCCGTAGCCGTTCGGGGCCAGGTTCAGGTCGCCGTGGATGTCCATGCGACGGAACGGCGCGGCCTGCGAGACGGCCCAGCGGTCGGCCCCGTTGACCGGGTAGACCGAGACGTTCTCGGTGGAGCGCCAGAAGTTCTGGGTGGCGTTGCCCTGGAACCAGCCGGCGTCGACGGTGATGTCACCGTTGATCCGGACGTCCTGCGGGTTCTGGCCGAGGCCGACCACCGAGGTGTAGAAGCCGACCTGGATGTTCAGGCCGTTGTAGGTGCCCGGCTTGAATGCGAGCACGTAGCGCCCGGTGCCGAACTGCGCCGTCTCCTGCTGGCGGAAGATCTCGTCCGCGCGGGCCTGGATGGTGGCCGAGGACATCGACGGGTCGAAGACCACGACGTTGGCGCCGAGGCTGCCGCCACCCGGGATGGTGCCGGTGGGGGGCGGTGTCGTCGGTGTGGTCGTGCCGCCGCCGCCGAACACCTTGAACTCCCAGAGCGAGTAGCCGTAGCCGGTGGTGCGCTGGGTGCCGTACATGCGCACGTACCGGCCGGTGCCGGTGACCGGCAGCGACTGCACGCCACCGGTGGCGGTGGTGGTCGAGTAGATCGAGGTCCACGAGCTCGCGTTGTCCGACACCTGGATCTGGAAGGCCTTGGCCGCCGCCGTCTCCCAGTTCAGCTCCACCCGCGAGATGGCCTGGGAGCTGCCGAGGTCGACCTGCAGCCACTGCGGGTCGGAGAAGGCCGACGCCCACCGGGTGCCGGTGTTGCCGTCGACGGCCTCGGACGCCAGGTAGGCGCCGGCCGCCTCGGTGGAGGATGCCGTGGCCGGCTTGCCCTGCGAGAGCAGGGTCTCGGCGGCGCTGGCGCCGCCGGCGGTGGTGACGGCGTACCCGGCCACGACGGTGGCTACGAGGCCACCGATCGCGGCCAGGCGCCAGGGGGAGCGTCTCCGCGCGGATGCGGAGTCGACGGGGATGGTCATTGCTTCTCCTCAGGCGGGGATGCGCAAGGGGGACTTCTTGCGCGTGGGGGAAGCGACTGACTCCGCACGTACGGGGAAAGCGCTCCCCCGGCATCGAAGCTAAAGACGGTCATTAACAGTTGTCCATACCTCGTCACGGTTCCGGAACTATTGCGGTCTTGTGCTTGTCACACGGGCTCGGGATGGCCGGTTGCCCTTTCGGGCATAACCCCAGGTGTACGCGGTGTGCCGGTTGCCCGTTCGTCCGCCGAGGCCCGAATAACCGAGACCCCGGAACCGGTTCCGCCACGCTGCGGGAAAAGCGGCAATTCCGCCGATCTTGGTTCGGAAAGCGCTTCCCGCCTAGGCTGGGTTCCCATGCGGCTGGTTCTGACGAGCGACACCCACCTGCCCAAGCGCGCCCGGGATCTGCCTGATCAACTGTGGTCGGCGATCGACGCGGCCGACGTGGTCGTGCACGCCGGCGACTGGGTGGACGAGGCCGCGCTGGACGCCATCGGCGGGCGGGCGGCGAAGCTGATCGCCTGCTACGGCAACAACGACGGGCCGGGGTTGCGCGCCCGGCTGCCCGAGATCGCGTACGCCACGGTTGAAGATCTTCGCCTGGCGGTGGTGCACGAGACCGGGCCGGCCACGGGCCGCGAACAGCGGTGCGCGGCCCGGTTCCCGGACGTCGACGTGCTGATCTTCGGCCACTCGCACATCCCCTGGGACACCACGGCCGCCACCGGTCTGCGGCTGCTCAACCCGGGCTCGCCGACCGACCGGCGGCGTCAGCCGTACGCGACCTACATGACAGCTACGGTTGCCGGGCGCCGGCTCGAGACGGTCGAGCTGCATCGGCTTCCGCCGCGGCGCTGATCTCCAGGGCGGCCCGGCGCGGATCCTCCGACCACCGGCTGGCGAACGCGTCCATCAGCCGCCAGCCCGCCCGGTGCAGCGCGCTCTGCCGCCGCAGATGCGCCTCGACGCCGTCGGGGTGCGGGCCGCAGAAGACGCCGAGCCCGCCGACGCAGAGGTCGATCACCCACGGGCCGACCGAATAGCCGGGGCGCACGTCCAACCCCAGCCGGGTGAGCTCAGCGGCGAGATCCCCGACCCAGCCTGGCTGATTTGTCCCAGGAGCAGCCTGTGCCGCCGGAGCGGCCGCGTACTCGAAGAAGTCGCCGATCAAGCCGTCGGCCCGGTCCAGCCGGGTGACGACGATCAACTTCCGCCGGGCTCGGGTGATCATCACGTTGAACAGATGCGGATCGGCGACGAAGCGGCGCCGCGCGGGCGGATCGTCCGGCGCCAGGCCGAGCGACACGATCACCACCTCGGCCTCGCTGCCCTGGAAGGCGTGCACCGTGCCCACGCGCAGACCCATCTCCTCGATCTGATCCACGCTGTACGCGTCGACGAGCGCCGCCTCCAGCGCCTCGGCCTGCGGACGGAACGGCGAGACGACCCCGATGCCGCGCTCGCCCCGATGCTCCTCGACGAGCTTGAGCACGGCGCCGACCTCGTCCTCGGAGACCCGGACGACGTCGATGTCGTCGGCCCGCTCGGCGGCCGGGGTCCGGGTCATCACCGACATCCGATCGCCGTAGAAGCGCCGCGCCGAGAACCCGATCAGGTGCGGCGTGCTCCGGTGATGCTCGGCCAGCCAGGTCGCCGGGGCGGCCCCGGCGGCCAGGTCGAACGCGCTCACCCGCCGCACGTCCAGCCGCTCGTCGGCCCCGTTGCGCTCCAGCACCTCGGCCACCTCGGCGTCACCGACGAACGAGACGAACCGCAACTGCCGCGGATCACCCACGATCAGCGCCCGCCGGGCCCGGGCCAGCACCGGCGCCGCCCGCACCTGATCCACATGGGACGCCTCATCCAGCACCACCAGGTCGAACATCCCCGGCGCGGCCGGCAGCAGGTCCTCCACGTCGGCCACCGTGCCGATCCACAGCGGCAGCGCCCGCACCAACGGCGGCGCGTCCAGCTTGGCGAGCAACTCCCGGCGCCGGTTCCGCCCCGCCCGCAACGCCGTGGCCAGCGCCGCCGCCCCGCGCCGGGCCTCCCGGTCCCACCGCTTCTCACTGCGCGCCGCGTCCCGCATCGCCCGGCCGACGGCCTCGGCCAACGCGGCCTCCGCCGCATGCAACCCCGTCCATCCCAGCTCCGGGCCACCGGTCGCCGCCAGCGTCGCTTGCGCTCGCTGCGCGGTGGCCGCCCGGACCGCCTCGGTCACCCTCTCGTCCGGTACGTCCCCACGCGCGCCCAGCCACCGCCGGACCCACCACCGCGAGACCGCCCCCTTGGCCAGCCGCCGCGCCACCCGCTCAGCCTCGCCCGCCTGGCCGCCCGGGCCGCTCCCACCGCGCCCTGGACTTTCGCCTCGCCAGCCGGCGACGCGCGTCGCTCGCTCGCTCTTCCGGCCGCCCGCGACACGCGCGAGCCGGTCGGCGTCGAAAGCGCCGGGGACGTCCGCGGCCAGCGCGGGCAGGAGCGGCTGCCAGTCCGGCAACTCGGCCGCGCGGAGCTCCAGCTCGAGCGCGTCGACGATGAGGGCGCGCTGACGGCGTACGGCATCAAGCTCGGTCTGGACGGCCGCGACGTCCTCCCGCAGTTGCCTGTCGCTCACGCCCTGCTCGGCGCCGGCGGCGAGCTCGGCCGCAAGGCGCTCCCGCCCACCCGCGTCACCGAAGAGCACCGGCACCGGACCCGGATAGCGACCGAGCAGATTGGCCAGAACCTCCGCCGCGTGCGGCGACTGGGTCGCAATCAGCACCGACCCGCCCCGATGCACCACTTCGAGGGCGGCCGCCACCACGGTGTGGCTCTTCCCGTTCCCCGGCGGCCCCGACACCACGGTGATCGGCGCCGTCCGCGCCCGCGCCACCACCTCGGCCTGCGCCTCCGTCAACGGCAGCGGCGACAGCACCTGCTCGTCGCCGCCCGCTCCCCCTTCGGTGCCCAGTCTGTCCACACTGAACCGACCCGGCGAGCCCATGCCGAAGCCCCGCATGCCGTATTTATCGGCTATCGGAGCATTCATGCTTGATGTGGGCGACGACGCGGAGCCGGTGCGTTCGTCGGCGTATATCGCGGCCAAGGCGGTGCCGGTGAGGTCGCGGCCGGCCCAGCTGCGCAGGCTGTCGGCCAGGCCGGCGCCGAAGACGTCGCGCACGATGTAGAGGGCGGCCGACGGGATCAGCACCACCCGGTCGGCGGGCGCGCGCCGGCCCGTGGCCATCGCGTCGACCGTGAGCCCGGTGGCCCGGGCCGCCGACCACAGCCAGGCCTTGGTGCCGATCGCCTCCAGCCAGCCCGGCTGGCCCACGCCCGGCGCCGCTTCCAGGGCCGCGGCCAGCTCGCGGTCCGCGATCAGCGGGGTGATCTCCAGGTCGCCCGCCGGCGCGACCGTGTAGCCTGCGATCCCCCGCACGAGCTGCACCGGCTGGCTCAGCAGGGGCACCCGGACCTTGGCCGGCTTGCCCTCGATCTCGGTCTTGCCGGCCAGGAAACCCCAGCCCACCCGCAGCGGGCGTTCCTCCTTGTGCAGCGCCCCGAGCGCCGCCAGCCGGTTCACCTCGGCCTTGCGGGGCGCCTTGTGCGCCGCGTCCAGCCACACGAACGGCAGCCCACCCCGCGTCACGTCGAGCACGCGGTCACCACCCGCCGGAGCCAGCTCGGCCAGGGCGGCAAGAACACGGGAGGGTTGCATCGGGCCCGACGCTACCGCCCCGGGTCACCCCGCCCCATAATCACCCGGTGACTGATCAGGGCTATCTATGCGGGCGGTGCGGCGACCGCCACGAGGGCCTGCCGTTCTCCTACGGCACCCAGGCGCCGGTCTACTGGCAGGACGCCCACGACGGCGACGAGAAAAGCGTCCTCGAGCAGGAGATCTGCATCATCGAGGGCCGGAACTACTTCGTCCAGGCGCGCATCATCCTCCCCGTCCACGACGCCGACGAGGACTTCGTGTGGGGTGTCTGGGTCTCCCTGAGCCGCGACAACTTCAAGCGCACCCTCGACAGCTGGGACACTCCCGGCCGCGAGAGCCAGCCGTCCTCGTTCGGCTGGCTCTCCACGGACCTCCCCGTCTACCCCTCCACCATCAACCTGAAGTGCGACGTCCACCCCGAACCGGTCGGCACCCGCCCGCACATCGAGCTGGAGCCCACCGACCACCCCCTGGCCGTGGAACAGCGCGCCGGCATCACCGTCGCCCGCGTCCAGGAGATCGCCGAGCAGCTGCTCCACCCGAGGGTCTAGCGGAGGCGGACCGGGCCGGCGTCGATGGGGATGCGGAACAGGGAGTACGGGTAGCGGCGCTGGTCGTCGCCGTTCTGGTAGGTGGACTGGCGGTGCAGCTGATTGGCGGTCACGTAGAGGTAGCCGTCGGCGACCGACATGGTGTCCGGCCAGAGCAGGCGGGGGTCGTGGGCCAGGGTTTCGAAGGTGCCGTCGGGCAGGCGGCGCAGGACGGCGTTGTTCTCCCAGTTCGTCAGGTAGAAGCGGCCCTGGTCGTCGGTTTCGAGGCCGTCGGCGGCGCCGCCCTTGTCGCCCTCGTCGACGACCGTGGCGGCCACGTCGGCGTCGCTCATACCGCGGTCGAAGAGGGCCTCGGCTGAGACGCTGTGCCAGCGGCGGGAGATCAGCGGGCAGTAGAAAATGCGGGTGCCGTCGGCCGAGATCGCGATGCCGTCGGCGCCCATCTTCACCGGCTGGGGCGGGCCGTCCTTGGGCCGCTCCAGGAAGGGCCGCCCCTCGACGACCGGCAGCATCTCGGCCGGCGGGAGCGCCTTGGTGGACGGGTGGTCGTGCAGGCGCCGCCACGATTCGCCGGTGGCCAGGTCGACGATGATGAGGCCGTTCGGGCCCTGGTCGGACGAGTCGGTGATGTACGCGGCGTTGCGGCGCAGATCGAAGCGGACGTCGTTGAGGTACGTCGTAGGCAACGCGACGTCGACCGGGAACGTGATCGTCCGGACGACCTCGTTCGTCGTCAGGTCGACGCAGACCAGCTTCGGCCCGCCCGGTTCGGTCGGCTGGAACATCGGGCTGCCCGTGTCCAAGATCCACAGTCGGTCCGCCGGGTCGACCACGATGCTCTGCACCGACACCAGCGCTTCCGCGTCGCCGTCGTCCCGCGGGCTGTTCCAGTCGAGATCGGGGAACGGAACCACCTCGCCGTCCCGGATCTCCCCGACGGTGAACGGCACGTCATCACCCCACTTGGGGAAGTTGACGAAAATCCGGCCCGTGTGGGAGACGCTGACTCCGGTCGGCATCGGCCCCGACTCGAAGGCGTGCACGGTTTCCAGGGTTCCGACGGCGTTGTCCTGCGGTTGCTCGGCCATGGGGGCCGGATACCCGGGTTTTCCGAGCGTAACCACTCACGCAGGCCGCTCGGGTGGGGTGAGCGCTCTGGGCGCGCCAGCGCCCAGCTCACCCCGCCCGAGCCCTCGGCGGGAGCAGCGGTCTGTACCCACCACCCCGCTACGACCGGCCGTTGATCTGGCTCTAGATCTAGAGGGAGACCGACGGGTAGAGCGGGAAGCCCGCCAGGAGCTCGTTCGCCTGCTTGCTGACGCTTTCCGAGACGGCCTCGTCGAGGTGGAACTTGGCCTTGGAGGCCTCGGCCGGCTTGGTGCTGGTGAGCACCGTGTGGATCAGCTCGGCGATCGTGTCCATCTCGGCGGCCTTGAGGCCACGCGAGGTCAGGGCCGGGGTGCCGATGCGGATGCCGGAGGTGTACCAGGCGCCGTTGGGGTCGTTCGGGATGGCGTTGCGGTTGGTGACCACGCCGCTGTCGAGCAGGGCCTGCTCGGCCTGGCGGCCGGTGAGACCGAACGGGTGCACGTCGATCAGCACCAGGTGGTTGTCGGTGCCGCCGCTGACCAGCTGGACGCCCCGCTTGAGCAGGCCCTCGGCGAGCGCCTGGCTGTTGGTGACGATCTGCTGGGCGTAGTCGGCGAACTCGGGGCGGCGGGCCTCGGCGAACGCGATGGCCTTGGCCGCCATGACGTGGGCCAGCGGGCCGCCGAGGACCATCGGGCAGCCACGGTCGACCTGCGCCGCGAGCGACTCCTGGGCGAAGACGGCGCCACCGCGCGGACCGCGCAGCGACTTGTGGGTGGTGGTGGTGACGATGTGCGCGTGCTCGATCGGGTTGAAGTCGCCGGTGAAGACCTTGCCCGCGACCAGGCCCGCGAAGTGCGCCATGTCGACCATGAAGGTCGCGCCGACCTCGTCGGCGATCTCGCGCAGGGTCGCGAAGTTCACCTTCCGGGGGTACGCGGAGTAGCCGCCCACGATGATCAGCGGCTTGAACTCCTTGGCCGTCTCCCGCAGGGCCGCGTAGTCGATCTGGCCGGTGGCCGGGTCGACGCCGTAGCTGCGCTGGTCGAACATCTTGCCGGAGATGTTGGGGCGGAAGCCGTGGGTGAGGTGGCCGCCGGCGTCGAGGCTCATGCCCAGCATGCGCTGGTTGCCGAACGCGGCCCGCAGCTCGGCCCACTCGGCGTCGGTCAGGTCGTTGACCTGGCGCTTCTCGAACTTCTTGAGGTACGGGACCTCGACCCGGTCGGCCAGGATGGCCCAGTAGGCGACCAGGTTGGCGTCGATGCCGGAGTGCGGCTGGACGTACGCGTACTCGGCGCCGAACAGGGCCTTGGCGTGCTCGACGGCGACCGCCTCGACGGTGTCGACGTTCTGGCAGCCGGCGTAGAAGCGGCGGCCGATGGTGCCCTCGGCGTACTTGTCGGAGAGCCAGTTGCCCATCGCGAGCAGGACGGCCGGGGACGCGTAGTTCTCGCTGGCGATCAGCTTGAGGGACTCGCGCTGGTCGTGGAGCTCCTTGGCGATCGCGTCGGCGATGCGGGGCTCGACGGACCGGACCACCTCGAGGGCGGACTGAAAGGCGGTGGACTCTGCGTTGGGCATGGGACCTCCCTATCACGAATGAAGAGGCCCAGGCGCACGGCAGGTTCGTCGTCTCGACGGGGCCGCTCCCCGATGGTTGGCCCATCCGAACGCGCCAGTCACGGCCCGGGGCCAGCATACCGGGCGGAAAGGCCCGTTGCGCCCCCGGCGCTGACGCTCAGTGGCCGGCTGCCGCGATGGCCGGCCACCGTACGCCGGTGAGCCGCTCCGAGGTCTCCCACAGCCGCGCCGCCAGCGCGAGGTCGCAGGCCTCGGGGGCGGCCTCGACAGCCACGGGATGGCCGGTGAACTGCCCCCAGCCGTCCGGGCCGTAGTACTCGCCCGATGCCGCGCGCGGGTCGGTCGCCGCCCGCAGCAATGGCAGGGCGCCGGCCTCCGGGCTCTGGATCAGCCAGGAGAACGCCCATCTGGTCCGCGCCGAGGTGACGAACCGGAAGTGCCACGGGCTGTGGCGCATCAGCGGTGTGCGGGCCGCCCCGGGATGCGCCGCCACGCTGGTCAGGCCCGGGTAGCGCCGTCCGAGCTCGAACGCGAAGAGCAGGTTGGCCAGCTTGGACCGGCGGTACGCCGCCATCCGGTGGTACCCGCGCTCCCATTGCAGGTCGTCGAAGTCGATCATGCCACCGCGGTGGGCGTTGCTGGCCACGGTGACGACCCGGCCGCCGGCCAACCGGTCGAGCAGCAGGCCGGTCACCGAGGACCGCGGCCTGGCCGAGGCGCTCGGCGGGGACGGCTTCGACATCGAGGCGGCCGCCACCCGCACCGGTCACGACCTGGAGGGCCTGGAGGCGGAGCTGCTCGCTTCCGCTCAACAAGCGGGGTCCGTCCGCACCGAGGTCACGCCGGCCGACGTGAAGGCGTTGCTGAATGCCTGTGTCGCCGCGCCCGACCGGGAGCGCATGATCCGGATCGTCACCGCCGGGTTACGTCCGTGAACGGGATCTTTTACTAGCCTGATCAAGTGAACGGCGTACAGATTCTGCTGATCATCGGGTGTGGCATCGCGGTCTCGTCGCTGGCCAGGCGGCGCGGCGTGGAACCGGGCTGGATCATCGTGGTGCTCGCGGCGGCGGCCAGCTTCATCCCCGGCGTGCCGCGGCTCGAGCTCGAGAGCGAGGTGATCCTCGCGCTGGTGGTGCCGCCGCTGCTCTACTCGGCCACCCGGGGCGCGTCGTTCTCGTCGTTCGGGGCGAACCTGCGCCCGATCATCAACCTCGGCGTGATCCTGGTGGTGCTGACGGCCGGGGTGCTCGGCTATGTCACCTCGTGGATCCTGCCGACGATCGGCCTGGCCGCGGCGTTCGTGCTGGGCTCGGTGCTGGCCCCGCCGGACACGATCACCACCGTCTCCCACGGCGAACAGATGGGCCTGCCGAGACGGGCGACCTCGGTGCTGACCGGAGAGAGCCTGGTCAACGACGCCACCGCGCTGACCCTGTTCGCCATCGCGGTGGGCGCGGTCAACGGCGAGCACGCGACCTTCGGCAGCGGCCTGCTGGACTTCTTCCGCAACGCCTCCCTCGGGATCCTCATCGGGGCCGCCCTGTCGTCGGCGGCCCTGCTGCTGCGCAAGCGGCTGCGCAACCCGACGCTCGAGACGACCCTGGTGCTGCTCGTGCCGTTCACCGCGTTCCTGCTGGCCGAGGAGGTGCACGCCTCGGGCATCCTGGCCGTGGTGGCGGCCGCCTTCGCGATCACGCTGAACATCTCGCTCGACCCGAACTTCCAGTACCCGGGCGGCTACCGGACCCGGCTGCAGGAGAACAACGTCTGGCCGGTGCTCGACTTCCTGCTCGAGACGTTCGTCTTCGCGTACATCGGTCTGCAGTTGAAGTTCGTCCTGGAGGACCTGGCCCGCGAGGACGACCCCGGCCTGGTCCGCACCCTGATCGCGGCCGGCGTCCTGCTGGTGGTGGCGATCCTCTTCCGGCTGCTCGGGGTGTTCGTGCTGTTCGAGCGCTACCGGCGGCGGCACGCCCGCCTTCGGCGCAAGATCAAAGAGGACGTCTACTTCCGCGCCCGGTGGCAGCAGCGCGAGGAGGAGATGCGGCGGCGCGGCTCCAAGGTCCAGGAGCCGATGACCCACAAGGAGATGCTGCTGGTCGGCTGGACCGGCATGCGCGGCATCCTCACGCTGGCCGCCGCGGCCGGTATCCCCGAGCACACGGCGTCGGGCGCGCCCTTCCCCGGCCGCGACGCCCTCCAGGCCATCGCGCTGATCGTCACCCTCGGCACCCTGCTGATCCAGGGCACCACGGTCGGCTGGCTGGCCCGCCGGCTGAAGTTCGACGTGACCGCCGAGCAGGCCGAGGAGCGCGCCGACCGCGCGGCGGCCGAGCGGATCGTGGCCGAGGCCGCCGCCCAGCCGGCGGCCGACCTCGACGCGAGCTTCGACGCCCAGCGGCTCGCCCTGGCCACGGCCGTCCGCGACCACAAGGTCGACCAGGACGTGGCCCGCGAGATCATCGACGAGCTCGACCTCCGGCAGGCAGCCCGGCACACCGCCGGGGAGAAACCGGCCTGACAGGACATTCATCCCGTTTTCACAAAAATCTTCCTAGGCTCGAAGCAACGAATCGACCTCGGCCACCACGGCGGCCGCGACGACGAGCAGCGGTGAGATCCCGGACGAGACGGCCGGCCCCTATCCGGGCGACGGCTCCAACGGGCCGGACGTGCTCGAGCAGAGCGGCGTGGTGCGCAGCGACATCCGGTCGAGCTTCGGCACGGCGAGCGGCACCGCCGAGGGGGTGCCGATGACCCTCGAGCTGACGATCCTGGACATGGCCAACGGCAACGCCGCGTTCAAGAATGTCGCGGTCTACGTCTGGCACTGCGACCGGGACGGCAACTACTCGCTCTACTCGGACGGGATCACCGGCGAGAACTACTTGCGGGGCGTCCAGATCGCCGACGGGTCGGGGAAAGTGAAGTTCACCAGCATCTTCCCGGCCTGCTACAGCGGCCGGTGGCCGCACCTCCACTTCGAGGTCTACCCGCGCCAGGCCGACATCACCGACTCGGCCCAGGCCATCGCCACGTCACAGGTGGCATGGCCCCAGGCGACCTGCGAGGCGGTGTACGCGACGGCCGGCTACGCCAAGTCGGTGAGCAACCTGAGTCAGGTCAGCCTGTCGAGCGACAACGTCTTCGGCGACGACTCGGGCGCGCTGCAGCTCGGCACGGTCAGCGGCGAGGTCACCAACGGGTACGCGGTGTCGCTGACCGCCAAGGTCGACACGACGACCACCCCCACCGGCGGCGGGGCACCGGGCGGCCGGCCCGGCAGTGCTTAGTTCCGTAACCAGTTTTACTTGCCTGTAACACCGCGCATCGACAAGACTGACTGCGTTGGTCGCATCCCCGCCATCGAATCCCCCACCGGATCACCTCGGCCTTTCCCCGGGCCGATCCCGGCCGCGATGGCGCGGGGTGCGCCCCTAATGCTCGTCCTGGACGAACGAGGTGAGCTCGTCCACCTCCGCCGCGGTGAGCACGAGACCAGCCGCGGCCACGTTCTCCCGCAGATGCGCCACCGAGCCGGTGCCCGGGATGACCAGAGTGGCCGGCGAGTAGGCCAGCAACCACGCCAGCGCCACCTGCGGCCAGCTCACATGGTGCTCCCGAGCGATCCGGCCGAGGGTCGCCTCCTGATCGCCGGTCAGGCCCATGCCGTGCGGGATCGAGGATTTGTCGAGGCCCGGCCGCAGCATCCCGGCCGCCAGCGGGAAGTAAGGCGTGAAGACGATGCCGTCGCCGGCGCAGATCCGCACGACGTCGGCGCTACCGCGGTCGAGAAGGTGGAACCGGTTCTGCACGGCCGCGATGGGTACGACCGCCCGTGCGGCCTCGAGCTGCCCGGCAGTGACTCCGCTGAGGCCGAGCTCGCCGATGAGACCCTTGCCCCGCAACTCGGCCAGCGCACCCACGGACTCGTCGAACGGCACCTCGTCGGGCAGAAGCAGGCCGTCGCCGCCCACGCGCAGATAGACCAGATCCAGCCGGTCCACGCCGAGCTCGCTCAGAGTCTCCTCGACCTGATCACGCAGTTGCCGCGGCGAAGTGGCCGCGTTCCACGAGCGCCACTCGTCGCGGACCACACCGACCTTGGTGCCGATGAGCACGTGGTCCGGATAGGGGCACAGGGCCTCGCGGATCAGATCATTGGCCACGTTGGGCCCGTAGAAGCCGGCCGTGTCGACATAGTCGACGCCCAGCTCGCACGCGGTTCGCAGCACCGCGACGGCCACATCCCGGTCAGCCGGCGGCCCCCAGGCGCCCGGGCCGGGCAGCTGCATGGCCCCGAATCCGAGCCGGGCGACGTGCTTGCCGCCGATCGGAAGATGGCCCGCCGCGGCGGCCGGCCTGCTGTCCGATGTCATTTCGTCTCCTCTTGACGAGCGCGCGGTGCTGCCGCCGCGCGGCTTTTCAACCGGGATTGGACGGAGGCGTTCGTGACGCCGCCGGCGGCATGGCGCTGCAGCTTGCCGCGGGTGATCAGGTCGTGCACGCCCTGGCGGCTGATGCCGAGCATGGCGCCGGCTTCCGCGTACGACAGCGACTCGGCGCCCGGGTAACCGACGAGCCGGGCCACCACCTGTCCCAGCGGCGTGGCCCACCAGCCGGCCACCGGGCGGAACGGCTCATCGCCGGAATAGAGCGAGGACACCAGCCGGATCGCGGTGTACGCGGCGAGCTGCTCGTCGACGCCCAGGAGCCGGTCGGCCAGGGTGCCGGCCAGCGTGGTGACCCGCTTCCGGACGTCGGCCAGCTCGGCCTCCAGCAGGATCTCCAGCGGATCGAGCAGGCGGGAGGCCATCAGACCGGCCAGGTGGTCCACGAGCTCGTCGCGGCCGTTCACGATGCGCATGACAGCCCCCTTTCGGCTACTTGACGCCTATCGTCAAGTACTTGCCGGTTGCCGTCAAGTAGTCGCGCCGCCCTAGTGTCCGGTGATCCGCAGGCCCAGCCAGAGCGCCAGCACGCCCGCGACCAGCGCCACCGGCACGGCGGCCAGGCCCAGCCGCAGGAAATCACGCGCGTCCGGCGCCGCGTCCTGGCTGTGCAGGATCTGCCGCCACAGCAGCGTGGCCAGCGAGCCCACATAGGTCAGGTTCGGGCCGACGTTGACCCCGATCAGCATCGCCAGCAGCAGCCCCGGCGACGACTCCACCCCGGGCAGCAGCACCAGCGTCGCCGGCAGGTTGTTCAGCACGTTGGCCAGCACGGCGGCCAGCCCGGCCATCGCGAGCATCTCCCCCAGCCCCGCTCCGTCCGGCACCAGGTGGTCGACGAGCGAGCCGAGCCCGTGCACCCGTACCGCCGCCACCACCACGCCGAGGGCCAGCACGAAAGCGCAGAAGGCCGGATTGGCCTCTCGCAGGAGGGTCAACGGCGAGGACCGCAGCGGTACGGCGAGGGCCAGCGCGCCCGCCACCGCGACCCAGGCCGGGTGCACCCCGAGCGGCTGGACCACGGCGAAGCCGGCCAGGGTCACCCCGAGCACCACCAGGGCGTACCGCGGCGCCGGGTCGTCGCCGCCGTTGGTCTCCGGCTCGACCCGCACCCGCAGGTCGTCGCGGAAGAACCAGCGGAACACGGCGTACTCGGCCAGGATCACCGCCACCCACGGCAACGCCATCACGCCCGCGAAGCCGAGGAACGTCAGGCCGCTGGCCGCGAAGGCCAGCAGGTTGGTCAGATTGGAGACGGGCAGCAACAGCGACGCCGAGTTCGCGAGGTGGGCCGACGCGTACGCCGGGGGCCGGGCCCGGACCCCGGTGCGGGCCGCCGTGACCAGCACGACCGGGGTCAGCAGCACCACCGTGGCGTCGAGGCTGAGCACCGCGGTGGTCAGCGCGGCCGCCACGAAGACCGCGCCGAGCAGCCGCACCGGGCTGCCCCGGCTGATCCGGGCCGCGATCCGCCCGGCGTACCGGAAGACGCCGTGCCCGTCCGCCAGGTGCGCGAGCACCAGGATCGCGGCCAGGAAGCCGACGGTCGGGCCGAGCTCCCGGACCTCGGCCCACGCGTCCCGCAGCGGCACCAGACCCGCCCCGACGGCGATCGCGGCCGCGGGCACCGCCGCCACCGCCTCCGGAAGCCCGCGCGGGCGGACGACCGCGAAGGCCAGCACACCGGCGAGCAGGACCGCCGCAATGATCAACTCCACTGCGGGAGACTACGAGCCGAACAGCGCCGCCGCACCCGAGACGTCGAGCACACGGGCGACCACCCCGGTCGCCCCGACCACGCGGAAGCCGGTGCCGGCGCTGAGCGCCGAGTTGTAACCGTCGATGAGGGCGCCCAGCGCCTCCGAGTCGAGGAAGGCCGTGCCGCCGAGGTCGACCACGCAGTCACCGCGGTCGACCGCGCCGAGGATCGCCGCGCGCAGGTCGTCGCGCGCATTGATGTCCAGCTCGCCGTCGATGCTCAGGACCGTGGCCGTGCCGTCGGCCGACCGCTCCTGGCCGATCTTGTAGGAGTCCGCCACGGAAGACTTTCTACCAGCAGTCGTCCGGATCAGCCCGGGAAGCTGGCCCAGACGTGTTTGTCGTCGTCGGTCGTGTACCACCCGACGTCGATCGCGAACGTCCTGGTGAGCTGCAGACCGAGGCCGCCGGCGCCGAGCGGCCGCCCCTCGGCCAGCCGGGGCACGGCCTCGAGGTCGTGGTCGGCCACGTCGATGATCAGCCGGTCCTCCTGCCGGAGCAGGCGGACCTCGGTCGGGGGCAGCCCGTGCCGCAGCGCGTTGGTCGCCAGCTCGGTCGCGACCACGGCGATCTTGTCCGTCACGTCGTCCTGCGCGGCCGCGGGCACCCGCGCGATCGCCTCACGCAGGGCCGCCCGCAACTCGCGCAGCTCACTGAACTGATCCAGCTTCCAGCACCGCAGCTCGGACGCCGACGGGAACGGCGCGGACACACGGAGCGAAGTCATGAGTTCATCTTGCCCGGTTTGCCAGACATGACACTGGTCCGGACAGACGGTCAGGAAAGACGTACGGCCTAATCCGTCTTGGCAGAGCCCGGCTCCGCCATCTTCCGGTGCATCTCCGCCTTGGCCTTGTCCGGCATCACCTTGGACGCCGCGCCCTGCACCTTGGTCTTGAGCGAGCCGGCGACCACCTTCTCGTCGCCGTTCATCAGCGCCTTGAAGCCCTGCTCGGCCACCTGGGCCGGGTCGTCCTTCTTCGACGTGCCGACGGCGGTGTCCATCATCTCGGCCCGCTCGAAGAACTGCGTGTCCGTCGGGCCGGGCATCAGCGAGGTCACGGTGACCCCGGTGTCCTTGAGCTCGGCCCGCAGCGCCTCGGCGAACGACTGCACGAAGGACTTGGACGCGTTGTAGACCGCCTGGTAGGTGCCGGGCATCATCGAGGCGATGGACGAGGTGAACAGCACCCGTCCCGCGCCCCGGGCGACCAGGTCGGGCAGCACCCGCTTGGCCAGGTGCACGGTCGAGGTCACGTTGACGGCGATGATGTTCAGCTCGTCCTCGAGGTCCGTCTCGCGGGTGAAGTCGCCGCCGAGGCCGCGGCCGGCGTTGAGCGCGATCGCGTCGACCGGCCGGCCGGCGGCCCGGATGGCGGCGTAGGCCTGCTCGACCCCCTCGTAGGTGGCGAGATCGGCCCGGACCGCGGTCGCCTGCCGCTCACCGTCGCGGCTCAGGTCGGCCGCCGCCTGCTCGATGCCATCGTCCTCGGCGATCAGGAGGAGATCGAAGCCGTTCTGTGCGAATTGCCGTGCCAGCTCATATCCGATGCCGCTGGAGGCACCGGTCACCACTGCGAAAGTCATGCCTGAAGGCGTGCCCGGAAAGGGACGCTCCAATCGACCCGGAGCAAGATCCATTCTGTATCTTTGCTATCACGCAAAGTAACTCATACTTTCGGCTAGTCTTTCCTGGCCCTCTCGGCTAGGGTTCTCGTATCCGAACGGCCAGATGTGCGGGTCGACGGAGATCGGATCGATCACCATCGACCAGTAGATAGGGACACCCGACCGACCGGGTACCGCCATTGGGCGGGACCGGGCTCTCCGGACAGGTGCCAGGGAGGACCCAGCATGACCGTCACCACGACTTCCGCCGAGGCGAAGCCGATTCCGTCGAGCGCCACGGCGCCCGCCGACAGTGCCGCCGAGCTGCTGAACGCGATGGCCGCGATGCCGGCCGGTCACCCGTCCCGCGCGGCCCTGCGCGACCGGGCGATCGAGGCCTGGCTGCCGCTCGCCCGTCACCTCGCCAACCGCTACTCCGGCCGCGGCGAGCCCACCGACGACCTGGTGCAGACGGCCAACGTCGGCCTCATCAAGGCCATCGACAA
>NZ_JBFAOX010000026.1:0-126819 GCF_040675435.1 Actinoplanes sp. NPDC049598 | reverse complement strand
GATAAATCCGATATTTCGGACTTCACGGAGGCGTGGGGCGGCGCGGTGAGAGGGCCGGGCGCGGTGCCGGGCGGCGGGGTGGGAGGGCCGGGCGCGGTGCCGGGCGGCGGGGTGGGAGGGCCGGGCGCGGTGCCGGGCGGCGGGGCCGAGACGCGAGATGTTGGTCGGGCGGGTTCGATGGCCGGGGACAAAACCGGCGTGCGGGCCGGCGGGTCGACGGGCGCGGGTGGCGGGACCGGGATCGCCGGGATGCGGGCGCGGGCGCAGAGCCTGGGCGGGACGTTGGAGGCCGGGGCGGTCGACGGTGGGTTTCTCGTGTCGGTGCTGCTGCCCACTCCGGGCGAAGAGGGGGAGTGCTAGATGATCTCGGTGTTGCTGGCGGACGATCAGTTGCTGGTGCGGGCCGGGTTCCGGGCGCTGCTCAACGCCGAGCCGGACATCACGATCGTCGGCGAGGCGGCGGACGGGCTCGAGGCGGTCAAGCTGGCCCAGCAGACGCGGCCCGACGTCGTGCTCATGGACATCCGGATGCCGGGCGTCGACGGTCTCGAGGCGACCCGCCGCATCGCCGCCGAGCCGGGTCTGGACGGCGTGCACGTGGTCATTCTGACCACCTTCGAGCTGGACGAGTACGTCTTCGAGGCGCTGCGTTCCGGGGCTTCGGGCTTCCTGGTCAAGGACACCGAGCCGGTCGAGCTGATCCGGGCCGTACGGGCCGTCGCCGCCGGCGATGCGCTGCTGTCGCCGAGCGTGACGCGCCGGGTGATCGGCGAGTTCGCCGGGGGCACCCGCGGGCGGCAGGCGACCCCGCCGGTCGAGCTCGACCAGCTGACCGACCGGGAGCGTGAGGTCCTCGTCCTGGTCGCCGAGGGACTGTCCAACGACGAGATCGCGGCCCGGCTCGTGATCAGCCCGGCCACGGCCAAGACCCACGTCAGCCGCACGATGATCAAGCTGGGCGCCCGCGATCGTGCCCAGCTGGTCGTCTACGCGTACGAGGCCGGCCTGATCCGCCCCGGCTGGCTGGGATGACCATGGACCGGCCCGACTAGCCGGCGCATCGGCGGGTATCACCGTGGGCGCGTGACGGTCCCGTGACCGTACGCAGGCGGGAGGCGTGCGATGCCGGCCAAGGAACCACCCGAGATCGCCCAGGCCGCGGTGGCCGCCGGGGTCAAGAAGGCCGATCTCCGGTGGGACAAGACGCTGATCGGCGGGTTCCTGGCCGGCGCCTACATCGCGTTCGGCGGGCTGGTGGCCATCGCCGTGTCGTCCGGACTGGACCCGCGGCTGTGGGGGAGCCTGCCGACGCTGTTCACCGGGGCGGCGTTCACCCTCGGGCTTGTGCTGGTCCTGGTGGCGGGCTCGCATCTGCTCACCGGGAACATGCTGCTGGTGCCGATGGGCGCCATGCGGGGCCGGCTGTCCGGGCGGGACGTCGCCCGCAACCTGACCCTCGTGCTGGCCGGCAACCTGGCCGGGGCGGTGTTCGTCGCGTACTTCCTGGCCGTGCAGACCGGCGTGATCGGCGACGTCGGCAGCGACGCCGGGACCACCGGCGGCATGGCGTACGAGCGGCTGGCCGGGATCGCCGAGGCGAAGGGCCTGCACGAGAGCAACTGGCAGATCTTCCTGCGGGCCGTCGGCTGCAACTGGCTGGTGTGCCTGGCCGTCTGGATGTCCCTGGCGGCCGACACGCTCTCCGGCAAGATCCTGGTGATCTTCTTCCCGATCATGGCCTTCGTCGCGATGGGCTTTGACCACGTCGTGGCCAACATGTTCTTCCTGCCGGCCGCGATCTTCGCCGGGGTGCCCGGGCTCGGCTGGGACGACACGCTGCGCAACTGGCTGCTGGCCGGCCTGGGCAACCTGGTCGGCGCGGTCGTCTTCGTCGCCAGCTCGTACTGGTATCTGTATCTGCGTGACGATTCCAAATAATCTTGTCATCGTCGTTATGGCAATTTGATCTTCAATATTCATCGCTTGCCGGACGGAAATCATTCACTCTTTCGTGGCTGCGTTTCAGCGCCTTGGAAATGCGGCGTGCCTCTTAGCATTCTCCTCATCAAGCACCGCCTTGATGAGAGAGAAAGGCAGTTGTCATGAATAAGGTCACGCGCAAGATCACGATGACCGGTGTGGCCCTGGCCGCCGGCCTGACCATGGGCGTCGCCCCCGCCGCCGTCGCCCTCGCGGGCCCGGCTCAGGGCGCCACGACCGCGTCGGCCAGCGACCACTGGAGCCCCCGCGGCGACCGCCTTGTCGGCTACTACCGGACGCAGAGCACCTGCAACAAGGTCGGCCGCATCGGTCAGTTCCAGCACAAGTGGAACCGGTTCGACTGCGACCGCGTGCAGCGCGGCTTCAAGCGCGGCTGGGTCGCGCTGAAGGTGAGCAAGGACGTTCGCAGCCACGGCCACGGCCAGCCGAACCGCCCGCACGGCCACCGGTAATTCCGTAACCGAACGAGGACCGCACCCCGGCGACGGGTGCGGTCCTCGTTTTTGTTGCCCAGGCAATTCCCAGGTTTACGCTTTCCCGCCGATGGGAAGTGACAGCCCTATCGGCGTGTCGTTTCCGCAAAGCAATTCCACTAGTACTTTCGGCCGATTCCACCCGCATGATCGCCTGAGGTGATCAGACCATTGCGGTGCGCGATCGCCACCAATTGGGCCCGGCTCGTCGCGCCCAGCTTGGCCAATATCCGGCTCACATAGGTGCGCACGGTGTCCGGACTCAGCCGCATCGCCCGCGCCACCTCACCGTTGTCGCCGCCGCCGGCCACCGCGACCAGCACCTCCCGCTCCCGCGGGCTCAGCCGCGCCAGCCGCGGATCGGGTTCCGGCCGCCCCGGCGCCTCCGCGGCCGTCGCCATGACCCGCCGCGCCACGCCGGGAGAAAGCACCGGCTCGCCCCGCGCGGCCGCCCGCACCGCCGCCCGCAGCCGCGCCGGGTCGGTGTCCTTGAGCAGGTAGCCGTCGGCCCCCGCGCGCAAGGCCCCCAGCACCTCGTCATCCGTGTCGAACGTGGTCAGCATCAGCACGGCCACGCCGGCGCAGCCCGGATCCGCCCGGACCGCCCGCGTGGCGGCCACCCCGCCGACACCCGGCATGCGCACATCCATCAGGACCACGTCCGGCGCCGTACGCCGTACGACCCCGACGGCCTGCGCACCGTCCGACGCCTCCCCGACCACCGCGATCGGCTCACCGCCCCCACCTTGCAACAACACGGTCAGCCCGGCCCGCACGATCGCCTGGTCGTCCACGAGCACCACTCGCGTCACCCCGTCAGCCCGCACGCCGCGACCCGCCATCGCGTGGTTCTTCGCCGTCGCGGCCCTCTCGGCGCTCTTGCGGGTCGTGGTGGTCGCGGTCTTCCAGGTGATCTTGCCGCTCTTGGCCGTCGCGGTTGTCGCCGTTGCTGCATGGGCGGGTGGGCTGACGGTGCCGAGTGCTCGCCGTGGCGCGAGCGCCGGCGGCCGGCTCGGCGGGTGTGTCGTGGTGGGGGATCGTTGCTTCGACGCGCCAGCCGCCGGGGGTGGCGGCGGCCGTGAGGGTGCCGCCCAGGGCCGCGAGCTCGGTGGTGAGGGCGTCGAGGCCGGTGCCGTCGTCGATCCGTACCGCCACGTGGTTTTGATCTTGCTGAAGGGTGATGTCGATCGAGCGCGAGGGTGAGTGGCGCAGCGTGTTGGTGACGGCCTCGCGGATCACGCGGAAGGCGACGGCGGCGGCCGGGCCGTCGACCTGGCCCAAGCGGGTACGGACGTGGTAGCCGGCGGCGCGGGCGGTGTCGGCCAGGGCCTCGATATCGGCGCGAGTCGGCAGCGAGGTGTGCGGTGGGCCGGCGGTGGTATTGGTCGGCGGGGTGGTGTGCAACTGGCGCACGGCGGTGCGCAGGGCGGTCAGGGCGGCTGAGATCGATGTCGTCACCTGGTCCAGGGCCTGGGACGCGGTGGCGGGGTCGCGGTGATTCTCCTGTCGGGCGACACCGGCGTGGATGGCGGCGACGGTCAGGGTGTGGCCGATCGAGTCATGCAGTTCGCGGGAAAGGCCCTGCTTGTGGGCGGTCAGCCGGTGCTCGGCGGCGAGAGCGATCTGGTGTTCGGCAAGCTCGTGGAGGCGGTGGCGGGCCCGGACCAGCTCACCCAGGGCAATGGCGGCCACGGCCAGCGCGAGGTGGCCGACCAGATCGTAGAGCAGGACGTAGCGCTCGCTCTGGCCGTCGAGGATGCGGAAGGCCGACGACACGCCCAAGGCGACCACCGCGGCCGTGACGGCCGAGCGGCGGTGGCCGGCCTCGGCGGCGGAGAAGAGGGCGGCGGCGACCGGCACCGCGACCCCGATCGCCGGGTAGCCGGCGGTGTAGTAGGCGAACAGACCGAAGACAGTCAGCGCGAGGACCAGCCGCGGGTAGGACCGACGGCGCAGCATCAAGGCGCCAAGGGCCACGGCCCAGACGTATGCTCCGGGGCCGTTGCGGCCGCCCTGCTCGGCTGAGACCACGACGGCCAGCGTGGCGGCCACGCCGATCGCCAGTACGGCGTCTCGTTTCACCCCCTCGATCCTAGGAGTACATCTGTACGTCCAGAAGCGACAAAAGCGGTTGCCCGCAGCGGAACGGCGGCAGCAAGAAGCGGCTTTACGGTCGGCGGCATGAAGCTTGGTCTGCGAGCCTGGGTGATCGTCGTGCTCGGACTGCTGGCGGCGCCGCGGGCGGTGCTGCACGATCTCGACCTGGTGCAGGAGCGGACGGGGATCAACGCGGCGCTGGTCTTCCTGCCGCTGCTCGTGTGGTTGGTGGTGGCCGTGCGGTGGTCGTCGAATCCTTTCCTGTCGCTGCTGACCGCCGGTGGGGTCTACGGGGTGGCGCTGGGCGTCATCCACAACGTGCTGTGGGACGGGGAGGCCCGCCTGGCCCTGCTTCTTCGTGGCGCGATGACGGTGAGCAGTCTCTTCACCGGGTTGGCCGTCGGCGCGATCTGCGGAGCCGCCGCCTGGCTGCTCAGGCGTGGTCTAGCCCGGCTGCACTGAGACGAAAGCGTTGCGCCGGGCCCACTCGAGAGCCACGTCTTCCTTCACATTGGTGATGAGCAGGCCGCCGGAGACCTGGGCCGGGTACGAGGCGGGGCGGGCCTCGCGCTCGCGCCGGCGGCCGCGGTAGAGCACGGTGCCGGCCAGGGCGAACAGCAGGAGCTGGACCGGGATGTACCAGGGCGTGTCCAGCCAGAAGCCGACGTAGAGGGATCCGATCGCCGCGAACACCAGGAAGATGGCGAGGGGCTGGACGACCCGGATGTTGCGCCGCTGGATCGCGGCCCAGCGCTCGGCCCCCGCGGCCCGGTCCGGGTCCATCGGCAACCGAATGGTCGGCGTGGACAGGCCGGGGAGCGCCGAGTGGGCCGGCAGCGCCACCCAGACCGCGCCGCTCGAACCGTCGGTCAGCCCGGCGGCGGGCATGTCCAGCGCGGGATAGGACTGGTACGGCACGAAGATGTTGGCCACAGTGGACATGCTAGGCGGCGAACGCCCGCAGGGTCAGCTCCGCGAAGCGGCGGGAGGCGGCCCGGCGGGTGGTCTCCGAGGTGGCGCGCAAGCCGGAGTTGGCCAGCAGGACGAGCACCAGGTCGTCGACGGTGACATCGGCGCGCAGCTTCCCCGTCTGTTCGGCCCGGCGCAGCAGCTCGGCCAGGGAGGCGAGGCCACGCTCGCGGGCGGCGGTGTCGATGAAGGCCTTGGCGAAACCGCGGTCCCGGGCATGCAGCTCGAAGAGCCGCTCGACGACCGCGCTCAGGCCCCGCCACGCGTCCGGGTCGGCCAGGCCGTCGTCGACGATGGCGTAGCAGGCGTACATCTGCTCGGTGAAGGCCTCGGCCACCAGCGCCTGCTTGGTCGGAAAGCGCCGGTAGAGGGTGGCCGGCCCGACCCCGGCCCGCCGCGCGATCTCCCGCAGCGGCGCGTCGAGCCCCTCGGCCGCGAAGACCTCCCGCGCCGCCTCCAGGATGCGCTCCCGGTTGTCCCGCGCGTCGGAGCGCATCGCTTGCGCCCCGGCGGCGGGTGCCGGGGTGGGCGGGGTCTGAGGCAAACGGGCGCTCACGCTCTCACTTTAGCCAAGTGGACGGGGGCGTCCGTTAGCGTCGGGTGGCATGAAAGCAGTGATCATCAAGGAATTCGGCGGTCCGGACGGGCTGGCCGTCGTCGAGCTGCCCGACCCCGAGCCGGCGGCCGGGCAGGTGCTGATCGAGGTCGAGGCGACCGGGGTTGCGGGCGCTGATGTGCTGATTCGGCGGGGTGCGCTTGCCGCTTACGGCTTTCGAGAGGGCTTTGTCCCGGGGAGCGAGGTGGCGGGGACGGTGGCCGCGGTCGGCGAGGGCGTCGACCCGGCCTGGATCGGGCGGCGGGTGTGGGCGTTCACCGGCACCGGTGGCGGCTATGTCGAGCGGGCGGTCGCTCCGCTCGGTGACGTTGTGCCGCTGCCGGCGGGCCGGTCCGCGATCGAGGCGGTGACGCTCGGCAGCTCCGGCCCGGTGGCGCGCTTCGGGCTGGCCCACGCGCACTTCCGGCCGGGGGAGTCGGTGCTGGTGCGGGGCGCCTCCGGCAGCCTCGGCATCGCAACCGTCCAGCTGGCGGCCGGCGGGGAGGCCGCCGTCGTCGCGGTCACGACCTCGTCGGCTGAGCGGGGGCGGCGGCTGCGCGAGCTCGGCGCCACGCACGTTCTGGACCGGGGCGGCGCGGGTGACGGCCCCGAGGCGTACGACGTGATTGTCGATGTTGTCGCGGGGGAGGGGCTTCCGCTCGACCGGCTCGCCCCCAACGGCCGCCTGGTGATCATCGGTGCGGTGGGTGGGCCGCCGCCGGCGGATCTCGGCGGCCGGTTGATGGCCGCGTTCCAGAAGTCGCTGACCGTCTCCACGTTCAGCGCCGCCACCGTGCCGCACGCCGCGCTCCAGCAGGCCCGGGCCTCGTCACTCGAGGACCTCACCGCCGTGGTGCACGATGTGCTGCCGTTGCACCGGGCGGCCGAGGCGCACCGTCAGATGGATGCCGGCGGCGTCTTCGGCCGGTTCGTGCTCACGCCTTAGGGAGCCACCGCCCGGGCCACGCTCTCGTGCAGCAGGGCCCGCCGCCGCTGCTGCTCGACCGCGGGGTCGTCCGGCCCCGCGGCGTAGACGATGCCGGCCGCTGACCAGGTGAACGCCATCGCGAGCACCAGGCTGAACAGGTCGAGCGGATCCCCGGTCCGCACCTGGCCGGCCGCCTGGGCCCGTGCGATCGCCGTGAGTTTTGGCTCGTCGTGCGGATGGTCGGTGAGCCGCCCGGCCGGTCGGCGTTCGAGCCGTAACCACGCCACCAGCCGTACGAGCGAGGGATTCCGCAGCGTCTCGTCGTACATGGCCACGGCCCAGCCGGCCAGGTCGCTCGCGTCGAAGGCGACCGTGTCGAGCAGGTGGCCGGTGCGCTCGGCGACGACCGCGTCGAACAGCCCGTCCTTGCTGCCGAAGTACCCGGACACCTGGGCCTTGTCGGCAAGCCGGTCGACGGCCTCGTGCCCGGCCACGAGTTCACCGGAACGGTCACCGACGCCGGCGCCTCCGGCTTCGCGGTGGGCGACCGGGTCGCGGTCGGCACCCTCGTCGACTCCTGCGGCGAGTGCGCCATGTGCCGGGCCGGCCAGGAGAACTTCTACTACCAGGATCCTCGACACCGTCCCCGGCCCGCACGACATCCCGGCCCTGCTGCGCCTGGTCGGCCTCGACGGCACCCTGAGCGTGCTCGGCTATCCGCGCGAGATCCCGCTGAACCTCATGAACCTGGTCTTCGGCCGCAAGAGCATCAGCTCGTCCGGCACCGGCGGCACCAAACACACCGCCGAGCTGCTCACCTTCGCCGCCGACCACGGCATCGCGGCCGACATCGAGCTGCTTCCTTCTCGCCAGGTCGCCCAGGCCCTCAGCCGGCTGGAGAAGGGGGAGGTCCGCTACCGCTTCGTGCTGGACCTCGCCGACCTTGACTGACCGGGAGCAACCGCGTTCCGCCGGGCCGCGCCTGAGCGGCCCTCCGGCGGGTGCTCCTATGATCGCCCGATGTTCGGACGCTTCCGTAAGGGCTTCAAGCCGGATCTCGACCATTCGCAAGCCGACCTGCAGTTGCGTGCCGCCCGCGACCGGGCGATGGCTGGTGACTGGGCCGCGGCCGCGCATTTGCTGCAGGACACCGGGCCGGACTGGGAGTTGCGCAGCCGGCGGCTCGCGGTGCTGGGCATCGCCGCCGGGCACGCTCCGCAATGGGTGGATGCCTGGGAGGCGGCGGCGCCGGGAGATCCCAGCGTGGCCATCCTGCGGGCGAACGGCCTGCGGGAGCTGGCCCAGCAGGCCCGGGGCGCGGCGTCGGCGCGCAACACCAGCGCGGAGCAGTTCCGCGAATTCCACCGGCTCTCGGCTCTCGCCGCCGAGGCCGGTGAGCGGGCGGTCGCGATGAACCCGGCCGACCCCTATCCGTGGGTGACGCGGATGGACGCGATGGTCGCCAACGGGCATCAGCATCTCGAGGACTTCCAGGTTGCCCTCAAGGAAGCGACCGACCGGGACCCGTACCATTTCGACGCGCACTTGAGGGCGGTGAGCTTCCTCTGCGAGAAGTGGTACGGCTCGCACGAGCAGATGTTCGCGGCAGCCCGGGGCCCGGCCGCCGCCGCGCCCGCCGGGGCATCGGTGGTCATGCTGCCGTTGCTCGCCCACTTCGAGTATGCGTTGCGTGAGTACGGCTTCGAGACCCGCGCCGAGTCGCTGGCCGCGAAGAGCGAGTACTTCCGCCGCCCCGAGGTGATGCAGGAGATCGCCTGGTGCGCGGCCAAATGGCAGGCGGCCGGGGAGCCCCGCCTGATCGCCTGCGGAGTCACCCTGCGCCACTGGCTGGCTCTCGCCAATTATCTGGCCGATCACGACCGCCCCGGCACTCAGCGGCTGCTCGCCCCGGTCGGCTCGTACCTGGGCAGTGTCCCGGCCTACGGCTACTTCTGGATGAAGTCGTCCGAAGGTTTCGAGGCTGTCTCGAAGTGGGCCCGTTCCTAGGAGGGCCCGGATCTCATGACGCCGCCGGCGCGGCCGTGATCGCCGTTTCGGCGGTGGCCTTGTCGACGCCGAGGCCGGTCAGCACGCCCGTGCCGTCCTCGAGCTCCAGGAGCGCGAGCAGGATGTGCTCGGTGCCCACGTGGCTGTGGCCCAGCCGCAGGGCCTCCCGGAAGGTCAGCTCGAGGCCCTTCTTGGCGTGCGCGTCGAACGGGATCATGGCCGCCACCGTCTCGGCCGCGCCGGGCAGCGTCGCGATGGCGGTCCGCTTCACGTCGTCGAGCGAGACGCCCTGGGCCACGATGGCCCGCGCCCCGAGCGCCTCGGGATCCGCCACCAGCCCCAGCACCAGATGCCCCACGGTGATCTGGTCGTTGCTCCGGTTCCGGGCCTCCTCCTGCGCGGTCACCACGACCTTGCGCGCCCGGTCGGTGAACCGGCTGAACCCCTGGCTGGCGTCGAGGGCCGGCGCGTCGCCCTTGGGCACGAACCGTTTCTGCGCCGCCTGCTTGGTGACCCCCATGCTGCGCCCGATCTCGGTCCAGGAGGCCCCCGATCGCCGCGCCTGGTCCACGAAGTGCCCGATCAGATGGTCGGCCACGTCACCGAGGTGCTCGGCCACCAGCACCGCCCCGCTCAGTTGTTCGAGCGAGTCCGAGTGACTCTTCTTGATCGACTCGATCAGGTCGTCGAGCCGAATCGTCGTTCCACCCTCAGATGTCGTCATGCGTCAACCATAGGTTGACGCGACCCAATCGTCAACCTTGAGTTGACGCAGCAGTCAGAGGCGGGCCCGGTGGGCGAGCTCGGCCGCGTCCGGCGGCGCGGTCGGGTAGATGTCCGCGTCGAAGAAGCGAGCGAACGGAAGAGTCTGGAGCGTTTTCGCCGCCTCTTCCTCATCGGCGGCGATCACCTCGACGAAAGTGGCCCGCCGGCCCGGTGCGACGTAATGGGCGCCGACCTTGCCCTCGGAGCGGAGCGCCTCGAGCTGCTTCTGCTCGTCCTCCCGCAGCGCGTTGAACTCGTCGAGGTCCGTGTCGGCGCGCAGGGTGCCGACCACCATGAACGTCCGGGTGTCAGGGGAAACGATCTCGGTGGCATACCGCGACCAGAGCGGGACCATCGTTTCCGGAGTCATCGGCTGACCGGAGTCGACCATCTGCTTGAGGTCGCGGAAGTACTGCACGTACAGATCGGGCGTGAAGGTGGACAGGATGACCGCCGGCTCGTCGCCGAGGGCGGCGAAGGTGTGCGGCGCGCCGGGCGGGACCAGGACCCACGTGCCGGGCTCGGCGTCGTGGTCGTCGCGCCCGATGGTGAACCGCACGGCGCCCGAGAGGATGTAGAAGCCCTCGTCGTGCTGGGCGTGGCGATGCTGCAGGGGCCCGGGCCGGTGCGGCGGGATGGTGATCAGGCCGATCCCGAGGCGGTGGCCGGTGTGGCGGCCGTCCTCGAGGATGCGGATCTGGGACGGCCCGCTGGCGATGAGCTCGCCCTCGCCGGGACGCACGATCGTGACCGGAACCATGGAGAGACCTCCCATCGTGGCGCAATGTCGCGCCGTGACATCAATCTAGCGATGTCACGGCGCGACATCAAGAGGCCAGCCGAGTGAGGAGGGCCATCACGTCGTCCGTCACGGTGGACAGCTCGGCGTCGCCTTGCAGCCAGCGCCGATAGGCCATACGAAAGACCTGGGCGCCCGCGCCCGCCGCGAGTTCCGCCACGTCGTCATCGACTCCGCGCCCCCGGAGGGCGTCGCGGAACCCGTCGGCCATCTGCTGCTGTTTGATCAGATCCCGCTCCAGCAGGCGGGGGTGCGAGGCGATCATCCGATCCCGCCGGCGCAGGGCTTCCCGCGATCCGAGCCGGGCCCAGTCATGACCGGCCAGGGTCCGGGTCACCGCCCGCAACGGATCCGTCAGGTCGCTCACCTGGCGCAGTTCCTCGGTGAGCGCCTCGTTGAGCGCGTCCGCGTCGGCGAAGAGGATCTCCTCCTTGTCCGGGAAGTACCGGAAGAAGGTCCGGGTGGTGACCCGGGCGCGGGCCGCGATCTGGACGGCGCTGGTCTCCTCGAATCCCTGCTCTTCGAACAACTCCATGGCGGCCTTTTTCATCCGCTCCTCGCTGCCGTGTTCCCACCGGGGCATGGCAGCAGGATACGCAGCTCAGGCCTCGGCCGGCGGGCTGGCGATCAGCAGGAGGGCGACGTCGTCCTCGCGGGCCTGGGCCTCGGCGTGGCGCATCAGCTCATCGGCCAAGGGGCCGACGTCGCCGCCGGGGTGGCCGGCGAGCAGGTGGCGCACCTGGGCCAGGCCCTCGTCGTAGCCGGCCGAGCGGCTCTCGACCAGCCCGTCGGTGTGCAGCAGGAGGATGGCGCCCGGCGGCAGCAGGTGGGTGTGGTTGCGCCGGGAGGCCCGCCGGACGGCGCCGAGCAGCGGGTCGTGCCCCTCCAGCGTCACGACCCGGCCGTCCGGGAGCCGCACCACCGGGGCCGGATGCCCGGCGTTGGCCCAGGTCAGCAGGTAGCCGCCGGCCGGGGCGGGGTCGAGGTAGGCCAGCAGCACGGTGGCCAGCTCGGTGATGCCGGCCGAGCGGCCGGTGTGCTCGAGCCGGCGCAGCACCGCCGACGGGGGCTCGTGCCGGTCGATGACCAGGGTCCGCAGCATGCTGCGGTACTGGCTCATGGCCGCGGCGGCGCCGATGCTGTGCCCGGAGACGTCCCCCATGACCAGCACGAGGCGGTCGTCGAGGCTGAGCGCGTCGTACCAGTCGCCGCCGACGTCGTCCTCGTGGTGGGCCGGCACGTAACGGGCTGCCATCCGCAGGTGATCGTGCCGGGGCAGCGGGCTGAGCAGCGCCTTCTGCATCACCGCGGCGGCCGTGCGCCGGTCCTCGAGCACGCGGGCGCGGGTCAGCGCCTGCACGACGAAGCCGGCCAGCGCGGCCAGGACCGCCTGCTCGCCCGGTTCCAGGACGTTCGGCTGCTTCCAGACGAAGGTCAGCGCTCCGGCCGGCCCGGACGGGCCGAGCAGGGGCACGCTGGCCGCCGACTCCCAGCCCATCTCCTCGAACGTGCTGACCGCGGCCGGCGTCACGGCGGCGACCGCGGCGAGGTCGGCCAGCAGCACCGGCCGCCCGGTCCGCGCGGCCAGGGCGGACGGGGTGCTGGTGCCGGCCGGGTAGAGCGCCCACCGGTCGGCCACCGTCGGCGGCAGCAACCGCTTCGACGGCAGCGCCATCCGCTCATCCGCGCTGAGCAGGGAGACGCCGACATAGGCCGGGTCGAGCGTGCCGGTCACCAGGTCGCGGACCGCGTCGACCACCTTGTCGACGGTGTCGGCGTCGGCCAGCGCCGCGCTGGCGTGCAGCAGCAGCCGGACCCGGCTCTCCTGGCGTTCGGCCCGGAATTTGGCGATGCGCGCCCGCAGGCTGTCCGAGCACGCCGCGGCCAGATCGGCCAGCAGCGACAACTCGGCCTTCGTCCAGTTCCGGGGCGCGCTGTCGATGGCGCAGAGCGACCCGAGCACGTGCCCGTCCTCGTCGGTCAGCGGCATCCCGGCATAACCGACCACACCCAGGTCGTCGATGGCGAGGTTGCCCCGGACCCGCTCGTCGGCGCGGGCGTCGACGACGATCAGGGGCTCCCGCGTGGCCACCACGTGCTGGCAGAACGAGTGCGACAGCGGCGTCTGCCGGTCGTCCTGCCAGGGGTGGCCCAGGCCGCAGGCGCCCGGGAAGACCTGCCGGTCGTCGGTGACCAGGGAGACCAGGGCCACCGGCACGCCCAGCGACCGGCGGACGATCTCGGCGAACCGGTCGAAGGCCTCGTCGGCGGCCGCGCCCAGCCCCGTGCGGCGTAACGCCTCCAGGCGCCCGTCCTCGGACAGCGCCTCCCGTAGGAAGCGATCGAGATCAGCCGTCACGCGAGGTCGGTCTTCCCGGTGATCGGCATCCGGCCAGTATGCCCCTGTTCACCCGCGGCCGACACCGTCCGATCGGAGCGGATCAGCGGCGCAGGGTCAAGATCAGGTCGACCACCAGGGCGGTCCAGCCGGTCTGGTGCCAGGCGCCCAGGCCGGCGCCGTTGTCGCCGTGGAAGTACTCCGGGAAGACGATCAGGTCCTTCCAGTCGGGGTGGGTCTGCAGCAGGGTGGAGGCGCCGTAGATGGGGCGGTGGCCGTTCTCGTCGGGCAGGAACATGGCGATGAGCCGGCGCGAGATGTCGTCGGCGATGTCGGCCAGCGGGACCTTCCGCTGCGAGCCGGTCGGGTACTCGGCCTTCATGTCGGCCCCGAAGAAGCCCGCGTACTCCCGCAGGGCCTCGACGAGCAGATAGTTGACCGGCATCCAGATCGGCCCGCGCCAGTTGGAGTTGCCGCCGAACAGGCCGCTGGTGCTCTCCGCGGGCTCGTAGCCGACGGTGAAGTCGGAGCCGCCCAGCGACACGGTGAACGGCTTCTCCAGATGCGAGCGGGAGAGCGTCCGGATCCCGTACTGCGACAGGAACTCCTCCGGGTCGAGCATCCGGGCCAGCACACGCAGCAGCTGATCCTGCCCGACCATGGCCAGCAGCCGTTGCTGACGGCCGTCGGCCGACAGGCGGCGGGCGCTGATCACGTCGGCCATCTCGCCCTGCGAGGCCTGCAGCCAGCGCAGCCGGGCGCTGAGCTCGGGCAGCCGGTCGAGCGTGGCTTTGGACAGGCGGGTGGTGGCGGCCAGCGGCAGCAGCCCGACGATCGAGCGCACCTTCAGCGGCAGCTTGTGCCCGTCGGGCAGGCGCAGCTGGTCGTAGAAGAAGCAGTCCTCCTCGTCCCACAGGCCCTGCCGGTAGGCGGCCTCGGCGATGTACGCGAAGTGCTCGAAGAACTTCGTCGCCATGTCCTCGTACGTGCGGTCGTGCAGCGCGAGCCGGATCGCCATGTCGAGCAGGTTCAGCGCGTACATGGCCATCCAGCCGGTGCCGTCGGACTGCTCCAGCACCCCGGCCACCGGCAGCGCGGCCGAGCGGTCGAACGGCCCGACGTTGTCCAGCCCGAGGAAGCCGCCCTCGAACACGTTGTTGCCGCCGACGTCCTTGCGGTTGACCCACCAGGTGAAGTTCATCAGCAGCTTGTGCATGACCCGGGCCAGGAAGTCGAAGTCGCGCCCGCCGTCGATCTCGAAGACACGCAGGGCGGCCCAGGCGTGCACGGGCGGATTGACGTCGCCGAACGCCCACTCGTAGGCCGGGATCTGGCCGTTGGGGTGCATGTACCACTCGCGCAGCAGCAGCACGAGCTGCGCCTTGGCGAAGCCGGGGTCGACCCGCGCGATCGACACACAGTGGAAGGCCAGGTCCCAGGCCGCGTACCACGGGTACTCCCACGGGTCGGGCATCGAGACGACGTCGAAGCTGTTCATGTGCCACCAGGCGTTGTTGCGCCCGTAGCGCCGGCCCGGGGGCGGCGGGGCCGAGCCCGGATCGCCGTTGAGCCACTGCTTCACGTCGAAGTGGTAGAACTGCTTGCCCCACATCAGCCCGGCGATGCCCTGGCGGGCGACGGCTTTCTCCTCGGTGGACGCCGCGGCCGGGATCACCTCGTCGAAGAACGCGTCGGCCTCGGCGAGGCGGGTCCGCATGACGTCGTTCCAGCCGTCCGCCAGATCCAGCGCACCCACCTGATCGTCGTCGGCCGCCAGCCGCAGGCGAATGGTCCGGCTCTCCCCGGGGCCCAGCGTCAACGGATAATGCAGTGCGCCCTTTGTCCCGGTCAACGCGGGATTGACGGTGGGCGCACCCGACACCAGGAAGTCGTTGATGCCGTCCTTGGGGAACAAGGTCGTCCCCGGCTGACCCCACAACCGCTGCGAGTTCGTCTCGTTGTCGCAGAGCAGCGGCACGCCCCGCTCGTCACCCTCGAGGACCAGGCTCCCGAGCGTCCGGTGCCGCCCCGCCAACCGGCCCGGACGGCCCACGATGGACGGCGTCGCCCGGTTGGGCACCCCCCACGACCACGTGTTGCGGAACCACAGCGTCGGCAGCACATGCAGCGTCGCCACGTCAGGCCCGCGATTCGCGATGTGGATGGCGATGCACATGTCCTTCGGGGACGCCTTCGCGTAGTCGACCGTGACCGCCCAGTACCGGTCCTCGTCGAAGATGCCGGTGTCGGCCAGCTCGTACTCGGGCTCCTCGCGGGAGCGCTGCCCGTTGACCCGCACCAGCTGGTCGTACGGAAACGCCTGCTGTGGATAGTGGTAGCGCCAGCGCATCCACGAGTGGGTCGGCGTGGAGTCCTGGTACCACCAGTACTCCTTGGCGTCCTCGCCGTGGTTGCCGCCGTCCCCGCCGAGCCCGAACATCCGCTCCTTGAGGATCGGGTCCTGGCCGTTCCACAGGGCCAGCGCGAAGCAGAACGTCTGCCGGTCGTCGCAGATACCGGCCATGCCGTCGTCGTTCCACCGGTAGGCTCGCGAGCGCGCGTGGTCATGCGGGAAGTAATCCCACGCCGTCCCGTGCTCGCTGTAATCCTCCCGGACCGTGCCCCACGCGCGCTCGGCCAGGTACGGGCCCCAGGCCCGCCACGGCTGCTCGCCGGAGTCCGCCTGCGCCAGGCGTAAGCGCTCCGCCACGCGTGGTCTCACCCCCACCATCCGATGCCATCTAGATTGATTGTGCCCGAGAACTGGAGGTCATCTGATGGCTACGCTGCGCAGGACGGCGTTCGGCCCCCAGGTGTGCGGGCACCTCGGCGAGTCCGCCACTCGTGAGTGGCTGGTACCCGATGGCCGCGGCGGCTATGCCATGGGCACCGTCAGCGGCCTGCGCACTCGCCGCTACCACGGTTTACTCGTCGTCGCCGGGGAAACGCCGGCTTCGCGCCGGCTGGCGGTGGCCGCGCTGGATCCGGTTCTCACGCTGGCCGGTGGTACGTCCGTGCGCCTCGCCACCCACGAATGGGCCGACGGCACGATCGCCCCGCGCGGCCACCAGCACCTCGCCGGTTTCGAGCTGGTGGACGGCCTGCCCCGCTGGCGCTGGCGGGTCGGCGACGTGGTCCTGGAACGGGAGCTGGCCATGGTCACCGGCCGCCCGGCCGTCGCCGTCGTCCACCGCCTGCTCACCGGGGGCCCGGTCAGCCTGTCGCTCGAGGCGCTCTGCACGTGGCGCGACATCCACGGCGAGCGTACGGCCGGTGGCCCCCCGCCCGAGGTCACGGCGGCCGCCGGCGGTTGCGTGGTCGAGGGGGCGTACCGCCTGCGGGGCCCGGAATTCCGCCCGGCGGGTGCGTGGTGGCGCGGGGTGCGGCACCGTGAGGAGGCGGCGCGCGGCCTCACCCCCACTGAAGACCTGTGGTACGCGGGGAGCTTCCACGCAGAGTTACGCCAACCCGGGTCCACGGCCTCGGTGACCGCCTGGGCCTCGGCCCTGGACGACCCGCCCCCGCCGGCCGAGGAGATCGTCACCGCGGCCCGGGCCCGCACCCGGGCCGTGGTCGCGGCGGCCACACCGGCCGACGACGAGCAGGCGTCACTCGCGCTGGCGGCCGACGCCTTCATCGTGCGTACCGCCCCCGGGGTTGACGTTGTCGCCGGCTACCCCTGGTTCGGCGCCTGGTCGCGGGACACGATGATCAGCTACGAGGGCCTGTTCCTGTCGACCGGCCGCTTCGACGAGGGGCGGGCGCTGCTGCTCTCGTACGCCTCGACCTTGTCCCAGGGCATGCTGGCCAACACGGCCGACACCGGAAGCGTCGAGTTCAACACGGCCGACGGCACGCTGTGGTTCGTGCACGCCGTCGGCCGGCACGTGGCCGTCACCGGCGACGTCGACCTGGCCGCCGACCTGCTGCCCGCGCTGCGGTCCGTCGTCGACCACCACCTGGCCGGCACCCGCTACGGCATCGGCGCCGACCGGGCCGACGGCCTGCTCCGCCAAGGCGCCGACGGCGAGGCCCTGACCTGGATGGACGCCCGCGTCGAGGGCGTGCCGGTGACCCCGCGCCGCGGCAAACCGGTCGAGATCAACGCCCTCTGGGTCAACGCCCTGGCCACCGTGATCAAGCTGGCCTGGTCGGCCCGCACCGGCGCCGGCCCCGCCGTGAAGGCCCACCCCGAGGCCCTGACCAGCTTCGCCCGCCGCTTCCCGGCCCCCACGGGCTGGCTCCACGACGTCGTCGACGGCCCCACCGGCGACGACGCCACCATGCGCCCCAACCAGCTGCTGGCCTGGTCCCTGCCGTACGCGCCGCTGCGCCCCACCCCGGCCGCCCTGCAGACGATCGGCGCCGCCCTGATGACCCCGCTCGGCCTGCGCAGCCAGGCCCCAGGCACCCCCGGCTACCGCGGCCTGCACCGCGGCACGCCGGCGGAACGGGATTCGGCCTACCACACCGGCACCGTCTGGCCCTGGCTGATCGGCCCCTTCGTCACCGCCTGGCACCGCGCGGGCGTCCCCGCCACCCAGATCATCTCCGACGCCGACGACCACCTCGCCGAGTACGGCCTGGGCTCCATCTCGGAGACCGCCGACGGCAACGCCCCCCACGCCGCCACCGGCTGCCCCTTCCAGGCCTGGTCGGTCGCGGAAACCCTCCGGGTCCGCCGCCTCTGACGCGCGCCGGCTCGCCGGCCGAGCTCGGGAATGGGCAGTCATCGTCGCCATGATCCGGCTCTGCGTCTCGAGAGACCGGCGGTAGTCGGCGACGGCGGCGGCCTGCATCCTGCGCGCGTCGTCGGAATCTTCTGAACCGGCGACCGCGACCGCGAGATTGTTCCGGGCCACCGCCGTGGCGGGATGCGTCCCGCCGAACCGGCCGGCCTTGGCGGCCAGAACCGACCGAAGGATCTCGACGGCCTCTTGTCGTCGGCCGAGACGGATGAATCCGCTGTAGGCCGATGTCGCCCGGCACTCCGGAGGGGCCCCGCCTGTTCCGGGAGGCGTCGACCATGAACTCGATCCGGCGGTCCAGGTCGTGCGAATACTTTTGCTGGGCGTCGGCCAGAGTCTGTCTGAGGTGTTCGGCCTTCCTCGCCTCAAGGCCCGCGCGGGGCGACCGACCCCACGGCCAGGATCGCACCTGAGGAGGTGAACCGCGGCCGGTCCTGAGGCGCGCGGTCGAGCACCGTCTCGTCGACGCCGGCGAGCCCGGCAACACCTCTGGATCAAGCCGGTCGTGGCCTTGCACCCGTGTGGGCAGGCCGGCCGGAGGCGCCTTTGCTGAGGCGGCCGGCCTCGAGGTGATGCTCCGAGCCGAGGTGGCCGGCCGCGTCGGGGGAGGGGCAGAGGGGACACAGGCGGGTGACGCCGTGGCGGTCGCAGTACTCGTTGGTCTTCTTGAAGGACACCAGGCCGGCGAGAAAACCCACCAGCAGGGCGGTGACGACGACCAGTCCGAGGATCATGGGACTCTCCTCCCGCGCTTTCCTCCCACACGTCGCGGGGTGGCCGGGTGGTTCATAGGATCACCCATATGGACTTCGGCGTCGGATACTTCCCCACCCACGACGGCATTCGCCCCGGCGAGATCGCGAAGAGGGTCGAGGAGCGCGGGCACGCCGCGCTGTACTTCGCGGAGCACACGCACATCCCGGCCAGTCGTGAGACACCGTGGCCGGGTGGTGACGTGCTGCCGCAGAAGTACTCACACACGTACGACCTGTTCGTGGCCTTGACGGCGGCCGCCGAGGCCACCAGCCGGCTGCGGATCGGGGCCGGGGTGTGCCTGGTCATCGAGCGTGACCCGATCACCACGGCCAAGGAGGTGGCCAGCGTCGACCACCTCAGCGGGGGCCGGCTCGACTTCGGGGTGGGCATCGGCTGGAACCGGGAGGAGATGCGCAACCACGGCACCGACCCGCGAACCCGGGTACGGCTGTTCGGCGAGCGCATCAAGGCCATGAAGCAGATCTGGACGCAGGACGAGGCGTCGTTCCACGGCGAGTTCGTGAACTTCGACCGGATCTGGTCGTGGCCCAAGCCGGCTCAGAAGCCGAACCCGCCGGTGCTCATCGGCGGTGGCGGCGAGAGCGTGGTCGACCGGGTCCTGGAGTACGGCGACGGCTGGTTCCCGCAGTGGCGCGACGACAACATCGCGGCCCGGGTCGCCGAGCTCAAGGCCAAGGCCGACCGCTACCTTCAGATCCAGATGCTGAGCGTGCCGCCGGACCCGAAGGCGCTGGAGAAGTGCGCCGAGGCCGGCATCGAGCGGGCGAGCGTGTGGCTGCCGTCCGGCCCGTGGAGCGTCGTCGAGCCGGCCCTGGAGAAGTGGGAGAAGGCGATCGGCGAGCTGGTCGGCCGGTGACGCCGGCCGACCGCTTCGGCACGGCCCCGGTGGCCCGTCTGGCCACCGTCGGCCCGGACGGCGCGCCGCATCTCGTCCCGATCGTGTTCGCCCTGACCGGCAACGTGATCGTCTCAGCCGTGGACGGCAAGCCGAAGACCACCCGCGCCCTGAAACGGCTGCGGAACATCGCCGCCGAGCCCCGCGTCAGCGTCCTGGCCGACCACTACGACGCCGACTGGACCAACCTCTGGTGGGTACGCGCCGACGGCGCCGCCCGCGTCCGCGACGACGCGCCGCCCGGCCTGCCGGCGCTCATCGCCAAGTATCAGCAATATCGCGAAGCGCCACCCGCCGGTCCGTACCTCGAGATCACCGTCGAGAGATGGGTGGCGTGGCCTTAGCCGTCGGTGACGGTGAGCGTGGGGATCCCCGAGTCTCCCCCCGGGTCACCTCATCCGTCGGGGTCCTCAGTCGGTTGCCGGGCTGCCGAGTTGGGCCTCAGTCGCCCGAGAGGTCGCGGCGGATGGCCCAGACGGCGCCGGCCAGGGCCACAACCGTCCAAGCGGTGAAGGTGAGCAGGCCCTCGGGCTTGCCGCTGGCGGCGTTGAGGAACGAGGTGAAGGGCCACGGGTCCTTGAGCTGGCCGAGCAGGCCCTCGACGAAGGTGATCCAGCAGATGTAGCCGGCGAAGAGCCAGAGCGGCTTGCGGACCAGGGTGGCGTTGGCGACGCCGAAGAGCGCGATCATGGGTACCGCGACCAGGGTGCCGGTGAACTGGCGTACGTCCTGGGGGTTGAAGAGGGTGAAGCCGCTGATCACGGTGAGGGCCAGGGCGATCAGCACGGCGGCCACGCTCTGGCCGGCCAGCACGCGCAGCCGCCGGGGGCGGCCCAGGAAGAGCAGCACGGCCGTACGGTGCTGGTAGTGGGCCGAGGTAGTGACGACCGCGATGCCGAAGGCGCCGAGCCCGGCGAACAGCGACCAGAAGTCGGCGCTGAGAAAGCCGAACAGCACGCCGAGGGTGATCGTGCCGGCGATCGACACCCAGCTGGAGCGGATGGACAGCGTCCGGTACAGCTCGCTGCGGATCACGGCGATCATCCGGCGGCCGCGTTGTCTTGGGCGAGCTCGAAGAAGAGCTGCTCCAGCGTGGGCGCGTCGGAGGTCAGCTCGTAGATCGGCTGCTGGACGGCGAAGGCGATCTCGCCCGCGTCCTCCGGGGTCAGGCCGCTGACGTGCAACACCGGCCCGTCCGTACGGACCTGGGCCCCGGCCTGCTCGAAGGCGGCCCACAAAGCGTGCGGGTCCCGGCCGCGCACCCGCAGCCGCAGCGCCTGCCGGCCGGTCAGCGCGGCGAGCGGCTCGGCCAGCCGGACCCGGCCCCCGGCGATGATGACCACGTCGTCGACCAGCTGCTCCAGCTCGCCCAGCAGGTGACTGGAGATGAGCACGGTGCCGCCGGCCTCGGCGTGGCCGCGCAGCAGCTGCCGCAGCCAGGCCATGCCGGACGGGTCCAGGCCGTTGGCCGGCTCGTCGAGCACCAGGACCGCCGGGTCGCCGAGCATCGCGGTGGCCACGGCCAGGCGCTGCCGCATGCCGAGCGAGTAGTCGCCGGTCCGCTTGCTCCCGGCGTCGGCCAGGCCCACGTAGTCGAGGAGCTCGTCGACCCGGGCGCCGCTCGCGCCACCCAGGAAGGCCTGGGTCCGCAGGTGGCCGCGCCCGGTCTGGCCCGGGTGGCTGAGGCCCTGCTCGAGGACGGCGCCGACCTGGGTGAGCGGCTGGCCGAGGTCACGGTAGCGGCGGCCGTTGATCAGGGCCTGGCCCGAGGTGGGGCGGCTGAGACCCAGGAGCACGCGCAGCGTCGTGGTCTTGCCCGACCCGTTCATCCCGAGGAAGCCGGTGACCCGGCCCGGCGAGGCGGTGAACGTGACGTCCTTGACGGCGTCGATCCCGCCGTAGGTCTTCGTCAATTCCCGTATCTCGATCATCGACGGGATTATGGCCATCCAAGTCAAGTCTTTAGTCCGGTCTAGGGCGGCGGCGGGGTGGTCGGATGGGCAACTCTAGGTATGCGGGCTCATCCCCACGGCGGGCGCCGGGGACAAGGATCGGGGTGTGAGCTATCCCTGCGCGTACTGCGGAAACACGGCGTCGGAGACGGCGGGCTGCCCCGGCTGCGGGCGTGGACCGGACCCGGACGCGATCGAGGTGATGCGGGCCGACGCCGAGATCACCGAGCTGATCCGGCGGCTCGGCGCGGCCCGGAACGTGGTGGCGGAGATCGAGGCCGCGCTCGGGCTCGCGTGGAATCGGCGCAACGCCGCGGCGGCCCGGGTGCGGGCCCGTGTGCCGGCCGCGGCGCCGGCGTCGCCGAACCGGACCGTGCAGAACGTCCTCTTCCTGCTCGGCGGGCTTCTGCTGGGGGTCGCGGCGGTCGTCTTCACGGCGGTGGCTTGGGCTCAATTCGGTGACGGGGGCCGGGCCGCGCTGCTGGCCGGGTTCACCGGGGCGGCGCTCACGGTGCCGCCGGTGGCGCTTCGGCGCGGCCTGACGGCCACGGCCGAGACGTTCGCCGCGGTGGGCCTTCTTCTCACGCTGCTG
This sequence comes from Actinoplanes sp. NPDC049598, assembly GCF_040675435.1. NCBI lineage: Bacteria > Bacillati > Actinomycetota > Actinomycetes > Micromonosporales > Micromonosporaceae > Actinoplanes > Actinoplanes sp. NPDC049598. The sequence continues at coordinate 104,883 of NZ_JBFAOX010000026.1, read as the reverse complement.
TGCGGGTACGCGGCCTGGTACATCAACCTGTTCGGGGAGATCTCGAAGTTCGGGTACGCGGCGGCGGTCTTCGCGGTCACCGGGGCCGTGGCGGTGGGGTACGAGCACTTCACCGGGCTGGTGGCGCCGCGCTACATAGCGCTATTGGCGGGGCAGCCGGTGCTGCCGCTGCTGGTGGCGATCGCGGATCCGGGGCTCGGGGGTTGGGCGTTCGCCTTCGCGGGGGTGGCCGCGCTCGACGTGGTCGTGCTGGCCGCGGGCCGGATGCGGGTGGCGGCCGCGATCACCGGCGCGGTAGCGGTCGTCGTCGGGGGCGGTTGCGCGTTGGTGGGGCTGGCGGTGGCAGACGGGGTCGCCGAGGCGGTTGGGCCGGCGGCCGGTCTGCTCGCGGCCGCTGCCGTGGTGGTCGCGGGCGCGGCGGTCACTCGCCGGCCTGTCTCATCGACCACGGCAGCCCTCACCGTCTCGGCTTCACCCTCGCCGGCGACCCAGCCGGCCGCGGCGGCCTCGACTCGGCCCTCCCTCGCGCTCCAGTCGGCCGCGGCGGCGCTACTGGTGGTGGCGTTCGTCGTCGCGGCCGGCCGGGTGGTCGCGCTGGCCAGTCCGGCCATGTGGTTGGTCGACATGGCCGCGGTGGTGCTCGCCGCCGCCATTACCATCGTTGCCGCCGCCACCATTCCTCTTCGCGCGGCCGCCACTCATCCCCTTCGCGCGGCCACCACCCATCTCCCTCGCGCGGCGCTGGCCGGTCTTGTTCCTACCGTCGGGGCACGAGTCGGCGGACTGGCGGCGACAGCGGTGCTCGGGGGAGCGGTGTTCGTGGTGACGGTCGACCGGGTGACGGCCGGCCGGGCCGACTGGGCGGTTGCGGGGGCGCTGGCCGTGGCGGCGGTGGTGCTGCTGCCGCGTCCGTGGCGGTGGTCGGCCGGGTTGCTGGCGGCGCATGCGGTTCTCGCCGAGGCGGTGGTGCTGGTGCTCGCGGGGGAGGCGGTCACGGTGCTGGAGGCGTACAGCCTGATCGCCGCAAGCGTCGCACTCAGCCTGGGTCTGCTGGTCCGGCGGGCGCGACCGGCGGTGGGGAGCTGGACCACCTACGGCCCGGCCTTGATCGTGGCGCTCGCGCCGAGCCTGATCTTGATCTTGGTGGAGGACGGGCAGCACCTGCGCCGGTTGTTGCTCGGCCTGGGCGCGCTGGCCGTGCTGCTGGCCGGCGCGCGGTTCGGGCTGCGCGCGCCGGTGCTGCTCGGGGGCGGCGCGCTGGCCCTGGTCGCGCTGCACGAGCTGGCGCCGGTGTGGGATCTGCTGCCGCGGTGGATTCCGCTGGCCGCGGCCGGGCTGTTGCTGGTGCTGCTGGCGATGACGCTGGAGCGGCGACGCCGTGACCTGCACCGCTTTCGGGCCGTGCTGCACCGGATGAGCTGAGGGTTTCCTCAAGCGGCGTCCGTGCCGGCCGATCAAGGGGCCTGTTGTTCCCTGAGCAGATCGGAGGCACGGATGTCCGCCGCGCGCCTGCAAACGTGCTTCGCCGTGTGGGTGGCCGCCTTGACGGTGGTCTTCTACACGCTGCCGGAGTACAGCATGTACTCGTGGGCGGCGATCGGGCTGTCCGGGGCGGCGATGGTGCTGGTCGGCATCCGGCTGCACAAGCCATCGCGCAAGCTGCCCTGGTACCTGCTCTCCGCCGTGGTCGCCAGCTTCACGCTCGGCGACACCACGTACAACGTCCTGACCGATTTTCTCGGCGACGTCAACCCGTTCCCGTCGCCGGCCGACGCGTTCTACCTGGTCGTCTACCCGATGGCCGCCATCGCGCTGCTGATCTTCATCCGGGCCCGGTCGGGCACGGACAACCGGGCCGCCCTGCTCGACGCGCTCGTGCCCACGGCCGGTCTCGGGCTCCTGGCCTGGGTCTTCCTGATCTCGCCGTACGTCCGTGACACCGACCTGACGCTGCCCGACAAGCTCGTCTCGATCGCCTACCCGCTCGGCGACGTGCTCGCCCTGGCCATGCTGGCCCGCCTGCTCACCGGCGGCGGCCGCAAGCCGGTGGCGCTGACCACCCTGGTCGTCGGCCTTTCCAGCCTGCTGGTCACCGACTGCGTCTACCTCTCCCGCCAGCTCGACGACAACTGGCAGGTGGGCGGGCCGACCGACTTCGGCTGGATCCTGTTCTACACCTGCATCGCCCTGGCCGCGCTGCACCCCTCGATGAAGGACCTGACCGTCGACGGCGAGCGGGTCGCCCAGACCATCGCCGGCGGCCGGCGCCTCGCCCTCATGGTCGTCGCGGCCCTGATCGCCCCGGCCGTCCTGCTCATCGAGGACCTCAGCGGCGAGGTCACCGACGCTCCCATGATCGCCACCGCCTGCGCGCTGATGTTCCTCGCGGTGATGCTGCGCGTGGCCGGCCTCATGAAGGTCCAGCGGGTCACCGCGGCCCGCGAGCGCACCCTGCGCATCACCGGCGCCGACCTGGTCGCGGCGAGCAGCGAGCAGGAGGCGCACGAGGCCCTGCGGAAGGCCCTCGACGGACTCGTGCCGGCCGGGCAGCCGTGGGCCGAGTTCGCGCTCTCGGTCGACGCCACGCCGGGCAACACCACCGGCCTGGTCGGCACCCGCCGCGTGCTGATCGCCGACGAGCCGGCCCTGGTGGCCCAGGCGTTCGAGGGCTTCACCTGGGCCCTGTGCGCCGAGGGGATCGCGCCGCCGCGCAAGCCGGGCCAGCCCCGCCGGAACCAGCGGCTCTACGTGGCCGCCGACGACGAGGTGCTGACCGCGCTCGAGCCGGCCTTCGTCGCGCTGATGACGCAGGGCACCATGGCCATCGAGCGGATCAACCTGACCGCCGAGGTCAACCGCCGCAGCAGCGAGGACTACTTCCGCGCCCTGATCCAGAGCGCCTCCGACGTCATCATGATCGTCAGCGATGACGACGTGATCCGCTACGCCAGCCCGTCGGCGCTGCCGGTCTTCGGCCACACCGACCTGGTCGGCATGCCGCTGCGCCGGCTCATCGCCGCCACCGACGACGCCGAGCTGACCCAGCTGCTCGAGCAGGTCCGCGCCGGGCGCGGCCCGCGCGACGGCGTCGACCTGACCGCGATCAGCGGCGACGACCTGCTCCTGCAGGTCGAGTGCACCTGCCGCGACCTGCGCGACGACCCGGCGGTGGCCGGGATAGTGGTCACCATAAGGGACGTCACCGAGCGGCGGCGGCTCGAGACCGACCTGGCCCACCAGGCGTACCACGACGCGCTGACCGGGCTGGCCAACCGCGCCCTGTTCCAGAACCGGCTCGAGCACGCGGCCCGCTACGCGGACGGCCGCCGCCACGAGGTGGCCGTGCTCTTCATCGACCTCGACGACTTCAAGGAGGTCAACGACACGCTCGGGCACGCCGCCGGCGACCAGCTGCTGACCACCGTCGGCGAGCGCATCTCGGCCGTCGTCGGCCCGCTCAGCACGGTCGCCCGCACCGGCGGCGACGAGTTCGCCGTGCTGCTCGAACAGGTCGACGCGGAGGCCGACGCCGAGCAGATCGCGGGCCGCATCGTGGCCGCGCTCAGCGAGCCGATCGAGGTCACCGACGCCACCGGCGCCACCCACCTGGTGCGCGGCGCGGCCAGCGTCGGCGTCGCCACCAGCGCCGAGACGGCCGGCATCACCGAGCTGCTGCGCCGGGCCGACGTGGCCATGTACGGGGCCAAGACCGAGGGCAAGAACACCTGGCAGCGCTACGAGGACGAGATGCACGAGGCGATGCTGCGCCGCCTCGAGATGCGCTCGGCCCTCAACGAGGCGGTGCCCGGCGACCAGATGCGCCTGCGGTTCCAGCCGATCGTCGACCTGCCCACCGGCGAGGTGATCGGGCTGGAGGCCCTGGTGCGCTGGCAGCATCCGGCCCGCGGCCTGCTCGGGCCGAACGAGTTCATCGAGCTCTCCGAGGAGAACGGCGCGGTCGTCGCGATCGGCGGCTGGGTGCTGCGCGAGGCGCTGCAGACCTTCGCCGGCTGGCGGCGCTCGGACGCCGGCGGCCTCATGCGGTACGTCAGCGTGAACGTGTCGGCTCGTCAGTTCCGTACGCCCGGGTTCGTCGACCAGGTGCGCGCGGTGCTGGCCGAGACCGGGTCGGACCCCCGCTGGCTGCTGCTGGAGATCACCGAGAGCCTGGTCCTGCACGACGCCGACCAGGTGTGGCGTGACCTCGGCGAGCTGCGCGCCATGGGCGTGCGGATCGCGATCGACGACTTCGGCACGGGTTACTCGTCGCTGAGCTACCTGAGCCAGATGCCGGTCGACGTCCTGAAGATCGACAAGTCCTTCATCGACGACATCCTGCACAGCAAGCAGCAAATGGCGCTGGTCGAAACCATCGTCAACCTGGCCCGCACGCTCGACCTCGCGGTCGTGGCCGAGGGCATCGAGTTGGAGGAACACCGCGCCGCCCTGGTGGCGATGGGCTGCCCGTACGGCCAGGGCTATCTGTTCTCCAAGCCGGTCACCACCGAAGAGTTCCAGTCACAGCTCCTTACGAAGGGTCTTTCATGAGCGACGGTCTCGAGTTCATCAAGCGCGACGGCAAGTGGGCCGACCTCGAGCGGCTGCGCAGTGGCAACCCCATGTACGACGCCACGATCGAAGAGGTCAAGGGCCGGCGCATCCGGGTCGGCGACCACTGGCTGGCCGACTTCGCGTCCTGCAACTACCTCGGCTTCGACCTCGAGCCCGAGATCATGGAGGCCATCGAGCCCGAGGTGCGCCGCTGGGGCACCCACCCGAGCTGGTCGCGGCTGCTGGGCAACCCGGCCCTCTACCCGCAGATCGAGGAGAAGCTGACGGCGCTGCTGGACGCGCCCGACACGCTGGTGCTGCCGACGATCACGCACATCCACATGTCGGTGCTGCCGATCCTGGCCGGCAAGGGGCACATCTTCCTCGACTCGCAGGCCCACAAGACGATCTACGACGGGTCGATGTACGCGCGGGGCCTGGGCGCCACGGTTTCCCGGTTCGCTTCCCTCGACATCGAGGATCTTCGTGCTCAGCTGCGCGCGGCGCCGGCCGGGGTCTCGAAGATCGTGGCGATGGACGGCGTGAACAGCATGACCGGCAACGCGCCGGACCTGGCGGCGTTCGCGGCGGTGTGCCGCGAGTACGGGGCGCTGCTCTACGTCGACGACGCCCACGGCTTCGGCGTGATCGGCGAGCGCGGGGCCAACGAGAAGTCGCCGTACGGCCTGAAGGGCAACGCGATCGTCAAGTACGCCGGCGAGACGTACGACAACATCGTGCTCGTCGGGGGCTTCTCGAAGTCGTACAGCTCGTTGCTGGCCTTCCTGGCCCTGCCCACCTGGCTCAAGAACCACCTGAAGGTGTCGGCCCCGCCGTACCTCTACTCGGGCCCGGCCCCGACGGCGTCGCTGGCCACCGTGCTGGCCGGCCTGTCGGTGAACGAGAAGCGCGGCGACGACATCCGCGCCTCGCTCTACCACAAGACGATGAAGGTGCTCGACCACGTCCGCGCGCTGGGCGTCTACACGCCGAACACGGGCAACACGCCGGTGATCGAGCTGCCGCTGGCCGCCGGCGAGGACATCGACGTGGTCGGCAAGCTGCTGTGGGACCGCGGCATCTACGTGACGCTGGCGGCCTACCCGCTGGTGCCGCGCGACCAGGTCGGCTTCCGGGCCCAGATCACGGCGGCCAACGGCGACGACGAGCTGGACGAGCTGAACGCGGTCATCACCGAGCTCAACGCGGCGGGTCGCCTGCGCCGCGCCTGACCTCACCATCACCCGGCCGGGCGGACCCCCGCCCCGCCCGGCCGGGGCTCCGCCCGTCTTTCCGGGGTGTGATGATCGGCGGTATGCGACTTTCGATCTGGCCCTCCGCCGGGCAGAGCTTCGCCGGCGTCCTCGAGGCGGCCCGGCACGCCGCGGACACCGGCTGGGACGGTGTGCACTTCGCCGACCACTTCATGCCCAACGGCGGCTCCGGCCCGATCCTCGAGTGCGGCTCGGTGGTGGCCGCGCTCGCCGCGGCGGTGCCGCGGATCAGGATCACCACCCTGGTGTACGGCATGACGTACCGTCACCCGGCCGTCCTGGCCAACATGGCCGCCACCGTGGATCACATCAGCGGCGGCCGCTTCACCCTCGGCCTCGGCGCGGGCTGGCAGATCAACGAGCATGAGCAGTACGGAATCGAGCTGCCGCCGGTGAAGCAGCGCATCGACCGCTTCGTCGAGGGCCTGGTGGCGATCAAGGGTTTGCTCCGCTCACCCAGCACCACCCTGCAGGGCGAGTACTACCAGCTCACCGACGCCGAATGCGACCCCAAACCGGTCCAGGACCCGCTACCGATCCTGATCGGCGCCAAGGGCGAGAAACGCATGCTCCGCATCGTCGCCGAACACGCCGACGCCTGGAACACCTGGGGCATCCCCTCCCACATCGCCCAGAAGTCCGCCGTCCTGGACGACCACTGCGCCGCCCTCGGCCGCGACCCGCGCTCGATCGCCCGCACCGCCCAGGCCCTCACGGTCGTGAACGGCCCGATCCCCGACAACATCACCATGCCGGTGATCGGCGGCTCCCCCGCAGCGCTGACGGACGCGATCGCCGCCTACACCGCTCTGGGCCTGGACGAACTGATCATCCCCGACGCTTTGCTGGGTGAGGGCCCCACCCGCCTCAAGGCCATGGACACTGTGCGAGCCCTGGTCCCCGCTTGACCAAGCCCCTGATGCCATCCCGCCTGGCCCTTACCCACCTGGGCGAGGCCTGCTTGGGCCGGCCCCACCTGGCTCGTGCTCGTCGGCCGCGGCCGTTTGCCCGGCTGCGACGCAGGCACAACGAGGGCCGGCCGTCTAACACGGCCGGCCCTTCGGCCTCTCCGGCCGCCCGTGGCGGCCAACGCTCGGTGGATCAGTGCTCCGCGACGATGGCCTCCGCCACCTGGCGCAGCTGGTAGTGATCCGGGTGGAACCCGGCGGCGATGTCCGGGTGCAACCCCGCCCGGGTGCCGTCCAGAAGCATCGTCGTGACTTCGTCGACGCTCTGCCCGGCGTACTCGTGCCTGATCCTGTCCGTTGCTACCTGCAGCGCCGAGGTGAGCTGATCCTCGAGCGGAACACGCAGCTTCTCCTCAACCGGGTTGAGGCTCTGCGGATCCAAGGTGACCTGCGGCTCGGCCATGTAGCCCTCCCGTGTTCTTCGGCGCGACGCGGATACCCGCCCCCATCATGCCGTTAAACGCATTTGCCCCCATCCACGTTGCGTCCACAGCCAACTCTCAGCCCCAGCCGCGCTCAGACCGCGCCGCGCCGATGCTCGCGCCGCGCCGCGCCGATGCTCGCGCCGTGCCGCGCCCGCGCTCGAACCGCGTCGCATCTCCGCTCGTGCGCAGGCTGCGCCGCGGATGTGGCGCTGGCGGATCTCAGCCGAGGGCGGGTGTCAGCTGCGGCCGCGCTTCACCTCGAAGAAGGTGTCAATGCGGCTCAGCGGGACGACCGCGTCCCAGATGGCCAGGGCCTCGTCCCGCTCGGGAACCGCCCCGATGATCGGACCGTGCAGGCCGCGCTGGGCGCCCTCCACGTGCAGGACCGGTGAGCCGATGCCGGGCCCGGCCAGCGCGAGCGCTTTCTCGTGCGACTCCCGGACGGCGTCGTCCCAGTTCGCGTCGTCGAGCACCGCCTTGGCGTCCTCGACGCCGGCCGCCTCCGCCGCCTCCAGCACCAGGTCGTCGCTGAGCGCCGCCCCGCCGTCGTGCACCCGGGTGCCGATCTCGGTGTAGAACGCCGCCGCCACCTCCTCCCGGTGGTCCACCCGCAGGGCCTCGACCAGGCGCAGCGCCCGGAACGACGCGTCGGTGGCCGCCCGGTACTGCTCCGGGATGCCGTCGCCGTTGAGGACCTTCAGGCTGAACGCGCGCCAGCGCACGGTCACATCGCGCTCGGGGGCGACCGCGACCAGCCAGCGCGACGTGCGCCAGGTGAACGGGCACGCGGGATCGAAGAAGTAAGTGGCCTCCATAGATCACAGCCTAGGGTGCGTCGTCCCTGCGCCACTCGCGAACGTTGCGGGTTTGTTTCGTCGCTGTGTGGGGCAGGAGGATCACTGGCCGTCGAAGTGATAGAGATCACTTCGACGCACGTTCGGCCGGATGGAGGGTCAATGGCGACTATCGACCGACATCCGCAAAGGCGCACCCTGCTTGTTCGGGCGCTCGCGGCGGGGGCCGCGTTAGCTCTGGCAGCACCGCTGGCGGCCTGCGGATCAGACGACAACGGCGGCGTACCCGTCCTCAACTTGTACCAATTCCCCGTCGAGAACATGCAGTCCGTCGTGGACATGTGCAACCAGCAGGCGGCGGGCAAGTACGAGATCAAGTACCAGGTGCTGCCGCGGGCGGCCGACGACCAGCGGGTCCAGATGGTCCGCCGGCTCGCCGCCAAGGACGACAGCATGGATCTGCTGGGCATGGACGTCACCTGGACCCAGGAGTTCGCCAGCGCCAACTGGATCAAGGAGTGGACGGGCGCCGACCGCAGCGAGATCGAGAACGGCACGCTGCCCGGCCCGCTCGCCTCCGGCGAGTACGAGGGCAAGCTGTACGCGGCGCCGAACAACACCAACGTGCAGCTGCTCTGGTACCGCAAGGATCTCGTACCCACCCCGCCCAAGACCTGGGACGAGATGATCAAGATGTCCCAGCAGCTCAAGGCCGAGGGCAAGACGTACCAGGTGCTCACCATGGGCGCCCAGTACGAGGGCCTGGTCGTGCTGTACAACAGCCTGGTCGCCAGCTCGGGCGGCAAGGTGGTCAGCGACGACGGCAAGTCGGCGGTGATGGACGCCGGGGCGATCAACGCGCTGCGCACCATGAAGACGTTCGCCACGGCCGGCGTGACGAGCCCGTCGTTCTCGAACTCGATCGAGGACGACGTGCGGCTCGCCTTCCAGAACGGCGGCGGCGCGTTCCAGCTCAACTGGCCGTATGTGTACGCCTCGATGCAGAGCGACGCGCCGGACCTGGCCAAGAACGTCGCGTGGGCGCGGTACCCGGGCATCGACCCGAACACCCCGAGCATCACCACCATCGGCGGCTCGAACGTCGCCGTCAGCGCGTTCAGCAAGCACCCGGACCAGGCGTTCGAGGCGGCCAAGTGCCTGCGCGGGCCGGAGGCCCAGAAGTACCTGGCCATCAACGCCGGGCAGCCGCCGTCCATCGAGGCCGTGTACAACGAGCCCGAGATGGCCAAGGCGTACCCGATGAAGGACACGCTGCTGGAGGATTTGAAGGACGCCGCTCCGCGGCCGCGCACTCCCGCGTACCAGAACCTCTCCACCGTGGTGTCCGCCCAGCTCTCGCCGCCCGCGAGCATCGATCCTGACAAGACCGGGGCCGATCTGAAGAGCTCCATCCAGGACGCCCTCGAGTCGAAGGGAGTGCTGCCGTGAGCATTTCCAGCACCACACCGGCCGCCGAGGCGGCGGAGCAGGCGGTCCCACGCCAGCGCCAGCGCCGCCGGGCCGAGCTGAGCGAGGGCAAGAAGCAGGAACGCAAGCTCGGCTGGCTGCTCTGCGCCCCGGCCGCGCTCGTGATGGTCGTCGTGACCGCGTACCCGATCCTCTACTCGTTCTGGCTGTCGCTGCAGCGTTACGACCTCAAGTTCCCCGAGGACCGGCAGTTCGTCTGGTTCGAGAACTACGTGACCGTGCTGTCCAACAGCTACTGGTGGACGGCCTTCGGGGTGACCATGTTGATCACCGTCGTCTCCGTGGTGGTCGAGCTCGTGCTCGGCATGGGGCTGGCGCTGATCATGCACCGCACGCTCGTCGGGCGCGGGCTCGTGCGGACCTCGGCCCTGATCCCGTACGGCATCGTCACCGTCGTCGCCGCGTTCAGCTGGCGCTACGCCTGGACGCCGGGCACGGGTTACCTGGCCAACCTGGTCAGTCCCGAGGGGGCGCCGCTGACCGAGCGGGCCAGCGCGCTCGCCATCATCATCCTGGCCGAGATCTGGAAGACCACGCCGTTCATGGCGCTGCTGCTCATGGCCGGCCTCGCCCTGGTCCCCGACGACCTGCTCAAGGCCGCGTCGATGGACGGCGCGAGCTGGTGGCAGCGGTTCACCAAGGTGATGCTGCCCGTGATGAAGCCGGCCATCCTGGTCGCGCTGCTCTTCCGCACGCTGGACGCTCTGCGCGTTTTCGACAACATCTACGTGCTGACCAACGGCGCCAATGAGACGTCGTCGGTGTCGATGATCGCCTACAACAACCTGATCAAGGGGCTCAACCTCGGCATCGGCTCGACGATGTCCGTGCTGATCTTCCTGACCGTGGCGATCATCGCGTTCATTTTCGTGAAGCTCTTCGGCACCGCGGCGCCGGGCGCCAGCGAGGAGGGTCGACGCTAGATGGCCACCGTGAACACCTCCGCGAAGGTCAAATGGGGTCTGCTGGACGCGGTCGTCGTCGTCTTCGCCCTGATCCCGGTGCTGTGGATCGCTTCGCTGTCGTTCAAGACGACTCCGACGCTGACCGACGGCAACTTCATCCCGCGCGACTGGACCCTCGACAACTACAAGCTGATCTTCCAGACCGACCAGTTCGTCCGTGCCCTGATCAACTCGATCGGCATCGCGCTGATCGCGACCACCGTCGCGGTCGTCCTGGGCACGATGGCCGCCTACGCCATCAGCCGGCTCGATTTCCCGGGCAAGGGGCTGCTCGTCGGAGTGTCCCTGCTGATCGCGATGTTCCCGCAGGTGTCCCTGGTGACGCCGCTGTTCAACATCGAGCGCAACACCGGCCTGTTCGACACCTGGGCCGGGCTGATCCTGCCGTACATCACCTTCGCTCTGCCGCTGGCGATCTACACGCTGTCGGCGTTCTTCAAGCAGATCCCGTGGGATCTGGAGAAGGCGGCGAAGATGGACGGCGCCACCCAGGGTGAGGCGTTCCGCAAGGTGATCGCCCCGCTCGCCGCGCCGGGGGTCTTCACCACGGCGATCCTGGTCTTCATCTTCTGCTGGAACGACTTCCTGTTCGCCATCTCGCTCACCTCGACCGAGCGCTCCCGCACGGTCCCGGCGGCGCTGTCGTTCTTCACCGGTGCCTCGCAGTTCGAGGACCCCACCGGCGCGATCTCCGCGGCCGCCGTGGTGATCACGATCCCGATCATCCTGTTCGTGCTGTTCTTCCAGAGGCGCATCGTCGCGGGCCTGACGTCCGGCGCGGTGAAGGGTTAGGAATCCATGGCTGACATCGTTCTTGACAAGGTCACGAAGAGCTACCCGGACGGCACCGTCGCCGTGCACGGCATCGACCTGGAGATCGCCGACGGCGAGTTCATCATCCTGGTCGGCCCGTCGGGCTGCGGGAAGTCCACGACGCTGAACATGATCGCGGGCCTGGAGGACATCACCTCCGGCGAGCTGCGCATCGGCGGCCAGCGGGTCAACGACAAGGCGCCGAAGGACCGGGACATCGCGATGGTGTTCCAGTCCTACGCGCTTTACCCGAACATGAGCGTCCGCGAGAACATGGCCTTCCCGTTGAAGCTCGCGAAGCTCGACAAGGAGACCATCAACAAGAAGGTGGAGGACGCGGCCCGCGTCCTGGAACTGACCGATTACCTGGACCGCAAGCCGGCGAACCTGTCGGGCGGCCAGCGCCAGCGGGTGGCGATGGGCCGGGCGATCGTCCGCAGCCCGAAGGCGTTCCTGATGGACGAGCCGTTGTCCAATCTCGACGCCAAGCTGCGGGTCCAGATGCGCACGCAGGTGTCGCGCCTTCAGAAGCAACTGGGCACCACGACGGTGTACGTGACGCACGACCAGACCGAGGCGATGACGCTGGGGGACCGGGTCGTGGTCATGCGCGGCGGTTACATTCAGCAGGTCGGGGACCCGCAGACCCTTTACGACAACCCGGTCAACCTCTTCGTGGCCGGTTTCATCGGCTCGCCGTCCATGAACTTCCTGCCGGCCGCGGTCGAGGAGTCGGTGCTGCGCACGCCGCTCGGTGACCTGCCGCTGGGCGACCGGATGAGGCGGGAGCTCAGCACCGCGGACGCCCCGCGCCAGCTGATCGTCGGCATCCGCCCCGAGCACTTCGAGGACGCCGCCCTGATCGACGACGTCCAGCGGGCGAAGGGATTCGAGTTCACCGCCCCCGTCGACCTGGTCGAGTCGATGGGCTCCGACAAGTACGTCTACTTCACCGTCGAGGGCGAGCACGCGGCCTCGGCCGATCTGGAGGATCTGGCCGCCGACGCGGGCGGGGCCGACCTCCCGCCGCAGGACAGTCTGGTGACCCGCCTGTCGGCCGAGTCGCGCGTGCGCGACGGCGCCGACGCCAAGGTCTGGATGAACCTCGACAAGATCCACCTGTTCGACCCGCGCGACGGCAAGAACATCACTCTGCACGAGGGTCGCGCGGCCGGCGTGTCCGCGTCCTGACCGGAACGACGGCGGGCGCCCGCTCCGCGGGCGCTCGCCGCTCACAGCAGCTCCGCATCATGGACGAGCAGAGCCACCTGCACGCGGTTGTTCACCGCGAGCTTGGCCATGAGCCGGGAGACGTGGCCCTTCACCGTCGGCAGGCTCATGCGCAGGGCGGCGCCGATCTCGGCGTTGGAGCTGCCGGCGCCCAGGCAGATCGCCACCTCGTGCTCACGGTCGGTCAGCACGGCAAGCTTGTCCTTGGCCTTCGACCGCCGGGAGCCCGCCGCGGGGTCGGCGACGTAGTCGACCACCTTGCGCATCACGTCGGGCGACATCATGCTCCCGCCGGCGGCCACCCGCCGCACGGCGGCGATGATCTCCTGCGGCGGCGAGTCCTTCAGCATGAAGCCGACCGCGCCACCCCGTAGCGACTCGACCACGTACTCGTCGATGTTGAACGTCGTCAGCATGATGATCTGCGGCGCCGCCGGCCGGCTCCGGATGCGCTGGGTGGCGATCATGCCGTCGAGCCTCGGCATCCGGATGTCCATGAGCATGATGTCGGGCCAGTTCGCCGCGGCCACCTCGATCGCTTGCAGGCCGTCCGTCGCCTCCGCCACGACCTCGATGTCGGGCTGCCGGCTGAACAGCAGCCGCAATGCGCCGCGAACCATCGAGTCGTCGTCGACGATGGCCAGCCGGATGGGCCGCTTCTCCTCGATCATTCCCGCCATGGCAGCCACGCCTCGAAACGGAATCGCTCATCCTCGCGGCCGTACTCCACGCGCCCACCTACCAGCGCTGCCCGTTCCCCGGCTCCGACCAGCCCGGTGCCCGACCCGGGCACGTCCTGGGCCGCGCCATGGAAGCCGCCGGCCACGTTGGTGACCAGAATGCGCAGGTCGCCGCCGGCGGCACCGTCGAGACGCACGTCGACCGACTCTCCGGGCGCGTGTTTGCGGGCGTTGGTCAGCGCCTCCTGCACGAGCCGGTAGGCGGTGCGGCCGAGCACGGGGGACGGCTGAGCGGACTCGGCCGGCGGCCTGACCCAGACGAAGTCGATGGCCATGCCGGAGGTGCGGGCATCCTCCACCAGGTCGGGCAGGTCGGCGAGGCCCGGCTGCGGTGGCTCGGGTGGTGTCCGGCCCTGACGCAGCACCCCGATCACCGCGCGCAGCTCCTCCAGCGCCTCGTGGGCGCTCAGCCGGATCGTCCGCGCGGCCGACGCGATCTCCTCGGGTGGCGCGTCGCTGCTGACCTCGAGCGCCCCGGCGTGCAGGCTGACCATCGACATGCGATGCGCCAGCACGTCGTGCATCTCGCGGGCGATGCGGGAACGCTCGGTGAGCCGCGCCTGATCGACCCGCAGCTGCTGCTCCTCCCGGGCCCGCCGCGCTTCCTGTCGCAACGTCAGGGTCAGGCGCCGGTACGCCCGCAGGAACAGGCCCCACCCGATCGTGGCCAGGCCGGTCGCGGCCCGCATCAGGATGTCGACCCACAGCGGGAACGGCGGATCGCCCTGCAGCGCGTAGTAGATGACACCGGTGCCGACGTGGGCGGCAGCCAGAAGGAGGACGACCCCGGCGCGATAGCGGATGGCCACGGTGAAGAGCGCGATGAGGATGGCGCCGGTCGCCATCACCGAGACGGCGCCGAAGGGAAGCAGCACCAGGTAGAGCCCGAGCGGCCACCGCCGGCGCACGACCAGCGCGAGCGCGCACGGCACGCCGATCGCCACGTCGGCCTGCCACGGAATCGCGGCCGACGAGGAGGTCGCGTCGCCGAGAGGCACCATGGTGGCCCCGTAGAGGAGCGCGCAGAGGATGGCGACGACGTCGGCCACCCGGTCACGGGTGGCCGAGCGCCGGTCACCCGGCGGATCGGGCACCAGCAACTGGAACGGCAGCGACGACATGACCCGCAGCCTACGAGGCTCCGCGTCCGGTGAGGACATACCAAAGTATTGCCTCGACCCCTACCGAAGCATCATGTGCTCGGGCCGGTCCGGCCGCCATCCTCGGCGGCATGACATCGATTCTCTGGACGGCGCTCGCGGCACTGTGGGGCGTCACCGCAGGTCTCTGGACTCCGCGCGGCCCTCTCACGATCACCGAAGCGCTCTGCTCGGTGGCCGTCAGCGCGGCCCTCGGCCTGGCCGCCGGCCGCTTCGGCCGTTCCCGCATCGTGCTCATTTCGGTGCCCTTGGCCTTTCTTCTGGCGCTTGAGCTCATGCGTGCCCGATATGCCGGGCCCTCCACCGGGCCGCCCCACGCCAGCGCCTTCGGCTTCGTCGTTCTGGTCGCCGGCCGGGGCGTGCAAGGCTTCCTGACCCTGTTGCCCATGGTGTTGGGCCTGATCATCGGCCGCGGAGTCGCCCGGCGGGCCGGCCAGGTGCTGGTGGCGCTGCCCGCGGCCGGGGTGCTGCTCCTGACGGCCGCGATCGCGATTCCGGCCCGCACCGCGCCGATCCGGGGCGGCGTCGCCGAGCTGACCAGGGTCGGCGGGCTCAACGTCATGATCCGCGGCGCTCGCGCCGGCGCGCCCGTGCTGCTGTTCGTTCCCGGTGCTCCGGGTGGCTCCGAGCTCGGTGCTGTCCGCAAGCATCTCGGCGCCGTCGAGCAGCGCTTCGTGATGGCGACGCTCGACCGTCGAGGCGGCGGCGCTTCCTATCCGGCGCTCGATCCGACCTCCCGCGCCACCCTCGACCGGATGGTGAGCGACGTGCTCGACGTGGCGGACTACCTGCGGGAGCGCTTCCACCAGGACAAGATCTATCTGCTCGGCCACTCGGGCGGCTCGGTCCTGTCGGTGCTCGCGCTCCAGCGCGGCCCGGAGAAGTTCGCGACCTACATCGGTGCCGGCCAGGCCGTGGACCTGCGGGCCAGCGATCAGATCTTCTACGACGACATCCTGGCGTGGGCGCGGTCCACCGGGCGGAAAGCTCTTGCGGAGCAGCTCGTGGCCCAGGGCCCGCCGCCCTACCGGGACGTCTGGGGCTACGAGCCGATCATGCTCTACGAGAACGAGGCGTACGCGCAGCCGTCGACCGGCTTCGAGCTCGGCGTGGGCGAGTACACGGTGCTGCAGAAGGCCCACACCATCAACGCGGTCCTCGACACCTGGTCGGTCCTCTATCCCCAGATGCAGGAGATCGATCTGCGCCGGAGCGCGCCACGCCTGCCCGTTCCGGTGTGGTTCGTCCAGGGGGCCGACGAGATGCGCGGCCTCGAAGTGCTCTTCCACCAGTGGTACGAGACGGTGCAGGCGCCGAGAAAGAAGCTTGTCGTGATCCCCGGCGCGGGCCACCGGGCAATCTTTGAGCAGCCGGATCAATTCGTGAGGGTGCTGGACGATGTCCTGGCCGGCTGAGTCCATTGCGCGGCCGGCCGGCGCCGCGGATCCGGGCCTCGCATCGGCCGGCGGCCCGCGGGCGGTGCCGGTGCCGGCTGACGATGCGGGCCGGTGGCCCAAGCGGAGGCTCTCGATCCCCTTGAACCACCGGCAATCATCTTCGCTACCCGTTCCTGGCCGGGCTAACCACGTCACTCATCAATATCGCCAGAAGTTCGGCGAGCACGGTCAAGCCGTCGCGGCTGAGCACCGACTCGGGGTGGAACTGCACCCCGGCGAAGCCCGGACCGCGCAGGGCGTGCACGGCCGCGTCGACCGGATCGCGGGCGATCTCCACCGTTCCGTGCGCGGTGGCGAGCTCGCCCACTTCCGCGACCGCGGCGAAGCTGGAGTAGAAGCCGACCGTCCGCCGCTCGCCGAAGAGGTCGACCTCGCGGGCCAGTCCTTGATAGGGAGCATCGCGACGGCGCAGCCCCAGCCCGAGCAGCATCGCGAGGATCTCGTGCCCGAGGCACACGGCGAACAGGGGGCGGCCCGCGCTCAGGCGGGCCTCGATCAGACCGCGCATCACCGCCATCTTCGGATCGTCCAAGTCACCCGGGTCGCCCGGCCCGGGTCCGGCCACCACCAGATCGGCGGCGAGCGGATCGATGCGCGACGACCCGCCCGTGAGCAGCCCGGCGAAGTCGGGCTCGGCTCCATCCGCCGCGCCTTCCGCGACCGATCCGGCCGAGCCAGCGAAGACGGTGGCTCCCGCCGAGGGAGAGGGGGCGACCGATCCGGCCGGGAGAACGGGGGCGGCTGGCTCGGCGGGCAGGGCGGGGGCGGGGCGGAAAGCCGTCCAGGGGGCGACGGTCACGGTCAGGCCGAGCGCTTTGAGCTGGTGGGCGAGCATGGCGGTGAAGGTGTCCTCGCCGTCGACGATCAGGGCCGACTTGCCGGCGAGAGCCGGGACGGTGAGGGCGCCGGGGGCGCGGGAGTCGAGCCAGAAGCGGGCCAGGCCGTTGTTGCGGGCGGCCAGGGCGGCTCGGATCTCCGGGGTCTCGGCCTGCGGTCTTACGGCGGAAGCGCCGACGGCGGTGGCACCCAGCGCGGCCAGGATGCCGGCGGCCTTGGTGTGGGTCTCGGCGACCTCGCCGGCCGGGGTCGAGTGGCGGACGAGGGTGGCCCCGACCGGGACGCGCAGGGTGCCGTCGGGGGAGATCTCGGCGGTGCGGATGAGGATCGGGGCGTCGAGCGTCTGGCGGCCCTGGTCGTCGTGGTCGAGCAGGGCCAGGACGCCGGCGTAGTAGCGGCGGCCGCGGCGTTCGTGCCGGGCGATCACGCGGCAGGCGTTCTCGATCGGGCTGCCGGTGACGGTCGGCGCGAACATGGTCTCGCGCAGCACGTCGCGGACGTCGAGGGAGCCCCGGCCGGCCAGCAGATATTCGGTGTGGGTCAGGTGCGCCATCTGCTTGAGGTAGGGGCCGGCGACCTGGCCGCCGTGTTCGGCCACGGTCGCCATCATCTTGAGTTCCTCGTCGAGCACCATGTAGAGCTCCTCGGTCTCCTTCGGGTCGTGCAGGAAGTCGAGGAGGTCGCCGGAGCCGTGCCGGAAGGTGCCGCTGATCGGGTTCATCATCGTGATGCCGTCGGCGACGCTGACATGGCGTTCGGGGGTGGCGCCGATCAGGGTGCGGGTGCCGGTGTGCACGAGGAATGTCCAGTAGGTGCCCTGTTCGTGGGCGAGCAGTCGGCCGAAGGCGGCGCGGGCGGCGGCGATCGGGTCGCCGTCGACGGTGGCGTGGAAGACGCGGTGGATCACGAAGTTGGCGCCTTCGCCGTGGCCGATCTCGTCGTGCAGGACGTCCTCGACGATGGCGCCGTACTCGTCGTCGGAGATGTCGAAGTGGCCGTCGCGGACGGTGAGCGGGGCGGCCGGGAAGGAACTCAGCGGCTCCTTGCGCCTCGAGCGCACTACGAGGCACTCGAGCGGGGCGCCG
This sequence comes from Actinoplanes sp. NPDC049598, assembly GCF_040675435.1. Classification (NCBI taxonomy): domain Bacteria; kingdom Bacillati; phylum Actinomycetota; class Actinomycetes; order Micromonosporales; family Micromonosporaceae; genus Actinoplanes; species Actinoplanes sp. NPDC049598. Next base: position 87,096 of record NZ_JBFAOX010000026.1, on the reverse strand, counting down.
TCGTCCACGCAGTCGAAGCCGCGCTCGGTGATCTGCCGGTAGGGCACGACGGCCAGGGTGGGCCGGCCGCGGTGCAGGGGGATGTCGTCGAGCGTGGGCACGGTGACGACGTCGCCGGTCAGCACTTCGACGTGGTCGGCGCCGTCCCGGTGGAGCAGGGCGAAAGGCCGCATGGTGGTCCTCTTTCGGGGCTCGGCGGCGCCGGCCGAGGTCCGACCATACGAAAACGGCCGCCTCGGGGAGGCGGCCGCGGATGGTTACGCGCGGGGAGAAGTGGCCGCCGGTCTGGCGGGCCACCACATGCTCAAGCGCGCGTGCAACATGCGGCCGAGCGTACGGCCCGGGCCCGGTGCGGCGCAACGGACACGCGGGGATCGTCGTGTTCCGCAGGGCGCTCGCCTCCGCCGGCCCGGGGCGGGCCGGCGGGCGGAGGGCGTCAGGCGAAGGCGAGGCGGACGGCGCTGCGGGCCCAGCGCATGCGGCCGATGGCGCAGTCCGGGTGCTCGCCGAACTCCTCGGCCACCAGCTCGGCGCAGCGGGCCTCGCCGAGGCGGTCGACCGTCGAGTTGACGGCGGCCCGGATCAGCTCCGGGGTGGGGCTCTGGGAACGCTGCAGGTTCGAAGCGAACAGCGCCTCGGTACGGATGGCGTCGATCACGGCGTGCATCTGGAACCTCCTGCCGGCTCACAAACGAGTGGGCGTCTGCAAACAGAACACCGGAGCGGGGGCGCAGCGGAGCTGCGCCCAGGGTGCGGCTGGGTTGCGGCCCGACGAACACCCGGCGCGGTAGGACGAGGTGGTGGGGTGCGGGCGAGGCGGGCCGCGGGGAGGTCTGTGAGAGCGGGCCGCGGGGCGGCCTGTGAGAGCCGAGCGGCGCGGGCGGGGCGGGCCGCGGGGAGGCCTGTGAGAGCGGAGTGGTGCGGTGAAGCTTGGTGATGCGGGGGCTGGCCGGGGAGAGCACGGGGAGGTGGGTGGGGTTGAGCATTTGCGGAGCGGCCTCGTAAGTCGGACCAAGCGGATATGGTTCGTATAAGTAGCGAAAGCTGCGTCCACCAACCAGAGGGAGATTGCCGTGACGGTGGTCTTGGTTGCCGACGACGACGCCGACATCCGCGACCTGGTGGCGTTCAAGCTGGAGCAGGCGGGCTTCGAGGTGATCGCCGTCGAGGACGGGCAGAGCGCCGTCGAGCAGGCGCGTGGCCGGCAGCCGACGCTGGCGGTGCTGGACGTGTCGATGCCGGGGCTGTCCGGCATCGAGGTGTGCCGGATGCTGCGGGCCGACCCGGCCACGGCGGGGATTCTGATCATCATGCTCACCGCCCGGGTGCAGGAGCAGGACGTCGAGGGTGGGTTCAGCGCCGGGGCCGACGACTACGTGACCAAGCCGTTCAGCCCGCGTGAGCTCGTTTCCCGGATCCAGGCGCTGCTGAGCCGAGCCCGGGCGTGATCGGCACGCGGCGGGATGATGCGACGTGAGAGCTCGGTCGGCCGGCTGCTGACCCGGGCCTTCGCGGGCCTGGTCGTTCTGGTCGCCGGGTGCGGGGCTGTCGAGCTGGGCGCGGTGCTGGTGGAGCATCACGCGGAGCGGGAGCTCGCCACCGAGGTCCAGCCGCTGCAGCGAGCCAACGCCGATCTACGGGTGGTGCTCACGGATGCCCAGGCGGGGCTGAGGGGCTACACGCTGACCGGGGACGAGCGGATGCTCGACACCTATGACGTGGCCCGCAGCGAGTACGGGCTGGTCGGCGACGAGCTGATCCGGCTCGGGGCCGGCCGGGCCACCGCGGCCGCCGCCGGCCAGATCGACCGGGCCGACAGCTGGTGGGTGATCGCCGACCAGCAGCGGCGGGCGGCGCCGGGCAGCGACGAAGCCATCGCGTACGCCGCGCAGAGCGAACCACTCTTCCACGCCTTTGTGGCGGCCAACGACGAGCTGCGGAACGCCGCCGACGAGCAGGCGGGCGAGCTGCTCGACCGGGCCGACGCGCTCCGGTGGGTGACGATCGGGCTGGTTGCGGCGCTCAGCCTGGGGGCCGCCGCCGTCGCGATCATCACGGCCGTGCGCACCCGGCGCCGGATCGTCGGCCCGCTGACCGCGATCGTGGCCGAAGCGGAGAGAAAAGCGGCCGCCGAACGCGGGAGCGGCACAGACGCCGGGCCGGACGCCACCACGGCAGGTGGGTTCGGAAGCTGGAGCGGGACAGGACGTGGCGCCGGGGCCGAGCCCGAGGAGGGGACGCGGCAGGGCCCGACGGAGGGTGGGACCGCGGGACCGGGACCGGCGGAGAGCGGAACCGCGGGGCAGAGCCTGGCGAAGGGTGGGACCGCGGGACAGGGCCTGGCGAAGGGCGGGACCGCGGGGCAAGGGCCGGCGGAGAGCGAGACCGCCGGGCAGGGCCTGGCGAAGGGTGGGACCGCGAGTCAGGGGTCGGCGGAGAGTGAGGCCGCGCGGCAGGGGCCGGCGGAGATCCGGGCCATCGCCGAGGCGCTCGATGCGGCGGCGGAGCGGACCGCGGAGGTGCGGCGTCACGAGGAGCTGGTGTCGGCTCGGCTGCATGAGATCGACACGGTCAAGACCGACTTCATGTCGACGGTTTCGCATGAGCTTCGGACGCCGTTGACCAGCATCTCGGGGTACGTGGAGCTGATGCGGGACGCCGAGCCGGGGCAGCTGACCGCCGCTCAGGAGCGGATGCTCGACGTCATCGCCCGCAACGCCCGGCGGCTGCGTGACCTGATCGAGGACATCCTGACGCTGTCGCAGATCGAGTCGGGCGACTTCCGGACGATGAGAGGGCCGCTCGACCTGGCCGAAGTGGTGCTCCGGGGAGTTGCGGCGGTCGAGCCGGCCGCGGCCAAGGCCCTGGTCGGCCTGCACGTCGATGTGCGGGGCCCGGTCACGGTCCGCGGTGACTCCGGTCAGCTCGATCGGGTGCTCGACAACCTGCTCTCCAACGCCGTGAAGTTCACCCCGGCCGAGGGGAGCGTCACCGTCAGCGCCGGGCAGCGCGGAGATCAGGCCGTTCTGGTGATCGCCGATACCGGGATGGGCATCCCTGAGCCGGAGCAGGAGACGCTGTTCGGCCGGTTCTTCCGGGCGAGCAACGCCATCCGGCAGGCGGTGCCCGGCACCGGTCTCGGTTTGGCGATCGTGCACACCATCCTCGCCAACCACGACGGCAGCATCGAGGTCCGCTCGACCGAGAACATCGGCACCACCGTGACCGTGACCCTGCCCATGGCCGACCTCGTCCCCACTTCGTCCGGACCGGGCGGGACAGCGCGGCCCGCAAACGCTGACGCCACCGGCGCCCGCGCGGTGGGCAGCAGTGGGCGCGGGCGCCGGTGGGCGGGCAGAGGGACAACGCGGGATGGCGGGTAGAAGGGCCGCGCGGGGTGGCTGGGCAGAGGGACCGCGGGGGTGGCGGCAGAAGGGCCGCGCGGGGTGGCTGGGCAGAGGGACCGCGGGGGTGGCGGCAGAAGGGCCGCGCGGGGTGGGATAGGCGGCTGGGTCAGAACTCCAGGACTGCCTGGAGCTCCTGGCGGTGGCGGGCGGCCAGGTCGGTGAGCAGTTGGGGTCCCTCGTCGAACGGGACCACCGCAGTGACCAGGTGGTTGCGGATCGCTGCGCCGTACGTGCGGAGCAGCTCGATGGTCGCGGCCGACAGGCGCTCGCGGTCCCAGGTCGGGGCCAGGCCCCGCGGGACGCGGCCGATCTGGGCGCAGCGGATGGCCAGCCCGTTGTGGTGGAACTCCGCGCCCAGCTCCAAGTCTCCCGCGCCGCCCTGGTAGAAGGCCAGGTCGATGACCGTGCCCTGCGGCCGGAGCAGCCGCAGCGCCGTGTGCAGGGCCGACGCCTGCCCGCGGCATTGGAAGACCACGTCGGCTCCGCGGTCGTCCGCCGTGTGCCGCCATGCCGTCTTCAACGTCACCGCCGGGTCGCCGTCGTCGCTGGCGAGGGTGTCCAGGCCGAGCGCCGATGCCACTGCCAGCCGTTCCGGCGTCGGGTCGACCACCACCACGGAGGCCGCACCGTGGAAGCGGGCGAACAGTGCCGTGAGCAGCCCGACCACTCCCGCCCCGGTGACCACTACCCGTTTGCCGGCCACCCCGTCGCCCAGTCCTCGCACTGCCGGCCCGTGATATTCGAAGGCGGCGTGCAGCAGTCCATTGGCGCAGATCGGCCCCATGTGGGCCACGTAGATGCCGAGCAGCGGATCGAGGTCCGCCGGCAGCGGTACGACGCGGTCGCGTAGCGGGTCACCGGTGAAGCCGCTGCGATGCCCGTACGTCATCGCCACCACCTGCCCTTCGGCGACCGCCGGGGTCTGGCTTTCCACGACTTGCCCGACTTCCATGTAGCCGAGCCGCCGTACCGGATAGGCCGCTGTGGCGGACCCGCCAAACAACCCCAGGACGGGGTCGAAGCCCGCGTGCAGCGCCGGGTTTGTACCTTTCACGAAGCTCAGCTCGGTTCCCGCCGACACCCCGCTGTAGAGGGTCCGGACCCGGAACGGGCCGGGTTCCACCGGCTCCGTCACGATTTCGAGCCGTCCCGGCGCCGGGATCACCAGGTTGCGGTCAGACATCGACGGTCCTTGAAGTCGCGGCGGACGCGGCCACGGCCAGCGCCAGCTCGTGGGTGCGCAGCGCCTCGGCGTACGGCACCCGGATGTCCGGTGCCGGCGTCTCGCCGCGGACGGCGTCGATGAACGTGGCGTCGACCGCGATCCGGGCCGCTTCGGGGTCGCCGTCGTGGGTGGTGATGTCGTCGCCGGAGCGGACCGTGAGGCCGTTCTCCGTCACTGACAGGGCCAGCCCGTCCGCGAAGATCTCCAGCCCGGCCCGTTCCTTCCAGCCGAGCACGCAGGTCGCCGCAAGGGTGCCCACCGCGCCGCCGGCGAACCGCAGAGTCGCCACCGTTGATCCGTCGATGTCCGGCCGGGGGCCTTCGGTGGATCCCGGGACGGCCGGTGGGATCCCGCTGCCCATCGCGGTGACCTGGGTGACCTCTCCGACGAGGTACCGCGCCAGGTCGAGCACGTGCGCAGCCTGTTCCACCACGGGCCCGCCGGAGCGGTCGCGGTGCGGCCACCATCCGACCGGCGGCACCTTGTCGAGCCAGGCTCCGCTCACCAGCCGCACCTCCCGGCCGGCGAGGATTTCGCGAGCTTTGTCAACAATCGACAGATATCGCCAGTGGTGACCCACCGCAGTGATGAGCTTGCTGGCTGCGATATCGGCGGCGAGATCGGTCGCTATGTCTCGATCAAGGCCAATAGGCTTTTCCACGAAGAGTGGCACGCCGGCCGCGATCACGGCGCGTTCGGCCGGCCCGTGCGCGAACGGCGGTACGCACACGTAAACCGCGTCGACACCCTCCGACAGCAGCGCCTCCACGTCCGGCAGAACCTTCGCGCCGTGGGCCGAAGCCAGCGCCGAAGCAGCCTCCTGCACGACGTCCGTGACGCCCGTCAACTGCACGTCCGGCAATCCGGAGAGCACGCGGGCATGCCGCTGCGCGACCCCGCCCGCGCCGACCAATCCGACCCTTACCGCCGTCATCTGAACCCCAACCCCTCACACGCGATCAACGAGCCGAGATCTCCCCGCTGTTTCAGAACCGAAACGTTGATCAGCGTTTTCCCAGGTGGCCGTCACGTGTTGGTCATCGGGAATCAAGGTTGATCTCCACTCGACTGGGCAAAGGTGAGCGATCTTCAGACGCACGTTCGGGGGTCTCATGCAGCAACTCAATGCCCTGCCCGTGGTCGAGGCGTGGGCCACCTACCGCACCGGCAACACGTCACAGTGGACGGCGCGGCAGCTCGCCCGCCGCAAGGGCGACTCGCGGGTCAGCGTCGTGATCCCCGCCCGGAACGAGGAGGCGACCATCGGCGACATCGTGGCCGTCATCCGGCGCGGCCTCGTCGAGCGGGTGCCCCTGGTCGACGAGATCGTCGTCGTCGACTCCCGGTCGACCGACGCCACCGCCGAGGTGGCCCGCGCGGCGGGCGCCCGCGTCGTCGCCCAGGACGAGATCACCCGGGGCCTGCCGCGGATGGAGGGCAAGGGCGACGCGCTCTGGGCCGGGCTGGCCGCCAGCACGGGCGATGTCGTCGCCTTCGTCGACGGCGACCTGCGCGACTTCTCCGACAGCTTCGTCACCGGGCTGCTCGGCCCGCTGCTCACCGACGGCTCCGTCGAGTTCGTCAAGGGCTTCTACCACCGCCCGCTGGTCCGGACCGACGGCGTGGAGGTGGACGGCGGCGGCCGGGTCACCGAGCTCGGGGCTCGTCCCCTGATCAACCTGTTCTGGCCCGAGCTCGCCGGCTTCGTCCAGCCACTGGCCGGGGAGTACGCGGGCCGCCGGGCCACGCTGGAGCGGATCCCGTTCGTCTCCGGCTACGGCGTCGAGATCGCCATGCTGATCGACCTGCTCGACCTCGTCGGCCTGGACGCGCTGGCCCAGGTCGACCTCGGTGAGCGCCACCACCGGCATCAGGGCATCGAGGCCTTGAGCCGGATGTCCGCGCAGATCATGGTGACCGCCTGGGGCCGCCTGCACCGCCGTGGCCTGGTCGCCGAGCCGTTGCCGCCGAGCACGCTGCTCACCCAGTTCCGGCGGGGCGGCGGAGAGGGGCTGCCCCACCTCAACCGGGACATCGTGGTCACCGACGTCGGCGTTCAGGAGCGACCGCCGCTGGCGACCCTGCGCGAGGCGGTACGGGTCGCATGAGGGTCCTCGTCAACGCGGGTCCCTGGCTGCCGGTGCCGCCGCGGGGCTACGGCGGCATCGAGAACGTCGTCGCCACGCTCGTGCCCGAGTTACGGGCGCTCGGCATCGAGGTGGTCCTCGCGACCGTCGGCGACAGCGAGTTGCCGGTGGACGAGCGGGTCGCGATCTTTCCCCGGGGGCAGTTCCCGCTGCTCCAACGTCCGTACAACCAGGTCTGCGGGGTTGTCCCGGCGCATCAGCACCTGATCGCGCGGCGGGTGCAGGAGGGCGACATCGACCTCGTGCACGACCATGTCGAGGCGGCCGGCCTGACGACGATGGCCGCGCTGGAACTGCCGACACTGCACACCCTGCACTGGGACCTGCAGAAACACCCGGAGCTGTACGGGTCGGTCACCGGCCGCGTGCGGGTCAACGGAGTCTCGGCGGATCAGCTGAGTCACGCCCCCGAGGCGCTGCGCCGGCTGTCCGTGGGGCACGTGCACCTGGCGACCCCACTCGCCGTCGGCGCCGACAAGAAGGAGCGGGTGCGCAAGGAGGCGTACGCCGTGGTCCTGGGCCGTATCAACCCGGGCAAGGGACAGGACCTCGCCGCCCGCCTGGCTCATGAGAAGGGTTTCGACCTGGTGCTGGCCGGTCCGGTCGGGCCCTGCCACAACCCGGAGGATCTGGCCGCCGCCGATCCGAGCAACCCGGACGTCGCGTTCTGGCACGAGCGGGTCGCCCCCTACGTGGACGGCGTGCGGGTGCGCTGGATCGGCACGGTGACCGGCAAGGCCCGCGACGAGCTGGTGGCCGGCGCCCGGGCGGCGCTGTTCCCGCTGCGCTGGAACGAGCCCGGCGGCACGGCGGTCGTCGAGTCGCTCGCGCTGGGCACGCCGGTGGTGGGTATCGTCCGCGGCTGCCTGCCCGAGCTGGTCGAGCACGGCCGGACCGGCCTGCTCACCACCGACGAGGACGAGCTCGGCGACCTGGTGACGGCGGCCGGGACCATCGACGAGCGGGAGTGCCGGGCCGAGGCGGCGCGACGATTCACACCTGCAGTGATGGCGGCAGCGTATGCAAAGATCTACGAACGGCTCGGGTAGTCCCGGTCAGGCGGGCCAGGGCCGGCGGCGGCACGACGATCACCGGGCAGGCGGCGGCGCGGACGCAGCGGCGGACCGTGCCGCCACCCCACCAGCGGCTGGTGGCCGCGCCCAGCACGATCAGGTCGTCCGGGCCGGTCACGTAGTGCCGCAGGGCCGCGGCGGCACTGCCGGACGGCACCCGCACCATCGCGCCGAACTCGGCCGGGGTCGTGCCGAGGGCCTCGCGGAACGCCTCGTCGACGCGGCGCCGGGCCTCGGCGGCCAGCGCGCGCTCCCACTCCAGGCTCGGCTGGGACCGCGGGCCGGTGTTCAGCATCCACGCTCGTACGGCCAGCAGCGGGACGTCACGGCGCCGCGCCTGGCGCACCGCGAAGCGCAGGGCCTCGAGCCCGGGAAGCGAACACGACACCCCGAGGATGACCTTCGAATCGCTCACCGGGCAACGGTGACTCGGGCGCTGCCCGGATGCCAGAGCGGGCGCCCTTTGTTGACGCCTTTTTTATGCGGCGACGGGGTGACGCAGGCCGGGATGGCCGGCCGGCAGGGAGCGGCGGATCACCCACCAGCTGACCGCGAGGCAGGCCGCGACCAGCGGCCACGTCAGCGCGACGCGGGCCACGCCCAGCGCCGTGACCTGGTCGGCCGCGTAGAGGGGGAGGAAGACCGCGACCCGGATCAGATACTGCAGGACCCAGATCCAACTGCCGCGCAGGTACGCCCGTAGCAGCGCCGGATCGCGCCGCCAGCGGGTCTTCTGGCCGAGCACCGCACCGACGATCACGCCGAGCAGGGGCCAGCGGATCACGATGCTGACCGCCCAGGCGAGCGCGCTGGCCGCGTTGCTGAACAGCTGGAGCAGGAAGAAGTCGGCCGCGTTGCCCGTGCGCAGCGCGATCAGCGCCGCCACGCACACGCCGAGGAGCCCGATCAGCACCGCCCGCGGTTTGTCGCCGTGCCGTAGCCGCCACCACGAGATGGCGAGCGCGCAGACGACCGCCACGGCGGCTCCGAACCCGATCGAGCGCCCGGCGGCCAGCCATCCCAGGACGTACCCGGCGGCCGGCACGGTGGCGTCGATCGCCGCGCGCCGCCCGTTCAGCAGCTCCGACAGCGACTCCGGCTGCGCCATCCCCCACCCCGTTCTTCGAAGTTAGGAAAGCCTAACCGCAGCCCGTTCCGATGACCTTGGAGGGTTGGCGGGAGGCGAGCACGGCGCCGCTTGATACCCGCTCGACGGTTTCCCGACAACGCTCCCGCGGGTCATTGACTTGACCAAGAAATCAAGAGAAAGCTTGGCCCAGGTTTTCTGCCGCGCCGACCGCTAAGACATTTTCGGCGGGCATTTTATTCTGTGCTTTTTCTTTGGGGGGAGAGGCATGCCATGGAAAAGCTGAGGTATTGCGCCGCGCCGCCGCGGACGCTGCCGGTGTTGCGGGCGGACCTGCCGGCCGAGCAGCAGCGGGCGATCGTGGTGGGGCGCTCGATGTGGGCCAACGGGACGAAGCTGCGGTACGCCTTCATGGAGAGCGGCCACGACGACCAGAAGGCCGTGGTCCGGGAGTCGTTCGCGGAGTGGAAGGACATCGGCATCGGGCTCGACTTCGCCGAGGTGACCAGCCCGGCCGAGGCGGAGGTACGCATCGGTTTCGAGCAGGGCGACGGCTCGTGGTCCTACCTCGGCCGCGACGTGCTGCAGATCGGGCAGAACGACCGGACCATGAACTTCGGGTGGGATCTGACCACGCCGTACGGGCGGACGACGGCCCGGCACGAGATCGGCCACACGCTCGGCATGCCCCACGAGCACCAGAACCCGAACGCCGGCATCGTCTGGGACGAGGAGGCCGTTTACGCGTTCCTGGGTGGGCCGCCCAACAATTGGCCGCGGGACGTCACGTTCCACAATGTGCTCCGCAAGCTCGACCCGCGCGAGGTGAAGGGCTCCGACTGGGATCCCGACTCGGTGATGGAATACAGCTTCCCGGGGGGCCTGGTGATCAGCCCGGACGAATACAAGAACGGCATCCGGCCGCCCGGTTCCATTTCGAAGATCGACCAGGAACAGGTGCTTCTCTGGTATCCGTCGCTGCAGCCGCAACTGCCGCGCCTGACCCCGTTCCAGTCGACCGCGATGTCGCTGAAGCCGCGCGATCAGTTCAACGCCGAGATCGTCCCCGAGGCGAGCCGGGAGTACAGCATCGGCACGTTCGGCGCGGCCGACGTCGTGCTGGTGCTCTTCGAGGAGGTCGACGGCGAGCTGCGGTACCTGGCCGGCGACGACGACAGCGGCGAGGACCGCAACGCCCTGATCACCGTCAAGCTGTTCTCGGGTCGCCGTTATGTCGTCCGGGTGCGACTCTATTACTCGTGGGCGTCCGGAGAATCCGCGGTCATGCACTGGTGAACAGACTGAGCATCGCCCTGATGGCGGTCTGTCTGCTCCTCGGCGCCTGCGACGACCCCTCGCCGCAGGCCGAGGAGGGGGTACGCGGCCGCGTCCTCGACAGCGCCGGCGCCCCCGTCACCGACGCGACCGTGTTCCGCCGCGCGGTCCAGCCGAGCCGCTCGGTCAACCTGGAGGCCGTCACGACCGACGTCGACGGCCGCTACAACTGGCCCCTGGACCCCGGCGTCTGGGAGCTCGAGTTCACCGCCCCGGACCACAGCCCCGCCACCGTCGGCATCACCGTCACCGAGGGAAGCTGGGAGACGGTCGACGTCAAACTGCGCTAGCCGCTTGCCCCGGCCCGCGATGAGCCGTTGACTACGACGATGAACGAGCCGTCTACGCCGCGCCGGATCTGGTCGCTGTTCGAGCCGCTGCACGCCGTCACCTACTTCACGCCGCAGGCTGGGGCGGCCTTCGAGGCGGCCGGGCTGACCGGGTTCTGGCGGCGGTACTTCGCCGGGCGGGCGGCGGCGCTCGGGCCGGTGGGGGCGGGGCCGGTGACGGCGGCGTTCTTCGGGTTCGCGCCGGGCATGGTGGCGCGGGCGCTGCCGGGCGTGTGGGAGCGGATCACGCCCGAGGCAGCGGTCGCGGCCCGGGCCGCGGGGGCGAGTGCGGCTCTGAGTGAGTTGTTCGAGGGTCTGCCGACGTCCACTGTGGTGGCCGCGGTGGATCTGCTGGAGGAAGCGGCGCAAGCGGCCGATCTGCCGGGGCGGGTGCTGGCCGCCGCGCACGCCGATCTGCCGTGGCCGGAGCAACCGGTCGCCCGGCTCTGGCACGCGGCGACGATCCTGCGTGAGCACCGGGGCGACGGGCACGTGGCGGCGCTGCTGACGGCCGGCGTCGACGGCTGCGAGTCGCTGGTGTGGCGGGTCGGGCTCGACGGCGGGCGGCTGCGCGAGGTCACCCAGCCCGCCCGCGGCTGGAGCGACGGGGAATGGGCTGCCGCGGCCGGTCGGCTGCGGAAACGCGGGTGGCTGGACGCCGAGGGCGTGGCGACGGCGGCCGGCCGCGAGGCGTACGGCGAAGTGGAGATCTTGACTGATCGCCTCGCAGAGGCGCCGTGGCGGCAGAGGGGTGACGCGGCCGTCGAGGTGCTGACGCCGCTGGCCGAGCGGGCCTGGCAGATATTGCCTGACGACAATCCCATCCCGCTTCGCCGTTGACGCATCGGCTACGGCCGCGTCGTAGGCGAGGGTTTCGACCGTGCCGGTGCGGGCAAGCAAACAACGTGTTTCCAGCTGAGAACCTGCGCGACTGGCGCGGCGAAAACGTCATCGACCCCGAGGGCTCCAAGATCGGCGAGCTCGAGGCGGTCTACGTCGACACGCTCAACGACGAGCCGTCGTACGCCACTGTGCGTGTCGGCTTCATCGGCCGCCACCGCCTGGTCTTCGTCCCGCTGGCCGGGGCCACGGTGACCCCCAAGGCCGTACGGGTCCAGTTCGGCAAGAAGCAGGTCACCGACGCCCCCAGCATCGAGCTGGACGGCGAGCTGGCCGCCACCGAGGAGCCGAACGTCTTCGCCCACTACAACATCCCGTTCGAGCCCGGCCTTTCCGGCGCCCGCCGCCTGGCCCGCCGCTGAGCGCTCCGCCCCGGAGTGGCGTCGGAGCGTGATCGATGCGCTTGTGCCGGCGGGCGGGGGAGTGGCCGGCATCGCCTGGGAGCTCGGCGTGCCGCGTGGTCTCGCCGACGAGGATCCAGACGCGGAGCTGGACACGCTGCGGCCCGGTGAGAGCCACGTGATCTGGGCCGGTCAGGCGTCGGTGGAGGCGTTCGGCACCAATCCGCTGTCGCCGGCCACTCGTGGGCCGGCCGCCCGGGCCGGCCGCGCCGTCGGACGAGAGCAAGCCCGAGTGGTGAGCGGCTTCCTGCGGTAAGAAAAAGCGCGCCCTCCCTTCGGGAAGGCGCGCTCTCGGAACGACGTGTTTCAGGCGACGAGGGAGTTCTCCGTCGACGACTCGGCCTGGCCGGTTTGGTCGCCGGTCGACTTCGTCGTGGTGGGAGTGGTCGGCGGCGTCGTGTCCTCGGTCGGCGGGGTCGTCTCCGGGTCGGTCGGCTGCTCGGTCGGGTCGGTGGCCGGGTCCGTCGGGTCCGGGGTCTGCGACGGCGGCGGGTCGGTCGGCTTCGGCGAGGACGACGGCGTGCTGCTCGGCGTGGCCGACGGGGTCGTCGGCTTCTTCGACGGTTTGGCCGACGGCGACTTGCGCGGCTTCTTCGTCTTGTTGCGGGCCGGGGTCTCGGTCTTCTCCACCTGCTGGTAGACCGGGGCGGAGGTCGCCGGCGTCGTGGCTGCCGGGCTGCTGGGGCGCGGCGAGGTCGCCGCCGGGTGAGGGCTTTCCACGGCGGCCTCGGCCGGCTTGCCGCCGGGGGTCTTGCCGCCGTTGGCCAGCTGCAGGCCGAGGATGCTGAGCACCGTCGCCACCGCGGCCAGGGCCCCCACCAGAGCGGCGCGGCGGCGGCCGATCGGGCGGCGGGCCGGTTTGGCCGGGGTCGCGGTCACGCCGAGCGGGGCCCAGTCGGCCGCGCCGCGCAGCATCGGGAGCTGGTGCTCGGTGCGGGTCAGCGGGGCCGGGCCGCTGAGGCTGCGGAGGGTCTCGGCGACCGACTCGGCGGTGGGGCGCTCCTGCGGGTCCTCGGCGGTGCAGGCCTCGTACAGCCGGATGATGTCCTTGGGCAGGCCGCTGATCCGGGGCAGGCGCGGGGCCGGGCGCTCGTGGCGGTTGGCCAGGATCTCGCCGAGCGTGCCGGGCCAGGCCCGGGCGCCGGTGAGGCACTCGAACAGCAGCAGGCCGAGCGCGTAGACGTCGGCGGCCGGGTACGTCGGCTCGCCGCGCAGCTGCTCGGGGGCGAGGTGGGCCACGCTGCCCCAGATGCCGCCGTTGGTGTCGATGCTGTTGCCGCCGGCCGCGATGGCGATCCCGAAGTCGAGGACCTTCACGCCGTCCGGGGTGAGCATGATGTTGCGCGGGTTGACGTCGCGGTGGACCAGCTCCTGCGAGTGGGCGTGGGCCAGCGCGGCCGCGGTGTCGGCGGCGATCGACGCGGCCTGGCGCCAGCGCAGGGCGCCGGTGCGGGCCAGCCGGTCGGCCAGGGTCTCGCCGTCGAGGAACTCCATGACCAGGAACGGGGTCCGCTCCGTGCCGTCGATGACCTCGCCGTAGTCGTAGACCTGGGCGATGTTCGGGTGGTTCAGGCCGGCCGAGGTGCGCGCCTCACGCAGCACGTCGGCCGGGCCGTCACCGGCGTCCGAGACGTAAGGGTGGAACATCTTGATCGCGACGGGACGCTTGAGCGTACTGTCGAAGCCGTAGTGGACGACGGCGCTGGAGCCCTCACCGAGGGCTTCCCTCATCTTGTAGCGTCCCGCGAGCAGTTGCACTGCGACCTCCCCATGGCCGTGTCGGCCACGAAGTCGACCGCGCCGCCGCCACGCCCGCGATCGCGGAGCTGCCGTCGGGGCGACGGATCACCCGCAACCTGACCCGGATCATACCCGCCCGATCAGGCCGCGAACCCAACGGTGATCTTCCACTCGCTGAACTTTCGGTCCTTTGTCACGCCGTGCCGGGTGTATGGATCTTTGTCGACGAGCGCCTGGGCCGCCTCGAGGTCGTCGGCGATCAGGACGATGACGCCGCCGCTGAGGTCGGCCAGCGGCCCGGCCAGCAGAAGCGAGCCCTCCTTCTCCAGCCGGGCCAGGTGTTCGAGGTGCTCGGGCCGGCGGGCGGCCCGCTCCGGGGTGTCGTTGTATCCGTAGGTGACAATGAAGTGGCTCATCGATTTGTCCTTTCTTCGAGGCGATAGACCGTGCGGGCCGTCCGCGAGAACACGTCGGCCTGTTCTTCTTCGGTGCGGTGGGCGAGGGCCTGCTTCCACGCGCCGGTCAACTCGGCGGCGGAGGTCCACAATTTCTCGACGGGCAGGTTCGTGCCGAACATGGCCCGGTCCGACCCGAATTGCCGGAGGACCTCGTCGGCCACGAACCGGATCAGCTCGGGGTCGATGCGGTGCACGAAGGTCCCCTGGCCGGTCAGCTTGACCACGACATTGGGGTGCTGGGCCAACTCCGCCATGCCGGCCCGCCATTCGGCGACGACGGACGGGTCCTTGTGGTCGGTGAGCATTCCGGCGTGTACGAGGACGAAACGCACGCCGGGATTGTCGGCGACCAGGGCGGCCGCGTCGTACATCTGGCCCGAGAAGACCTGGAGCTCGAAAAGCCAGCCGAGGTCGGCCAGGGCCGCGATGTTCTCCCGGAAGATCGGGTCGTTCATCCGGTCGGGCCCGTCGGCGAAACGGAATTCCGGCCTTTCGTGCCAGTGCAGTTGTAGCCGGGTGCCCACCACGAGCGGGCTGATCGCCTGCTGGGCCCGCATCACCTCGACGGCGTCCTTGGCGAACAGATCGGCGCAGCCGACCACGGCCGTGGGCCAGCCGCTTTGTTCGTGCACGCCGGCGATCCACCGGATCTCGTCCACGACCCGGTCCAGGGGCCAGTTCGGCTGGACGTAAACGGACGCCCCGATGCCGGCGGAGATGGCGTCGTGGCGATATTCGTCGATCAGATAATCGCGGCGGATCGGTTCGTACGGGCCGAAGATGCGCGGCACCATCGGCCCGGACAGCCACGGCATGTCGGCCTGGCGCCACACATGGTGATGCGCGTCGACGATGTCACCTGAATACATGGGTTCCCAACCCTTCCCGGACGGCGGTCAGCGCGGTTTCGAGGTCTCGTACACCGGTCAATGCGTCGAGGTCGGCCCGGACGGCCGCCATCGCCCGGGTCACCGGCCGGTAGGCCGGGGCGCAGGCCAGCGGCGACCACCAGAGGAGCCGGTGGGCGAGCCGGGCGAGCCGGCCGACGGCGTCGGTCATCGCCGTGCAGTCGCCACGTTCGAGCCCGTCGGAGAGCACGAGCACGAGGGCGCCGCGGGCCATGGTCACGAAGCGCGCGTGGCCGAGGAACGTCTGCAGGCTCTCGCCGATCTGGGTGCCGCCCTCCGCGTCCAGCACCTGCTCGGCCAGGGCGGCGAGGGCGGCGTCGGTCTCGGGATCGCGCAGCGCCGCGGTGACCCGGGTGAGCCGGGTGCCGAAGGTGAAGACCTCGGCCCGGGCGCAGGTGGCGACGGCGGCATGGGCGAAGCGCAGGTAGTTCGCGCTGTACTGCTTCATCGAGCCGGACACGTCGACCAGCACGAGCAGGCGGCGCGGCTGCGGGGGCCGGTGCCGCCAGTGCAGCCGCATCACCTCGCCGTAGGTGCGCCGCGACTCGTGGTAGGTGGCGCGCAGGTCGACGCGCCGGCGACGGCCGCCGGGCCGGTCGCGCCGGGACCGGGTCGCCGGGACGTTCCCGGGCAGTTCCCGGCGGATCTGCTGAAGGAGCTCGTGCGCGCCCGGCGTCGTGTCGGCGAAGCGGACCACCGCCTCGGGGCTTCTCCGGCCGGCCGCGAGCCCGGCGCCGCCGCCTTGATCGAAGACGGCGTCGCCGCTTTCTCCGTCGCCCGCCGCGCCCGTCGTCTCATTTCCGGCCTCGGCGACCACCAGCTCGGTGGCGCCGAACAGACCGCGGAAGACCTCGTCGTAGATGAGCAGATCGGATTCGGACTTCACCAGGGTGGCGGCGCCGATCCAATACAGCTGCCCCACGGCCGTTTCCACGGCCGCGAAGAAGTCGAGCTGCTTGGTGACCGTGATGGCGAGCCCTCGGACCCGGAGCCGTTCGAGGAAGTCATCGAGAATCATCGGTGAAAACCTCGCTCGCGTGCGCCGTGATGAGCGCGACGTCCTCCTCGTTCTTCAGCACCAGGCCGAGCGACGCGCGCAAAGCCTCGGCGGCGTCGGCGCCCTCGGCCATGAGGGTCTGCGATCCTTGCGCCCAGGCAATGGCCTCGGCGATGCCGGGTCGCTTCAACGGGCCGAGGGAACGGATGACGTTCACCGAATGCACGAGCCGGGCCGCCGCCCGCGCGCTGAGCCCGGGCGCCTGAGCCTCGACGATCGTGCGTTCCCGTTCCGGGTCGGGAAACGGGATCCAGTGGTAGAGGCAGCGGCGTTTGAGCGCGTCGTGCAATTCGCGGGTCCGGTTGGAGGTCAGCACCACCAGTGGGGGCACGGCGGCGGCGATGGTGCCGATCTCCGGAATGGTGATCTGGAAGCCGTCGAGAAACTCCAGCAGGAACGCCTCGAACTCGCTGTCGGCCCGGTCGATCTCGTCGAGCAGAAGGACCGCGCCGGTGCGGCTGCGCAGCGCGCGCAGCAGAGGGCGTTCGAGGAGGAACTCGTCGGCGTACAGATCCGCGACCGCGGTGCCCTGCACTTCCGCCGCCCGCAGACTCAGCAGCTGCTTGGGATAGTCCCATTCGTAGAGCACCTGAGAGACGTCAATGCCCTCGTAGCACTGCAGCCGGATCAGCTCACGCCCCAGCGCGTCGGCCAGGACGTGCGAGATCTGCGTCTTGCCGACACCCGGTTCGCCTTCGAGAAGCAACGGCTTCTGCAGGGCGATGGCCAGCCGTACGGCCGTGAGCAGCCCCTCGTCCGCGAAATACCGGCGTTCCCGTAATTGGCGGCCGAGGGTGTCGCGGTCGGGCGGCGTCATGCGCGCAGCGCGTCGAGGCCGCGCAGCACCGACTCCGGGGTGAACGGCATTGTGGTCAGCCGAACCCCGCAGGCATCGAATATGGCGTTGGCGATGGCCGGGATCGGGGCGTTGGCCGTCATCTCGCCGATGCCCTTGGCCCCGAACGGCCCGTTCGACGACGGCCGTTCCAGGATCACGCTGTTCTGGGTGGGTATCTCGGCCGGCCCGGGCATCAGGTATTCGCAGAAGTCGACCGGACCGTGGTCGCGGGAGGCCGGGTAATACGGCTCGGTCGATTCGAAGAGCGCATGCGAGACACCCATCCAGGCGCCGCCCTCGACCTGCTGGGCGGCCATGGCCGGATTCAGCGCGCGGCCGATCTCGTACGTGTTGTGCAGGCTCAGCACGGTGACCACGCCGGTCTCGTCGTCCACCTCGACCTCGGCCACCGTGCAGGCGTGGGCCTGGCACGAGTCCGGATCCATCTCGCCGGTCTCGGGCACCGGATAGTTGCGTTCCTTGAGGAACATGCCGCGGCCCGAGATGCTTTTGCCCTGCTTGAAATGGGCGGCCAGGGCGATGTCGGAGACGTGGATTTTCGTGTCCGGGCTGCCCTTGAGCCGGACGAAACCCGTGCCGTCGGTCTCCAGATCGCCCGCGTCGACCTCGAGCTCCTCGGCCGCCACGTCCAGCATCACGTCGCGGGCCTCGCGGGCGGCCATGATGACCGCGTTGCCGACCCGATGCGTGCCGCGGCTGGCGAAGGTGCCCATGCAGTGCGGGCCGGTGTCGGTGTCGGCGGTGTCGACGATGACGTTCTCCATCGGCATGCCCAGCGTCTCGGCGGCGCATTGCGCGACGACGGTCTTCAACCCCTGGCCGAGGTCGACCGAGGAGAGGCTGATGACGAAACCGCCCATGGTGGTGGCGTGGATCAGCGCCTGGGACGGGTCGCCGCCGAGGTTCATCCCGGTGGGGTAGTTGACCGATGCGTACCCACGACCGCGCAGAAGCGTCATGCCGGGCCTCCGTTGGATGTCATGGCCAGGTACTCCTCGGGCAGTTCGTGGCCGACGAGGGCGGCGGCCCGCTGGATGACCTCGATGAGCGCGGTCCCCTCGGCGACTTTGCGGTGGGCCTTCATGTCGCCGTCGCGGTAGGCGTTGCGCAGCCGGAACTGCAACGGGTCGATGTTCAGGGCACGGGCGATCCGGTCCATCTGCGACTCGAGGGCGAAGTCGGCGATGGTGACCCCGAAACCGCGCATGGCGCTCGACGGGGTGCGGTTGGTGTAGACGCAATGGCAGTCGGCGTAGACGTTCGGGATCGTGTAGGGGCCGGGCAAATGGGCGCAGGCCTTCGTGGTTCCGTACGGCGAATGGCGTGAATAGGCCCCGGCGTCCACATAGAGCATCACCTTGCGCGCCAGAATGCGCCCGTCGCTGGTGACGCCGTCCTTGATGTAGATGCGCTCGGCCGCCCGCGGCGACGAGACCTGCATCTCCTCCTCGCGGGTGTAGACGAACTTGACCGGCCGGTTGGTCAGCGCGGCCGCGATGCACGCGAGGGGCTCGACCATCACGTCGACCTTGCCGCCGAACCCGCCGCCGACGGTGCCACCCTTGACCTGCAGGTCGGTGAACGGCCGGTCGAGGATCAGGGCGGTGTTGTCGAGCGTGAAGAACGCGGCCTGGGTGTTGCTGTGGATCAGCAGCCGGCCGCCGCCCTGCGGCACGACCACGCAGCCGGTGGTCTCGGTGGGCGCGTGCTCGATCGGGGCCGAGCTGTAGCGCCATTCGAAGATGTGGTCGGCCTGGGCGAAGCCCTGCTCGACGTCGCCGAAGCGCAGCCGGCGCGCGTGGTGGCCCTCGTAGACGAAGTAGTTCGTTCCCGATTGCTTGATCACCGGAGCGTCTGGAGACAGAGCCTCCTCGACGTCGAGGACGGCCGGCAGCTCGGTGTAGCTGACCTTGACCCGGCGTACGCCCTCGAGCGCGGCCGCCTCGGAGTCGGCGACCACGGCCACGATGGGTTCGCCCTTGTAGAGGACGCGGTCCTCGGCCAGCACCGGCTCGTCGTTGGGCTCGATGCCGATCAGGCGCAGCACGGTGTACCAGTTCGACGGCACGTCGCGGTGGGTGATGACGTGCAGCACGCCCGGCACCCGCAGCGCCTCTTCGTAGTCGACCGCGTTGATCAACGCGTGGTGGAGTGGTGAGCGGTGGATCTTGACGTGGGCCAGGTCGGGGAAGGTGCGGTCCTCGAAGAACTCGGTCCGCCCGGTGACGTGGCCGCGGGCGTCGGAGCGCTGGACCGTCTTGCCGATCACCTTGTAATCGGGTGACTTACGCTCGTCCTTGAAGTACTCGGTGTCGATCGGATTGACCCGGGGCATCAGAGGCTCCTCCGCTCGGCCGCGTCCAGGATGGCGCTGATGATCGGCTCATAACCCGTGCAGCGGCACACGTTGCCGCTGATCGCCTCGGCCACCTCGTCCCGCGTCGGGTGCGGATTGCGGTCGAGCAGCGCCTCGGCCGACATGATCATTCCGGGGGTGCAGAAGCCGCACTGGGTGGCGAAACCGTCGAGAAACGCCTGTTGCACGGGGCTGAGCTCCTCGCCGTGGGCCAGTCCCTCCACAGTGGCCACGTCGGCGCCGTCGACGGTCACCGCCGGCACCAGGCAGGAGACGACCGGCTGGCCGTCGAGCAGCACCGTGCATGAGCCGCAGGCGCCCTGCGCGCACCCCCGCTTGGCCCCCATCAGGCCGAGTTGCTCGCGCAGGGCCAGTAACAGGGTGGTCTCCGGTTTGCTGATGAACGCCTTGCCGACGCCGTTGACCTTGAGATTGACGATCTTCACCGGGCCTCCTGGGGTCAACGGCCGAGCAACGCTCGCCGAAGGTGGACGGGAAAGACACGACGGCGATACCAGGCCGAGCCGTACGCGTCGTCGCGCGGCTCGATCTGCTCGAGCCCCGCCCGCGCGGCGTCCTCGACGGTCTCGGTGGTCAGCGGCCGGCCGAGGAGAGCCGCTTCGACGGCGGTGGCGCGGACGATCCGGTCGCTGACCCCGCCGAGGGCGACGCGGGCGGCGGAGACGACCCCGCCCTCCTCGGTGATGGTGGCCGCGACGGTGACCAGCGACGCGGAGTTGAAGCGGCGGCGGGCGGCCTTGAGGTACTTGAACGCGCCGGGCCGGGGGAGTTCGAAGGTGACCGCGGTGACGAGAGCGGCTGTCCCGGCCAGCAGCTCGACGCTGACTTGGCGGCTCGGGCCCGGTTGGCCGCCTCCGCTGGGTTGACTGCCTCCGCTGGGCTGGGCGGCGACGGTGGCGCGGGCGTCCAGAGCGACCAGGGCGACGGCCAGGTCGCCGTACGGCTGGGGGACGAACAGGTTGCCGGCGACCGTGGCCAGATTGCGGACCGGGACCGACGCGATGGAGCGTACGACCGGGTTGAGGAACTTGATCCTGGCGTCGTGCTCGAGCTGGGCGAGGGTCGTGGTGGCGCCGATGGTGACCGCCGAGCCGTCGGCGTGGATGCCGGCCAGACCGGTGCGGCGCAGGCTGACGAGCTCGGTCGGTGGTGATCCGTAGTCGTTGAGCCGCGGCATCAAACTCGTGCCGCCGCCCAGGATGGTGGCGCCGGCGGCGATCAGACCCACAGCCGCGGGCACGTCCTCCGGGACATGAACCTCAGTCAACATGCGAGATCCTTTTATCGATATCGATAATTCAACGTAACGATGCCTGACTATGCTGGTCAAGAGAGCATTTACGGTAAGGAGACGAGGGTGCCGTCAAGGCCGACGTTGAGCGAGGGCATCCGGGACGGCCTGGTCGAGCAGATCGTCTCGGGCAAGCTCAGGTCCGGCGAGCGCCTGATCGAAACGAAGATCGCCCACGACTTCGGGACAAGTCAGGCCCCGGTCCGCGAAGCCCTGCGCGAGCTGGAGGCCCTCGGTTTCGTCGAGAGCCGCCCCCGCCGCGGCCGTCACGTGCTGCCCTTCGTGGAGCAGACCATCCGGGAGGCGTACGTGGTCCGCGCCGCCCTGGAGGAGGCCGCCACCCGCCTGGCCATGCTCAACGGCAAGCTCCCGCTCGACGACATGCGCGCCGACGTCGACGACATGTACCGCTGCGCCGCCGACGGCGACGTCCGCGCCATGGGCCTGGCCAGCACCCGTTTCCACCGCCGCGTCGTGGCCGCCAGCGCCAACTTCCTGCTCGAGCGCGCCTGGGAGGGCCTGCAGATCGAGGCCCGTACGGCCATCGCCCTGATCACCCTCGACCCCGAGCTCACCCACGTCGCCGACGAGCACGCCGAGCTGCTGGCCGTCCTCGAGACCGGCGACGTGGAGGCCGCCTGCCTGCACACCCGCTCCCACCAGTGGGCCTACGCCGACCTGCCGCACGACATGCACGGCGCTGCCCGCGAGATGCGCTTCCCCGCCCAGACCTCTTAGCGGAGGGCGGGCCGGCTCGTCACTGCTGGGGGGCCACCGCGGAGTCGATGTGCCGGACGTCGCGGTGCCGGCAATCGGATTCGCACCAGCGGGTCGGGTAACCGCGGCGGTCCAGCTCGGCCCGGGCGAAGCTCAGCCAGGCCGGGGGCTCGTCCAGGCGGCCCCGGCCGGCCAGGTACGCCGGGTGTTCCGGGTCGGCCAGCGGGCGGGGGCGCTGATGGATGCCGGCGTCGGCGAGGATGTCCTGGACCTCGTGCGGGCTGGCGGCAACGTGCAGGACCCACCAGTCGGCGACCGGCGGCGGTGGCTGCGACCACATGGGTGATCACCTCTTCGCGGGCGGTTGACCTCCTTCCAGAAATAAAATCCCGGACGGCCGCTGTCAAGGTCTTGACGGCGAAATCGTCTCGTTGTACTGGTGGAAGAGAAAGTTGAGTCGGTGGCGCTCAACTACCTGGTGATCCCAGAACAGCACCGAAGGAGGACACGACCATGCTGATGCGCACCGATCCGTTCCGCGAGGCCGACCGCTTCTTCGAGCAGCTCGCCGGCACCTCCGGCCGCCCCGCGGTCATGCACGTCGACGCCGAGCGGGACGGCGACTGGTTCAACGTCTACTTCGACCTCCCGGGCGTCGACCCGGACTCGATCGACCTCACCGTCGAGCAGAACGTGCTGCAGGTCCGGGCCGAACGCCAGCGCACCCGCCGCGACGGCGTCGAAACCGTGATCAGCGAACGCCCCATGGGCGTCTTCAGCCGCCAGCTGTTCCTCGGCGACACCCTCGACACTGACAAGCTGGAAGCAACCTACGACAACGGCGTGCTGACCCTGCGTATCCCGATCTCGGACCGCGCCAAGCCCCGCCGCATCAGCGTCGCCGCCGGCACCAGCGGCCGCAAGCAGATCGCCGGCTGAGTCGTCACCGTTCGGCCGGCTGATCCAGCCGGCCGAAGCGGGTGGCGTCGTCGGCGCGGAGGATGTTGTTGAACATGACGTAGGCCGGGCCGGGGCCCACGATGTCGGTGAGCTGGGCCAGCTCGGCGTCCGTGTAGACGTGGCGGGCGCCGGTGATGCCGTGCAGGCGGTAGTAGGCCAGCGGGGTCAGGCTGGGGCGCAGGAACGGGTCGGCGGCGTGGGTCAGGTCCAGTTCCTGGCACAGGTCGCGGACCAGGTCGTCCGGCCAGGGGCCGCGGGGCTCCCACAACAGGCGTACACCGTCCGGGCGGGGAGCGCGGGTGCAGAACTCGCGCAACCGGGCGATGGCCGGCTCGGCCGGGCGGAAGCTGGCCGGGCACTGGAGCAGGATCGCGGTCGCCTGCAGGATCTCGGCGCAATGGAGGGTGGTGTCCCAGGCGCGGGCGACGACGGGCGTCCAGCGGAAGCCGCCGACCTGGGTGCGTTCCTCGTCGGTGATCGGGGTGCGCAGCCGCCGGTAGGTGGAGCTTCGCGTCTCGTGCGTGATCAGCTGCCATGCCTTGATGGTGAACTCGAAGTCCGGTGGGACGGTGGCCCGCCAGCGCCGCAGGGTCGCCTCGCGGGGTGGCTCGTAGAACGTCTGCTGGACCTCCAGCACCGAGAAGCGTTGCGCGTACGCCGTCAGCGCCATGCTGGCCCCGCACAGGCCCACCTTGACCGGCATCATGATCGGGGTAATACCCGACCGAGTGAGCACCCATGTGCGGCACCCTTGCCGCGGCGACGGCTACGGCAAGGTGACTTGTCATGAAACGTCACTTTGCCGCAGCTGTCGTCGCGGTCTGTGTCCTCGCTGGTCAAGCTCCCGCTGCGGCCTCGGCGCCCGATGAATGGGGGCAACCGGCGGCACACGCGACCGGCGACTACTACAACCCGGGGGAGACCCGGCTGACCATGGCCGCCGCGGCCAAGCTGAGGGCGCGCTGGACCGTCCCACTGGCCACGGCGAAGTGCGCGACGCCGGCCGTGCCCCTGGTCGCCGCGAACCGGCTGATCACCGCCGGGGCGTACCGCATCAGTGGATTCGACGCGACCACCGGAGCGCTGGTCTGGCAGACGCCCGCCAGCACGCGGAAGACGAGCATCAGCCTGGCCGCGATCGTGGGGACGCGGCTCGTCGCCCAGTCGCGGGACTGCCGGTCCGGCAAGACCTTCCTGGCCACGTACGACGTGACGACCGGCCGGGTCCTCTACAGCAAGCGGATCCCCGAGACCATGTACGGCCTGCTCGCCGACCGGGGCATCGTGGCCGGGAGCGTGTGGGACGCGACGATCAGCAAGTACGGCATCCGGGCCTACCGCATCGCCGACGGCTCCCGGGCGTGGGCGCGGCCGGACGCGTCGATCGGCGGCGAGACCGTGGCCGCCGGCGGGAAGATCCTGGTGGTGGCGGACGGTAAGACGACCGCGGTCGACCTGACGACGGGCAAGACGGTGTGGCCGGCCGGCGCGGGCTGTTACACCCCCATCGGCGCCTCGCCCGACGGCGCGACGTTCTACATGCGATGCGACCCGGACGGGCCCATCCGCAGCGTCGACGCGGCCACCGGCGCCGTCCGCCAGACCTTCCCCAGCCCCGCCGGGGGCACCGGGTTCGCCACCGACGGCGAGCGCATCTACCTGCACACCTTCGCCGACGAGCTGATCGCCGTCGACGCCAAGGACGGGCGGCGGGTCTGGACGACCAAGTTCACCCGGGACGCGCCCATCATGTTCGCCGTCGGCGGGGGAGTGCTGTACGGCTGGCGGGACAGCACCCACCCCCTGGCCGCCGTCAACGCCCGGACCGGCGAAGTCTTCCGGCTCGGCGCTCAGATCTCCGGCTTGGCGGCGGCCCCGATGGTGGCCAACGGGCGGCTGTACGCGCGTACGGAGTCGACGGTGACCGCGTACGCGCCCTGACGCTCTCCACCAGCGATGGGCCGTCACCTTCGGCGGTTGCGGCCCATCGCGGTTCCCGGCGTTCAGTCCTGGAGGGAGTGCTTGAGGAAGGCGGCGGCCTGAGCCACGGCGGCCTTGGCGGCGTAGGTGTCGTGCATCGCGTTCACCATCACGAAGTCGTGGATGCTGGCCGAGTAGGTCACGTGGGTGACCGGGACGCCGGCGGCGCGCAGCTTGTCGGCGTAACCGGCGCCGTCGTCGTGCAGGACGTCCTCGAGCGCGTTGATGATCAGGGCCGGCGGCAGGCCGGTCAGCTGCTCGGGGGTGGCCCGTAGCGGGGACGCGGTGATCTGGGCCCGGTCCTGCTCGCTGGTGGTGTACTGGTCCCAGTACCACTGCATGGCGGTGCGGGTCAGCCAGTAACCGTCGGCCCAGCGCCGGTACGAGTCGGTGTCGAACCCGGCGTCGGTGACCGGGTAGAACAGCGCCTGCCCCTTGAACTCGACGTCGCCGCGTTCCTTGGCCATCAGGGTCAGGGCGATGGCCATGTTGCCGCCGACCGAGTCGCCGCTGATCGCGATGCGGGTCGGGTCGAGGCCCTCGTCGGCCCCGTGCTTCGTGACCCAGGCGGCCACCGCGTACGACTGCTCGTTGGCCACCGGGTACCGGGCCTCGGGCGAACGGTCGTACTCCGGGAAGACCACCGCCGCGCCGGCGCCGATCGCGAGGTCGCGGACGAGACGGTCGTGGGTGTGCGCGTCGCCGAACACCCAGCCGGCGCCGTGCGTGTAGACCACGACCGGCAGCGGGCCGGTGACGCCGAGCGGCTTGACGATGCGGGTCCGCACCGAGCCGGTCGGGCCGCCCTCGACCGTGATCCACTTGTCGTCGACCTCGGGCTTGTCGATCGGGGTGTCCTGCACGCCGTCGACGATCTTGCGGCCTTCCTCCGGCCCGGCCTGGTACAGATACGGCGGTTCGGCGGTGGCCTCGGCGAACTGCTGCGCCGCCGGTTCCAGCGAAACGTTGTGCGGGTTAGCGGGCATCGCGGATCTCCTCGGCGGCGTCGGTGATGACCCGGGCGACCTCGGCCGGCCGGGCGTGCATGACCAGGTGGGGGGCGTCGATCTCGGTGACGTGACGCAGGCCGGCCCGCTTGTAGCCGTACCGCTCGACCTCGGGGTTGATCGTGTGGTCGGCCGACGAGACGATGCCCCAGGCCGGCTTGGTCTGCCAGGCGGCGGCGCTCGCCTTCTCGCCGAAGGCCAGGGCCGACAGCGGGCGCTGCGACACCGCGAGCACCTGGGCGGTGGCCAGCGGCACCCCGGCCGCGAAGACGTCCGGGAAGGCGTCGACCTTGACCGACACGTCGGTGCCGTCGGTCCCGTCGGGCAGGGTGTACGGCTCGTAGACCAGGTTGGCCGCCAGGTTGGAGTCGGGGAAGCCGCCCTGCAGCTCGCCCAGGCTCTCGCCCTCGGCCAGCGCGTAGCCGGAGACGTAGACGAGACCGGCGACGTTGTCGGCGACCCCGGCGACAGTGATCACCGCGCCGCCGTACGAGTGCCCGGCCAGCAGGACCGGCCCGTCGATCTGCTCGACGAAGCGGCGGATGTACTCGGCGTCGCCGGACAGGCTGCGGTTGGGCACCGGCGGCACCCGCACGTCGTAGCCGGCGTCGAGCAGCAGCCGGGTGACCGGCGCCCAGCTGGCGGAGTCGGCGAACGCGCCGTGCACCAGCACGATCGTGGGGGTGGAGGTTGCAGTCATCTCGGTTCCTTCCAGGTGGTGAGGAACCGAGCACAACAGGGGTCACTGCACGATCACTGCAAAGCGGATGCAGTTCCCATCGCGGCCAAGGCGTCGTCGACCGCCTTTAATTCCTCGGCCAGCGCTTCGGGGCCGTACAGACCGATGTAGGCGTCGTGGTGCCGGCGGGTGATCTCCCGGAACAGGTCGGCGGCGGCGCGGGCCTGCCGCACGTCGCCGGTCCGGGCGTGCGCCAGCGCCAGGACGTAACCGGCGATGAACTGGGTGAGGAGGTTCCCGGCGGCCGCGTTGGCCAGCGCCCAGTCGGCCATCCGGATCGCCGTGGCGCTGTCGCCCAGATTCAGCGCGGCCTCGGCGCGGCGGCAGGCCAGGATGACCGCGGCGCTGTCCATCCCGGCGCTGCGGGCCAGCGCGAAGCCCTCGTCGGCGACGACGGCCGCCTCGGCCGCGGCGTCCGTGTTGATGTCCTCGATGGCGAGCGCCTCGAGGGCATAGACAAGCGCGCCGGCATCGGCCGATTCGCGGGCCAGCGCGACGGCGCGCAGCAGATGGTGGCGGCGGTCCGCCTCATCGAGGATCGACGGCCACCCACCGAGCGAACGGTGCACCTGCGCCTGCCAGAAGGCCAGATTTTGCCGTACGGCGATGTCCAGCGCCCGGTTCAGCAGCTCGACCGCGTACCGGGCTCCGGACCCCGCACGAGGGTGGCCGCCTCCCGCAGGATCGCGATCGTGAGCATGCTGTCGCCGGTCTGCTCGACGGCCGCCAGCACGCGCGAGGTCTGTTCGCGGGAGTCGGCCCTCGCCTCGGCCGACGACGACCGCAAGGGCCGCACGTGCAGCACGATGACAGCGGCGGCCTCGGCCCGCCCACGGTCGAGGGCGAGATCGATGGCGCCGACGATCGCCGGCCGCTCGGTCACGTACCAGTCGAGGGCGGCCTGGTCGTCGGGCATCGTGACCGGGATGACACCGGCCGGCGGCGGCCCGGGATCGGTCGGCGGTGGGAGCCGATAGGTCAGGTAGGCCGCTCGGGTGGCGTACAGATAGTGGTCGATCAGCCGGTGCTCGGCCTCGTCCCGTTCGCCGGGGTCGCCGTCGAGCAGCTCGGCCGCGTAGGCGTGCAGCAGGTCGTGCACCGCGTACCGGCCCGCACCGAGCTCCGTGATCATGTTCGCGGAGTGCAACTCGGCCAGTGCCTCGCCGGAGGCGGTGGTGCCGGCGATGCTGGCCGCCGCCGCGGCCGGGATCTCGGCCGCGGGGTGCACCGCGAGCAACCGGAACAATCGGCTCGCGGACGGGCTCAGGGCGGCATAGGACCAGGAGAAGGCGGATCGTACGTCGTCCTGCGGCTCGCCGGTCCGCAGCCCGTCCAGCCGGTGGGCCGCCGCCTCCATCTCGGCGACCACGTCGGCCAGGCTCAGGTTGGGCCGGACGGCGGCCCGGGCGGCCGTGATGGACAGGGCCAGCGGCAGCCCCGCGCACAACCGCAGGAGCGCGCCGGTCGCCGCCGGGTCCGCGGTCAGCCGCCGGTCACCCAGCCGCCGGGCGAGCAGGTCCCACCCGGCCGCCCGGTCCAGCCGGCCCACCAGGACCGGGTGGGCCGCCTCGTGTGCGATCAGGCCCGCGAAGCGGTTGCGGCTGGTGACGATGACGAGGCATCCGGTCGACCCCGGCAGCAGCGGGCGAACCTGGGCCGAGTCGTGGGCGTTGTCCAGCAGCAGAATCATCCGCCGGTCGGCCACCGCCGAGCGCCATCGCGCCGCCCGCGCCTCGAGTGTGCCCCCCGGCCGAGGCGGGTTCGACGCCGACCGACTCCAGCAGCGTGCTCAGGGCCTCGGCCGGCTGCAGCTGCCGGCCGTCCGCGTCGAAGCCGCGCAGGTTCAGATAGACCTGCCCGTCGGGGTAGTCGGCCCCGAGCCGATGCGCCCAGTGCACGGCCAGCGTGGTCTTGCCCACGCCGGCCATGCCGCTGAGCACCACGATCGCCGCCCGGCGGCCGTCCTCCAGCGCCGCCATCAGGTCGTCGCGCGGCGTGAAACCGGCCACCGGCAACGGCAGCTGAGCGGGCCGGGCCCGCTCCGGCTCGGCGTCCGGCTCGGTCAGCGCGTCCAGGTGGGCGGCCCGCAGCTCGACCGTGGGGTCGGTGCCCAGCTCCCCGGCGAGCCGCTGGCGCACCTGCTCGAAGTGCAGCAACGCCTCGGCCCGGCGGCCGGTGGCGGTGAGCAGACGGATCAGGCGGGCCTGCAGCGGCTCGTGCAGCGGCGCGGCGGCGGCGACGGCGGCCACCAGGGGCAGCAGGCGCCGCGCCCGCGGATGAGCGAGCGCGACCTCGGCCGCCTCGACGGCGACCTCGGCCCGGGCCGCGTCGATCGCCACGAACGAGGGCAGGCCGAGAAGGTCGGCCGGGAGACCGGCGAACGGCTGATGCTGAGCCAGTTCCAGGGCCTGCTCGTACTTCTGGGCCGCCTCCCGGTGGTCGTCGCCCGCCGCGGCCGTCCGGGCCGCCGCGGCCAGCTCGAAGAAGGCCTCCAGGTCGTTGGCGCGCCCGTCGACCCGCAGGCGGTAGCCGTCACCGACCGGCACCACCCAGGAGCCGGTCTCCCGGTGCCGCAGGCCGGGCTCGAACAGCCGCCGTACCTGCCCGATCAGCCGTTGCACCTGGTTGATGGCGCTCGGCGACGGCTCGTCGCCCCACAGCGCGTCGACGAGCTCGGAGGTGGAGACCACCGCTCCCCGCCCGGCCAGCAGGACGGCGAGCACGATCCGCCGCCGCAGCGGCCCGACGTCCACCTCGTCACCGGCCCGCCACAGCCGGAGCCCTCCGAAGACCGCGACCCGCGCAACTGTCGACACGGCCCCCACTCTGCCCGTCGCCGCACCGGTTGGAACTCCTGAGCAGCGACAATCACATGGTTACCCGAGCCACCGCCGGACGGTCAGCACGGCGTCGGCGAACGCCGCGGGTGCTTCCTGCGGGAGGTTGTGGCCGGCGTCGACGGTCCGGTGCTCGTGCCGGGCGCTGAACATCGGCGCGTGATCGGCGGTGCCACCCGGCTTCAGGGGGTCGGTGACGCCGTCCAGCGTCACCGCGGGCACGGTGATCCTCGGCTTGGCCGCGAGCCGGGCCTCGAGGCCGTCCAGAGCCGGATCGCCAAGGGCCTGGCCGAGCGCGTGGCGGTAGGCGTGGATGACGACGTCGACGAAGTCGGGATTGTCGAAGGATCCGGCGGTACGGGCGAAGGTCGCTTCGTCGAAATCCCATCGGGGTGACCACTGGCGCCACAGCATCCGGCACAGGTCGCGGCGGTGGGCGGTCAGGGTCTCGCGCCCGCGCTCGGTCTGGAACAGGTGCTGGTACCACACGACGTGCTCGAGGGCCGGGTCGAAGGCGTGCCGTTGCCGTTCGATGTCGATGATGTCGTAGCCGGCCAGTGAGACCAGCCCGGCCACCCGCTGCGGCCACAGGGCCGCCGCCACGCAGGAGGCCAGGCCACCCCAGTCGTAGCCGGCCAGGATGACACCGTCCAGGGGCAACGCCTCGACCAGCGCGATCAGGTCGGAGCCGAGCGCGGCCTGCTGCCCGCTGCGCGGAGCCGCGGCCGATCGCAGGCGGGTGGGCCCGAAGCCCCGCAGGTACGGACGGATGACCCGGGCCCCCTGAGCGGTCAGCAGCGGCACGACCTCGTCGTAGGCGTGCACGTCGTACGGGAACCCGTGCGACAGCACGACCGGCCAGCCACCGCGTGGTCCGTCCTGCAGATAGGCAACTGACAAGACTCCAGCGTCCACCTGTTCCATCGATCGAGCCTACGATGGCGGTGACTTGATCTCTGACAGACTGGTCGGGCAGGCCGTGACCGACGTGGCGGAGAGGCGCACCGTGACCGACCCGGAGGTCCCCGACAGGCGCGAGAAGCCCGCGGCCGTCGCGTTCACCCCCGGTTCCGGCCCGCCGCGCGGCCCGCTGGACCAGCGGCGGATCATCGAGGCGGCCGTACGCTTCATCGACGAGCACGGTCTGCGGATGCTCACGATGCAGCGGCTCGGCGCGTACCTCGGCGTCGAGGGCATGGCGCTCTACCGGCACGTGCCCGGTCGCGAGGCCCTGCTCGACGGCGTGGTGGAGGCGGTCGTCGACGAGCTGTTCGCCGACCCGGACGTGCACCTGCAGGCGCACAGCGGCTGGGTGGACTACCTGCAGCGTCTGGCCCACGGCCTGCGCCGCATCGCGCTGGCCCATCCGGAGGTGTTCCCCCTGGTGGCGACCCGGCCCCCGGCGGCGCCGTGGGTGCGGCCGCCGTTGCGGAGCCTGCGCTGGATCGAGTCGCTGCTCGAGGTCATGACCGAGGCCGGCTTCTCGGACGAGGACGCCGCCGCCGTCTACCGGGCGTTCAGCAGTTTCCTGCTCGGTTACCTGCTCCTGGAGGTCTCCGCCCACGGCGTGGAGACCGGGCCGGTCGAGGAGCCGGAGGTGGCGCCGCTGGAGGATCTGTCGGCCTATCCGATCTTGCAGCGCCTGGAGCCGCACCTGTCGATCGACGTCGCGGCCCAGGATTTCGAGGAGGCCCTGGAGGCGCTCCTCGACCGGGTCGCGCTGCTGTTGCCCCGCCGCCGGCGCCCGCCCCGGCTGACCGAGGAAAAGTAATTCCGGCCGAGCTGTTTATGGCATAAACAGCCAGGCGCGTTTCGAGGGCCGGAGCATGCAGGAGCTCCTTTGTAGACGATTTGGGTCAACCCCTCGTTTACGGTTCGGACGGCGACAAGATCGGCTCCGACCCGGTTTCGTTACTCGCGGCTTTTCTTGACCTTGCGGTCGTCGCGGAGCTGCAGGAACGGTTCCGCGGTGGGGTCGTGGCCGGCGGCGATGGCGCGGCCCCGCTCGAGTTCCGCGTCGAACTCGGCGCCGAGCAGGACGGCGATGTTGCTGATCCACATCCAGACGAGGAAGGCGATGACACCGCCCAGGGTGCCGTAGGTCTTGTTGTAGTCGGCGAAGTGGGCCAGGTAGATCGCGAACGCGGCCGAGGCCAGCACCCAGAGCAGCACCGCGAGGACGCCACCGGGGCTGACCCAGCGGAACCCGCCGGTCCGGGCGTTCGGCGACGCCCAGTAGAGCAGCGCGAACATGAGGCTGAGCAGCACGATCAGCACCGGCCACTTGACGATGTTCCAGGTGGTGACCGCGGCCGGGCCGAGCCCGATCAGATCGCCCACGACGTGGGCGAGGTCGCCGGTGAAAATGACGCTGGCCACCGAGACCACCAGCATCAGGCCGACGACCGCGGTCACGCCGACCCGGATCGGCAGCGTCTTCCAGATCGGACGGCCCTCCGGCACGTCGTAGACGGCGTTCGAAGCGCGCATGAACGCCGCGATGTAGCCCGACGCCGACCAGAACGCGACGGCGAGGCCGACGATGGCGGTGACGCCGGCCGTGCCCGGGTCCTTGACCTGGTCGAGCACCGTGGCGACGAGGTCCTGCAGCTGCTGGTTGGGGGCGACCTGCTGCACGGCGTCCTGGACCGTCTGCTGGCCGTTGCGGCTGAGCATGCCCAGCAGGGACACGAGCACCAGGAGGCCGGGGAAGATGGACAGGACCCCGTAGTACGTCAGCGCGGCCGCCCAGTCCGTCAGGTTGTCCTGGGAGAACTCCTTGACGGTGCGCTTGAGCGCGGCGAACAGCCCTCTGCCGCCGAGACCGGCCGGACTGGCGGGCCCGGCATCGGGTGGTGGGGCAGCCGGGCTGTGGTCAGAATTCATGCAAATGCCTCCGGTGGCACTCGACTATGCTCCCGGGCAGGTGCCCGTATCGGTAGTCGGCCAATCCCGCAGAGGTTGGTTTACGAGGTAAACACGTCATCCGTTTATGTGATAAACGCGCGAGTGGCGAAACGCGAGCTTATTTCATGATCGGGTAGGGGCCGGCCGCGACCGTCCTGGAATGGCATAGACGTCGGTTGATATTTGGACAGGATGGTGCAACCCTGGGTGGGAGCGCTCCCATCATCCGATCACCGACGAATGGAGGCATAACGTGCGTCCACACGAGACCCGTCAACCCGGCCGGCGATCCCCGACCGCCGCCCGCCGTCATCCCCTCCGGGTGCTCGCCGTGGTCCTCGCCACGATGATCAGCACGCTGTCCTGGGCCGGCTCCGCCGAGGCCCACGGCACGATCGTCAGCCCGGCCACTCGCGCCTACCAGTGCTGGCAGTCCTGGGGCAGTCAGCACATGAACCCGGCCATGCAGCAACAGGACCCGATGTGCTGGCAGGCCTTCCAGGCCAACCCGGACACCATGTGGAACTGGATGAGCGCGCTGCGGGACGGGCTGGGCGCGCAGTTCCAGGCCCGTACGCCCGACGGCCAGCTCTGCAGCAACGGCCTGACCCGCAACAACAGCCTCAACCAGCCCGGCGCCTGGCGGCAGACCGCTGTCACCAGCAACTTCACCGTCAAGCTGTACGACCAGGCCAGCCACGGCGCCGACTACTTCCGCGTGTATGTCAGCAAGCAGGGGTTCAACCCGGCCACCCAGAGCCTGGGCTGGGGCAACCTCGATTTCATCACGCAGACCGGCCGGTACGCCCCGGCGCAGAACATCTCGTTCAACGTCTCGACGTCCGGCTACACCGGGCATCACATCCTGTTCGTCATCTGGCAGGCCTCGCACCTCGACCAGGCCTACATGTGGTGCAGCGACGTGAACTTCACCTGATCAGCACCATCCACTCCGGCCCGGGCCGCCGAACCGGCGCCCGGGCCGGGCTGAAGGGTCATCATGACTTCCCGTTGGTACCGCAACCGCTACACCGGGGTGGCGGCGATCCTGCTCGCCGCGTCGGCCGGCGTGTTCGTCCTGCGCGACGCGTCCGGCTCGGAGGCGAAGCCGCCCGACCTGCGCACGCAGCTCACCGACCGGCTGCGCGGCACGCTCGAGAAATCGGACCCGGGTCAGCACAACCACGCCGGCCACAGCGCCGCGCCGATCACCGCTCCGGTGATCTGCGGGGTCCACCTGTACGGCTTCGAGCCCTCCACGGCCACCGAGCTCACCGCGGTCCGTACGGTCTACGCCTTCCATCTCTGCGGCGTCGCCGAGCCGAAGAGTCCCTGGGATGTGGCGGTCAAGCTGGCCGGCCCGGTCATCGTCGACATGTCGGCCGACCCGCCCGGGATCCGGCCGGTCGAGGCGACCGCCGACGTCCGTTTCATCGACCGGCTGCGCCAGATGTTCCCCAGCCCGTACGCGGAACTGGCCCAGAAGGAGGCGCTGAGCTCGGCCGAGATGACCGAGCTGCGCCGCCGTTACGACGAGGCGGCCGGCCTTTGACCCTACTTCGATCTCGTCCGGGCGACCGCTCCGTAGCCGGTCGCCTCGGCCGGGGTGGGCCGGGGGCCGGGTCCGGGCCGCCAGTCGGAGACCGACACGATCCCCGGCTCGAGCAGGTCGAGACCGTCGAAGAAGCGCTCGACGGCGGCCAGCGGGCGCGGCGAGAACAGCGGCCGGATGTTCTGGTTGACCGCGTTCATGGCGGCGATCGTCTGCTCGTCGAGCGGGTCGAAGGTCGCGTGCGACAGCACCAGATAACTGCCGGCGGGCAGGGCCGAGACCAGCTGCTTCACGATCTCGTACGGGTTCTCGTGGTCCTCGACGAAGTGCAAGAGCGCCACCAGCAGCAGCGCGACGGGCTGGGAGAAGTCCAGCGTGTCGCGCAGGGCCGGGTCGGCCAGGATCTTCTCCGGGTTCCGGGCGTCGGCGTCGATGTACGCAGTCGCGCCCTCGCGGGAGCTGGTCAGCAGGGCCCGCGCGTGCACGAGCACCAGCGGATCGTTGTCCACATAGACGATCCGCGACTCGGGCGCGATGCCCTGCGCGACGTCGTGCACGTTCTCGTTGGTGGGCAGGCCGGTGCCGATGTCGAGGAACTGCCGCACCCCCGCCTCGGCCGTCAGGTATCGCACCGCCCGCTGCATGAAGGCGCGGTTCTCGCGGGCGGCGGTGCGGATGTGCGGGAAGACGGCCGCGATCGCCTCGGCGGCGTCCCGGTCGGCCTGGAAGTTGTCCTTGCCGCCGAGCCAGTAGTCGTACCGTCGCGCCGGGTGCGGCTTGGTCACATCGAGACGCTCAGAAATGTCCGCGCTGTCGGCACTCACCAGGATCCCCTGTCATCCGTGACATCAGGCGGTAGATCGTAACCCGTCCCCCACCCATGTGAACGGAGTCCAGCATGCCGCGAAGGCGTAGTCGTACGGTCACTCTGCTGGCCGGCTTGCTCGTTCTGATCCCTTCGGCCGCCGCCGCGGCCCCTCCTCGCCCGGCGCCCCTGACGGAGCTGAGCGTGGTGTCCGAGCAGGTCGCCTCCGGGCTGCGGCGCCCGGTCGCGATCACCG
Organism: Actinoplanes sp. NPDC049598; assembly: GCF_040675435.1. Lineage (NCBI taxonomy): Bacteria > Bacillati > Actinomycetota > Actinomycetes > Micromonosporales > Micromonosporaceae > Actinoplanes > Actinoplanes sp. NPDC049598. The sequence continues at coordinate 52,742 of NZ_JBFAOX010000026.1, read as the reverse complement.
GGCTGCCCGACGGCCGGATGCTGATCGCCGAGAAGGAGGGCACCGTCCGGGCCTACCACCCCGACACCGGTCTGGCCGCCGACCCGGTGCTCGACCTGACCGCCCTGGTCGACACGTCGGACAACGAGCGCGGCCTGCTCGGCATCACGCCGGCGCCCAACTTCGCGCGGACCGGCCTGCTCTACGTGGCGTACACCAGCCGGCCCGCCGGCGCGCTGACCCTGGCCCGCCTGCCCCTCGGCGCCCCGGAGCGGCTGCAGGTGCTGCTCACCCAGGAGCACGCCGAGTACGGCAACCACAACGGCGGGCAGGTGGCGTTCGGCCGCGACGGCTATCTCTACTGGTCCACCGGCGACGGCGGGCACGCCAACGACCCGTTCAAGTCGGGCCAGGACCTCGGCACCCTGCTGGGCAAGATCGTACGGATCGACGTGAACCGCGCCTGCGGCCCGAAGCCCTACTGCGTGCCCGCCGGCAACCCGTTCGTTCGTACGCCGGGCGCCCGGCCCGAGATCTGGCTGTACGGCCTGCGCAACCCGTGGCGGTTCTCGATCGACGTCGACAATTCCCTGTGGATCGGCGACGTCGGCCAGGGCCTGGTCGAGGAGATCAACCACATCCGCCCGTGGCAGGGCGGGGCGAACCTCGGCTGGTCCTGCAAGGAGGGCACCCCGATCTTCGACCAGGAGCAGTGCCGGCCCGGCGTGCAGTACGTCGACCCGGTCTTCGAGTACCCGCACTACATGACCGAAAGCTGCTCGGTCACCGGTGGCGTGGTCTACCGGGGCTCCCGGACCCCCAAGGCGCGGGGCACCTACATCGCGAGCGACTATTGCTCGACCCTCGCCTTCGCCGTGCGCCCCAGGCCCGGCGGCGGCTACGAGTCCGCCACCATCGGCAACTTCCCGACCCAGCCGACCGCCTTCGGCGTCGACGTGCAGGGCGAGCTGTACGTGCTGAGCGACTACCCCGGGTGGCTGAGCCGGGTGCGTTTCGAGTGAGCTTGCGGCCGGGCCGGGAGGCGGTACAACGCCGTACGCCTCCCGGCCCGGTCCGCCGCTCCGGGGTCAGGCGAGCCGGCGGACGACGTAGTTGGAGCTGAAGATCTTCCGCTTGCTGACCCGCGCGCCACTGTGCGGCGAGTCGTAGATGTAGCCGTTACCGGCGTAGATGGCGGCGTGGTAGCCGTACGAACCCCGGCGCGAGATCAGCAGATCACCGGGCTTCTTGGCCGACTTGCTGACGCCACGGCCGTACCGCTGCTGCGAATGCGCCTTGTGCGGCAGCTTGACACCGACCGACTTGCGGTAGACGTACATCGTGAAGCCGGAGCAGTCGAACCGGTGCGGTCCGGCCGCGCCGTAGAGGTAGAGCGCGCCGACGTGCCGACGCGCCTCGGCCAGGATCTTGGCCCCCTTCCCGGACGACGGCCTGATCACGGTGACCTTGATCTTCCGGCCGACGTGCGCGGCGAAGACGGCGTTGCCGGTGTAGGAGGTGCGGAAGTATCCCGTCACCTTCGGCGCGGCCGAGAAGCTGACCGTTCCCTTGCTGGTCAACCGCTTTGCGAACCAGGTGTGCCACTTGCCGTTCCGGTACGCCTGCAGGCGTACCACCCCCGAGGTGATCGCCGCGCCGGTGGCGGGGTTGCGGTAGGTCGCGGTGATCCGCACCGACTTGCCGGCGGTCAACGACCGGGCGCTGTACGTGGTCCGGATGGAGACCTTCTTCTTGGCCGCGGCGGCTTTCGTCGCGGAGACGTGCGCCGTGGGGGCCGGGCCCGCCGCGGCGACCGCGCCCGGAGTGCCGACCAGCTGGCCGGCGCCGAGGCAGAGACCCAGGGACAGTGCGATGGTGCCGGTGCCGACGGACATGCGGCGCCGGCCCGAACTGTGTTCGTGCACGGTGGAAACATCCTTCCGGCACGCCTGCGAGGTTAGCTGTCGGGTTCGGGCGGGAAGGTTGCCCGGCCGCCGGGGGCGGCTTCACCCCAAGGCCCTCGCCACGCCGCCCGCACCGGGTGCGGTGGCGCCGAAGAGCCGATGGTGGTTCCCCCGTCCCTGCCCCGTATGCCTTCGCGGTGGTGGTGTCGCTCATGGTCGCGACGACCGACCGGGGTAGGGCTCGGCGTGAGCCGGTTCGTCGCGAGCCGGCCCGCTCTGCGGTCGGCCCCATCTTGCTACACCAATTCCGCCGCTCCCTCCGAGCAGCAAAGACTACCCAAAGTAGTTGGCACATTGCTGAGTGCCCGGTTTCTTGCAGTTGAAATGACAAGCAGTTATTGATCTGCTACAAGAGGTGTAAGTCGACCAGTGAAAAAGGCCACACAATTCTCGGTCGAGGGATAGGCCCGGCGAGGCTGGTAACACCTACAAAGTGTAGGTTTTTACTTTCCGGAAGAGGCGACGCCATCTGATGACCGCAGCCCTCGGCCCCTCGTTCCTGAACCCGGAACACCTGATCTCCACCTTCGGCCTTCTCGGCATCCTGGCGCTCGTCTTCGCCGAGTCGGGCCTGCTGATCGGTTTCTTTCTGCCCGGCGACTCGCTTTTGTTCACCGCCGGGCTTCTGGTGGCCGACGGGACGTACCTCAAGCAGCCCTTGTGGCTGATGTGCCTGCTGGTGTCGATGGCGGCGGTGGCCGGGGACCAATTCGGTTATCTCTTCGGCCGCCGCTTCGGGCCGTCGCTGTTCCGGCGGCCGGACTCGCGGCTGTTCAAACGCGAGAATCTGACCCGGGCCAGTGGATTCTTCGAGAAGTACGGCGCCCGGTCCGTCGTTCTCGCCCGTTTCGTTCCGATCGTGCGGACCTTCACGCCCATCGTGGCCGGAGCCGGCCACATGAAATACCGCACCTTCCTGCTTTTCAACGTCATCGGCGGCACGCTGTGGGGCTGCGGGGTGACGATTCTCGGCTATTTCCTCGGGCAGATCGCGTTCGTGAAGTCGAACATCGAACTCATCCTCGCCGGCATCGTCGCCGTGTCGGTCATTCCGGTCGGCATCGAGCTCCTGCGCGGCCGGCGACGGGCCCGGGCCGGCCGATGAGGGCGGGTCACGACTCGTCGGCCAGCAGCTGCCGCAGCAGGGCGGCGTCCGCCTCGTCCAGCGTCCCGACGAACTGCTGGAGGACCCGGAGCCGGTCCGGGCGGGCGGCCAGGGCCGCGCTCATCTGCGCCGCCGCCGCGGTGGCGGCATCCTGGGTCGGCCAGTAGGCGTGCCCGCGGCCGGCGCGGCGCCGCTGGACGGTTCCCTTGTCGTGCAGCCGGATGAGGATGGTCTGCACGGTGTTGTAGGCGAGGCCACCACCCAGCGCCTCCTGCACCTCGGCCGCGGTCATCGCCTCCGGGGCGGCCCACAGCACGCTCATGGCCGCCGCTTCGAGGCTGCCGGGCGTCCGCCGCCCGCCCTTCGTCGTCACCGTCCTGACCTCCGCGGTCAGGATAGCCGCGGCGGGGTCCGATCTGCTCGGACCCCGCAACGGTCAGGCGGTCGCCAGGAGCTTGCTGTCGACCGCGGCGGCCATGGCCTCCATGCCGGCGTTGTTGGGGTGCATGTGGTCGCCCTGGTCGAAGCGGCTGCTCCACCGGGTCGGGGTGGCCGGGTCGTGCACGGCGGCGTCGAAGTCGACGACGCCGTCGCAGCCGCTGGCGCTGGAGCGGACGAACGTGTTGAAGGTCTTCCGGCCGGCCTCGCCCGTGCTGTTGTAGCTCTCCGAGTCCGCGTACGGCACCAGGGTTCCGCACAGGACCTTGACGTTCGCGCCGTGGCTGCGCTTGATCAGCTGCTTCAGGCCGGTGACGAGCCGGGACCCGCCGGACGCGTCGGCGCCGCCGAGGTCGTTGATCCCGAGGTCGGCGACGATCACCCACTTGACGCCGGGCTGGCCGAGCACGTCGCGCTGGAGCCGGTTGAGGGCGCTGCGGCCCTTGCCGTCCTGCAGGAAGGAGTTGCCGCTGATGCCCGCGTTGAGCACCCCGATGGCGCGGCCCTCGCCGGTCAGCCGCCGGGCGAGCACGTCCTGCCAGCCGCGGTTCTCGTTCCAGGTCGAGTCGTAGCCGTCGGTGATCGAGGCGCCGAGCGCGACGACCGCGCCCTCGGCCTTCGGGTTCTGGACGTCGACGCCGGCGAGGAAGTAGTAGCTGTAGAACGAGCGCATCCCGGACAGCTCGGCTTTGGTGCTCTGGTTGCCCGAGCCCGCGTAGTTGTCGCGGTTCGCGGACTCGTGCTGGGTCACCGAGGTGACCTTCTCCGGGACGTAGGCGCTGACGGCCAGGTCGGTGCCGGCGGCCAGCTTGTACGCCACCGGGTCGCTCACGACGGTCTTGCCGGCCTGGATGGTCACCGAGTCGGCGCCGCCGAAGGTCACCGGGGCGTTGGTGCTCTCGTCGATCGTGCCCTTGCCCGTGTGTTTGGCCAGGTGGACGGCGCTCACGGGGAGCGGGGCGGTGCCGAACTCGTTGGAGAGCCGGACGCGTACGGCGTCGCCGCCGACGGTCGTGCGAACCACCTGCCGAAGCGTCTCCTGCTGGAAGCCCTCTCCCTTGCCGTCCTGCATGGCCGTCGCCCAGGTGCCGGTCCAGGGGGTCTTGGGGTCGATCGGCGTGGTGTCGGCCACCGCGGCGGCCGAGGCGGGGGCCTCCGGCGCGGCGGTCTGTTTCCCGTCGTCCGACGAGATGCGCCACACCCCCACGGCCACTGCCGCCACAAGAACCACCAGAACGGTCGCAACCAGGAGTTTTGTACTTCCAGTCCACTTCACGGCGACCACAGTACGGCCCTGATCAACTACCCGGGAGCCCCGCTAGTTGTACGACCGCAGGTAATCCGCCTCACCCACCTTTTGTCATTCGCAAAGGTTGCACAGTGCACTCGTGCGCTACGAGGCCCCTGATGAGCGGTTACGGTGCTCGCAGACGGCTGCGGAAGGAACGTCGGATGGACCGGGTGGCGGACCTGTGGGGCGAGCGGACGCCGCACGCGAAGGGCACGGTGTGGCCGGCGCGGGTGGATCAGCATCTCGACGCGGGGCTGAGCGAGGATCAGGTCGACCGGTGGGTGCAGAGCGCCTGCCTGCTCTGCAGCAACGGCTGCGGCTGCGACATCGCGGTCAAGGACGGCCGGATGGTCGGGGTGCGGGGCCGGGCGGGCGATGTGGTGAACCACGGCCGGCTCGGGCCGAAAGGGCTCTACGGCAGTACGGCCTGGGCCGGCTCACCGGACCGGTTGACCCGGCCGCTCATCCGCGAGGGGGACCGGCTGGTCGAGACCGACTGGGACACCGCGATGGGCCGCGTCGTGCGCGAGTCGCAGCGACTGCTGCGCGAGAAGGGCCCGCTGTCCCACGGCTTCTACACCAGCGGCCAGCTGTTCCTGGAGGAGTACTACACGCTGGCGGTGATCGGGAAGGCCGGGATCGGCACGCCGCACATGGACGGCAACACCCGCTTGTGCACGGCGACGGCCGCCGCCGCGTTCAAGGAGTCCTTCGGCGCCGACGGGCAGCCCGGCTCGTACACCGACATCGAGCACTGCGACGCGATCTTCCTGTACGGGCACAACATGGCCGAGACGCAGACCGTGCTGTGGGCCCGGATCCTCGACCGGACCCACGGGGCCGACCCGCCCGTGCTGGTCTGCGTGGATCCGCGCCGCACGCCGGTGGCGGAGGAGGCCGTACGGACCGGCGGCGTGCACCTGGCGCCGAAGGTGGGCACCAACCTGGCGCTGATGAACGGCCTCACCCGGGAGCTGTTCGCGAACGGGTGGGTCGACGAGGACTGGGTCGCCGCGCACACCATGGGCGCCGAGCAGTTGCGGGCGGTCGTCGAGCCGTACACCCCGCAGTCGGTCGCTGAGATCTGCGGGATCGACCCGGGGGAGCTTCGCCGGGCCGCCCGCATCCTCGGCGAGAGCCGCGACGTGCTCTCCACCGTGCTGCAGGGCTTCTACCAGTCGCATCAGGCGACCGCGTCTTCCGTCGCCGTCAACAACCTGCATCTGCTGCGCGGCCTGATCGGCCGGCCCGGTTCCGGCATCCTGCAGATGAACGGGCAGCCGACCGCGCAGAACAACCGCGAGTGCGGCGCCGACGGCGACCTGCCGGGCTTCCGCAACTGGGACAACCCCGAGCACGTCGGCGAGCTCGCCCGGCTCTGGAACGTGGACCCGCTCGTCATCCCGCACTGGGCACCGCCGACCCACGCGATGCAGATCTTCAGCTACGCCGAGGAGGGCTCGATCGGCCTCCTGTGGATCTCCGCCACGAACCCGGCGGTCTCGATGCCCGAGTCACCGCGGATCCGGCGCATCCTGGGCGGGGAGCAGTGCTTCGTCGTCGTCCAGGACCTGTTCCGGACCGAGACGGCCGAGCTGGCCGACGTGGTGCTGCCGGCCGCCGGCTGGGGTGAGAAGACCGGCACCTTCACCAACGTCAACCGCACGGTGCACCTGTCGGAGAAGGCGGTCGACCCGCCGGGCGAGGCCCGCAGCGACCTGGAGATCTTCCTGGCCTACGCCGACGCGATGGACCTGCGGGACGCCGGCGGCGCGCCGCTGATCAAGTGGCGGACGCCGGAGGAGGCGTTCGAGGCCTGGCGGACGGCGACGCGGGGCCGCCCGGTCGACTACACCGGGCTGTCGTACGGCAAGCTCCGCGGCCCGACCGGCATCCCGTGGCCGGTCAACGAACAGGCCCCGGACGGGACCGACCGGCTGTACGCCGACGCCGTGTTCCCCACCGCGACGGAGACCTGTGAGACGTACGGCCACGATCTGTTGACCGGTGGCGCGGTGACCGAGCAGGAGCACCGGGCGCTGCGGCCCGACGGGCGTGCCTTCCTCAAGGGAGCGGCCTACACGCCGCCGCACGAGCGGCCGAGCGAGGACTATCCGCTGCTGTTCACCACCGGCCGTACCGTCTATCAGTTCCACACCCGGACGAAGACCCACCGCTCCCGGTCGCTGCGCGAGGCCGCCCCGGAGCCGTGGGTGGAGCTTTCCCGTGCGGACGCCGAGCAGCTGGGCATCAGCGAGGGTGACGTGGTGCGGGTCGAGTCGCCGCGCGGCGCGATCGAGGTTCAGGCGCGGGTCGGCCGGGTCATGCCGGGCGCGGTGTTCGCCCCGTTCCACTACGGCGGGCCGGGGCAGGCCAACGAGCTCACCATGACGGTCTGGGATCCGGTCTCCAAACAGCCGTACTTCAAGACCGCCGCCTGCCGGGTCGTCCGGCTCCGCGCCGGCGACGGCCCGGCGAAGGCCCCCACGACCGGCGCCTCGGCCCCCGCGGTCCCCGATGCGGTTCCGCCCACCGCGGGCGGTGCGCCCACCGTCAGCCGGCTGGTCCCGACGCCGCACTATCCCCTGGACCCGGGGAGGGCCTGATGTACCTGACGGTCTACCTCGCGCTGGCCCACCACGGTGAGCGGACGCTGGCCGAGTCGTTCCGGGTCGTCGGCCAGGGCCACGCCCAGCATCCCGACGTGCTGTTCATATGTGCGGCCCTGGCCGCCATGAGCGACGAGCACGTCCGCCGCCTCGCCCCGATCGTCGCCCGCTACGGCGAGCGGGAGACCGGCGACGTCGACGAACCGGAGCGGCTGCACGCCGACGGCCTGGCCGGGGTCCGCTCCGGCCCGCTGGGGTTGCTGCGCGACCTGCAGGACCTGCACGTGCTGGGCACGCTGGTGCAGACCACCTGGACGGCCATCCATCAGGCGGCTCAGGGTCTGCGCGACACCGAGCTCATCGAGGTCTGCGAGAGCGCGTCGGGCGAGGCGAGCCGGCAGCTGTCCTGGCTCAACACCCGGATGAAGGCCGCCGCGCCCCAGGTCCTGATCGTCGCCGGATGAGCGCCGGGCCACCCGCCCCGCCCGGCGCCCACGAGGCCGCCGTGCAGGCGCTGATGCTGGCCAGCCGCGCGTTCGTCGGGCTGACCGCCCGGTCCCTGGCCGCCGTCGACGGCGAGGTCACGCTGCCGCAGTTCCGCGCGCTGGTCGTGCTGGCCGTGCGCGGCCCGCAACGCGGTATCGACATCGCCGAGGAACTCCAGGTCAACCCCTCGACCGGCACCCGGATGCTGGACCGGCTGACCCGCAAGGGCCTCGTCCGGCGGCTGCGCTCCACGGCGGACCGCCGCGTCGTGCGGGTCCGGCTCACCCCGGCCGGGCACGACATCGTCGAGCAGGTCATCACCCGCCGCCGTGCCGACCTGGAACGCCTCGTGGCCGCGACCGCGCAGCTGTGGCAGCCGGCGGTGACCGAGGCCCTCACCGCCTTCGCCGAGGCCGCCGGCGAGGTCGGCGAGCAGGACTGGTGGCTCGGCTGGCACGCCCACCGCGACGACGCCCGGTGACCGGCGCCGCCGGCGCTGATCCGTAGGCCGCTCTCCTACGTATTGCCTGCCAGGGTGTCAACGTGTCGGGAGGTTCTCGTGCAGTGGCGGCGTCGCTTGTGGGGTCCGGTGCTCATGGCGCTGGTTGTGGTTCTGCTCGATCCGCTGCGGTCACCCGCGCGGGCCGAGCCCGGTGTGCCGGTGCCGCCGGGTGAGTTGATCACCGACACGAACGACGGTGAGATCACCGCGGCCGACAAGGACCTGGTCGTCAAGGTCCGCCTGGCCGGGCTGTGGGAGATCCCGGCCGGGCAGATGGCGCAGGAGAAGTCGCGCAACCCCCGGATCCGGCAGATCGGCAAGGACATCGCCGCCCAGCACGTCGTCCTCGACCGGCTGGACCGGGCCGCCGCCAAGAAGCTCGGCATCAAGGTGCCCGACCAGCCGAACGCCGACCAGCAGGGCTGGCTGGGGGAGATGCGGGACGCCGAGGGCGAGGAGTTCGACCGGATCTACATCGACCGGCTGCGGGCGGCCCACGGCAAGATCTTCCCGGCCATCGCGACCATTCGCAGCAGCACCCGCAACGACACCGTCCGCAAGCTGGCCCAGCAGGCGAACCAGTTCGTCGCCACCCACATGACATTGCTGGAGTCGAGCGGCATCGTCGACTACCAGGCGTTGCCCACGGCGCCGCCACCCGCGCCGGCCACCTCGGCCGCGGTCAAGCCGGCCGCCCTCGCCACGGCCGGCGCCGACCAGCCCGCCCGCTCGAACCAGGGCCTCGTGATCGGTGTCCTCGCCGCGGCGCTGGCCGTCGGCGCCTTCTTCACCTGGCGCACCATGTCGACGCGCCGCCGGCCCCGCCGTCGCCGCTACCGCTACTGACGCCGATGCGCCGGGGAGTCGGCGGTGGCGGCCCAGCTGGCGATCAGGTTGAGGGCATCCTGGTGCGGTGAGCCCGGTTCGGCGCTGTAGGCGTTGAGCCGCAGCCCCTGGTCGGCGGTCAGCTCCATCGCCTCGTAGCTGAGGTCGAGGTCGCCGACCAGCGGGTGGTGCAGGTGCTTGACGCCGGAGCGGTGCAGCCGGACGTCGTGCGCGGCCCACCACGTACGGAACCGGTCGCTGCGGGTCGAGAGCTCGCCGATCAGGTCGGTCAGGTCCTTGTCGTACGGGTCGCGGCCGGCCTCGCCCCGCAGCAGGGCGACGACGTCCTCGGCCAGGCGCTCCCAGCCGCGGTAGAAGGTCTGGGACGCGGGGTCGAGAAAGGTGAACCGGGCCAGGTTGGGCCGGCCGGCGCTGTTCCGGAAGACCGGCGCGAACACGGCCCGGCCGAGCTGGTTGGCCCCCAGGATGTCCAGGCGCCCGTTGCGGACGTAGGCGGGCACCCCGGTCATGGCGTCCAGCAGCTGCTGGACGGCGGGCCGGACGTCGGCGGTGGTGCGGCGCCGCGAGGCCCGGGCGCGCGGACCGTTGTTGGCCTGCCGCGCGAGGTCGTACAGGTGATCCCGCTCCGCCTCGTTGAGCTGCAGACCCCGGACCAGGGCCTCCAGGACGCTCTCGGAGACACCGGAGAGGTTGCCGCGCTCGAGGCGGGTGTAGTAGTCGACGCTGACCCCGGCGAGCATCGCAGCCTCCTCCCGGCGCAGCCCCGGCACGCGCCGGCTGGTGCCGTACGCGGGCAGCCCGGCCTGGTCCGGGGTGATGCGGGCCCGGCGCGTGGTGAGGAAGTCGCGGATCTCGGCACGGTGGTCCATGCCCCCGACCGTACGTCCGGGGTCAGCGGGGTGGGAGGGTCTGTCATTACCGGTCATCGGTGGGGTGCAGGGCCTTGCGAATCGTCGGCGCGAGCGGCAGGTCGGTCCGGCTCAGCGCGGCCACGATCCGGTCGGCCGCGTTCTGCAGCTGCTGCAGCCCGGCGGCGTCGAGGCCCTCGAAGAGCAGCTTGCGCACCGCGGCCACGTGCGCCGGCGCGGCCGTCCGGACCTTCTCCCACCCCTGCTCGGTGAGGACGGCGTTGGTGTACCGGGCGTCGTTCGGATCCGGGCGGCGCAGGACGAGGCCGCGTTTCTCGAGGCGGGCGACCATGTGGGAGACCCGGGAGAGCTCGGCCCCGGTCAGGATGGCGAGGTCGCTGAGGCGCAGCGTGCGGTCGGGCCGCTCGGAGAGGCCGGCCAGGGCGTAGTACTCCAGATGGCTGATCTGGGCGTCACGTTGCAACTGCCCGTCCAGCGCGATCGGAAGCACGACGACGGCCGCGTGGAGAGCGCGCCACGCGCGCATCTCGTCCGTGGTCAGCCACGTCGGCTCCTCCGCTGTCACGACGCCGAGTCTAGCGTCACATGAACGTTCACGTGTCGGCCTGCTACGGTGACACATGAATTTTCACGTAACCGAAGGAGCTGGCATGTCCGCCCTGAAGATCGCCGTCATCCTCGGCAGCACCCGCCCGGGCCGCAACGGCGCCGTCGTCGCCGACTGGGTCCTGGCCCAGGCCGCCGGGCGCAACGCCGCCGAGTACGAGCTGCTCGACCTGGCCGACTACCCCCTGCCGCACCTGGACGAGCCGGTCTCGGCCAAGGCCGGCCCCACCCTGTACTCCAAGGACCACACCAAGGCGTGGGCCAGCAAGATCGCCGGCTACGACGGCTACGTGTTCGTCACCCCGGAGTACAACCATTCCACCTCCGGCGTCCTCAAGAACGCGATCGACTTCCTCTACCACGAGTGGACGAACAAGGCGGCCGGGTTCGTCAGCTACGGCGGCGTCGGCGGCGCCCGGGCCATCGAGCACCTGCGCGGCGTGATGAGCGAGCTCCAGGTGGCCCACGTCCAGCAGCAGCTGAGCTTCTCGCTGTTCACCGACTTCGAGAACTTCACCGACTTCAAGCCGGCCGACATGCACGCCGGCAGCGCCCAGCTGCTGTTCGACCAGCTCGAGAGCTGGGCGGGCGCATTGCGGACCGTCCGCGAAGCCGCCCTCGCCCCGGTCGCCTGAGGAGCGGCCGCCATGCCCCTGAACGGTGAGTACGCGCCCGGCTCGTTCGAGCTCGCCCGCGACCAGGTCGCGGCCTTCGAGGCCAACGACGGCGCCGGCGACACCGGCACCAACCCGGCCGGCGGCCCGATCATCATCATGACCAGCGTCGGCGCCAGAAGCGGCCGGCTGCGCAAGTCGCCGCTGATGCGGGTCGAGCACAACGGTGACTACGCGGTCGTCGCCTCGCTCGGCGGCGCCCCGCAGAACCCGTCCTGGTACTTCAACCTGAAGGCCAACCCGCACGTCGAGCTGCAGGACGGCGCGGCCAAGCACGATTACGTGGCCCGCGAGGTCGACGGCGCCGAGTACCAACTGTGGTGGGACCGGGCGCTGCTGGTCTGGCCCGACTACGCGGACTACCAGACGAAGACCGAGCGCAAGATGCCCATCTTCGTGCTCGAACGCGCGCCCGGCGTCTGACAGGGAGGCGGCGGTCATGCCGAGAAAGGTCCAATTCACGCGGTACGGAGGACCCGACGTGCTCACGCTCGTCGAGGCGCCCCGGCCGCGGCCGGCGGCGGGGGAGGTCCTCGTCGAAGTGGTGGTGGCGTCGCTCAACCCGGCCGAGGTCGGCATCCGGGAGGGCGCCTTCGCGACGACCTGGCCGGCCGAGTTCCCGCAGGGCATGGGCCACGACTTCGCCGGGGTCGTGGCCGCCCTCGGCCCGCAGGTCACCGGCTTCACGGTCGGTGACGCGGTGGTCGGTTTCGCCCAGCGCGGCGCGATGGCCGACTTCGCGCTCGTCGAGGCCGCCGCGACCGCACCGAAACCGGCCGGTCTGGGCTTCGCGACGGCCGCGACCATCCCCGCCGCGGGTGCCACCGCCTGGGCCACGGTCGCCGCCGTCGCCCCGGCCGCCGGGGAAACCGTGTTCGTCTCGGCCGCTGCGGGCGGCGTCGGGGTGCTGGCCGCTCAGCTGGCCCGGTTGGCCGGCGCCCGGGTCATCGGGGCCGCCTCGGCCGGGAACGCCGCCCGGCTCCGGGAGCTCGGCGTCGAACCGGTCGAGTACGGGCCGGGCCTCGAAGCCCGGCTCCGCTCGATGGCGCCGGGCGGTGTCGACGCGGTCATCGACACGTTCGGCGGTGGTTACGTCGAGCTCGCCCTGGCCCTCGGCGTGCCACCGGAGCGGATCAACACGATCACCGATTACGCCGCCGTCGCGCGCTACGGGGTGCAGGCCCGCGGCAACGGCGACGCCATGTCGCCGCCCATCTGGAGCGAGCTGCAAACGCTGATCGCGGCCGGCCGGCTGTCCGTGCCCATCGAAGCGGAGTATCCGCTCGAGGACATCGCCCGCGCCTACATCGATGTCGCCACCCGGCACGGCTTCGGCAAGAGGGTGGTCCGGCTCCGCCCCGACCCGAGCTGAGCCGGAGCGTGCCCGTGGCTACCGTGGCCCGATGGACAATCCCGATCGCGTCGCCGATCACGTGGCCCGGGCCGTTCTCGGCGAGGCGAGCGTGCCGGCGCCGCTGGCCGCCGGGGCCTGGTCCACGGCGTACGCGCTGACCGTGGACGGCCGGGCCATGGTGTTGCGGGTCAGCCGGCACGGCGGGGACTTCGTCAAGGACGAGACCGTCGGCACGGCGGCGCGCGGCCTGCTGCCGGTGCCGGCGGTCACCGTCCGCGGTGAGGCAGGCGGGTGGGCGTACGCCGTGTCGGAGCGCCGGACCGGCACGGCGCTCGACGACCTCGACGCGGGGGAGATCGCCGCCGTCCTGCCCGACCTGTTCGACGTCATGGACGCCATCGGCCGGATCGAGATCGGCGGCCGCGGCTACGGCATCTGGGCGCCGTCCCGGGCCGCGCCGTACCGCTCCTGGCCGGAATACCTGCTCGCGGTCGACCAGGAAACGCCGCGGGTGCCGGGCTGGCGGGCCGCCCTGGCCGCCAGCGACGTCGGTCTGGAGCCGTTCGAGCGGGGCCTGGCCACGCTGCGCCGGCTCGTCCCCGGCCTGCCCGACGAGCGCCGGATGTTCCACAAGGACCTGCTCAACCGCAACCTGCTGGCCGAGGGCGACCGGATCTCGGGCATCCTGGAATGGGGCAGCGCCGGCTTCGGCGACCCGCTCTACGACGCCGCCTGGCTGCTGTACTGCTGGGGCTGGTATCCCCAATGGTCCACTGTCGACATCGAGGCGGCCATCGGCCGGCGCTGGAACCCGGACCCGGCGGCGCTGCGTGCGTACCAGCTGCACATCGGCCTGGGCTCGATCGGCTACTGCGCCACCCGCGACCGCTGGGACGACGTGGCCCTGAACGCGGAGTGGCTGCTCGCCCTCGCCTGATCCGGAAGGCCGCGCCGCCACCGAGGGCGAGGTCCCGCAGGCGTTGCGCCGGGCGGGTCGGCGTCCCGACACATGCGGCGGCGGTCTCGCAACCGTGCACCGCGCGGCCGGCGACACCGACTGCTACTTCATCTACAACCGCTCGGCGTGGAAGCTGGACACCTGGCAGCTGTCCGTCCGGTCCTGGACCCCCGGCCCCATCCAGGGCGAGACCGTGAAGACCCCCTGCCCGCCGCGACGATCAGGCCTCCAAGTAGGCGTCGATGGCCCGCGGGCGGTGAAACGTCACGAGGTCTTCTCGGTGGTGAGGCCGTAGAGGTCGGCGATGCTGCCGGACAGCGCGGCCTTGACGGCGACCGCCCGGTCGTCGGCGAGGACCTCGTGCTCGCCGCTCTCCAGGCCGTCGAGGCCGGCGCGGACGATGTCGGCCGGGTCGTTCTTCTCGTCGGTGACCATGGAGATCATCGGGGTGTCGGTGTAGCCGAGGTGCAGACCGACGACCTGGGTGTGCTGGGCGGCGAGCTCGACGCGGAACGAGTTGGTGGCCGACCAGAAGGCGGCCTTGGCGGCGCTGTAGCCGCCGGCGACGCCGAGCCAGCTCAGGACCGAGTGCACGTCGAGGAAGGCGCCGCCGCCGTTGGCGCCGAGGATCGGGGCGAAGGCGCGGTTGACCTGGATGGCCCCGAAGAAGTTGGTCTCGAAGATCTCGCGGATGCGCTCGATCGAGGTGCCGGTGATGGTGTCGCCGTGGGTGTAGATCCCGGCGTTGTTGATGACGATGGTGGTGTCGCGGGCGGCGCCGGCCGCGGCGGCGATGGAGCCGGGGTCGGTGACGTCGAGGCGCAGGCTCACCACGCGGTCGTCGTTCCAGTCCCGGGCCGTACGGGCGGTGGCGTAGACCTTGGCCGCGCCGCGCTCGAGGGCCTGCCGGACGAACTCCTGCCCGAGACCGCCGTTCGCGCCGGTGACCAGTACGACGGCGTCCTTGATGCTGGCCATGAGGGCCCTCCTGTGCTGAGTTGGTAAATGCAACCTAGCAATGGCTGGGCCGTTCGCCCATCGGAAGTGGTGGACGCCTCACCTAACTTGTAAAAACCAACCTAGCCGCTATGGTGAGCGGATGAGCACCCTGAGGATCAATCGAGGATCGCCGTCCCTGTGGCGGGTCACCTTCGCCAACCCGCCGATCAACCTGATCGACGCCGACCTGGTCCGGCAGCTCCAGGAGCTGCTCACCGAGGCCGAGACGGACGATCGCCTCGCCGTGATCGTCTTCGACAGCGCCGACCCGGAGTTCTTCCTGGCCCACTGGGACATCGCCGCCGACCCGGCGCTGACCGACGCGCTGCCGCCGGGCCCGACCGGCCTGCACCCGTGGCTCGACGTGCTCGTCCGGCTCAGCCGCCTGCCGCAGATCACCGTCGCTGCCCTGCGTGGCCGGGCGCGCGGCGCCGGCAGCGAGTTCGCTCTGGCCGCCGACATCCGGTTCGCCAGCCGCGAGCGGGCCGTGCTCGGGCAGTTCGAGGTCGGCGCCGGCGCGGTCCCCGGCGGTGGCCCGGCCACCCGGCTACCGCGCCTGGTCGGCCGGGGGAGGGCGCTGGAGATCCTGGCGGGCGCCGACGACTACGACGCCGACCTGGCCGAACGCTACGGCTACGTGAACCGCTCGATTCCCGATGCCGAGTTCACCGCGTTCGTCGACCGCTTCGTTGCTCGCCTGGCCGGCTTCGACGTCCGAGCGCTGAGGGAGATGAAGGCCTTCGTGGACAGTGTGTCGCTGCCACCGGAATCCGAGTTTCCGGCCCAGATGGACGCCTTCTGGACGTCGGTCGCCCGCCCCGAGACCCAGGCCCGCACTCAGCGCCTGCTCGAGCTCGGCCTGCAACAGCGCGGCGACACCGAGCTGCGGCTCGGAAGCTACCTCGTGGACGGAGAGCAGTGATGGCCATCGCCAAGTTCGCTGGGGTCAGTTGCTCGGTGTCCCGCAGTCTGGCCGTGCTCGGGGAGCGCTGGACGTTGCTCATCATCCGAGACGCGCTGAGCGGGATCACCAAGTTCGAGTCGTTCCGGGACTCGCTGCGCCTGGGCCCCGATATTCTGGCCGACCGCCTCGCGACTCTGGTCGAGTACGGCGTCATGGAGAAGCACACCTACCAGGAGCCGGGCGAGCGGGCTAGGGACGAGTACCACCTGACCCAGGCCGGCCGGCAGCTGCACGTGATCATCGGTGCGCTCCAGCTGTGGGGCGACAGCAACCTGCCGTGGCCGTCCGGTCCCTCGACCGAGCGGCTCGATCGCCGTACCGGCAAGCCGGTTCGGGTCGCCTTCGTCGACGAGGACGGCCGGCAGCTGCCCGACGAGAAGATCGACGTGGTGCACCACAACGGATATCCGAATCGCTGAGCAGAACTTCTATAGTCCGGCTACCAGCTGCTGGCCGCCGTCGATGTCGTACGTGCCGCCGGTCAGGGCAGTATTGGTCATCAGGTGCACGGCGAGCGCGGCGACGTCGTCCGCCTCGACCACCCGGCCGATCGGCAGCCGCTCGCGCAGCTCCGCCCGCCGCGCCTCGAGTCCGTCGCCGACGAGCGTGGCCGATAAGGGCGTGTCCACGAAGCCGGCGGCGATGACGTTCACGCGTACCGGCGCAAGCTCCAAGGCGAGCGTCGCGGCCGCCGCCGACAACCCGGTGGCCGTGGCCGCCGGAACGATGAGCCCGGGCGTCGGCCGCCGAGGGGCGGTTCCATTCATGACGATGAGCCCACCCCCAGGGCGAGTTGCCGGTGCGGCCGTGCGCGCGACGTCGATCATCACGCCGATGTGCTCGTAGAAGGCGGCGGTGGCCCGGGCCAGGTCGATGTCGGCCAGCGGCGCGTAGTTCGGGCCGCCAGCAGTGATCATCACATGGTCGACCGGCCCGTCGATCGAGTCGAAGAAGCGGGTCAGCTCGTCGTGATCGGTGACGTCGAAAGCTTCGGCGCGAGCCGCGCCGGCCAGCTCGGCGGCCTTGCGGAGCCGGTCCGGGTCGCGGCCGGTGAGCACGACGGTGGCCCCGCCGGCCCGGGCCTGGCGGGCGGTCGCCAACCCGATGCCCGAGCTCCCGCCCAGCACGACGACGACCTTGTTCTCGAGAGTGTCCATGGTTGTCAGTCCTTCGTCTCCGGGCGGTCGCTGGTCAGGGCTGGTCGGCGCGCAGGGCGGCGTGGACCGAGCTGACGGCGCTGGCGCCCTCGCCGACCGCGGCCGCGACCCGCTTCATGGAGCCGGCGCGGACGTCTCCGGCCGCGAAGACCCGCGGCAGGCTGGTCTCGAAGGGCAACGGGCGGCGGCCCAGCGGAGACCACTGCGGGCCCAGCTCCTTGTCGTCGAGTTGCGCGTCCGTACGCAGGAAGCCGTGGTCGTCGGCGGCGATGCCGTCCAGCCATCCGGTGGCCGGGGTGGCGCCGATGAAGCAGAACAGGCCGGCGCACTCCTGGGGTTCCGATGCTCCGGAGAGCGTGACGGCTTCGAGGTGGCTCTCACCGTGCAACGCCGTGACCTCGGTGCCGGTGCGGACCGTGATGGCCGGGTCGGCGACGATCCGGTCGGCCAGGTAGGAGGACATACCCGCGTAGAGGTCCGAGCCCCGGACGACCAGCGTCACGTGGCTGCCGCGGGCGGCCAGATAGAGCGCCGCCTGGCCCGCCGAGTTGGCCCCGCCGACGACGGCGACCGGCCGAGATCCGCAGGCGCGGGCCTCGATCTCCGTGGCGGCGTAATAGATGCCGGCGCCCTCGAAACGGTCCCACCCGGCCAGCGGGAGCGACCGGTACCGCGCCCCGGTGGCGATCACCGCGGCCCGGGCCGAGATGGTGGTGTCGTCGGCGAGCCGGACCCGTACGGCATCGATGTCCGAGCGCAGCTCGGCCACCTCGCACGGACTGGCGATGCGGGCCCCGAACTTCTGGGCCTGCACGGCCGCGGCCGCGGTCAGTTCGTTGCCGCTGACGCCGGAGGTGAAGCCGAGGTAGTTCTCGATCCGGGAGCTGGCCGCCGCCTGGCCGCCGGCCGCGACCGAGTCCAGCACCAGGGTCCGCAGGCCCTCGGAGGCGCCGTACACACCGGCCGCGAGACCGGCCGGGCCGGCGCCGATGACGACGAGGTCGACCTGTTCGCCGCTCGCCGGCCGGTAGGACAGGCCGAGATGCCCGGCCAGCGTGCTCGGCGTCGCCCGCCGCAGCACGGCGCCGGGCGTGATGACCACGGGCAGATCATCGGCTTCGGCCGACACCGCCCGGGCCAGCGCGACCCCGGCCGGTGACTCGATGTCGTTCCACGTGTGCGGCAGTTGCAGGCGCGCGGCGTACGTCCGCAGCGCGAGCGCGGGCGCGGAGGCCGCGCTGCCGACGATCTCCAGGCTGCGGGCGGCCTGCCCGTCACGCAGGTCACGCCGGCGGGCGATCAGCGCCCGCAGCACGATGTCCGACAGCTCCGGGTCGCGATCCATGAGCGTACGGAAGGCGACCGGCCCGACCCGGCGCACCCGCGACGCCTCGGCGGCGCGAGCGCTCAGATACGCGGACTGCAGGGTGAGCAGGTTGAGCTCGCCGGTGAACTCGCACGGGCCGTACGTGGCCACGGAGGCTTCCCGGTCGTCGGTGGTGGCCGGCCGGACGATCTCGACCCGGCCCGACTCGACCAGGATCATGTCGCTGACCTCGTCCCCGGCCCGGAAGATCCAGTCTCCGGCGGCGAGACGGTCCGGGGTTCCGTACGAGCACAGCCGCTGCCATTGCCCGGCGGTCAGAACGGGTCGTGCTTCCGTCATCGCGATCCTCCTGCTGAGTTGTAAAAACCAACCTAGCAGGGTCCCAGGGAGCCGTCAGCGTGTCGCTTCTCTCGCTGCTACCCGGGGTAGCTGGCGGTGCGGACGGTGTCGACCTCGTCGAGGGGGACCTCGTGCCCGCTCCCGTCGACGAAGGCGACCCGGACCGGGGCCGCGCTCTCGTGCCGCCGGCGCACCACGGTCGGGCCGTCCTTCCACGGCAGGTGGTCGTCGGCCCACTGCTGTAAGCCGGCGATGATGACGTGCAGCTCCCGGCCGGCCGGGGTCAGGTGGTACTCGTACCGGGCCCGGCGGCCGGGCTCCTGGTACGGGTCCTTGGTCATGATGCCGTTCTCGACCAGGGTGTTCAGCCGGTCGGTGAGCACGTCGGTGGCGATGCCGAGGTTGCTGCGGAACGACTCGAACCGGGTCTCGCCCTCGAAGGCGAGGCGCAGGATGAGCAGGGTCCAGCGCTCACCGAGCACGGACAGGCTGCGAGAGACGGAGCAGGGGCTGTCCTGCAGCTTGGTGATGGGCATGAGTCCCGCCTTCGAGAAAACCGGTGGAGCTTTCCCACTTTAACAACTTTTCCAACTCAGCCGTCGCGCCGATCACATCTGACTTGTTTTTTCCAACTTAGGGTGCCACCGTCGGTCCCATGTCCAATTCGCAGCAACCCGTTGTCTTCATCCACGGACTCTGGATCCACAGCGCCGCCTGGCGGCCCTGGCTGGAGTTCTTCGCCGAAGCCGGATACGCCCCGCACGCGCCCGGCTGGCTCGGTGACGCCGCCACGCCCGCGGCGACCCGATCGAGGGCCGACGCCGTCGCCGGCCATGGCATCGCCGAGCTCACCGCCGCCTACGCCCGCTACATCCGGGACCTGCCGGTCAAGCCGATCGTCATCGGTCACTCGTTCGGCGGCCTGATCGCCCAGAAGCTGCTCGCCGACGATCTGGCCGAGGCGGCCGTGGCCATCAGCCCGGCGCCGGTCAAGGGCGCGACCAAGCTGCCCTTCGCCCAGATCCGCTCGGCCCTGCCGGTGCTGCGCAGCCCGAAGAACAAGGAGCGGGCCGTCGCCCTGACCGCGCGGCAGTTCCGGTACGGCTTCGGCAACGCCGTCAGCAAGGACGAAGCCCGCCGGCTGTACGACACGTACGCCATCCCCGGACCCGGACGTCCCGTCTTCGAGCTCACCGCGGCCAAGAAGGACCCCCGGTCGCCGACCGAGGTCGACTTCGCCGCCGTACGAGGCCCGCTACTGATCACCGGCGCCACGGCCGACCACACGGTGCCCGAAGTGGTCAGCCGCCAGGCGTACGGCCTCTACGCCGGATCGCCGTCGGTCACGGACTACCACGCCTTCGTCGGCCGCGGGCACTCCCTCGTCCTCGACAGCGGTTGGCGTGACGTCGCCCGGTACGTCCTGCACTGGGTCGCGCGCCAGAACGCCGCCACCCCGACCCGAAAGGCCCGATCGTGAAGATCACCCGCATCGCCGTCGCCTTGGCCACCGTCGCGGCCCTGAGCATCGGCACCTCCGCCGCGGCCGCGACCAGCCACCCGGCCGCCGGTCCGCGGCCGACCATCGTGCTCGTGCACGGCGCCTGGGCCGACGGATCCAGCTGGGCCGGCGAGATCAGCCGCCTGCAACGCCTGGGCTACACCGTGACCGTCGCTCCCCAGCCGGGCCGTGGGCCGGCGGCGGACACCGCCTACCTGCGGGACTACCTCGCCGCTCTGACCGGGCCGGTCGTGCTGGTCGGCCACTCCTACGGCGGTTTCGTCATCACCGGCGCCGCCACCGGCAACAAGAACGTCAAGGCGCTGGTGTACGTCGACGCGTTCGCTCCCGACGAGGGCGAGTCGATCGCCGGCCTCACCCAGGGATCCGGTTCGGTGCTCGAGCCCGCCCTGACCGATCCGGCCACGGTTTTGAGCGTCACGGGCTACCCGGGCGCACCGGCCGGCGCCGGCGACTCGTACATCTTGCCTGGCGTCTTCGAGACCGGCTTCGCCGGTGACCTTCCCCGCGGCCGAGCGGCCGTGCTTGCCGCGTCCCAGACGCCGTTCGCGACCAGCGCTTTCGGCGAGCCCTCGACCGGGCCGGCCTGGAAGACGATCCCGTCCTGGTCGGTCATCAGCCGCCAGGACAAGGTCATCCCGCCCGCCGCCGAGAGGGCGATGGCCGCCCGCGCCCACGCCCGGGTGACCGAGATCAACGGCTCGCACCTGTCGCTGATCTCTCACCCGGACGAGGTCACCCGGGTCATCGTGGCCGCGGCCGCCGCTCGCTGACCGTCACCCTCTGAGCCCGGCCCACCGGCCGGGCCCGCAGGAACGGAGACGCCATGAGCCGAGGCCGCCTGGAGGCTCCCGCGTGACCAGCGGGACATCTAACTTGTTTTTTCCAACTCAGCTGTTAGGTTCGGTGCATGACCTTCCTTGACGAGTTCCAGCCCACCCACCTCACCGTCACCGCCGAGACGCCGTCCTTCTGGCGCGTGACGTTCAGCAACCCGCCGGTCAACGTCATCGGGCCCATGATGATGTCGGACCTGAAGACCCTGCTCACCGAGCTCGAGAACAACGACACGGTCAACGTCGTGGTCTTCGACAGCGCCGACCCCGACTTCTTCCTGGCCCACTACGACTTGGCCGCCGACCCGGGCGACGCGGAGGCGCTGCCCAGCCCGACCGGCTACGCCGCCTGGGTCGACATCACCGTCCGTATCAGCAAGCTGGCCGCCGTCACCATCAGCGCCATCCGCGGCATCGCCCGCGGCGCCGGCAGCGAGTTCGTCCTGGCCACCGACATGCGCTTCGCCAGCCTCGAGAAGGCTGTGCTGGGCCAGATGGAGGTCGGCTTCGCCGCCGTCGCGGGCGGTGGCGCGGGCGGGCGGCTGCCCGCCCTGGTCGGCCGCGGCCGCGCCTTCGAGATCATGCTCGGCGGCAACGACTACGACGGCGCCACGGCCGAGAAGTACGGCTACGTCAACCGCGCGATCCCCGACGCCGAGTTCGAAGCCTTCGTCAACGCCTACGCCACCCGCGTCGCGGGCTGGAACCACCAGGCCCTGACCGAGATCAAGTCCTTCATCAACAAGTACACCCGGCTCCCCGACGCCGAGTTCCCCCTGCACTCCGACGCCTTCTGGGGCGCCGTCGCCCGCACCGAGTTCCAGACCACCGCGGCCCGCCTGTTCGACAAGGGACTCCAGGAGCGCACCCCCCTCGAATACCACCTCGGCGACGACATCGCCGCCATCGCCCAAGCCTGAACGCGGTCCCGGAAAGAAAGCAGCTCATGAGCACCCAGGTGCAATCCACGCCGATCCCGGCCGCCGGCCGCGAAGCCCGCGGATTCTGGCCCTTCGCCGCCCTGCTCGGACTGTTCTACGTCGCGGCCGCCGCGCCGAGCCCGCTCTACGCCGACTACGCCGCCCGCTGGCACTTCACCGACAGCACCCTGACGATCGTGTTCGCCGTCTACGCCGTACCGCTGCTGGTGTCTCTGCTCGCCTTCGGCGGGCTCTCCGACGAGATCGGCCGCAAGCCGGTCGCCCTCACCGCGAGCGCGCTGCTCGCCGTGAGCCTCGTGTTGTTCGCCACCGCCGACGGACTGGCGTACCTGATCGCCGCCCGGGCCCTGCAAGGTTTCGCCACCGGACTGTTCACCGCCGTCGCCTCGGCCGCCCTGCTGGACCTGCAACCACGGCGGCGTCCCGGACTGGCGTCCCTGCTGGGGGCGGGCCTTTCGACCGGCGGACTCGCGGTCGGCTCGCTGCTGTCCGGGCTGCTGGTGCAGTACGCCTGGAGCCCGTCCCGGTTGACGTACCTGGTCATCCTGGCCGTGCTCGTGATTCTCGGCCTGGTCGTGGCCGGGTGGGCCGACGAGAGCATCACCCAGCGGGTCCGGCCGAACCTGCGTGTCCGCGTCGCCGTGCCCGTCGAAGCCCGCCCGGCCTTCGCCGCCGCCGTACCGTCGCTGTTGTCGACCTGGGCCCTGAACAGCTTCTACCTGTCGCTCGGACCGAGCCTGGCCAAGGCGCTCAGCCATTCCACCAACCACCTCCCGGGAGCGATCTCGGTCGCGCTGCTGATGGCCTGTGCTTGCCTGGCGACACTGGCCACAAAGGACTGGACGCCGCGCGCGGGTGTGATCGCCGGCTGTGTCGTGCTCGCCGCCGGCTCCGGGCTCACAGTGGTGGCGACGGCGCTGACCAGCGTGGTCCTGTTCTACATCAGCACTGTCGTGGCCGGGACCGGCTTCGGTCTGGCCTTCTCCGGCACGTTCCGTAGTCTCGTCGCCCTGGCCCGGCCCGCCGAACGCGGGGCGCTGATCGCCGCTACGTACGTCATCGGTTATGCCGCGTTCGCCGTGCCCGCCATCATCGCCGGCATCCTCAGCACCCGTTACGGGCTGGTCCACACCGCGCTCGGCTACAGCGCCGCCGTCGCCGCCCTCGCCCTCATCGCCCTGATCTCAAGTAGGGAGCACCATGCGCTACACGACCTTCGGTAACCGGACCGGGCTGCGCGTCTCCGAACTCGCCCTCGGCACCTCCAACTTCGGCACCAAGTGGGCGACCGGCGCCGACGAGCCCGCCTCGGCGCGCATCTTCACCGCGTTCGCCGAGGCCGGCGGCACCTTCATCGACACCGCCGACACCTACCAGCGCGGCGAGTCCGAGACGTACCTGGCCAAGTTCCTGGCCGCCGACCGCGAGCATTTCACCCTGGCCAGCAAGTTCACCTTCGGCACGGCCGGGCAGACCGGTGTCGCCATGACCGGCAACAGCCGCAAGACCATGCGGTACGCCCTGGAGTCGAGCCTCAACCGGCTCGGCACCGACTACCTGGACCTGTACTGGGTGCACGCCCCCGACTTCGTGACCCCGCTTGACGAGATCACCGAGGCCCTCGACGACCTCGTACGGGCCGGGAAGATCCTGCACGGCGGCCTGTCCAACTTCCCCGCCTGGCAGGTCTCGGCGGCGGTACCGGCCCGCGGTCGCACACCGATCATCGCCACTCAGTTCGAGTACAGCCTGGCCGCGCGCGACGGCGAACGCGACCTGCTGCCCATGGCCGAACACCTCGGTCTCGGCGCCGCGATCTACTCACCGCTGGGCGGCGGCCTGCTCACCGGCAAGTACCGCCACAGCTCCGAAGGCCGCCTGACCACCCTCAACTCGATCATCCAGCGCGAGGACTCCGCCCAGAAGACGGCCACCGTCGACGAGTTGCTCGCCATCAGCGCCGAAACCGGCACCGAGCCGGCCGTCCTGGCCATCGCCTGGCTGCTAGAACGCGGCCGCCGCTCCTCGACGGCGGTCGTGCCGATCATCGGCCCGCGCAGCACCGAGCAGCTCGACGCCTATCTGCGCTCCCTCGACGTGCAGCTGGCCGACGAGCACTACCAGCGCCTGGACGAGGTGAGCGCACCCATCCTCGGCATTCCGCACGACGGCTCACGAGCGACCCTCAGCGCCGTCCTCGGCGGCCGGCCGGCGAATTTTCAGATCCGCTGAGCCACCTCAAGACCTCCGCCGCCGGCGCAGATCGTCGGCCTCCTCGGTGCGGCCGAGACTCTCCAGCACGTCCGCAAGGGTTCTGTACGCGAAGGACAGACGCTCGGCGTACATGTCGTTCAGCTGGTTGTTGAGTGGCTCGTACACGCTGATCGCCTCGGTGACTGCTTCCAGGGCCTCGGCGAGGTTGGTCTTCGCGCGTACGCACACCCATCCGTACGTCAGCAGCGAGGTGGCGAGGAACGGCCGGTAGGCCTCGGGGTCGACCGCAGCCAGCCGGCGCCGGATGGTGACGGATTCGTGGGCGGGAGCCAGGGCCTGCTCGCGCCGCCCGAGTTCGGACAGGAGGCTGCCGAGGTCGTTCAGCGACGCGGCGAGGCCGGGGAGGTGGGTGTCGGGCTGGGCTCGGGCCAGCCGGCGTCTGATGCCGACAGCTTCCTCGGCGAACACCAGGGCCTGTTCGCGCCGTCCGAGCATGGAGAGGCGGTTGCCGAGGTTGTTCAACGTCGTCGCGAGGTTGGGCAGGTAGGCGTCCGGGTTGTCCTCGGCCAGCCGGCGGTAGATGTCGGACGCCTCCTGAGCCGGTGCCAGCGCCTCGTCGCGCCGGCCGAGTTCGCCCAGGGTGGCGCTGAGGTTGTTCAACGACGTGGCGAGGCCGGGAAGGTGGAGGTCCGCGTTCTCGCTGACCAGCCGGCGGTGGATGCCGGCCGCCTCGCGCATCGGGGCCAAGGCCTGCTCGCGCCGTCCCAGATCGAGGAGGCTGTTACCGAGGTTGTTCAACGTCGTGGCCAGGCCCGCGAGATGGGCGTCCGGGTTGTCCTCGGCCAGCCGATGGTAGATGTCGGTGGCCTCTTGGGCCGGGACCAGGGCTTGCTCACGGCGCCCCAGTTCGGCCAGGCGGACGCTGAGATTGTTGAGCGACGCGGTGAGGTGGGGCAGATAGACGGCGGGGTTGATCTGGGCCAGCCGGCGCCGGAGCTCGACGGCTTCCTGAGCCCGGGCCAGGGCCTGCTCGCGATGGCCGAGCTCGGGCAGGATGAGGCCGAGATAGTGCAGGGAAGCGGCGAGGTTGGGCAGGGAGGCGGCCGGACGGATCTCGGCCAGCCGGCGATGGATGTCGGTGGCCTCCTCCGCCGGCGCCAGGGCCTGCTCGGGCCGTCCCAGCTGGTATAGGCGGACGCTGAGGTTGTTCAGCGAGGTGGAAAGCTGCGGAAGGTAGGTCTCCGGGTCGGCCTGGGCCAGCCGGCGCCGGATCTCGACAGCTTCCCGCGCCGGGGCCAAGGACTGTTGATGGCGTCCTTGTCCGGACAGGTGGATGCCGAGATTGTTCAACGAGGCGGCGAGATCGGGGAGATGCGCGGCGGGGTCGGCCTCGGCCAGGCGGCGCCGGATCGTGACGGCCTCCTGGGTCGCGGCCAGAGCCTGCTCGCGCCGTCCCGAGTCGGCCAGGAAGGCGCCGAGATTGCTGAGTGAGGTGCCGAGAAGGGACAGGTAGGCCTCCGGGTCGGCGGCGGCCAGCCGGCGGTAGATGGCAATGGCCTCCCCGGCCGGTGCCACGGCTTGCCGGGCGTGACCGGCGTTGGCCAGACGGTAGGCGTTGGTGGCGTGCAGGTGGGCCTGCTCGGCGGAGTCATCGGTGCGGGCCAGCCGGTGTGCGGTCAGCGTGCTGGTGATCGCGGCGGCGGCGATGTCGAGATCGATGTGCCGCTCGGCTGGGAGCAGGGGTTCGAGAGCCTGCAACACGGCCGGGTCGATTCCCGGGATGCCGGCCAACCGCGTGACGGTGGCTCCGCCCGCGGCGATCACCCGTTCCGGGTGCTGGAGCACGAACGGATACAGCACGGTGGAGGCCACATGCGGCCAGCGGCGGGCGGTCTCGACGAGCACGGTGACCGCCGCGGCTGCCCACACCGGTGACGAGTCACCGGCGAGCAGGCCGGTGATGGCCTCGGAGGCCCAATCGCGTCCCAGCCGGCGATCATCGCGATGACCGGGGACGGTGAGGGCGATCAGGTCCTCACCGAGCCGGTCGGGGTGCAGCGGCTCGAAGGCGGTACGGCCGTCGGCCGGTGGATAGCAGACGGTGTGGTCGTCGATGATCTGGTTCGAGCCCTCATCCGTGGCGGTGAATCGCGCCGAGGCCAGGGCGAGCCGGGCGGTGGGGCGGGGTTGCGCGCCGGTCAGGGTCGCGGCCAGTACCGCGCGGTGCATCACCTCTGGTGGCGTACGCACGGGCGCTTCGGCTCTCGTGTGCAGATGTTGCCAGTAGGCCTGCTCCCGGCGCAGCAGATAGGCCGACACCGCGCCGGGGTCGCCCGGCGGATCCTGACCGTGCCGGTGGGCGTCGACAGCGGCCAGAGCAGCCATGTGGACGGCCAGGACCTGCCCGTATCCGGTCCCGCGTAACTCCGGCGCCGGCCAGCCCCGAGCCGGGGCCGCCACGTCCATCGCGGCCGCGAAACTGTCGGCGGCGGCGGCGAACATTCCGGCCCGGTCGTCACCCCCGTCACCGGACAGCTCGGGCAGCGGCATCTCGTCGACGTCCACGCCGAGATCGCTCTCGGCGCGGTCGGCCAGCGCCGGCCACCAGTGGGCGTCGGAGCGGGCCAGCATCAGCACCCGCACCTGAGTGCCCGCCCCCGCGTGCAAGTCACGCAGCTGAGCCAGGAAGGCCAGCAGCGCGGAGGCCGGCCACCGGTCGGCGTAATCGACCACCGCCAGCGCCGCGGCGCCGGACAGGTCCACCTTGGAGCCCGTCGAGCCGGGCACCGGGGTCGGGGTGTGGGTGATCTGCCAGACCGCCCAGCCGGCCCGGCCGGCCTGAGCGCTCACGTGCGCGGCGAGGCGGGTCTTGCCCTGCCCGCCGGCGGCGTGCACCAGCATGACCCCGATCGGGGCGTCGCCACTCATCCAGGCGGCCAACTGGTCCAACGTGTCCCGGCGCCCGGCGAACGGCACGATCCGATGGCGGGCCAGCAACAACCGGCTCGGCTGAGCGCGGGCCCGGGCCGCGCTCAGGGGCACCGGCTCGTTCTCAGCCGCGGTGACCCGGTACGGCGGCCGGTCCGAGCTGACGGTGACATCTCCGCCGACACCGGAGATCTGAACGCTGTCGCCGAAGACCAGACTGCCGGTGACCACCTGTCCGGCCACTCGTCGCGGCCGCCACCACCGGCTCACCGGTCGATCTCGACGTCGCCGCCGACATCACCGACCTGCCGCACCGGCCCTTTGGCCGACGACCGGGTCACCGACTGGGCGTCACCACTGCCGTGTCCGGCCGGCGGGGACGACGCTGAAGGGGGCGGCGGCGCTTCCGCGGCCGGTGCGGGTCCGATCCGTACGCTGCCGGACACTCCCCGCACCTGAGCGACATCACCGCCGATGGCCGAGTCCGTCACCGATTGACCGCCGGAGCCTCTGCGAGCGCCGAAGGCGCCGGTCACCGTGAGCCCGAGACCGGCCAGGCCCACGAACAACCCGAGCACGCTGGCCACCTTGTCCGCCCGGTCCAGACCCTGGACGGCCAGGAACACTCCCAACCCGACGACCAGCACCCCGCCGGCGACCGCCGGCACCCATCCGCGCATCGAGCCACCTCCATGGCCGGTCATGAGGCAGCGTATCGGCTCTCCGCCAGATCAACCGGGTCCCGGCCGTCGCCTCAGGCGTTGGTCTGCAGGACCCAGGTGACGCCGAAGCGGTCGGTGAGCATGCCGAAGCCGGGGCTGAACGGCGACGGCCCGTACTTCTCGACGATCTCCGCGCCGACGGCGAGCTTCTCCCACAGCGCGCCGACCTCCTCGGTGGTGTCGCCGCCGACGGCGACGAAGAACCGCTCGCCGGTCAGCGTCAGGCCGTTCTCCCGGGTGGTGACGGTCGGTGCGGCCGCGGCGGGCGAGTGGCTGGGTGCGTCGTACGCCGCGATGCGGAACCCGTTGTCCGCGGTGACCTGGCCGAAGACCACCTTGTCGGCGTCGGGCAGTTCCTTCGGCATACCGAAGTCGCCGTACGCGACGACCGTCAGCCGGCCGCCGAAGACCGACTGGTAGAACTCCAGCGCCGCTCGGGCGTCGCCGCGGAAGTTCAGGTGCGTGGTGGTGGTGAGCGCCATGCGAGGACTCCTTGTTGTGCTCCGTTGTTGGATCGAGAGTCGCAGCAGTAGGTGACAGGATGTGGCACCTACTCCGGGCAGAATCAGATTCATGCCCAAGACCTCGGCCCGGCTCCTCGCCTTGCTGTCTCTCCTGCAGGCGCGGCGGGACTGGCCCGGCACCCTGCTGGCCGACCGTCTCGGCATCAGCCTGCGCACCGTGCGCCGCGACGTCGACCGGCTCCGCGAGCTGGGTTACCCCATCGCCGCGGTCAAAGGCCCGGACGGCGGCTACCGGCTCGGCGCCGGCACCGAGCTGCCACCGCTGCTGTTCGACGACGACCAGGCCGTGGCCCTGACCATCGCCCTGCAGGTCGCCGCCACCAGCTCGGCCGACGGCCTGGCCGAGGACGCCGCGCGGGCCCTGAACACCATCCGGCAGGTCATGCCGGCCCGCCTGCGCCATCGCATCGCGGCCCTGCAGGTCACCGCCGTCGACCGCCCCGCCGCGCCGGTCGACGGCGACGTGCTGATGGCGATCAGCGCCGCCGTCCACGCAAAGGAGGTGCTGCGCTTCGACTACGGCTCGGACGCCCACCCGCGCCGCGCCGAGCCGCATCACGTCATCACCCGGGGCGGACGCTGGTACCTCGTCGCCTACGACCTCGACCGCCAGGACTGGCGCACCTTCCGCGCCGACCGGATCACCGTGCGGACACCCAACGGTCCCCGCTTCACCCCGCGGGAACTACCCGGCGGCGACGTGGCCGCGTACGTCATCGGCCAGTTCCGCGGCTCCAGCGACGGCAGCTGGCCCTGCCAGGGCACCGTCATCCTCGACCTGCCCGCCGCGACCGTCGCCCTCTACACCCGCGACGGCCTCGTCGAGGAGGCCGGCCCCGACCGCTGCCGCCTCACCCTCGGCGCCTGGTCCTGGCCCGCCCTCGCCGCCACCATCGCCCGCTACGACGCCGACATCGAGGTCGTCGGCCCGGCCGAGCTGGCCGAGGCTTTCGCCCATCTCGCCCAGAGATTCGCCCGAACCGCGCGTGACCAGCGGGGGTTACTCGGCGGGTTTGATGTTGGCTGACCAGCGTTCCTCGACGCGGCCGAAGCGCCAGATCGCGATGGCGACGATCCACGACACGACGAACAGGCCGACGATGCCGTAGCCGGCGTAGTCGAGCGGGATGGAGCCGATCGCGGCCAGCGGCCCGCTGGTGATGTGGGCCTGGTCGTCGAGCACGCCGATCAGCTCGATGGTGCCGATGATCAGGGCCACCGCGACCGAGATCGACGTGATGGTGATGTTGTAGAAGACCTTGCGGACGGGCTTGGCGAAGGCCCAGCCGTACGCGGCGTTCATGAACACGCCGTCGATGGTGTCCATCAGGCACATCGCGGCCGCGAACAGGATCGGCAGCACCAGGATCGAGTAGAACGGCAGGTTGAACGCGGCCGCGCCGCCGGCCAGCACGAGCAGCCCGACCTCGGTCGCGGTGTCGAAGCCGAGCCCGAAGAGCACGCCGATCGGGTAGATGTGCCACGGCTTGCGCACCGACTTGGTCAGGCCGCCGAGGAACCTGTTCATGAAGCCGCGCTTGTTCAGCTGGTCCTCGAGGGCCTGCTCGTCGTAGCGGCCCTGCTTGAGCTCGCGGAAGACCTTGATCACGCCGAGCAGCACGACCAGGTTGAGGATGCCCAGGACCCACAGGAACACCCCGGACACCGACGCGCCGATCACGCCGGTCACCGAGTGCAGGGCGCTGCCGTCGTCCTCGACCTGCCCGGCCAGGGCCTTCACACCGATCGAGAGCAGGAAGGCCAGCCCGAACACGATCGTGGAGTGGCCCAGCGAGAACCAGAAGCCCACGGACAACGGCTTGCGGTCGGTGTTCTCCTGCATGAGCTTGCGCGTGGTGTTGTCGACCGCCGCGATGTGGTCCGCGTCGAAGGCGTGCCGCAGCCCGAACGTGTAGGCGAGCACGCCGACGCCGACCGTGAACACGGGATGAGCCCCGCCGAGGTGGAAGTGCTTCGGCACGACGAAACCGAACAGCAGCCCGAACCCGATCACGTGCAGCAGGACGATGAAGCCGGCCATGCCGTACAAGGCTCGCCGGTCCCGGCCTGTGAGGCTCTGCCGGAAGCGGGCGAACCCGCTGATGTTGGTGCTCATGTGGTTCTTCTTTCGCAAGGACCGCCGGTCGCGACGCTATGCCCGTTGATCTTCAGTTGCAAGACTCTGGCAATAGCGCCCAGGTGACAACCGGAAGAACGTGGGAACTCCCGAGCTTGTTGCCACAAGTTAGCAACTACTGCATGATGGGCTTAAGGCGGGTGACACGTGGCCGTGACCCATCCGCCCAGAGGGAAAAACGAAGAAGGCGTCCCGGGGCCGCGATGATCCACGCTCACCCGGGGCGCCTTTGTCATCTGTGACGCGGGTATCTGTTCACCTGGCCGCTATTGATCATCTTGTTCGGTTGCTGCACATTGTTGGCAACAACCAAGCTTGGAGGTCAAGGTGTCGTCCGCTGTGGCGGAAGTGTTCGTGGCCCAGCGGCGCCGCACGACCCTTTGGGTGCTGGGCCTGGTGGCCGGGCTGATCGTCACGGGAGTGATCGCGGTCGGCACGGGGGCGATCGCGATCGGCCCGGCCACCGTCGCCCAGATCCTGGGCCACAAGCTGGTCGGGCTGCCCTCCGAGGTGAGCTGGACGCCGCCGCAGGAGGCCATCGTCTGGCAGGTGCGGCTGCCCCGGATCCTGCTCGGCATGCTGGTCGGGGCCGGCCTCGCGGTCTGCGGCGTCGCGCTGCAGGCCATGGTCCGCAACGTGCTGGCCGACCCGTACCTGCTGGGCATCAACTCCGGCGCCTCCAGCGGCGCCGCGGCGGCCATTCTCTTCGGGGCCGGTGCCGGCTTCGGCCAGTACGCCCTGTCGGCCAGCGCCTTCCTCGGCGCGCTGGCCGCCTCCCTGCTGGTCTTCCTGTTCGCTCGCAGCGGCGGCCGGGTCACCTCGATGCGGTTGTTGCTCTCGGGTGTCGCGGTCGGCTACGCGCTCTACGCCCTGACCAGCTTCCTCATCTTCGCCTCGGGCTCGGCCGAGGGCTCCCGGTCGGTGATGTTCTGGCTGCTGGGCTCGCTCGGCCTGGCCCGCTGGGACGCGCTGCTGGCCGTGGCCGCGATCGTCATCGGCGGCACCACCGCCTACCTGACCGTCAGTGGCCGCCGCCTGGACGCGCTGGCCGTCGGTGACGAGACCGCGCACACGCTCGGGATCTCGCCCGACCGGTTCCGGATGCGGCTGCTGGTCATCGTCTCGCTCTGCGTCGGGGTGCTGGTCTCGGCCTCCGGCAGCATCGGCTTCGTCGGCCTGGTCGTGCCGCACCTGGCCCGGCGCATCGTCGGGGCCACGCACGTCCGGGTGGTGCCGGTGGCCGCCCTGCTCGGCGCGATCCTGCTGGTCTGGGCCGACGTGGTCGCCCGCGTCCTGCTGGCCCCGCAGGAGATCCCCATCGGCATCATCACCGCGCTGCTCGGCGCCCCGTTCCTGTTGATCCTCATCCGCCGCCTGCACGCCATCGGAGCCTGACATGAAGAAGCTCGTCGCGACCCTGGCCGTCCTCACTCTCGCCGGATGCGGCGCCGCCGACGACGCCACCGCAAGCGAGGCCGGCGGCAACTACCCGCTGACCGTCAAGAACTGCGGCGCCGACGTCACCTTCGACAAGGCACCCGAGCGGACGGTGCTGCTCAAGAGCGCCGCGGTTCCGTACCTGCACGATCTGGGCGTGCTGGACCGGGTCACGGCGCGGGCGGGCCAGTACCCGAAGGAGTACTACGACGCCGGGACCCTGGCCGAGCTGGACCGGATCCCGCTGCTGACCGACAAGACCGACACCAGCGGCCACCTGCAGATCTCCAAGGAGGTCGTGATCAGCCAGCAGCCCGACCTCGTCTTCGGCCAGGTCGACAACCTGTCACGCGACACGCTCTCCGCCGTGGACATCCCGCTGCTCGAGGAGCCGGCGATGTGCGAGGGCACGACGGCCGTGCCCACCTTCGACGACATCTACAGCCAGCTGGAGACGTACGGCAAGGTCTTCGATCGTCAGCAGCAGGCGGCCACCGCGGTCACGGCGCTCAAGGAGCGCTTCGCCAAGATCAAGGGAACCGGCGCGGGACGTACGGCGGCAGTCCTGTACCCGACCGTCGGCGGGGGCGTGACGTACGCGTACGGCAGCACCAGCATGGCCCACCCGCAGCTGGAAGCCGCAGGCTTCAAGAACGTCTTCGGGGACTCGAAGGAGCGCGTCTTCGAGGCGACGCTGGAGGAGCTGCTCGGCCGCAACCCGGACGTGCTGATCCTGCTCTACAGCGACGGCGACCCGGCCGCGGTCGAGAA
The DNA here is from genome assembly GCF_040675435.1 of Actinoplanes sp. NPDC049598. Classification (NCBI taxonomy): domain Bacteria; kingdom Bacillati; phylum Actinomycetota; class Actinomycetes; order Micromonosporales; family Micromonosporaceae; genus Actinoplanes; species Actinoplanes sp. NPDC049598. The sequence goes on along the minus strand of NZ_JBFAOX010000026.1, from coordinate 20,243 downwards.
GGCGATCACCCAGCTGCCCGGCGCCTCGCAATTGAAGGCGGTGCAGGGTAAGAACGTCATGACGCAGCTGTTCAACTTCACCGAGCCGCCGTCGCCGCTGTCGGTCGACGGCCTCGAGAAGATCGTGCAGCGCTTCCAATGATCCACGCCTCCTCTGTGTCGTGGCGGTACGGCGCCAACCCGGTGCTCGACGGCGTCGATGTGGTCGCGCAACCCGGGCGCGTGCTCGGGCTGATCGGGCCCAACGGCAGCGGCAAGACGACGCTGCTGCGACTGCTGTACGGCGCGTTGCGCAGCCCGACCGGCACGGTGACCGTCGACGAGACCGCCCTCGAGTCGCTCTCGCCCCGGGAGACGGCCCGGCGGCTCGCCGTGGTGGTGCAGGAATCGGGCGGCGAGACGGCTTTGACGGTGGCCGAGATGGTGCTGCTCGGCCGCGGACCGCACCTGTCGACGTTCCAGCGCGCCGGCGCGGCCGACCACGAGACCGCCGCTTCGTCTCTGGACCGGGTCGGCGCCACCCACCTCGCCGGGCGCGCGTTCGCCGGTCTGTCCGGCGGCGAGCGGCAGCGCGTACTGATCGCCCGGGCGCTGGCCCAGCAAGCCACCCACCTCTTGCTGGACGAGCCGACCAACCACCTCGACATCCGCTACCAGCACGAGATCCTGCACCTGGTCCGCCGGCTCGGCACCTGCTCCATCGTGGTGTTGCACGACCTGAACCTGGCCGCCCGCTACTGTGACGACCTGGTGCTGCTCGGCGGCGGCGACGTCGTGGCCGCCGGCCCGGTGTCCGACGTGCTGGACCCGGCCATCCTCGAACCCGTCTACGGCATCGGCATCAAACGCCTCGACCTCGACGGAAACCTGCACCTGCTGTTCGACCTGGGAGTTGGCGTATGACCGCCTGCACCGAACGGCACTCAGCTGGACCGGCGAACGGCCTCGCAGGTGAGGGCCAGAAGGGCATACGAAAGGTGGGCGCAGTATGACCGCGCAGGACCGCATCAACGAGTACTGGACCGGCCGGGCCCCGTCGTACGACGAATACCAGCAGCGCCCGTCGCGGCTCGCGGCCGACACCGCGGCGTGGTCGGCCGTGTGGTCGGGCGCGCTGCCTTCGCAACCGGCCGACGTGCTCGACGTGGGCGCCGGCAGCGGCCAGGTCGCCCGCGTCCTGGCCGGCCTCGGCCATAACGTCACCGGCATCGACCTCTCACCCGGCATGCTCGACGAGGCCCGCAAACACGGCACCACCGCGACCTTCCAGCTCGGTGACGCCGTCGACCCGCCGTTCGCCCCCGCCTCGTTCGACGTGATCACCGGCCGGTACGTGATGTGGACGCTCCGGTCGCCGGAAACCGCCGTGGCCAACTGGATCCGCCTGCTGCGCCCCGGCGGCACGGTCGCGATGGTCGACAGCACCTGGTTCCCCGACGGCCTCGACAAGTCCTCCGAGACCTTCACCGGCTTCTACGACGAGTCCGTCCAGGCCGTCCTGCCCCTGGCCGCCTCCCGCTCGATCGACGACACCGCCGCGGTCCTCACCCGCGCCGGCCTCCAGGACGTCACGGTCACCCCGCTCACCACGATCTACGAGCTGGATCAGCAGTACGGCGTGGCCGAGAACCACGAGCTCCAGATGCAGTTCCTCATCACCGGCCGGATCCCGCGCTGACCCGAAGCCGGCGGCGGCCAACTGACGAGTCACGCGGTACGGGGTGGCTGCTTGCGCGACAAGTAGTAGTGCCAGACGAGCATCGTCCCGATGGTGCGGTACGGCGACCATTGCTGGAGACCGGCGGTCAGGTCGTCGATGGTGGTCGCGCGCGGCAGTCCGCTCAATTCCTTGAGGCCGTTGACCGCCGCCAGGTCGCCGGCCGGGAACAGATCGGCCCGGTGCAGGGCCAGGATCAGGTACACGTCGACCGTCCAGTTGCCGACGCCTTTCAACCGGACCAGGCGCTCCCGCACTTCCTGGTCCGGCCGAGTCTCGAGATCCGAGAGATCAAGCTCGCCGTCGGCGATCTCTCGGGCCAGACCACGGACGTACGCGGTCTTCTGCCGGCTGAAATAGGCCGCGCGCAGGTCGTCGTCGTTCAGCGCCAGCACGTTCTCCGGTGTGATGAGCCCGATCCGCTGCCGCAACTTCTCGAGGGCGGCCTTGGCCGAGGCCAGGGAGACCTGCTGCTCGAGGATGAACCAGACGAACGACTCGAAGGTGTTGGGGCGGCTCCAGAACGGCGGGTAGCCGAACTCGTCGATGACGGATCGCAGCCGACGGTCGCGAGACGCGAGCTTTTCGCACAGAGCGGGCAGCTCGGCCTCGGAAAAGACCTGAACCGTGGAATCGCTCGCCATCATGGGCTCACCCTGACATATCGCGGGTGCGCCGGCTCGTGACGGTCACAGGTGGCCGAGGTGTTTCCACATCCGGTGCAGGACGTCCAGCTGGGCGGGGTTGTAGACGTCCAGCAGAACCCTGATCAGGGCGTCGCCGGCGGTGGGGGAGGTGAGCGCCGGGCGCAGCTCCGGGGGCAGGGGATGCCGGGCCTCGACCGCTCTGGCCTGGGCCGCGAAGTGGCCGGCGAGGCGTTCGCGGGTGGCCTCGTCCGCGTCCTCGGTGAGAGCGTCGAACTCGGTGGTTTCGGGGTCGCGGCCGGAGCTGTCGATCAGGGCGCGCCAGTGGTCGGCGCTGGCGTCGCCGGCCATCTGAGCCAGGACGGCGTACAGCGAGCGGTCGGCGGGGGAGAGGTCCGCGGCGGCGGCGGACATCCGGGGTGGCATGTCGGCCGGCGCCGGGTGCTCGCGGAGCTCGGCCAGTTCGGCCCGGGCGTGTTCGAGGCGGTCGATCGCCGCCGACAGCGAGGCGTCGACGGCCTGGATCGTGCTGTCGTCGGCCGGGGCATCGCCCACCTCGGCTATCTGAGCCAGGGTGAACCCGAGCTCGGTGAGCCGGCGGATCTGGACCAGCCGGACCAGGTGGCGTGTGCGGTAGGCCTTGTAGCCGTTCGAGCGCCTCTCCGGCTCCGCCAACAGGCCGATCTCATGATAGTGCCGCACCGCCCGCAGGGTCGTCCCCGCCAGCAGGGCCAGCTCCCGGGTGCTCCAGCCCACCGTTTCCGTCCTTCACCGCTCGCCGGACTTGAGTATGCCGCGACGGCACAGTGTCTCCTACCCGGAACCCGAACGGTTCGGGGTCGCGGCTCACCGCGATGGAGACAACGGATGTGAACAATGAGCGGTACCCGGTGGCTCTGGCCGTCGGCGGCCGGCCTGGCCCTGGCCGGTGTCGGCGCGTGGATCGTGACGCAGATCGGCGCCGGTGGTGCGCTGGCCGGCCTGCCGATCGCCGCCGCGGTCACGGCCGTGGTGGTGGCGGCCCTGCGGTGGCTCGGCCGTGGGGCGGGGCGGGAACGGCGGGGACTGCTGATCTCGGCGTTTCTGTGGGGCGCGTCGTTCGCGGCGCTGGGCGCCATCTTCTCGCAGCGCTGGCTGCAACAGTTGACGGACGCCCTCGGCGGAAAGGACTTCAGCCGGTGGTTCCATCCGCTGGTGACCACCCCGGTCACCGAGGAGGTGTTCAAGGCGCTGTTCCTGCTCTGGCTGCTGGTGGCTCGCCGGCGTCAGATCCGGGGACTGCTCGACGGCATCGTGCTCGGCGGGCTGGCCGGGGCCGGGTTCGCGTTCAGCGAGAACGTCTTCTACCTGGGCGGGGCGATCATGAAGTTCACCGCCGGGGGCGAGGACGCCGCCACGGTCCTGGGCGTGACGTTCTTCCTGCGCCTGGTGCTGGTGCCGTTCATGCACCCGTTCTTCGTGGCGATCGCCGGCCTGGGCGTGGCCGCGTCGTACCGGAGCCGCGTCTTCATCCTCCTCGGCCTGCTGGCCGCCGTCGCGTTGCACGGTGTCTGGGATTACGCGGGCCTCGCCTCCGCCGATCACCTCCTGATCTTCAGGATCTACGGGGCGGTGATGGTCCCGCTGTTCGTCGCGCTGCTGGTCACGGCGCTGGTTCTCCGGCGCCGGTCCGCGCGATGACCGCGAGGGGCCGGGACGTCCCGGGTCGCCACCAGTTCCAGCGGCCGAGCAGGGACATCGTGGCCGGGAGGAGCAGACCGCGTACGACTGTGACGTCGAGCAGGACCGCGACGGCCATGCCGACACCGATCTCCTTCACCGCGACCAGGCCGCCCAGGACGAATCCGAGGAACACGACGCCGATCGCCAGCGCGGCCGTGGTGACGACGGGGCCGGTGGCGGTGATGCCGGCCAGGACGGCGCGGTCATTGGCCGTACGATCGGTCGCCGTCCGCCGGTCCCATTCCTCCTTGATCCGGGCCAGCAGGAAGACCTCGTAGTCCGTCGAGAGGCCGAAGGCGAAGACGAACAACAGCAGCGGGGTGGTCAGGTCCAGCGCACCCCACGGTTCGAAGCCCAGCAGGCCGGCGCCCCAGCCCCATTGGAAGACGGCGACCAGGACGCCCATGGTCGCGGCCAGCGTCAGCATGTTCAGGGCGAGGGCCTTGACCGGCACGACCACAGACCGCGTGAGGGCGAACAACAACGCCCCGGTGGCCACGACGATGATCGCCAGGGCGAGGGGCAGGCGGTCGGCCACCGATTGCTTGGCATCGACCAGTTCCGCGGCGGGTCCGGCCACCAGTACGGGTGTGGGCGCGCCGATGGCCCGTACGGCTGCCACCAGGTCTTGGGCTTGCTCGCCGTCCGCGGCTCCCTTCGGTATCACGTCGGCGACGCTCACCCCGGGTGGCAGTTCGGAGCGGACGAACACTTCGGACACGCCAGGCAGGGCCCGTACGGTGTCGACCAGGCCGGCCGAATCGCCATCGGCCACAATGGTCAATGGTGCTTTCGGCGGGTCGGCGAAGTTGCCCTGCACTGCCTCGTACGTCTGCCGGGCCTCGCTGCTCTTCGGCAGCGCCCGGACGTCGGAGTTGGCGAACTCGGCGAACAGCAGCGGAGCGCTCAGCACCAGCAGGCCGACGGTCGCCGCCAGGGCCACCGCTGCCGGCCGCCGTTGAGCGGAGGCGGCCAGCCGCGCCAGTACGCCGGGGCCTCGCCTCGGCTTCCGGTCGGCGGCGGGGATGCGCCGATGGGCAACTGCGATCAACGCCGGTACGAGGGTCAGCCCGGCCGCCGTCGTCAACGCGACCACGAGCGCCCCACCCATCGCCATCGCGGACAGCAGCGGATCGCCGAACGCGAACAGGCCCACGAGGGCCGCGGTGACCGCCGAACCGGACACCAGCACGGCCCGGCCGGCGGTGGCCACCGTACGGGACATCAGCTCCGCCAACGGCGCCCGCGGACCGGTGGCCCGCTCCTCCCGGAACCGGGCGATCATCAGAAGGCTGTAATCGACCGCCAGCCCGATCCCGAGCAGGGTGACCACATTGACCGCGTAATCGCTGACCGGCAGGAAGCCGGCCAGCCCGGTCAGCGCCAGCAACGTGGCCGCGACCGCACCCAGGGCGGCCGCCAACGGCAGCAGACCGGCCACCAGACCACCCAGCATCACGACCAGCAGGATGCCCACGCAGACCAGCGCGACGGACTCGCCGACGGCCGCGTCGCGTACGGCCTGATCGCCGAACTCCCGTTCGGCCAGCAGCTCCCCGCCGATGAGGATCTCCGGGGCGTCGATGCGGCGCAGGGCGGCGCTCACCTCGTCGGCGGCCCGCAACGCCTCGTCGTCGCTCAGGCCCGGCTTCAGCTCGACCGTGACCAGCGAGCTGCGGTTGTCGCGGGAGACCTTCCGCGACCCCGTGGTGTACGAGTCCTCGACCTCGGCCACCCCGGGCATCGCGCGGATCTCGAACGCGATCCGGGTGACGCTGGAGACCAGATCGGTGGCCCCGACATCGCGCCCGGAGATGACGGCGACCAGTCGTTCGCCCTCGGGCGCCACCGCGTCCAACCGGTCCTGCGCGGCGGTGACCGGGGTGTCGACCGACTGCGTACGGTCGTAGACGCTGCCACCGAAACCGGCGCCGGCCAGCGCGACCACCACCCAGGCGGCCAGGACGGCGAGACGCCGGACGTAAACCGTACGACCCAGCTCAGCAAGCATGGACCGCGTCACGCAACCGGTGTGGAGTCAGGTTCCCCGGCGACCGGCGCCGGCCGGCGGACCGCCGCGACGGTGTTGGCCACACCGACGGCGGCCACCAGGGCGAGCGTGATCCAGAGCCCCCACCCGTACCGGAACATGTCGCTGACCTCGCCGTAGACGGCCCCTTCGCGCAAAGCCGGGCGCTCGATACGCTCCGAGAAGACCCCGGACATCACCGAGGCCACCACGCCGGTCGCGTCGTTGCGGGCCAGCACCGTCGCGCCGGCCAGAACCACCGCGGCGGCCAGGGCGAGCCCACCGGTGGCCGTCGTGCGCCACGTGCGCGACGGCAGCGCCGTGGCGGCGAGCGCGGCGAGCAGGAGCGCTGCCGCCGGCCAGGCCAGCGGGAGCGTGGGCAGGGACGCGGGCGGCGCGCCGAGAAACTCCTCGACCTCGGCATCGTCCAGCCGGCGCATCGGTTCCTTGTCCGCGTCGTCGGTCAATTCGACATCCGGCCGCCCGCCGGTGAGGACGTCGATGCCGGTGTACGACAGCCGCCACTGTGCACGGGGAGCCTCCTCACTCGAACAGGACGCGGTCAGAAAGGGCAGCAGTAAGCAGAAGCCGGCCAGGATCAGACCGGCCGGACTGCCCAGCCGCAGGCTTCGCCTCGTTCGTGAATTGTCTTCGCGCACCGCATCACCCTGCCTGGAACCGCGGCCGACCGCCAGCGCGTCAGCATGTCACGGCCGGATACCGTTCAGCACAACGGTTCGTAGGCGAGGCGCCCGGGTCTCTTGCTCCTCCGGGGTGATCCGGGACAGATAGCCGATGAGCAGCACGACGTCGCGGGCGTCGATGTCCTCGCGCACCGTTCCGGCCGTTCGGCCCGCGGTCAGCAACAGATCGACCGCCTCCTTGATGCGGCGATGGCTGTGCTCGCTCACGTCGGCGCGCATCGCGGCTTCGACCGAGGCGAAGACTCCGCGTTTCACCCACGCGTACTCCTCGACCCGTTCCAGCCACTTCTCCAGTGCCTCGGCGGCCGGTAGCGCACGCACCAGCACCTCGGCGGCGTCGCACATCTCGTCGACGTCGTGGCGGTAGACCTCCAGCAGGAGGGCGTCGCGGGTGGGGAAGTGGCGGTACAGCGTGCCCTGGCCGACGCCGGCCGCTTTGGCGATCTCGTTGAGCCGGATCTCCTCGACGGCGCCGGCGCGGCTGACGACCTCCTTCGCGATCCGCAGGATGCGGGCCCGGTTCTCGGCCGCGTCGGCGCGCAGCGGCGTCATCGCTCTCCCTCCTTGGCGAATCTTTCCTGGTGAATCTTCCGTGGCGACTCTTGCCTGGCGTAAGCGGACACATGTCCGCTACGCTGTGAAGGTAAGCGGACAGATGTCCACTTCTTTCTTGGGGGAGAGTACGCGATGACTTCCACTTCGAACATCCGGGCGACCCGCGTGGTGGCGATCACCGGCGCCAGCAGCGGCATCGGCGAGGCGACCGCCCGCGAACTCGCCGCCCGCGGCGCGGCCGTGGTCCTCGGCGCCCGACGGCTCGACCGGCTGGAGAAACTGGCCGACGAGATCCGCGAGCAGGGTGGGCGGGCGGCCACGCGGGCGGTCGACGTCACCTCGCGTGACGACCTGAGCGCGCTGGTGGCGCAGGCCGTGGACGAGTTCGGCCGCCTCGACGTGCTGGTGAGCAACGCCGGCATCGCCCGGATCGGCCCGATCGCCGACCTGGACGTCGACGCCTGGAACGCGATGATCGACGTGAACGTGCGCGGCGTGCTCAACGGCCTCGCCGCGGCCCTGCCGGTCTTCGAACGCCAGCGGCGCGGCCACTTCGTCACCACGGTCTCGACGTCCGGTCTGAAGATCGTGCCAACCCAGGCGGTGTACGCCGGGACCAAGAACGCCGTGCGCACCCTGCTCGAGGGGCTACGGCAGGAGTCGACCGCGGGCTGGCTGCGAACGACCTCGGTCTCGCCAGGTTATGTGCGCACCGAACTGGCCGACTACGTCGACGACCCGCAGCTGCGCGAACAGACCCGCAAGAACATGGCCGAGTTCGCCATCAGCCCGGAGGCGGTCGCGCGAGCCATCGCCTTCGCCATCGAGCAGCCCGCCGACGTCGAGATCGGCGACATCACCATCCGCCCGACCGCGCAGGGCTAAGGCCTTGACTGTGTCGTGAGCACAGGGTGTCGCATGGGGGCATGATTCAGGTTCGTGAAGTGACCAAGCGGTACGGCGCGAAGACGGTCGTCGATCGCTTGTCGTTCGAGGCGAGGCCCGGTCAGGTCACCGGTTTTCTCGGGCCCAACGGGGCCGGCAAGTCGACCACCATGCGGATGATCGTCGGCCTCGATGCGCCGACCTCCGGCGACGTGCTGGTCAACGGCAAGCCGTACGCGTCCTCGAAGGCCCCGCTGCACGAGATCGGCGTCCTGCTCGAGGCCAAGGCGGGGCACCCCGGCCGTACGGCGGTCAGCCACTTGCTGGCCCTGGCCCGTACGCACGGCATCCCGCGCGCCCGTGTCGACGAGGTGCTCGGCCTGACGGGGCTCTCCGCCGTCGCCCACAAGCGGGTCGGCGCCTTCTCCCTCGGCATGGGCCAGCGGCTCGGCATCGCCGCCGCGCTGCTCGGCGACCCGGCCGTGGTGATGCTCGACGAGCCGGTCAACGGGCTCGACCCGGACGGCGTCCTCTGGGTGCGCAACCTGCTCACCGGCCTGGCCGCCGAGGGCCGCACCGTGATGCTGTCCTCGCACCTGATGAGCGAGGTCTCGCTGATCGCCGACCACCTGGTCATCATCGGCCGGGGCCGGCTGCTGGCCGACACCACCGTGGCCGACTTCGTGACCGCGGAAGGCGTCCGGGTCGTCACCGCCGCCCCCGACGCGCTGCGTACGGCGATCGCCGGTCCGGGTGTCACCGTCACCTCGACCGGGGCCGAGGAACTGCTCGTGACCGGCGCCACCGCCCGGGCGATCGGGCTGGCCGCGGCCGCCCGCGGCATCCCGCTGTTCGAGCTGACCCCGCAGAACACCTCGCTCGAAGAGGCCTTCATGACCCTGACCCACAACGCCGTCGAATACGAGGCCGCCCGATGAAGATCACCCCGGCCGGTGTCGTCGCCGCCGAATGGACCAAGTTCTCCTCCCTGCGCTCCACCTGGGTCACGACCGGCATCTCGGTCTTCCTTCTGATCGCGTTCGGCATGATCGCCTCGGCGTCCGTCTCGGACGACAGCCTGTCGTCGGTCGATCTGGCCCTGTCCGGCAGCACCCTGGCCGCCCTCGCCGTCGGCGTGCTCGGCGCGCTGCTGGGGGCGGGCGAATACACCACCGGCATGATCCGGGCGACCCTGGCCGCGGTGCCGCGCCGGTTGCCCGTGCTCTGGTCGAAGAGCCTGGTGGCCGGGACCGCTGCCCTGGTCACGATGACGGCCGGCGCCTTCGCCGCGTTCGCGCTGGGCTCGGCCGTGCTCAACGACGAGGTCGGCCGTCTCGCCCTCGGCGACGACGGTGTGCTGCGGGCCCTGTTCGGCGCCGGACTCTATCTGGGCCTGGTCGCGGTGCTCGGCGTCGCGCTCGGCATGCTCGTGCGTTCCAGCGCCGGGGCCATCGCGATCCTGGCCGGCCTGCTGCTGATCGTCCCCGGTCTGGCCGCGCTGCTGCCGGACTCGATCGCCGACACCATCACCCCGTACCTGCCGAGCAACGCCGGCAGCGCCGTGATGGCACTGACCCACGACGACGGCACGTTGGGGCCGTGGACCGGTCTCGCGGTCTTCGCCGGATACGTCGTCGTGGCCCTGGCCGCCACGGCCGTTCGCCTCAAGAAGACCGACGCGTGAAGGGCAGGACCGACATGGAACAGGCGGCGCAGAGACCGGTCGTCGAAGTGGAGCACCTCAACGTCTCGTACGGCGAATTTCAGGCCGTCAAGAACTTGACCCTCCGGGTCGAGCAAGGCGAGCTGTACGCGCTTCTGGGCACCAACGGTGCGGGCAAGACCTCGGCTCTGGAGGTCGTCGAGGGGCATCGACCGGCGTCCTCGGGCACCGTACGCGTCTTCGGGGAGAGCCCGGCGGACCGGCGCGCGGTGCGTCCGCGGATGGGCATCATGTTGCAGGAGAGCGGGTTCTCGGCCGATCTCACCGTCGCGGAGTCGGTCCGGCTGATCGGCCGGCTCTCCGGCCGCACGGATTCGGTCGACCGGGTCCTGGACGTCGTCGATCTCACGCGCAAGGCCGGGACCCGGGTCGGGCAGCTGTCCGGCGGCGAGAAGCGGCGACTCGACTTCGCCACCGCTGTCTACGGGCGGCCGGAGCTCATCTTCCTGGACGAGCCGACCACGGGGTTGGACATCCAGTCGCGTGATGCGTTGTGGGCGGCGGTGGGTGAGCTCCGTGGCTCGGGCTCGACCGTCATTCTGACGACGCACTACCTCGAAGAGGCGCAACAGCACGCCGACCGTATCGGGCTGATGCACCAGGGCACGCTGCGCACCCAGGGAACGGTGGCCGAGCTGACCCGGACGCTGCCCGCTGCGATCCAATTCTCGTTGTCTCCCGGGGCTCCCACCCCGCCCCTCGGCGCCGCCCAGCCGGAGGGCCCGTACCGGATCGAGACGTTCGAACTGCAAGCAGATCTCAAGCGGCTGCTCGACTGGGCGGACCTGTACGACGTCGACCTGCACGGGCTCTCCGCTGCGCCGACCCGGCTGGACGACGTCTTCCGCGCCATCGAGACCGACGTGGCACCGACCCCGACCCGTTAGAGGCGACGACACGCTTCCCATCGCGTACAGCGAATTCGCTCAGATCTTCCGCAACCGGGCCGTGCTGATCTCCAACCTCATCATGCCGTTGCTGGCCAGCGCCTTCTTCATCTACCGCCGCGACGCGTTCGCCGAGATCGGCAGCCTGGGCTACATCGCCGCCGTCCTCGTCTTCACCGTCGGCGCGTTCAGCCTCTACACCACGGCGGTGACCACCCTGGCCGCCCGCCGGCAGGACCTGTTCCTCAAGCGGCTGCGCTCCACCGCGGCCACCGACCCGGCCATCCTGGCCGGCCTGACCCTGCCGGTCGCCCTCACCGCCGTCGTCCAGGCCGTGGCCATCCTGGGCGTCTTCGCCGCGGTCAGCGGCCACCCGGCCAACGTCACACTGCTGGCGGTGTCGATCCTGGCCACCTTCGTCATGATGTTCGCCCTGGCCCTGGCCACCGCCGGCCTGACCGGCTCACCCGAGCAGGCCCAGGTCACCACGCTGCCGATCAGCCTGCTCACCATCGCCGTGGCCAGCTGGGTCGGCATCACCGGCACGGAAAGCCTCACCCTGCTCAAGCGGGTGCTGCCCGGCGGATCGGCCACCGAGCTCATCGTGCACACCTGGAACGGCGGCGTCCCCCTCACCGAGTCGCTGCCGCTGCTGGCCCCGACGCTCGCCTGGGTCGTCGTCGCGATCGTGCTCGCCCTGCGGCTGTTCCGCTGGGAACCCCGCCGATAAGGTGCTAGCTTGCCCGGGAGGGCTGATCGACGCGGCGTCGAGGGCCGAGGGGCGAGACCTGGGAGGGGCCGATATGGCCTGGAGCACCAGGGAGCTCGCCGAGCTGGCCGGCACCACTGTGAACACCATCCGGCACTACCATCGGCTCGGTCTGCTCGAGGAGCCGGAGCGCCGATACAACGGCTACAAGCAGTACGGGGTGTCGCATCTCGTCTGCCTGCTGCGTATCCGGCGCCTGGTGGCTCTCGGCGTCCCGCTGTCCCACATCGGCGCGGCCATGGCGGACGGGCAGGTCCCCCCGGAGGTGCTGCGCGAGGTCGACGCCGAGCTCGAAGCCGAGATCGAGCGCCTGACCAAGGCCCGCGCCGACATCGCGGCCATTCTGCGCGACGGCGCGCCGGCCGACGTCCCGGAGGGTTTCGAATCGGTCGCGCCGCGCCTGTCCGAGGCCGACACCTCGCTCATCCACATCTACACCCGGCTGTACGACGACGACGCCATGAAAGACCTGAAACGCATGGTGGAGACCGACACCGACCCGGTCAACGCCGAGCTGGACGCCCTGCCGCCGGACGCGGACGAGGCCACCCGGCGCGACCTCGCCGAGCGGCTGGCGCCGGTCATCGCCCAGAACCTCATCGACTATCCGTGGCTCACCGACCCGGGCGCCCACTTGTCGAACAGCGAGCAGGTCACCCAGCAGACTTTCGTCGACGCCGTGGTCTCGGTCTACAACCCGGCCCAGGTCGACGTGCTCACCCGGGCCAGCCTCCTCGCGCACCAGCAACTGAATCCGGACCCGACGGCGCCTTGACCCGGTGGTTGGGACACGGTTTTGACTGGCTCTGAGGAGAGGAGCCAGTGCTGTGCCCAGAACGAAGAACCGCGTCGGCATTTTGATTCTCACGCTGGTAACAGCCGGAATCACGGGCTGTACGTTCGCGGAGAACGAGAGTCCGGCGTCCGGACTGGAGAAGTTCCACGCGCAGAAGCTGGAGTGGAAGGGCTGTACGGAGTTCGCCACCAGCAAGCGTGAGGCGGAGATCCTGGCCGACCCCAAAGCCGAGTGTGCGCGAATGAGCGTGCCGCTCGACTACGCCGACCCGCAGGGCGATACGGCGTCGGTCGCGGTTCTGCGGGTCAAGGCGCGGGGCCAGTCGAAAGGCTCGGTGGTCTTCAACCCCGGCGGCCCGGGTGGCTCCGGGGTCCTCGGTGGTCTGGCCGTCAGCCGGGCCCTGGCCAAGAGCCGCATCACCGAGAGCTTCGACGTGGTGGGCTTCGACCCCCGTGGAGTCGGCGCCACCAAGCCGGCCGCTGACTGCTACTCGGAGAAGGGCACGACCCGCGGGGACAGGGTGTTCCCCTCCTTGACGCTGGTCGTCGATCTGACCGAGGAGGAGCCCTGGGTGACGAGAAGCTGACCTACCTCGGCCAGAGCTACGGCACGCGGCTCGGGTCCGTCTACGCCGAGCAGTTCCCGGACCGGGTACGGGCGATGGTGCTCGACGGCGCGTTCGACCCCACGCTCGGCACGATCGATCGGCGGCTCGCCGCGTACGCCGGCTTTCAAAGGTCTTTCGATGTGATGGCCGCCGCGTGCGCCGAACAAGCCTCGTGTCCCCTCGGGACCGATCCGAAGGCGGCGACGAAGAACTTCCAGGCGATCATGCAACCGCTGCGTGACAAGCCGGTGCCGGCGGCCGGTCAGGAGCTCGACTTCGATGGTGCCCTCGGCGGCGTGATCGCGGGCCTCTACGGCCCGAGTCTGTGGCCCACCGTCGTGCGTGGCCTCTCCGAACTCAAGCAGGGGCGCGGTGATGCGCTGCTGGGGTTGGCCCGGGACATCGGCGGCGGTGAAGCCGACGAGGCGGTGAACGGCAACGTCACCGAGGCCCTGTTCGCGATCAACTGTATGGACGAGCAGCGCCTGACCCCGGCCGACGTGGCCGAGCTGCGGACCCGGACGTTCGAGGTGGCTCCCTTCATGAACCCGGGTGGCGACATCACACGGGGCGCCCGCGACGGCTGTGAGTTCTGGCCCGCTCGGCCCACCCTCACCATTCCGTACGCCCAAAGCGTGCCGGGCCTTCCGCGGACGCTCGTCGTCTCGATCACCGGGGACCCCACCACGCCCCACGCCGGCGGCATCAAGCTCGCGGAGATCCTCAAGAGCTCGCTCTTGACGGTGAAGGGCGAGGGGCACACGGTCGTCTCGGCCGGGACGAACAAGTGTGTCGACCGGATCGCCGCCGACTATCTGGTCGACCTGAAGCTGCCCGGAACAATGCCCACCTGTTCGGCGTAGACAGAGTTCCGGGCCGGCTGCTCCCGTTACAGGTAGCCCGGCTTCGGGGGCTCGACGGCGGTGAGGCCGCCGTCGACGGGGATGTGGGCCCCGCTCACGAACGAGGCGCCCGGGCCGGCCAGGAACGCGATGACCTGGGCGACGTCTTCCGGCTGGGCGAAACGGCGCAGCGGGGTCAGCGGGATGTAGCCCCGGAGGTATTCCTCGGGGGCGCTGGTGAGGACCGGGCCGGGGGCGACGGCGTTGACGCGGACGCCGGACGGCCCGTACTCGGCCGCCCAGGCGCGGGTCAGCGAGCTCACCGCCGCCTTGGTGGCGGCGTAGACCGCGTTGTTGACGTCCCCGACCACGGCCGCGCCGCTGCTGACATTGATCACGCTGCCGCTGCCGCGCTCGGCCATCTTCGGCGCCAGGGCGGTGGTCAGCTGGTAGACCGCGCGGACGTTGGCGTCGAGCATGGCGTCGTACTGTTCGCCGCTGATGTCGGCGCTGGGGCCGAAGCTGCCCACCCCGGCGTTGTTCACCAGGATGTCCACCTCTCCGGACTCGCGGGCCAGGCGGGCCACGTCATCCTGATCGGTCAGGTCGGCGGCCACGAAACGGGCCATGCCGCCGTCGGCCTGGATCTTCTGCACGACTTCCTGCCCGCGCTGGGCGTCGCGTCCGGTCACCACCACGCCGGCGCCGAGCGCGGCGAGAGCGTAGGCCGTCGCCCGGCCGATGCCGGTGGTGGAGCCGGTGATCAAAGCAGTCTTGCCGGTCAACTCGCTCATGACGAAAATCCCTTCCGGTTCTGTACCGATCGATCGGTACGGAACCACGGTAGCACTTCCGGATCGATCGGTACGTAACTGGTAAGGTTGCTCACATGGACGGTGAGCAGAGCGGTCGCGGGGGCCGGCCGAGAGGCTTCGACGCCGACGAGGCGCTCGAGAACGCGATGCGGGTGTTCTGGCAGAACGGCTACGAGGGCGCGAGCCTGTTCGACCTGACCGAGGCCATGGGGATCAGCCGTACGAGCATGTATGCGGCCTTCGGCAACAAGGAAGAGCTGTTCCGCAAGGTCCTGAGGCGATACAGCGACGGCCCGGCGTCGTACGGCGACGAGGCGCTGGCCGAGCCGACCGCCCAGCAGGTGGCCGAGGTGTTCCTCCGCGGCGCGGTCCGCAGTGCCACCCTGCCGGGCTACCCCACCGGGTGCCTGAGCCTGCGGGCCTCCCTGATCGGCGGTGAGAGCGGGCAGGGGGTCCGCGAGCTGCTGGCCGCCTGGGGAGAAGAGACCAGGTCGAAGCTGACGGACCGGTTCCGCCGCGCGGTCGAGGAGGGTGACCTGCCGCCCGGGACCGACCCGGCCGTCCTGGCGAAATACGTCATCACCATCGGGAACGGCATCGCCGTGCAGGCCGCCGCCGGCGCCGAGCGCGACATCCTCCAGCAGGTCGCCGACGCCGCCCTGCGGAACTGGCCACCGGTCTAGCCAAAAGAGGGTAGTGAGATCGCGGAGAACACGGTGGCCGGGTCGTAGGTTCGCTTCGCGGTGAGCAGGCGGGCTGTGTTGGGGCCGTAGGCGGCGTCGGCCTGATCCCGTTCGTCCGGCCCGATGAGGTTGACGTAGCCGCCCGGCAGGGCGTGCGGCCGAAGCTCGGCTGACACATCGCGGGCCCACGCCGCGTGCTCGCCGGGAAGGTCCGGGGTCCACACTGCGGCGATCTCGACCACGAAGTGCGGGGTGCGGTAGCCGAAAGCGGTCTCGCCCGGATCGACCATGGTGGACGGTCCGCGGAGCTGGTTGATCGGGATTCCGGACATCGCAGTGGTGACCGTGTCGCCGGCGTGCACCAGGGCACGCGCCACCGCCGGGGTGATGTCCCGGACGGTCCGGGTCCGCATGGCGACCTGCCGGCCGGCCGGGGTCAGCGTCTCGTAGAAGGCCATCAGGTCGACGTAACCCATATCGGAGACCTGGCTGGACGTCACCGTTCCCAGACCTGCGAACTTGTCGATCTCGGCGCGGCCCTCCTCCGGGTCGCCGGACCAGACGGGCAGGGCGAACAGTCCCGGCTTACCGGTCGGCGAGGTGAAGACGCCGAGCTGGGTGGTGAGGGCGTCCGGCGCGTCGTGCATGTAGCCGGCCAGGAGAGGGAACAGCTGCTCGGCCTCCTCCCAGGCGAAGAAGAGGATCCCCACGGTGAGCCGCTCGACGGGATGGAGCCGGACCCGCAGCTCGGTGACGACACCGAAGTTCCCCCCGCCGCCCCGGATCGCCCAGAACAGCTCCGGCTCATGGGTCTCGTCGGTCTCCACGATGCGGCCGTCGGCGAGCACGACCTGCGCGCCGACGATGTTGTCCACGGCCAGGCCGTAGCGGCCGGACAGCGGCCCGTAGCCGCCACCGAGACTGAGCCCGGCGAACCCGACCGAACCCACGTTGCCGGCCGCCGCCGCCAGCCCGTGAACAGCGGCGGCGGACTCCACCGAGGCGGAGGTGGCGCCTCCGCCGATCCGGGCGATCCTGCGCCGAGCGTCGATCTGAACCGCGCTCAGATCGCGGATGTCGAGCACGAGCCCGCCGTCACGGACCGACCGGCCGGCGGGATCGTGTCCGCCCGAGCGCACCGACAGCGCCAGCTCACCCCGGTCGACGACGGCTCGCGCCACCTGCTCGGCCGTTGCGGGCCGGACCACGGCCGCCGGGCGGTGTCTGACGGCGCCGTTCCACACATCCACGTGAGTCTCCCATCGATGCCTTCGCCTCCCGTTGACCTTCCGGCGCGACGGTAGCGAGATCGTCTGGAGATCTAGTGGACAGCATGTTCACACCACACGGTCCAGCGAAAGGTCAGAGCTGTTCGGGTGTGGCCAGCCGGTAGACGAACTCGCCGAGCCCGGCCTGGGCGATGGCGATGACGGCGTGGGCGAGACCCTCCTGAGTCGCGGCCATACGCAAATCCCCCAAGCGGACCGCTTCATACCCCGCGTCGAGGCTCAGCCGCTCCACGACGCGCCGGGCCTCCTCGTCACCGGACCACAGGTTGCTCGGTCGTACGCGGGCACTGCCGATCCGTCCGTACAAGTCGGCGATGTTGGTGTTGAAGATCTTGGCGGTCGGCCCGCCGGTCACGGACTTCACGTACTCGGCGTTCGAGGCGAACCCGGCCGGAGGCTTGACGTCGCCGTAGAGGTTGGTGGCGTCCAACACCGTCTTGCCGGACAGTCCCGTCACCGACGACAGAGCCGCTTGCACCGCATCGCCGGGGACGGCGATCAGCACCACTTCCGCGGCGGCGGCATCGCCGCCGGGACGACCGAGCCGCTCCACCCGGTGGCCGGCCCCCTCCCAGAGACCGGCCAGTCCGCCGCCGATGTTGCCTCGTCCGATCACGGTGATGTTCATGGATCCCCCTACAGGTCCGGAACGCGTCTGAAGTGTCCGCGTCCGCCGAGACACGTTAAGACGATCTTCTGAGGGGCGTCCAAGACTTGTACGGGCGCCGGGCGATAGGTTTTGTCTATCGATATCAACCCGCGCGTCCTTCGCTACTTCCTGGCCGTGGCCGAGGAACTTCACTTCGGCCGGGCGGCCGCACACCTCTACATCTCCCAGCCGTCGCTGAGTCACCAGATCCGCAAACTCGAGGAATCGCTGGGAACTCCCCTCTTCGTGCGTTCGAGTCGCCGGGTGCAGCTCACCGCCGCCGGCCGGATCCTGGCCGACGAGGCGCCGGCCGCGCTGACCGCGCTGGAACGGGCGCTGGAGCACGCCCGCCTGGCCGGGTCGGGCCAGGCGAGGACGATCCGGCTGGGATACACCCCGGTGGCGAACTTCGGCAGCCTCACGGCGCTTCTGGATGGTGTCGCGGAGAACCATCCCGACGTGACGATCGACGCCCGGGAGGTCTTCAGCGCCGAGATCGCCGAACGAATCCGCCTCGGCGAGCTGGACATCGGCCTGGCGCTTTCACCACAACTGCCGGACGGGGTGACCGGTGAGATTCTCCGTCAGGAGTCCGTCACCGCGCTTCTCAGCACCCGTCACCGCCTGGCCGCGGCCCCTGAGATCCGGGTCGAAGAGCTTCGCGACGAGACGCTGTTGCTGTTCCCCCGTCACCTCGCGCCGGTGTACTACGACGGCATCGTCGCCGCGTGCCAGAGTGCCGGTTTCTCCCCCGAGATTCGCGCCTTCGAGGAGCCGGCGGTCAACGCCATGCTCGCGCGGCTCTCCACCGGGCGTGAGATCGGCCTGGCCCCGGCGTCGTTCGCGGAACACGCGGTCAAGGCCGGCACCCGCGTCGTACCTCGCGCTGTCGTCGATCCACCGATCCCGGCCGACCTCTCGATGTTGTGGTCCGCCGACGATTCGTCCCCGGCCGTGACCGGCGTCGTCGCCACCGCCCGGCGATGCGCGGACCACCACGGATGGCGCCGCTGACGGGCGCCGGCGATCGGTTGAAGCTTGACCCTGTTCGAAGAACACGGTGTCTCCTGGGCCCGAGCCGCGCACCTGCCCAGGCCGGCTCGGCCGACGAGAGGAATGGCATGAAGAACACGTGGCCGCGGCTGCGCGTCGCCGACTGGACCGAGACCCGCGACACCCTGCACATGTGGACCCAGATCGTCGGCAAGATCCGGATGGCGTACGCGCCGCGGGCCAACCACTGGTGGCACGTCACGCTCTATCCCACCGCCCGCGGCCTGACCACCTCGGCCGTGCCGTACGACAACGGCGTCTTCGACATCGAGTTCGACTTCGTCGACGACCGGCTGCGCGTACGCGCCAGCGACGGTGACTCGCGTGAGGTAGCCCTCGAACCCAAGCCCGTCTCGGCGTTCTACGGCGAGACCCTGGAGGCGCTGGCCGCGCTCGGCCTGGAACCGAGCATCCACCCCGTGCCGAACGAGGTCGAGTTCGCGATCCCCTTCGCCGACAACGACCAGCACAGTTCCTACGACGGGGAGGCCGTACGGCTGTTCTGGCGCCAACTGCAGCAGGCCGAGCGGGTGCTGGGCCGCTTCCGTTCCGAGTTCGTGGGCAAGGCCAGCCCGGTGCACTTCTTCTGGGGTGCGATGGATCTGGCGTACACCCGCTTCTCCGGCCGCGTCGCCCCGCCCCACCCGGGCGGCGTGCCCAACTGCCCGCCGTGGGTCATGCACGAGGGCTACTCGCACGAGCTGGCCAGCTTCGGCTTCTGGCCGGGTGGCGGCGAGGAGGGCGCCTTCTACGCGTACGCGTATCCGGAGCCGCCCGGGTACGCCGAACGCACGGCCGCCTACTACGACAAGGGCCTGCGGGAGTGTCTGCTGCCGTACGAGACGGTGGCCGACTCGGCCGACCCCGACACGACACTGCTGGACTTCCTCCGCGGAACCTACGCGGCCGCGGCCGATCTGGCCGACTGGGACCGCTCCGCCGTGGAGGCGTGACGGTCGCGTCCCCTGGACCGGGGGGCCAGGGGACGCGACGTACGCCGTTCACCGCGCCAACGAGCGCATCAGCCCTTCCAGATCGCGTTCGCCCTCGACCGTCTGCACACCCTTGGCCGCGGCGTCCGCCATCAGCTGCCGGGTCCCGGGACGGCCGATCAGCGCGCCCCACGCGGACTCCTCCCGGGCGAAGCCCTCGGTGAGATCCTCAGGGGGCAGCGCACTCTTCATGCCGGCGACGACGCCTTCGGGGAGAGCGGCGATGTTGTGCGCCACCCGATCGACGTGGGCGTCCAGCTCGGCCGAGGGCACCGCGCGGTTGATCCAGCCGTAGTCGGCCGCGGTCCGCGCGTCGAACAGCTCGCCGGTCAGCAGGATCTCCAGCGCCCGGTTGCGGCCCATCCGCTGACGGAGGTACTGGGTGGCGCCGCCGCTCGGCACGATCCCCATCAGGGCCTCGATCTGCCCCAGCCCAGCGGTCTCCTCCGCGGCGAACGTCATGTCGGCGGCCGCGACGAACTCCGCCCCGCCCCCACGCGCCTTCCCGGCCAGCTTGACGATCGTCACCTGCGGCTGATGCCGGACGAGCTCACCGACGGCCTGGAACACGTTGACGCCGGCCGGGGCCTGGGCTGCCATCGCCTGCAGCTCGTCCATCTGCTCGACCACGTTCATGTCGACGTGGGCGATGAAGAACTCCGGGTTCGCGCTGGAGAAGACGATCACCCTCGTCGCCGGGTCGTCGCGCAGGGCGGCCAGGACCGTGCGCAATTCCCGCATCATCGTCACGCTCAGCGCGTTCACCGGCGGGTTGTCCAGCACGATCGGGTCCGTACCAAGATCGGTGTTTCCGGCGCTTGGTTAGTAGGTTTCGGCGGCCGGCCAGCGGTCACCGAAGGTGATGGCGAAGGCATTCAGCAC
>NZ_JBFAOX010000025.1:42290-135978 GCF_040675435.1 Actinoplanes sp. NPDC049598 | reverse complement strand
CCGCGGCCGCCGGCGACTGGATGCGCACGCTCGAGCTCAACCTGACCGCTCCGATGCATCTCACGCAACTGGCTCTCGGCGCACCGCCACGTGGCGGCCAGGGCTTCGCGCAGCAGGCCGGCCAACCGGGGGTCCTCGGCCGCCGTCCACAGTCCCGCCGCGCGCTGCCCGCAGGCGCCGGCGAAGGCGACCAGCGCCCGGCCCGCGGGCAGCTCCGAAACGAGATCGACGGCACTGTTGACGGTCGTCATGGCGTCAGAATATTGCCTCGGCCTTGGAGATCAGCTTCCCGCCGGCCGCCTGGATGAGACCTCGGCAGTTATTGCGTTTCGGCCCGCAGAAGTTGCGGGAGGCGGCGATGGATATCTTCTTGAGACCGCCCGGCCGGAGCAGGTCGCCGTCGCGGGCGAAATCGAGCAGTTGCTGCTCGGCGTGGTAGCCGGCCCCCGGGAACGGCCGCGCTTCGACGCCGTGCTTGGCCAGGATGGCCAGTTGCTCCTCGGTCCAGCCGCGGCCGGCCTGGGCGGCGAACCGGCCCTCGGCGGTCGTCATCACCGCGACGGTGATCTTGTCTTTGACGAAGTCGTCGCCGACGTCGAACGCGGCGTGCACCTCGTCGGCGATCTCCTTGTCGCTGCCGCAGTTGTGGACCAGGACGTGCCGGCTGCCTTCGCCCACGTAGTACGTGTGATCGCGGGCGACGGTGAGGTTGTAGACGGTGGTGGTGGCGCTCCGCGTGGCCAGCGCGGAGACCGTGACCTCGGCGCCGGAGAGGAGTCTCTCGCCGATCTTGAGATCCGCGGCCGGCACCCAGGAAGCGCGGTCGAGGCTGTAGAACTTGTGGCCGGCGGTGGCGGTGATCTGCGATGGCGGGCCGCCGCCTCCGGCGCCGGCTCCGGCCAGCGTCAGATCCACCAGGGACTTGTCGCCGGTGCCGGCCACCGTCGCGGTGACCTGAGCCGGTGCGGTCAGACCGGTCGACGGCGCGGTGGCCTGGACCGTGTCGCCCGGCTGCACCTTCTCGATCGGTTTGCTGCTGCCGTCGGCCATGAGCACGGGCGTGCCGGCGGCGAAGGAGTTCTGCGCGAGCCGGGACGTGCCGCCCGCCGCGACCTTGCAGCTCTCCCCCGTACTGGTCTCTTTCTGCTTGGCCTTCTTGGCCCCGTCGGCCGCCTTCTGCGAGGTCGCCTTGGCCTTGCCGCCGGCGTCCTTGGCGCCCTTGGCCGCCTTGGCCGCCTCATCGGCGTACTTCTTGGAGTCGGCCGCCTCCTCGGCGGTCCGCGTGGCCTTCTTGATGTACCGCGGAATCGCGGTCAGCGCGTTCTTCGCGCTCTTCAACCGGCTGTACGCGTCGATCAGCCGCCGCCCCACGCCGATCGCCTTGATCGCGACCTTGGCCGCCTTGAACATCTTGCCCCACGGCACCGCCTGCAGCGCGGTGCTGATGCAGGCCACGATGTCGCCCTCGGTGATGCAGGCCTTGGCGTCGTTGAAGCCGACCAGGTCGAGGATCAGGTTGACGATCTCGTCGCCGATCTGTTTCACGAAGCCCTCGGCCTCGTCCACGATCTTCTTCGAGTTCAGCCAGTCCGGGTTCTCGGTCTGCTGCTCGCCCTCGCCGGCCGCCGCCGTGTTGGCGTCGGTGGTGGCGGCGCACGCGGGCGGGTAGTTCTGGCACGCCATCGCCTGGTAGTAGGCGGCGTACGTATCCGACATGCCGTCCGGGTCCTCGCCGGTCGGGTCGGTCATCGCGGTCGGCCGGGCGTTGGTGTACGAGTACGTCGACACCGCCTGGTCGGTGGCCGGCTGCTCGACCGGGTCGATCGAGGCGAACCGCCCGGTCGACGGGTCGTAGCTGCGGGCGCCCATCGCGTACCGGTCGCCCTGGGTGGTGTCCTGGTAGGTGCCGGCGAACTGGAACGGGTTGTCCGGGGCGGCGTCCGACTTCTTGTCGGTGCCGCGGTCGCCGCCGAACGCGTCGTACGCGTACTGCCACTCCGACGCACCGGCCGGTGACACCACGGCCGAGACGCCGCCGAGCCAGTCCCGCAGGTAGGAGTGGGTGCCGTCGGCGGTGGCCAGGCCCAGCGGCGAGCCGTACGGGTCGTAGACGTAGGCCCGGCTCGCGGAGCCGCTCTGCTGCTCCGAGGCCAGGACCGGCCGGGCCGCGTTGACGTCCCAGCTCCACTTCTGGGTCACCGCGCCCTGCACGGCGGAGACCCGGTTGCCCTGGGCGTCGTACGCGTAGCCGGTGGTCGTCCCGCCCACAGTGGACGAGGTCATGGTGTGGTCGAGCGCGTAGGTGAAGGTGTCGGAGCCGGCCTTCGTCTGGTTGCCCTCGAGGTCGTAGGCGAAGGTCCGGGTGTTGCTCCGGCTGCCGGTGACCGTCTCGGTGGTGAGCTGGTCGGCGGCGTCGTAGGCGTACGTCGTGGTGGTGTTCTCGCCGGTGGCGACCTTCTTCATGGTGGTGCGGTTGCCGACCAGGTCGTACGTGTAGTCGGTGCGCGACGCCGACGCGCCGGCACACGTCTGCGCGCCGAAGCACTCGGCGGTGATCCGGTTGGCCGCGTCGTAGGTGTAGGCGGTCGCCTCGGTGATCGTCGGCTGCCCCGGCTCACCGGTGGTCTTGGTGACCCGGGTGGGGTTGCCGACCTTGTCCAGGACCAGGTCGAACGCGGACAGCGTGGTGTCGCCCTTGGTGGAGGCGATCCGGGTCATCCGGCCGGCCCGGTCGTAGCTGCGGCTCTCGCTGATGCCGGTCGCCGACGGGTAGTCGATGCCCGTCAGGTGGTCGGCCACGTCGTAGGAGAAGCCGTACCGCGAGGTGGCGCCGCCGCGGGTGGCGGTCAGGCTGGTGATCCGGTCGCCGTCGTCGTACTCGGCGCCGATTCTCGTGCCGTCGGGGTAGGTGCGCGCGGTGACCCGGTCGGTCGAGTCGTACTCGTACGCGAAGGTGTCGCTGCCGCGGGTGACCCCGACCAGGCGGTCGGTGATGTCGTAGTCGTAACTGAGCACGCCACCCGGATCGGCCGCCGACACCAGGCGGTTCTTGGCGTCATAGCCGTACGTGTACGTGACGCCGCCGGAGCCGAGCTGCTTGCTGGTCAGCCGGCCGAGGTTGTCGTAGTCGTAGAAGATCGTCCGCGCCGGGCGGTTCGGGTCGGGCCGTCCGGGCTCGACGATCCGGGCGGTGACCTCCTGGGTCAGGTTGGAGTCGGCGTCGTAGACGTACTCGCGGCGCCGGCCGGCCGGGTCGGTCGAGACGGTGGTGCGCCCGGCCCGGTCGTACTCCAGGGAGGCGGTGCGGCCGAGCGGGTCGGTCCGCTTGATCACCTGGCCGTTGGCGTTGTAGCCGTAGGTCAGCGACTGCCCGCCGGTCGCGTCCGGCCCGGTCACCGTGGTGAGCCGGTCGGCCGCGTCGTACCCCAGCTTGGTGACCTTGCCGTTGGCGTCGGTGGTGGCCGTGGTCCGGTTGATCGCGTCGTAGCTCGCCGTGGTGACGTTGCCGAGCGGATCGGTCACCGTGGTCGGGTTGCCGGCCTGGTCGTAGCCGTACGTGGTGCGGAAGTCGGCCGGGTTCGCGCCGGCGACGTTGCCGCGGGGCTCGGTGATCGAGGCGACCCGCCCGTCGTCGTCGTACGCCATGGTGGTGACGCCGCCGGTCGGGCTGGTCTGCCGGGTGACGTTGCCGGCGTCGTCGTACTCGATGGCGGCCGCCCCGGCGCCCGGCCCGGAACTGCCGGTGCGCCGGTTGGCCTCGTCGTAGAAGTTCTCCAGCTTCTCGCCGCGCTCGTTGGTCATCGAGACGACGTTGCCGTTGTTGTCGTAGCCGACCGAGGTGCCGTTCTTGAACTGGTCGCCCTGCTGGGTGGGCCGGTCGAGGGCGTCGAACGCGGTGTCCACCTCGACCCGCTGCCCCTTCGTGCCGTACGGCCGGTCGGTGCGGATCAGGTTGCCGTTGAAGTCGTAGTGGAAGACCGCGGTGAACAGGTTCTTGTCGGCGCCGGCGACGTTGCCGCGGGGCGACGTCTCGGTGGCGACCCGGCCGTTGACGTCGTACGTCCAGCTGGTCTTGTTGCCCTCGCCGTCGGTCTGCGACGTGCGGCGCCCGCCGGCCGAGTAGGTGACCGAGCTGACGTTGCCGACCGGGTCCTTCACCTCGACCAGGCGGCTCGCCCGGTCGTAGGTGAGCCGGCTGGCGTTGGACAGCGGGTCGGTCTGCACGACCACGTTGCCCAGCTCGTCGTACGTCGTCCGGGTCGGCTGCGGCTCACCGGGCTGCAGCGTCTCGGTGACCAGGCTCATCTGGTCGTACGTGTAGCGCGTGCGGTAGGCGTCCTTGTTGCCCCCGCTGACCGTGCCCCGCGGGTCGACCACCGAGAGCATCCGGCCGGTCCCGTCGTACGTCATCTCGGTGCGCCGCCCGGTCGGCGCGACCTCGGCCGTCCGGTTGCCGTACGCGTCGTACTCGTACCGGGTGACCTTGTCGCGCGGGTCCTTGCGGGTGACGACCTGGCCCTTGGCGTCGTACGTGTACTCGTATCCGGTCCCCTGCTTCGGGTCCTTCTGCGAGGTCATCTCGTTGAACTGGTTGTACGTGTAGTTCCAGGTGTTGCCGCGCCCGTCCTTGACCGCGGTCACGTTGCTGTTCGCGTCGAACGTGTTGACCTCGGTGAACGCGAACGGCTCGGGCGCGGTCCGGGCGACCGGGTTGCCGGCGTCGTCGAACTTCGTGGTCTCCTGGTTGCCGTTCGGGTCGACGACCAGGTTCTTGTTCAGCTTGCCGGTGTAGCGGTGGTTGACCGTGTCGTTGTTGCCGTTCTGGCTGTACAGCAGGACGTTGTTCTTGTAGCCGTCCTTGACCGTGACGCCGTCCGGGTCGACCGTCGTGGCGATCTGCGGGCCGGCCTGCCAGGCGAAGGTGGTCTTCGCGCCCTCCGGGTCGAGCTGCTCGGTGACCCGCCCGTTCGCGTCGTAGGTGTTGCGGATCAGCTTGTTGCCGCGGGCGTCGGTGATCTCGGCCAGCCGGCCCCCCGCGTCGTACGCGTAGCTGGTCACGTAGTTGCGCGGGTCCTGCGTCTTGAGCAGGCGGCCGTCGGAGTAGTCGAACTGCGTCGACCGCCCGTCGGGCAGCGTGATCTTCGTGATCAGCCGCAGGTCGGCGCGGAACTCGAAGCGGACGACCCGGCCGCTGGCGTCGGTGACCGTCGACAGCGGCCCGGCGCTGGAGTAGGCGAGGGTGATGCCGAGCCCGCGGGCGTTCTTGATGGACAGCAACCGGCCGTCCGCGTCGAACGACAGCACCCGCTTGTCCGGCGGCACCAGCTTCCACCCGGCGCCGTCGCGCGACAGCGCCGACCGGACGCCGGCCGGGGCCTGGTAGCCGCCGTCGGACTGCCGCAGGTAGACGGCCTCGGACCCGTCCTCGGCCCGGACCCGGACGGCGTCGCTGCCGGCGGCGACGATCCGGATGTCGTACGAGGAGCTCCAGCCCGGCCCGAACATGCCGACGTTGGTGTTACCGGACGAGTAGTAGCGGGCGTGGTTGAACGGGATGCCGTAGGAGGCCATCGTGAAGTCCCGCTCGACCCGCAGGAACTGGCCGGTCGCGGTGTTCACGGTGGCGCCGCGCAGGGCCTGGGCGGTGACCGTCGGGCCGAGCACCGTGCTGCATCCGCAGCCGATCACCTGCCCGGCCGCGATCGTCGGCACGTCCTCGACCCGGCGCGGGTGGGCGGCGTTGGAGGCCGGCGACGTCTGCTCGGCGCCGTCGGCCGCGAGCTCGGTGACGGTGACCGTGTAGCTGCGGGCCTCGTCGAGCACCCAGCCGTCGGCCGCGCCGAAGCTGCGGCACAGCTCGGCCGGGCTGGCGCATCGGCTCAGGTCGGCGCGGCCCAGCACGGCCGACCGCTGCTCGGCGCCGGTCTCGGCGTCGGTGACGGTGGCGAACCAGCGGCCCCACGAGTTCGGGTCGCCCTCGTTGACCTCGGCGTTCCAGTAGACGACGAGCGAGGTGTCGCCGAGCAGGAAACCGGGCCGCAGGATCGGGGTCCCCGGAAGTGCGGCGGCGGCGAGCTTCTTCGCGGTGGCTTTGCGCGCGGCCTTCTCGGCCGCGGTGGGCACGCGCGGCTTGGACGCGGCCTCGACGGGCGGCGGTACGGCCGGCGCGTCGACCCCGGCCGGCAGCCCGTGCCGGGGTGTCGCCGTGGCCGGCAGCGGTCGGTTGACCGGGCCGGCCCCGGGCGCCGCGACCGGGGCGGCGACCGCCGCCGTGGGTGGGAACGAAATGAGATAAGCGGCGATGACCGCCGCGATCAGGGCATGGCAGAGCAGCCTGAATCGACTCGACACGCGCACCGAACACTCCCCCGTGGATGGTTGGCGTTGCTTGTCCGCCAAGCACGCTGTCGCATCGATATCAATCGACGCATCCACCGAACGGGTGATTCGATGTGCCTAGTTGGGAGCGCTCCCAAGTCTGACCCCTTGAAACGCCGAACGGCGGCCCGCTGGAGTCAGCGGACCGCCGTTCGGCGTGTTCTTCAGATCAGAGCGGGCGGATGTTCTCCGCCTGCAGGCCCTTCTGGCCCTGGGTGACCTCGAACTCGACGCGCTGGTTCTCGTCGAGGCTGCGGTAGCCACTGGTGGCGATCGCGGAGAAGTGGGCGAAGACGTCAGCGCCACCGTCGTCGGGGGTGATGAAGCCGAAGCCCTTGTCGCCGTTGAACCACTTCACGGTGCCTGTAACCATGTCTGCTCCTTCGCGAGCTCACGGGGGCCCACACTGCGCGAGCCCCGGTACGCCGCTGCGTTGATCACCCGCGTCGGAACCGACACGAAAAACGAAAAGCGCCTTGACGGGGTTGTCGATGACCCATCAGGCGCCGAAAACGTCTACGGAAATCAAAACTGCAACCCGGCAACGGTAGCACGCCCTCGGAGCATCCCTCAGTCCTCGGGAATGACCATGTCGAACCGCTCCGGCCGCGGCACGTCCGGGTCGGGACCATTCCGTACGCCCGTGTCCAGCCCGTCGATCGTCGCCACCTGCTCGTCGCTCAGCTCGAAGTCGAAGACGTCGAAGTTCTCGGCGATGCGGCCCGGGTTGGTCGACTTCGGGATCGCCGAGCGGCCGTGCTGCAGCTGCCAGCGCAGCATGACCTGGGCCGGCGACTTGCCGTGGGCCTCAGCGACAGCGCCGATCGCGGGGTCCTGCAGGACGTTGCGGCGCTCCTCGCCCCAGCCGGGGTAGAACGTGATGCCGCCGATCGGCGACCAGGCCTGAGTGAGGATGCCGTGCTCGGCGTCGGCCTTCTGCACGTCGGGCTGCGAGAAGTACGGGTGCAGCTCGATCTGGTTGACCGCCGGCACCACGTCCGTCCGGGACAGCAGGTCGTCCAGGTGGTGGCGCATGAAGTTGCTCACACCGATCGCGCGGACCCGGCCGTCGGCCAGGAGCTTCTCCAGGGCCTTGTACGCGGCGACGGTGCGCTCGAACCGGTCGGTGGCCGGCTGGTGCAGGATGAACAGGTCGAGCTGGTCGACGCCGAGCTTGCGGGCCGCCTTGTCGAAGGCGTGCAGCGTCTCGTCGTAGCCGTAGTCGCTGACCCACACCTTCGTCTCGATGAAGACGTCGGCCCGGTCGAGGCCGGAGCGGCGGATCCCCTCGCCGACCTGCCGCTCGTTGCCGTACGCGGCGGCCGTGTCGATGTGCCGGTAACCCACCTTCAGCGCCGCCTCGACCGCCGCGGCGGTCTCCTCGGGCGGGCTCTGAAAGACGCCGAGCCCGATCGCGGGCATCGTCACGCCGTTGTTCAGTACGAGTTCTTGGACCATGCCCTCGACGTTATGCCGATCGCGGGCGATCAGAGGGGTACGGCCATAACCCCCTTCGGCCGGGACCGCCGCAACCCGGGCGTCAGGGCCACGGTGACGGCCAGCGACGCCACCGCCAGGACACCCATCGCGTGGGTGGCGCCGAGCCGGGTGGCCAGCACGCCGCCGATCGCGGCCCCGATCGCCTGGCCGGCCATCAGGCCGGTCGAGTAGAGGCCGAACGCCTGGCCGCGCATGTCCGGGCCGGCGGCGCCGACGAGCCGCTCCTGCAACGGCAGCGAGGCCGCGTAGCCGGCCGACGCGACGAACGCGAGGACCAGGGCGGCCGCGGGCGAGGGCGCGAACAGGAAACCGAGGTACGGCAGGGCCAGCAGCAGGCGCAACGGCTCGATCAGCCGGTCCCGGCGCCGGGGCGGGACGAACCGGCCCATGACGACGTCGCCCACGAGCATCCCGGCCGCGGCCACGGCGAACAGGTAGCCGGCGAAGGACTGCCCGGCGAACGGGACGAACAGCGCCTCACACCCGACGATGAGCCCGTTCGGCACCCACATCGCCAGGTACAGCGGGCGGGTCACCGGCGAGCCGAGCAGCCGGCGGTTCACCTCCCGCGTACGGGTCACCAGGCCTTGGCCGTCCGGACGGGCCACGCCCGGGCGGTCCCGGATGCCCAGCCGCAGGATGACCGCCACGGCCACCGCGCCGGCCGCGGCGACCAGGAACAGCGTCGACGGCGTGAACACGGCCAGCAGCAGGCCGCCGAGCCCGTAGCCGGCGATCTGCATGACCCCGACCGCGATGTTCAGGGTGGCCCGGCCCAGCACGAAGCCCTCCGGCGGGACGATGTCGTGCAGCAGCCGCATCGTCGAGCCGCTGGTGGCCGAGCCCGCGAGGTACGGGATCGCCAGCAGGGCGAAGCGCCATCCCCAGGACAGATGCGGCAGGGCCTGCAGCGCGAACGCGACCGCATAGGCCAGCGGCATGATCGCCGAGGCGCGGCGCGGGCCCAGCGAGTCGGAGGCGCTGAGCACGGTGGCCGAGCCGATCAGCGTGATCAGCGGCCCGCCGAACATGGCGAGCGCGGTCAGCACCGGCGAGCCCGTGCTGGCGTACGTCGTGGCTCCCAGGGCGAGGCTGCCGATGGAGATGGCGGCCATCGTCACGCAGCGGACGAGGAACAGCACGCGGAACTCGGCCAGGGCGAAGATCTCGCGGTAGGTGTGCACGGCCCGACTGTGCGACAGTCGAGCGTGCTGTCGCCAATGATTCGCGGAGAGGCGAAACGTCATGGGTTCCTGGCGGGTGTCGGCCGACCTGCTCGCGTCGAGCCGTTTCGTGCTGTCCCCGATCGCCGAGACGGTGGCCGCGCTGACCGTGCTCGAGGTGCCGCTCGGCCCGTGGCAGCAGGCGTTCCACGCCGCCAACCGGGCCGCCTACGACGAGATGCTGGCCCGTCACCCCGTACGGCACGATCTTGTGCACCGAGCCTGGCGCCCCCGCCGGGGTGACCAGCCCGGGTGGATGGCCGACTTCCTCGGCACCGTGCCCGCCGAGCCCGGCCTGTCGTTCGACGAGGAGCTGGCTCAGCTGGCGGGCGAGTGGGACGACGCCTCCATGCGGGCCGAGCTGTACGCCCTGCGACCCGGCCGGCTCCCGGCCACGCTGCTCGGCCCCGGCCTGCGCACCGAGTTGCTCGAGCTGCTGACCTGGGTCTGGACGGTCACGATCGAGGCCGACTGGCCGCGCCGCCAGCGGGTCCTGCAGGCCGATGTCCTCTCTCGCACCACCACGCTGGCCACCCGCGGCTGGTCCGGCGTGATCCCGACCCTCGGCGCCAACACCGAGTGGCTGGGCGACGGCCGGTTCCAGATCAACCGGTACGACCTGCCCGAGCGCGATCTGACGGCGGCCGAGACGCTGCTGTTCGTTCCGGTCCACAGCAACGGCTCGTGGGTGCAGTGGCACGAGCCCACCCGGTACGCCCTCGTCTACCCGGTCACGGGCGCGCTGGCCCCGGTGGCCGGGGCCGACGTGAACGGCCTGGCCCGGCTGATCGGCGCCAACCGGGCCCGGCTGCTCCTGGCGCTGGGCGACCCCCGTTCCACGACCCAGCTCGCGGCGCTCTCCGGGCTGCCCCCGGGCGCGGTCGGCAACCACCTCAAGGTGATGCTCGACGCCGGTCTGGTGCTACGCCGCCGGGCCGGCCGCGAGGTCCTCTACTGGCGGACCGCGCTGGGCGACTCCCTATCGGCCACCGTGGTTTTCCCGGCGCGCTGAGTGGGCACGTCACGATCACGACATTGGTGACGTACGAGGAGGAGGCCCCCCGCCATGGCAGGCAACGAGCACGACGTGCACCGCAGCACCAAGAGCGGCCGGTTCGTCAAGGAGAGCACCGCCGAGCGCTCCCCCGACACCACGACCACCGAACACGTCGGCGGCGCCAAGTCCCAAGGCGACCGTGAGGTGCACCGCAGCGCCAAGACCGGCCACTTCGTCACCGAGACGACCGCCGACCTCCACTCGTCGACGACCGAGACTCAGCGCGTCTGAACGGTCGCGCGCGCCGCTTTCAGCGACGCGTGGGTCGGCGCGTCCGGCACATGGGCGGGCCGGCCCACGGCGAACTCCTTACGCAGGATCGGCACGATCTCGCCGAGACGCTCCAGCTGGTGCAGGACCTCGGCGTGCGGGATGCCCATGCCGTCCAGGACGAACAGCTGGCGCTGGTAGTCGCCGGCGTACTCGCGGAAGCCCAGAATCTGGTCGATGACCTGCTGCGGGCTGCCGACCGAGAGCGGCGTCTGGCGGATCATCTCCTCGAGGGAAGGGCCGCCGCCGTACACCGGTGAATGGTCGAAGTACGGCCGGAACTCGCGTACGGCATCCTGGGACTTGTCCTTGACGTAGAACTGGCCGCCCAGGCCGACGATCGCGGTGTCGGCCGGGCCGTGCCCGTAGTGCTCGAAGCGCTCCCGGTACAGGCGGATCATCCGGCCGGTGTGCGACGGCGGCCAGAAGATGTTGTTGTGGAAGAAGCCGTCGCCGTAATAGGCGGCCTGCTCGGCGATCTCGGTGCTGCGGATCGACCCGTGCCAGACGAACGGCGGCACCCCGTCCAGCGGGCGCGGCGTCGACGTGAACGCCTGCAGCGGCGTACGGAACTTGCCCTCCCAGTCGACCGACTCCTCCCGCCACAGCCGCCGGACCAGCGCGTAATTCTCGACGGTGAGCGGGATACCGGCCCGGATGTCCTTGCCGAACCACGGGTAGACCGGCCCGGTGTTGCCCCGCCCGAGCATCAGATCGACCCGCCCGTCCGCGAGATGCTGCAACATCGCGTAGTCCTCGGCGATCTTCACCGGATCGTTCGTCGTGATCAGCGTCGTCGAGGTGGACAGAATGATCCGCTCGGTCCGCGCCGCCACATAGCCGAGCAACGTGGTCGGCGACGACGCGATGAACGGCGGATTGTGATGCTCGCCGAATGCGAACACATCCAGCCCGACCTGCTCGGCCAGCACCGCGTACTCGGTGATGCGCTTGAGCCGCTCCTGCTCCCCCGGCGTCTCCCCGGACACCGGATCGCGCGCCAGATCACCCACCCCGAAGATCCCGAACTGCATCGCTCCCCCTCATCTAATTGACACGTCAATCATGCGCTCTGATTGACGTGTCAACAACAGCGACGTACGTCACGGGCCGCAGTAGTCTCCGAGCAGTCGCTCACGCCCGCCGGAGGTCACATTGGTCACCCGTGAACGCCGGCGAGCCATGTGGGCCGCCGCCGCGGTGGCGGTGGCTGCCTCCGCTTCTTGGCTCCCGGGGGTGCCGCTGCGGGCCGGCCCCCTGGAGGGCACCACCTTCGAAGAGCTGCACGCCCGGACCGACCCCTCGCAGGCAGGAATCCTGTGGGGGTCGCTCCTGCTGCACAACCCGACCGGCAAGACCATCACGATCGACGGCGTACGCATCGCCGGCAACCCGCAAGCCCTGGAGCCGTCCGCCGGCCCCTATATCTGGGACGTCGACCGCTACGAGCTGCTCGGCACGGGCGCCATCAGCGCCTATCAACTCCCGTTGCCGCCGGCCAAGTTCACCATCCCGCCCCGGCACGAGGCCAAGGGCTTCCGGATCCCCCCGCACGCCGAGGAAGACAGCATCGAGGTCGTCTACGAATTCCCCATCCCCACCCGCACCTCGGAGCTGCACGGCATCACGGTCAGCTACCACGTCGGTGGCCTCGCCTACCGCAAGACCTACGACATCCACCTCACCATCTGCGCCCCGAACGACCCGGACCCGTGCGACCAGCTCTGACCCGGCACCCGGGACGAGATTTCCAGACCGTGGTCGAGCGGCCGCCGCTCAGCGGGTTGGCCGGGTCGGGATGATCGCGGGGCTCGACAGGCCGGCGTGGGTAACGATGGCCGTGCCGTAGCGGTCCTGCCGGCTGCTGTTGTCCTCACCGCACCGGCTGAGGTTCAGCTTGCCGCGAGGCGCACACGGTCCACGACATCAGCTGGCGCCGGTGAGGGCGGGGCTCGCGATTATGGCGTGTGCTGCTGGTTGGTGGCTTCCTCGTAGGCGGCGGTCAATGCTGCAAGCAGGCTGCCGGGGACCTCGAACAACCGTTGGTGGGGCTTCATGGTGAAACCGAGCGCCTGGTTGACGGCCGGAATCGATTCGGGGGCCCGGCGGGTGAATACGCTGGGCCACAGCTGGAGGTAGGCGGCTTTCGGCTCCAGGTAGACGGTGGCCAGGCCGGCGTTGTCACCGCGGAGGCGGGGTAGCAGCGTGGTGATCTGGTTCTTGCCTCGGTAGGTGACCAGGCTGACCATTCCGCGGCGGTCGAGGTCGTCGGCCCAGTCGGCGAGGCGGGTGAGCAACGGCTGGGACGCAGCGGGCGCCGCCGCGGTGGCGGCACGGAAATCCTGGGAGCCCGGCTGGAGGGCGTTGGCCTGCCGGGCGGTGGCCTCGGCGGCCGACAACTCGGCGATGCGTCGCCCCGGGTCGACACGCTGCGGGACGAGAATCTTGGATGCGCCGACCTGGTAGGACGAGATGGTCAGCAGGTCGATGGTCACTTTGTCGGTGATCGACTCGAGGTAGCCGACCAGCTGCACCAATTCGTCCGGCACCTGGTCGAGCACGAGCACGAGCCGGAAGTCGCCGCCGGCGAGGCTGTCAGCCAGTCCCTGGGTGAACGAGGCCTGGTCGAGGGCACCCTCCTGGTCATCGGCGCTCACCACGTCCCAGACCGTTGCGGCACCGAACTTGGACAGGTGCGGGCCCAGCGTGGCCTTCTGGAAGTACTCGAGATCGAGACCCTGGAGGTAGGCCGCGTAGGAGAGGATCTGCGCCACCACGGCCCGGCGGGCCTCGGAGTTGCCGGCGAGCTTGATCTCAATGATGACAACCCGGCCCGAGGATTCGACGGCGAGGATGTCCGCCCGCCCGGCGCCAAGTTGGACTTCGGCGCCGAGGACGGTGATGCGCGGAGAGCCGGAGAGGGGCAGCATCTGCGGTCCCTCGGCCACCGCGTTGTGCAGCTCCTGCTCGGCGGCGTACGGGATCGTCGCCATCGGTTGCCATTTTCCTGCTTGATCGAGTCCCCAGACGGCAGTCATCGGCGGACCGTAACACTCGTAGGACAGCCGGTCGTGTTCGCTGGATCAGCGGGCGATCATTCGGCGCAGGAGGGAAGGCTTGGCCTCGGTGAACGGCCTTCGGCCGACGGTCGGTTCGAGGAAGGCGTTGAGGTCGGTGATGGTGCGGCCGGCGGACAGTTCGGCGTGGATGGCGTCCATGGCCGTGGCGAGATCGTCGTCGAGGTCGGCGGTGTAGCGGTTGCCGTGGACGCGGATCTCCAGGGTGCCGGGGCCGATGCGGAACTCCGGGTCGTCGGTCGGGCTCAGCGGGATGACGGGCGGGGGTGGCTGGGGCTGGGGGCCTCGCAGGGCCGCGACCGCGACGCTGATCAGGTCGAGGGCCGGGCCGGCGGCTGCGGTGAAGCAGAGGATTCGGATGACCTGGTTGTCGTGGGCGGCGCCGAAGGAGCCGAGCGAGACGAGGGCGGCGATGTCGGTCCAGAATCGCCGCGTCGGGAACGACGCCATGATGATCGGGAATGTAGCTGACGGCGCCAAGCCCACAGAAGGGTCAGCGCGGTCAGGGCGGCCGCGAAAAAGGTCCAACCCCAAGGAAACGGCGGCGCCGGATCGGTGGCGATCGTCGTGGTGATCCAGTTGTTGATGTTGTCGACGCGGGCGCTGTAGTCGGGGCCGGTGTGCGGGCAGCCGGGACCCGAGCTGACCACGGCGACCAGCGTCGGGGTCTGCCCCTTCTCCTCGCGGAAGTAGGGGCCGCCCGAGTCGTGCGGGCAGGGGCTGGTGTCCTCGTTCGGGGCGATGCCGGTGGTGGCCAGCAGCGCGTCGCCGACGTCGTCGATGCGGAAGCGGCCGGTCTGCAGGCGCGACACCGGGACGTACGCGCCGTCCCTGGTGGTCAGGCCGAAACCGGTCAGGCGCACGGTCTCGCCGGGGGCCGGGGCGGTGGTGGCCAGCCGCAGCGGGGTGATGCCGGTGACCGGGGCGGCCAGTTCGGCCAGGGCCACGTCGTGGGTGTCCGACTGGCGCACGGCGACGACCCGTACGTCGTACCCGCCCTGGCCCTTGACCTTGACCCGCCCGATGGTGGCCGTGGTCTCCCGGGCGACGGGGCGGCTGACGCGCTTGCCGTCGGCGTCGCGGAAACAGTGACCCGCTGTGATCACCCAGCGTGCGGCGATGAGGGCGCCCGAGCACGAGCTGTCCCGGGTGCCGGCGCCGGAGGTGGGCAGGCCCTTCATCGTCAGCAGGACGGCGAAGGGGTAGGCGCCGTCGCGGGCGTTCTCGCCGTACGCGATCGCCGCCGCGGGCGGGGGGTCGCACAGGATAATGAGAGCGGCGAGCGCGGCGGCGAGAGCTTTGAACACGGTTTCATCTTTGGGAGCCGCCCGTTGCCGGGGCGTCAGCGGCGTCCTTACCGATCCTTTATCTGAGTTGTGCGAGCGTGACGCGGTGCGAGTGCTGGTGGCGGAGGACGAACAGGTGTTGGCCGACACCGTGGCCGAGGGTCTGCGGCGGCTGGCCATGGCTGTCGACGTCGTCTACGACGGTGAGGCGGCCATCGAGCGGCTCGGCGTCAACCGCTACGACGTGGCCGTCCTCGACCGGGACATGCCCAAGCGCACCGGGGACGAGGTGTGCCGCTGGATCACCGACTCGCAGACCGACACCCGGGTGCTGCTGCTGACCGCGGCGGCCGGCATCCGTGACCGGGTCGAGGGGCTGGGTCTGGGCGCCGATGACTATCTGACCAAGCCGTTCGCTTTTGCCGAGCTCGTCGCCCGGCTGCAGGCGCTGTCGAGGCGTACGGGCCCGGCCTTGCCCCCGGTTTTGGAACAGGACGGCGTGGTGCTGGACGTGGCGCGGCACACCGCCAGCCGGGACGGGCAGGTGCTGTCGCTCTCGCCCAAGGAGTTCGCCGTGCTGCACGTGCTGTTGCGGGCCGGCGGCCGGGTGGTCAGCGCGGAGGACCTGCTCGAGCAGGCGTGGGACGAGCACGCCGACCCCTTCACCAATACCGTACGGATGACTGTGATGACGCTGCGGCGCAAGCTGGGCGACCCCGCGGTGATCCACACCGTGCCCCGCGCGGGATACCGACTCGGTTCATGATCCGCCGCCGCCTGCTCGCGCTGTGTGCCCTGCTCCTGGTGGCGGCCCTCTTCGTCCGGAGGATGGCCGGGGAGTTGCTGTCGCTGTGGTACGAGTTCGGGCCGTCCTGGTGTGCCATCCCGGGCCCGGACAGCCCGTCGGCGGTCTGCCGGCAGTTGTTCCGCCATCCCAGCCTGCCCATGATCATCGCCACGGTGATCGTCCTGGCCGCGCTGATGGTCGCCTGCGTTCCTCTGGTGCGGTGGTGCCTCGCGCCGCTGAAGAGCCTCGTGCCGGTGATCGCCAACGTGGGCCCGCAGAATCTCGGCTACCGCCTGCGGCCGGCCCAGAAGGACGAAGTGGGCGAGCTCGGCCGGGCGATCGACGACATGATGGACCGGATAGCCGTCGGCTACGAGGCCCAGCGCCGGTTCGCCGCCGACGCCTCCCACGAGCTGCGCACGCCGCTCGCCGTACAGCGGACCTTGATCGAGGTCGGCCTGGCCCAGGCGCTCAGCGAGGAGCAGCTCTCCCTGCTCACGGCTCAGCTCCTGGCCACCAACGAGCGCAACGAGCGGCTGATCGAGGGCCTGCTGGTGCTCAGCGAGAGCGACCGGGGCCTGCTCGCCCGCACCCCGCTGCGGCTCGACGAGATCACCGCCGAGGTGCTCGACGCCCACGCCACCCGGGCGCTCGAGGCCGGCGTGACCATCACCAGCGAGCTGACCCCGCGGATCGTCCAGGGCGAGCGGGTGCTGCTGGAGCGCCTGGTCACGAACCTGGTCCAGAACGCGATCAAGTACAACCGCCCGGGCGGGACCTTGGCGGTACGGGTCGGTGACGACCCGGCCCTCGTGATCACCAACACCGGCGACGACGTGCCGCCCGATCAGGTGTCCGCGCTGTTCGAGCCGTTCCGCCGGCTGAACGGCGCCCGCATCGACCACAGCGGCGGCGCCGGCCTGGGCCTGGCCATCGCCCGCTCGATCACCCGCGCCCACGACGGCGTCATCAGCGCCACCTCGACCGGCCACGACGGCCTCCGCGTCCAGGTGTCGTTCCCGCGCGCCCTCGCCGGCTGAGGTCCGCCTCGCCTTTGTTTCAGACCGTTGACTAGCCGTCACATATCTGAAACCTTGGATGCCTGCTCACGAAAAAACTCGGCAGGTAGTGCGAAATTTTCGTGGCAGACCTCCCCTTCATCCCC
Organism: Actinoplanes sp. NPDC049598; assembly: GCF_040675435.1. Taxonomy (NCBI): domain Bacteria; kingdom Bacillati; phylum Actinomycetota; class Actinomycetes; order Micromonosporales; family Micromonosporaceae; genus Actinoplanes; species Actinoplanes sp. NPDC049598. Next base: position 119,235 of record NZ_JBFAOX010000025.1, on the reverse strand, counting down.
GGCCGGCCGCCGGGAGCCCCGAACTCCGGCGGCCGGCACCCGTAGAACAGAGGCCTTCATGAGAAGACTGTTCGCCTTTATCGCGGTGGCCGCCCTGGCCACCGTGGGACTCTCCCCGGGCGCGGCCCACGCCGCGGGCGGCGCCAACCTGGCGCTCGGCAAATCCGCCTCGGCCAGCGCGATCAACGGCCCGTACGGCGCCGGCAACGTCAACGACGGAAACGCCGACACCTACTGGGAGGGCCCGAACAACGCCTTCCCGCACTGGGTGCAGGTCGACCTCGGCGCCGCCACCGCCATCGACCAGGTCAAACTCAAGCTGCCACCCGCTTCGGCCTGGGCCACCCGTACGCAGACCCTCAGCGTGCAGGGCAGCACGAACAACAGCTCGTGGTCCGTTTTGTCGGCCTCGGCCGGGCGTACCTTCAACCCCGCGTCCGGCAACGCCGTCACCATCGACTTCACCGCGGCCACCGTCCGATATGTCCGCGTGAACATCACCGCCAACACCGGATGGCCGGCCGCCCAGCTGTCCGAGGTCGAGATCTACGGGGTCAGCGGCGGCTCCACGGACCCGGATCCCGACCCGCCCACCGGCACCAACCTCGCAGCCGGCAAGGCGATGGAGGCCTCCAGCTCGGTCTTCTCCTTCACGGCGCCCAACGCCAACGACAACAACCTGGCCACGTACTGGGAGTCCAACGGCTTCCCGGCCACGCTGACCGCCCGCCTCGGGGCCAACGCCGACGTCACCGGCGTCGTCGTCAAGCTCAACCCCGACCCGGCCTGGGGCGCGCGCACCCAGAGCATCCAGGTGCTCGGCCGGGCCCAGGGCGCGGCCAACTACAGCTCGCTCAAGGCCCGCGCGGACTATGCCTTTTCAGGTCAGAACACCGTCACCATCCCCGTCACCGGCCGCCTGGCCGACGTACAGCTGCAGTTCTTCACCAACACCGGCGCTCCGGGCGCGCAGGTCGCCGAGCTGCAGGTCCTCGGCGCCTGGGCGCCCAACCCCGACCTGACGGTCACGGCCGTCTCCTGGTCACCCTCGGCGCCCGACGAGGCCACCGCGATCACCGTCTCGGCGACGGTCCGCAACGCGGGTTCCGCCGCGTCGGCGGCCACTTCCCTGGACGTACGGCTGAACGGCAACGTGGTCGGAAGCGCGAACGTCGGTGCGCTGGCCGCCGGGGCCACGACCACGGTGCAGGTCGACGCGGGCCGCCGCGGACAGGGCAGCTACCAGGTCTCCGCGGTCGTCGACCCGGCCGACACGGTGGCCGAGCTCAGCAACGGCAACAACACCCTGACCGCGTCGTCCGCGCTGGTCGTGGGTCAGGCGCCGGGCCCGGACCTGCAGGTCACCAGCGTGACGCCGACGCCGGCCAACCCCGCGGTGGGGGCCCAGGTGAGCTTCGCGGTCGCGGTCAACAACAGGGGTACGAGTTCAGCGGCGGCCACCGTCACGCGCGTGACGGTCGGCAGCACGACGCTGAACGTGAACACGGGCGCGATCGCGGCCGGGGCGACCGTCACGGTCACCGCCGGAACGTGGACGGCAACCAGCGGCGGGGCGACCATCACGGCCATCGCCGACGCGACGAACGTGGTCGCCGAGACGAACGAGAACAACAACACGCGTACGTCGTCGGTGGTCGTCGGCCGCGGAGCGGCTGTTCCCTACGTCTCGTACGAGGCGGAAAGCGGAACCTACAACGGGACGCTGGTCGAGGCGGACGCCAAGCGCACGTTCGGCCACACCAACTTCGGCACCGAGTCGTCCGGCCGCAAATCGGTGCGGCTGACCGCCACCGGCCAGTACGTGCAGTTCACGTCGGCCAATCAGGCCAACTCGATCGTCGTCCGCAACTCCATCCCGGACGCCCCGGGCGGCGGCGGCCAATCGGCGACGATCAGCCTCTACGCGAACGACCAGTTCGTGCAGAAGCTGACCCTGTCGTCGCGCAACAGCTGGCTGTACGGAACGTCGGACGACACCGAATCGCTGTCCAACACACCGTCGGCCGACGCCCGCCGGCTCTTCGACGAGTCGCACGCCCTGCTGTCCCAGTCGTACCCGGCCGGCACGCGCTTCAAGTTGCAGCGCGACGCCGGTGACAGCGCCGCCTTCTATGTGATCGACCTGGTCGACCTCGAGCAGGTGGCCCCGGCCCTGTCCCAGCCCGCCGGCTGCACGTCGATCACCCAGTACGGCGCGGTCCCGAACGACGGCCTCGACGACACCGCGGCCATCCAGCGCGCGGTCACCGACGACGAGAACGGCGTGATCAGCTGCGTCTGGATCCCGGCCGGCCAATGGCGGCAGGAACAGAAGATCCTCTCGCCCGACCCCACCCGCGGCCAGTGGAACCAGAAAGGCATCCGGAACGCGGTGATCCGCGGAGCCGGCATGTGGCACACGCAGCTCTACACCAACACCGAGCCGCAGAACGTGGTCGGCAACATCAACCACCCGCACGAAGGCAACGTCGGCTTCGACATCGACGACAACACGCAGATCTCCGACCTGGCCATCTTCGGCATGACGACCAACCGGGCCAACCGCGGCCACGGCATCAACGGCCGCCTCGGCAAGAACACGAAGATCAGCAACGTCTGGATCGAGCACACCAACGTCGGCGCCTGGGTCGGCCGCGACTACTCCGACACCCCCGCCTACTGGAACCCGGGCGACAACGTCGAATTCAGCGGCATGCGCATCCGCGACACCTACGCCGACGGCATCAACTTCAGCAACGGCACCCGCAACTCGCGCGTCTTCAACTCGTCCTTCCGCACCAACGGCGACGACGCGCTGGCCGTCTGGGCCAACCCCCGGGTCAAGGACACCTCGGTCGACGTGGCCTCCAACAACCACTTCGTCAACAACACGATCCAGCTGCCGTGGCGGGCCAACGGGGCCGCCATCTACGGCGGCTTCGGCAACAGCATCGAGAACAACATCATCGCCGACACGATGAACTACCCCGGCATCATGCTGGCCACCGACCACGACCCGCTGCCGTTCAGCGGCACCACGCTGATCGCCAACAACGGCCTCTACCGCGCCGGCGGCGTCTTCTGGAACGAGGACCAGGAATTCGGCGCCATCACCCTGTTCCCGTCGTCCAAGGACATCGTCGGCGTCACCATCCGCGACACCGAGATCCTCGACTCCACCTACGACGGCATCCAGTTCAAAACCGGCGGCGGCAACATGCCCAACGTGGCCATCACCAACGTCAGAATCGACAAGTCCAACAACGGCGCCGGCATCCTCGCCATGAGCGGCGCGAGAGGCAACGCCACCCTCACCAACGTAACCATCACCAACAGCGCCACCGGCGACGTGGTCATCCAGCCGGGCTCCCAGTTCACCATCACCCGCAACTGACCCACTCGCCATCGCGGCGCCCCGGATTTCAATTCCGGGGCGCCGCCCTTTCAATCCGAGAGTGCTACGGTCCGCCGACAGCCGCTCCGACGTCTCCACGGTCGAGGAGACCGCGCGGCTCGCAGGACTTCCGCACGACAGCGGCCGCGGCACCGTCGAAGCCCTGGATCCGTTGAAGCTCGCCCGGCATAGTGCGTAGCTGAATTTCACAATCGCCCACGGTTCAGCCCGGGTGCGATGAGGGGAGCGTTGCTGAAATGCCGATGGAGCTCGGATTGTGGCGGGTGGACGGCCAGCCGACGCGCCTGAACCCCGGTGGAGCACCGCTCGAGAAGGCGCTCGAGGACCTCATCGAACGCGACCCCGACATCCTGGGCGAGCCGTTGATGATCATCGGCCGGCAAGTGACCACCTCTCACGGGAAGATCGTCGATCTTTTGGCCGTGGACGGGGACGGCGTTCTTCATGCCATCGAGCTCAAGCGGGACAGAACACCACGCGAAGCAACCGCCCAAGCTCTGGACTATGGCTCGTGGGCGCGGACACTCGCCCATGAGGACGTGCTCGATCTGTTCGCCCAATACCGGCCCGGCGAAACCTTCGAGCAAGCGTTCGCGGACCGTTTCGGCGTCACGCCGCCCGAAGAGATCAACACTGCTCATCGGCTCACCATTGTCGCCAGCGACCTGGATCCGGCGACCGAGCGGATCATCGCCTACCTGGCCGAGTACCAAGTGCCGATCAACGTCGCGCTGTTCCGGTACTTCCAGGACGGCGACCGGGCATATCTGGCTCGCACCTGGCTGCTGCCGGACAGCGACACCTCGGACGCGGTCGCTCCTCGACGGTCCGGCGCGAAGGAACCCTGGAACGGCCAGGACTGGTACGTCACCTTCGGCGAGGAATCCGGGATCCGGTCCTGGGATGACGCTCGCCGTTATGGCTTCGTCTCGGCCGGCGGCGGCGAGTGGTACAGCAGGTCCCTGCGCGCTCTGCCGCTTGGTGGGCGAATATTCGCCTACATCCCGAAGATCGGCTACGTCGGTGTCGGCACAGTCGCGGGGCCTGCTGCTCCGTTCGACGAAGCAGAACTCGTTGTCGATGGTCAGTCCCGAAAGATGACCGAGCTCGACCTCACCTCGGGGTACCGCCACTTGGGAAGCGGACCGGATCGCGACGAATACATCGTACCGGTCGAGTGGGACAAGACCCTCGATCACGCCAATGCCATCCGCGAGAAGGGCCTCTTCGCCAACCAGCACTCGGCCTGCAAACTGCGCAATCGGTTCACGTTGGAGACGCTGACGCAGCGGTTCAAGCTCGACCAGTAGGGCTTGACGTTCCGCAGCAATGGCCTCAGCTTCAGAGTTTCCCAACTAACCAGTTAGTTTACCACGACCGAGAAGGCCGCCTATCTTCTAACTAACCGGTCAGAAGATAGGAACGGGAGCCGCCCTCGTAAATAAGCACTGGACGCCGGAGCGGATCGGGGACCTACGCGGCCGGACCGCCTTCATCACCGGGGGGAACGGCGGCATCGGGCTGGAGACCGCCAAGGTGCTCGTGCGGCACGGGGCCGCGGTGATCCTCGCCGGGCGCGACCAGGGCCGTCTCGACGACGCCGCCGCCGGGCTGCGTAGCGGGTACAGCGCGGCCGACGTGGGCACGGCCGTGCTCGACCTTGGCTCCCTGGCCTCGATCGCCGCGACCTGGGCCGTCGGCCGGCTCGACGACCTCAAGAGCGAGCGGCGGTACGGCGGGATGCGCGCCTATGCGAAGTCCAAGCGGGCCAACGTCGTGTTCACCGCGGAGCTGGCCCGCCGCCTGGCCGGAACGAGCATCGTGCCGGTCGCCGTGCATCCCGGCGCCGCCGTGACCGGTCTGCAACGGCACAACCAGAGCCTGCTCACGCGCCTGGTCATCGCCTTGACCAGGACCATCGCGATGGGCTCGCCCGAGGGCGCCGCCTGGCCCTCGCTATACGCCGCGACCAGCCCGGACATCGTCGCCGGCGCGTTCTACGGCCCGGCCGGGCGCGATCAGACCTCGGGCACCCCCCAGCAGCTGCCGCTGCCGCGCGATGCGGCCGACCCGGCCGAGGGCGCCCGCCTGTGGCAGTACAGCGAGCGGGTCACCGCCGCCCGCTTCGCCTTCTAAGGGAGCATCGTCACCCGACCGGCGCTGGGCTCACCAGCGCGGCGACGGCCCCGACCAGCACCTGCCGGCGGTGTGTGCGCGACGACTTGGCGATCTGCGCCTGGAGCTCCGGAAAGACGAACACCCACAGGAACGACATGTGCAGGACCAGGTTGAGCAGATCCACCGGGCGGTAGTGGGCCGGCAGCGAGCCCGCCTTCTGCGCGGCCCGGATCTGCGCCACCTCGTCCTTGATCGTGTCGGACAGCACGTCCAGCCGCTCCGGGTCACCGGGGCGCTCCAGCCGGTGCCACATGGCCAGCCGGGCGATGCGGGGATCGTTCTCGTACGCGTCGAACAGCCGGCCCGCGTATCCGGGGAGGTCGCCGACCGTGATCGGCACCGCGGTCGCCGTCCGGGTGACGACGTCACTCATCACCGCGTCGAACAGTTGATCCTTGCTGCCGAAGTAGTGGTAGATCTGCGCCTTGTTGCTCTTGGACGCCGCCGCGATCCGGTCGACCCGGGCGCCGGCGATCCCGTACGCCGAGAACTCGTCGGCCGCCGCGTCGATCAGCCGCCGCCGGGTCGCCTGCGCATCTCGTACCACCATGCCGGCCAGCCTAACTGACTAACTGGATAGATAAATCCGCCGGGCAGGGATCGATCTGTGGCTATATCGGACAGAATGTCCGTCCTGTCGGACTGATCCGCACTGAGACTCCCCGGACGTTTGTTTGGGCTCAGCGGGGAGGCTGTGGGTTTTGCAGGGTCGCGTCAAGATGCCCCCCGTACATCCCGCGGTTGACGGCTCGCCGAGGTATGACTATCCGGCCTACAGCGTGCTGGCGGGGCCGGCCGCGGGGCCGGAGAAACGGGTCCGGATGCGGCGGCTGGCGCGGCGGCGGCCGCTGACCACGCTGGCGATCACGGTGCTGGCGTTCGGGTTCGAGACGACATTCTTCTTCTGGCTCGTGTCGTCGATCGAAATGCCTGACCAAAAAATGCGGCCGTGGTTGTTCGCGGCGACCGCGGTCATGATCGGGGCAACCGGGCTGATCGAGCTGTTCCGGCTGGTCAACGTGGTCACGCTGTGTCTGGCGACCTTGTGGGCGCGGGATCCGCAGCCGATGGTGGCGCCGGCCGGGCTCCGGGTGGCCTTCCTGACGACCATCGTGCCGGGCAAGGAGCCGGTGGAGATGGTGGAGCGGACGCTGCGGGCCGCCCGCCGGGTGAGACATCCGGGGCCGTACGACGTCTGGCTGCTGGACGAGGGCGACGACGCCGGCGTGAAGGCGATGTGCGCGCGCATCGGGGTGCGGCACTTCTCGCGCAAGGGCGTCGAGGCGTACAACCAGGCCAAGGGCGCGTTCAAGGCGCGGACCAAGCACGGGAACTACAACGCGTGGGTGGACCGGCACGGCGACGCGTACGACGTCTTTGTCTCAGTTGATCCGGACCATGTGCCGCTGCCGAACTTCTGCGAGCGGTTGCTCGGGTATTTCCACGACGAGGATGTGGCCTTCGTCGTGGGGCCGCAGATCTACGGCAACTACGACAACGTCGTCACGCGGTGGGCCGAGTCGCAGCAGTACTTGTTCCACTCGTTGCTGCAGCGGGCCGGGAACAAGCACGGCATCGCGATGCTCGTGGGCACCAACAACGCCGTACGGATCAGGGCCCTGAAGGCGATCGGCGGGCTGCAGGACTCGATCACCGAGGACATGGCGACCAGCCTGGCCGTGCACGCGGCCAAGAACGAGCGGACCGGGAAGCGCTGGCGGTCGGTCTACACGCCGGACGTGCTGGCGGTCGGCGAGGGGCCGTCGTCCTGGACCGACTACTTCAGCCAGCAGCACCGGTGGTCGCGCGGCACGGACGAGGTCGTGATCACCAAGTTCCACCGGCTGGCCTGGCGGCTCGGGTTCCGCCGCAGCCTGCATTACGGGCTGCTGATGTCGTACTACCCGCTGACCGCGCTGGCCTGGATGCTCGGCGCCCTGAACGCGACCTGCTATCTCGTCCTGGGCGCCAAGGGGGTGCAGGTGCCCCAGGAGGTGTGGCTGATGCTCTACGTGGACGCCGCGCTGTTCCAGGTCGGCCTGTACGTCTTCAACCGCCGGCACAACGTCTCGCCGCACGAGGAGGCGGGGTCGTCCGGGCTCACCGGCATGATCGCTTCCACGCTGTGCGCGCCGGTCTATGTGGCTTCCTATGTCGGGGCGGTGCTGCGCCGTCGCGCCGGTTTCGTCGTTACTCCCAAGGGCGATTCGACCAGCCCCGACCGGTTGAGCACTTTCCGGCACAGCTTGCTGTGGGCGGCCTTCTACGCCGCCCTGCTGGCCAGCGCACCGATCGGTCATCACGTGGACAGCGCGATGTGGCTCTGGCCGAGCCTGAACTTGGCCATCTGCCTGGCGCCGACCGCTCTGTGGCTGACTACCAGGAAGAAGCAATGACCCCCCGACCCAGACCGAGCTTGCCCCGGCGACTGCTGACCTACCTCATCACCCTGGTGGTGCTGGGGTTCGTCGTCGCCGTGAACCGGCCGATGATGGCCGCCGCGAACGAGGCCTACCGCGAGTTCACCATCAACCGGCAGTCCTACAAGCAGAAGTACGGCCACTGGTCGCGCCTGCACGTGCCGGACGGCTTCAAGGTGAACGCGATCCACGCCGCGCTGCTGCACACCGGCAAGGTGCTGATCATCGCGGGCAGCGGCAACAACCGGGAGGCGTTCGAGGCGGGCTCCTTCCGGACCGTGCTGTACGACCCGGCCACCGACCGCTTCACCGACGTGCCGACGCCGACCGACGTCTTCTGTGCCGGCCACACCTTCCTGGGCAACGGGAACGTGCTGGTGGCGGGGGGTACGAAGTCGTACGAGCGGCTGGCCAAGGACATCACCCACGCCGCCGGCGTCATGAAGCTGAAGAACGAGTCCCCCAACGGAAGCCCCCGCCTGTTCCGTAAGGGCACGGTCATTATGTCCGAAAAGGGCGAGAGATATCGGACGCGAGCCGATGTCACGCTCAAGCCGGCCATGGCGATGAAGCACGGCCCCACGACAATGATCCACGCCTCCGAGGTCGAGGTCTGGGTCGACGCCGAAAAACCCGGCAACGCACCGATCGTCCGAAAACCCGCGCAATACAAGGTGGCCGGACTGACCGGCGACGACCAGCGCAACATCTACGGCCTGGCCGACAAGATCACCCGGGAGAAGCAGGAGTACGGCGGTGACAAGACCTCGTACGAGTTCGACCCCCGCACCGAGCGTTACGTGCGCGTCGGCGACATGGTCAAGCACCGCTGGTACCCGACGCTGACCGAGATGCCCGACGGCAACGTGCTCGCCGTCTCCGGTCTCGACGAGTTCGGCCGCCTGCTGCCCGGCGACAACGAGCGCTACCTGGTGAGCCGGCGCAAGTGGGAGGCCACGCCGCAGCTCAAACGCCAGTTCCCCACCTATCCGGCGTTCCACATGATGGACGACGGGCGGTTGTTCTACTCCGGGTCCAACTCCGGCTACGGCAGTGACAAGATCGGCCGTACGCCCGGGATCTGGGACCTGACCCGGAACTCCTTCCGTGACGTTCCCGGCCTGCGCAACCCGCGGATGACCGAGACCAGCTCGTCGGTGCTGCTCCCGCCGGCCCAGCGGCAGCGGGTGATGATCTTCGGTGGGGGCGGGATCGGCGAGTCGCCGGTGTCGACCGCGCGGACCGACATCGTCGACCTCAACCAGCCCGATCCGGTCTACCGTCCGGGGCCCGACCTGCCCGAGCCGGTGCGCTATCTGAACGCGGTGATCCTGCCCGACGACGGCGTCTTCACCACCGGCGGCTCGTCCGGCTACCGCGGCGGCCCGTACCGGGGGGAGACGCGCAGCGACCTGTTCAATTCGCAGATCTACCGGCCGGACTCGAACAAGTTCGAGAAGGCGGCCGATTCGAAGGTCGGCCGCAACTACCACTCCGAGGCGATCCTGCTCCCGGACGGCCGGGTGATCACGCTGGGCAGCGATCCGCTGTACGACGAGAGCGGGCGCAATCCGGGCTCGTTCGAGAAGCGGATCGAGGTCTACAGCCCGCCGTACCTCTTCAAGGGCGACAAGAAGGACCGGCCGGTGATCACGAGCGGGCCGAGCGAGGTGTCGCGAGGCTCGGTGATCTACTTCCCGACGCCGGACGCCGGGCGCGCGGTGTCGGCCCGGATGATCCGGCCCAGCGCGGTCACCCACGTGCTCGACGTGGACCAGCGGTCGGTCGCCCTGCCGATGGTCCGGCGGCCGAACGGGGTGACGCTGACCTTCCCGAAGCGCCGAGGCCTGATGCCGTCCGGGTGGTACATGCTGTTCCTGGTCGACGACCGAGGTGTGCCGTCGGTGGCGCGCTGGGTACAGGTGCGCTGATGCGACGCCGATATGTACTTTTTGCAGCCTTTGTCATCGCGGCCGGGATCGCCACCCCCATGGCGATCAGCGCGGCCCGGACCGACCCGGCGCCGGACGCCGTCCAGAACGAAGAACATTGGAACGGCCGGCTCACCGGTCAGGCCCTCTACGTCGACCCCACGGGGGCGGCGGCCAACGAGGTACGGGCCCTGGAAACGGCCGGCCGCACCGCCGACGCCCGGATCATCCGCCGCATCGCCGACCGGCCCACCGCGACCTGGTTCGCCGACGCCGCCCCGGGCTACGCCGACCGGGCCCGTCAACTGGTGGCCGATGCCGGGCGGGCCGGGAAGCTGCCGGTGCTGACGCTCTACCACATCCCCAACCGGGACTGCTCCGGTCATTCGGCGGGCGGGGCGCCCGACGCCGCCGCGTACCGGCAGTGGATCTCGTCGCTGGCCTCGGCGCTGCGCGGCCGGCGCTCGGTGGTGGTGCTCGAGCCGGACGCGGTGGCCCAGACCGTGCGCGGCTGCCTCGACAGCAAGGCCGCGGCCGAGCGGTTGGGGCTGCTCAGCCAGGCCGTGGCAACGCTGCGGGCCAACCCCGGAACGCTGGTCTATCTCGACGCCGGCAACCCGACCTGGATCCGCAAGCCGGCGCAGATGAGCGCCGCGCTGCGCCGTGCGGGCGTACAGCGGGCCAGTGGTTTCGCCCTGAACGTGGCGAACTTCGAGCGGACCGCCGACAACATCCGGTACGGGACGTCGCTGTCGAAGCAGCTGCAGGGCGCGCACTTCGTGATCGACACCAGCCGCAACGGCAACGGCCCGGCCAAGGTGGGCGCGGGTGATCACCACTGGTGCAACCCGGCCGGCCGCAAACTGGGCGAGGCGCCGACCACCCGGACCGGGCAGGCGCTCGTCGACGCGTACCTCTGGGTCAAGCGACCGGGAGAATCGGACGGCGCCTGCTCCCCCGGAGCCCCGCCGGCCGGGCAGTGGTGGTACGAGTACGCGCGGGCGCTGGCATCATGACCGCGTGACGCTGATCGACCTCGTGCCCCCGGAAGTGATCGCCGTCGAGGCGTTCGGCGACCTCCCCGGCGAGGCCCCGTTCCCCGGCGAGGAGCAGCTGATCGCGCGGGCCACCGAGGGCCGGCGCCGCGAGTTCATCACCGGCCGCCGCAGTGCCCGCGAGGCGCTGCGGCGGCTCGGCTTCCCACCCGCGCCGATCCTGACCGGCCCGAAGAGGCAGCCACTGTGGCCGGACGGGGTGGTCGGCAGCATCACCCACTGCACCGGTTATCGCGCGGCGGCGGTCGCCCTGGCCACGAAGGTCGCGTCCGTCGGCATCGACGCCGAGCCCCACGCCGCCCTCCCGCCCGAGGTCCTGCCCGGGGTCACGCTGCCCGAGGAGCGCGAGATGCTGGCCGGGCTGGGCGACGGCGTCCATTGGGACCGGCTGCTGTTCAGCGCCAAGGAGTCGATCTACAAGGCGTGGTTCCCGCTGACCGGGCGCTGGCTCGGCTTCGACGAGGCCATTCTCCAGATCGACCCGGCGGTACGGACGTTCACCGGCCGCCCGCTCGTCGCGGACTCCCCCGTCGCCGAGTTCCGCGGCCGCTACACGATCGAACGGGATCTTGTCATCACCGCGGTGACGGTAGGGTCCCTCGCGTGATCGCGGTGCAGTGCTCCCGCTTCGGCGGCCCTCTCGAACTCGTCGATGTCGACGAGCCCGTTCCCGGCCCGGGACAACTGCTGGTCGAGGTGAGCGCGGCCGGCCTGAACTTCGCCGACACCAGCCGCATCGCCGGCAGCTACCAGCCCACGCCGTCGCTGCCGTTCGTGCCGGGCACCGAGGTCGTCGGCCGCACCGCCGGCGGGCGCCGGGTCATGGCGACCACCTTCGACGGTGGCGGCTTCGCGGCCCGGGCCGTGGTCGCGGCGGCGGACGCGGTCGACGTTCCCGAGGGGGTCGGCGACGCCGAGGCGCTCGCGCTGCTCGTCCAGGGCCTGACCGCCTGGCACGTGCTGCGCAGCAGCGCCCGCGTCCAGCCCGGCGAGACCGTGGTGGTCAACGCGGCCGCCGGCGGCGTCGGCTCCCTGGCCGTGCAGCTGGCCCGGCACTTCGGCGCCGGCCGCGTCATCGGGACGGCCTCGACCGAGGCCAAGCGCGATCTGGTGCTCGCGCTGGGGGCCGATGTCGCGGTCTCCGGGGAACCCGAGGGGTACGCGGAAAGGATCGCCGCGGCCAATCACGGCCGCCCGGTGGACGTCGTCCTCGAATCGATCGGCGGCCCGGTCTTCGACGCCGGCCTCGAGGTCCTCGGCACCTTCGGCCGGCTCGTGACCTTCGGCAACGCCTCCCGGCAGGGCCGCCGCCCGGTCGACCCGGCCACCCTGGCCGACCGCAACCTCACCGTCGCCGGCTTCTGGCTGCGCCCCGCCCTCGCGACCCCCGGCGCCTACCGCGGGCCCCTCGCCGAGATGCTCACCCTGGTCGCCGCGGGCCGGCTACGCCCCCTGGTCGAGGCCGCCTACCCCCTGGCGGACGTGCGCCGAGCCGTGGCGGACCTGATCGCCCGCCACACCACCGGCAAGGTCACGTTGAAGCTGTAGCCGGCCCCCGGCGCCGCGAGGGCCAGGGCGGGGAAGACGCACACCTTCATGGTCGCCGCCGACTGCGACGCCGCGTCGCCAAGCATTCCGGCGCCGGGCAGTCGACTCTCCACCTGGATCTGGACGACGAGCGGTTGGTGATCGTGGTGACCGACGACGGTGCCGGCGGCGCCGACGAGTCCCGCGGCACCGGTCTGAGCGGCATCCGCCACCGAGTCGCCGCGTTCGACGGCAACCTGTCCCGTCCAGCCCGGCCGGCGGTCCGACGGTGCTGACCATCCGGCTGCCCTGCACGGTCGAGGCCGATCCGCTGTGAACCGGAGGCGGCCGTGCGGGTCGTGATCGTAGAGGACCACGTGCTGCTGGCCGAGGGTCTGCGGCTGATGCTCGAGCTTGAGGGGGCGACGGTCGTGGCGGTGCTGCATACCGCCGAGGAGTTCCTGGCCACCATCGGTGAGCACGCCCCGGACGTCACCATCACCGACGTACGGCTGCCGCCCGCCTTCAGCGACGAGGGTGTCCGGGCCGCCGCCGAGGCTAGGCGCCGATGGCCCGGTCTGCCGGTGCTGGTGCTGTCCCAGTACGTCGAGCACGTCTACTCCGCCGAGCTGCTCGCCGAGGGCGCCGGCGGGGTCGGCTACCTGCTCAAGGACCGGGTGTCCCGAGTGGATGAGTTCCTCGACGCTCTGCGCCGGGTGGCGGCCGGCGGCACCGCGATCGACCCGGAGGTTCGACCTGCCCCCGGACGACAGCGCACACCGCCGGGTACGCGCCGTCCTGACGTTCCTGAGCTCCTGACGGCGGCCGATCTCACCAAGGATGTGCGACCGCCTTTCATCGTGGTCAGAATGCGGATGAACCGCGAAACCCGTTCTTGCCTATCGGACGTAGTGGCGCAGCCGCACAGACTCGCCGCGCGGGCCGGTCCAGTCGGCGGTCGTCGTGCGCGTGTAACGCCATCCAGTGCTCTCGTAAAACGCGACCGCTGAAGAATTCGGCTGGTCCACCACGTTGAGAATGAGCCGGCCGCCGGCCCAGATGCCGACGTGATCAAGCATGGCCCGGGCAACACCGAGGCGCCGGGCCGCGGGCGCCACGAACAACCGTGTGACCTCCCGGCCGTTCTGTACAGCGACGTGCCCGACGATGAGACCGGGCGAGCTCGTGGCCACCCACGCCTGGTCGAATTCCGGCCGGTCCAGCCAGGCCGCGGGATCGGCCGGCCACTTCGTCGGGTAGCCGTTGACCGAGCGCACGTCACGCAGCACGCTCACACACTGATCGAGGTCCTCCGACCGCCGAGCTCTGATGGTCAAAGGCCAGACAGCCAGATCCGTCACCCCGACATCATGCTGCATGACAGACCGGCAAGTGATGGCAGCGGCCCACGACCGGTGCGAGCCTGGTCAGGTGGACGACGCCCGTCGTGCCGGCCTTGGCCGTTCGTCTGCACGGAGAGTGACGGGCAGATCCGGCACCCTGAACTCGCGGATGACACCGCACATTCGCTCGCCACAGCGGTGCTGCGCGATCGCTCACGGCAGGGATGTCCAGTGGGCGTCGGCGAAGTCGGGCCAGCCGCCCTCGAAGCGACGTAGGAGGATGCCTTCGCGCAGGCCCCAAGGGCTGATGCGGAGCGAGGTCAGGCCGAGGCCGCGCATGACCTCGTCGGCGACGATCGAGCCGGCCACGATCTGGCCGGCTCGATGGGCGGAGACGCCGGGGAGTTTCGCGCGGCGCTTGGCCGGCATGGCGGCCAGCCGGTCGGGCCACGGACGCAGGCGGCTCCGGTGCAGGCGGCGGGCGATGGAGGGGCCGCGGCGCAGGGCGGGCGCGCCGGTCAGGCGGGCCAGCTGCTGGAAGGTCTTGGAGGCGGCGACCGCGGTCGACCGGGCCTCCCACGACGTGCCGGCGAGCGCCCGGTGCACCTCGGCCCGGACGTGCCGGCGCAGGTCCCGGGTGGCCCCGCGGGCCGACGACCCACCGCCGCGCAGGAACCGGCGGGTCAGGACACGGGCCCCCAGATCGAGCGAAACCGCCCAGTCGGGCTTCACGTCGTAGCCGAAGGCCAGCTCGAGCGAGCCGCCGCCGATGTCGGCCACCAGCAGCGGTTGACCACACCGGCCGGCCCAGCGGCGGGCGGCCAGGAACGTCGCCTCGGCATCCTCCACCCCGCTGAGCGTGCCGAGCCGGACGCCGGTGGCCGCGGCCACGTGATCGATCACGTCGGCCCGGTCCGGCGCGTCCCGGATCACCGCGGTGGCGTACGGCAGGAACTCCTCGACACCCGCCCGGCGCGCCTCGTCGACGGCCCGGTCCACCGCGTCGATCAGCCGCCGCCGGCCCGCCGGGCCGAGCCGGCCGTCCTTGCGCAGGTCGGCCGCGAGATAGCTGTGCGCCTTCCACGAGGTCCACGCGCCGGGCTCCGAGCCGGGGGCGCCGATCAAGAGATTGACTGTGCTGGATCCCACGTCGAGCACTGCCGCCCGCATGCGCTGCCTCCCGTCGGAAGCGGCAGTTACCACGCGGGGGCCGCCCTAAACCCACCCATCGGCGGCGGCCCGGCGTTCCGTCGGGTTTTGCGGCGGTCCGCCGGGGAAATTCTGATCACATGGAGCCGAACAGTCTGACCGAACCCCAGCCGATCGCCCACGTCACCGCCGGCATGACAGTGGTCGACCCCGCCGGCGACCGGGTGGGCTCGGTGACCGCAGTCCAGCCCGCCGGCACCGACGTCCGCCCCGACACGGTGGCCGGCATCGCCGAAAGCCTGATGATCACCGGCTACCTGCGCATCGACGGCACCGGCGCCCTCTCCAACGACGTCTACGCGGGCGCCGACCAGCTCGCCGCCGGGGTCGAGGGCGACAGCGACGTGGTCACCCTCCGGGTGCCGGCCGGCGAACTCCACCGCGCGGCCAGCTAGCTCCTCGGCGGCGCCTACGCGATCCAGGGCGGCGCGCTCCCCCTGGATCGCGCGACGACGCCGCCGAGGCCGTACCGCGCTCGCCGAGCTCGGTCATCCTGCCGTCGTGCGCCGCACGTCATTCCGCCGCCTCGTGTGGGCGCACTGCCCACCGCTATCGCGCCTACCTCGACGCAGTCGGCTCACCCCGGGCCCACGCCGTCAGCGGCAGGTGGCGCGGACCCCCGCGCTCGGCGGGCCGCAGGTGGGGGCCGCGGGTAACGTGTCAGGAATGCGCGTTCTTGTGGTGGGTGGGCACGGGAAGGTGGCGCGGCTTCTGCTGCCGCTGCTGGACGAGGCGACGGCGGTGTTCCGGAACGCCGATCACACGGCAGAGGTGGCAGCGACGGGCGCCGAGCCGGTGGTCTTCGATGTGGAGCAGGCGAGCGTCGGGGAGATGGCCGCGCTGTTCGCGGGGCACGACGCGGTGGTCTGGTCGGCCGGGGCGGGTGGGGGCAACCCTGAGCGGACGTACGCGGTGGATCGGGACGCGGCGATCCGGTCGATGGACGCGGCGCAGCAAGCGGGAGTGGGCCGCTATGTGATGGTGTCCTACTTCGGCGCTGGCCTGGATCATGGGGTGTCGCCGGAGAACGGCTTCTACGCCTACGCGCAGGCCAAGGCCGAGGCCGACGCCCACCTGCGGGCGTCGTCGCTGAGCTGGACGATCCTCGGGCCGAGCGCGCTGACCGACGAGGCCGGGACGGGCCGGATCGAGACGGCCGAGCAGGGGTCCACTTCTGGTTCGGTATCGCGGGCCGACGTGGCGGCGGTCGTGGCCGAGGTGCTGGGCGAGCCGTCCACCGTGGGCCGCACCATCAACTTCAACAACGGCGCGACACCGATCGCCGAGGCCGTCCGCCTGCTCTAGGAGATGACGCCACCGCCGGCACGATCGCCAGGCCAGGCGGAACGCCCACCACAGCGATCACCACTCGCCGCCCACCCGATCGCCGGGCCAGCCGGAACGACCACCACTCGCGCCAGGCCAGGGGGAATGACCACCGCGGCGATCACCACTCGCTGTCGACGGCGGGGGCGCTCCACCAATGCGGGTCGGGCTCGCGGGTGGGGGCCGGCGGTGACGCCTCGACGCGCGGCGGCGGTGACGGCCGGGTGGCCGGTGGCGCGGGGTGCTGCGCGGGGGCCGGGGTTGTGCTCGGGCGGGACTGATACGGCGGGATCATCGCCTGGCCGCGGACCGCGGGCGCCAACGAGCGGGACTGGTAGGGCGGGACCATCGCCTGGGCGCGGGCCGTCGGCGCGGGAGCCGGCGGGTAGGCGACGGCGCCTGCTCGGGGAACCGCGGCCGAGCGGTAGGCGGGCTCGATCGCGCGGGCGCGGGTGGGTGGGCGCCAGATCGGTGGGGCGCCCCACCAGATGACCTTTTCGCCGATCGGGCGGACCCAGGCCGGGACCTCGGGGGCGGGAAGCGCGGCCCGGACCGACTGGGCCAGGGCGGGCTGGAAGGTGTCCTCCGGCTTGGCCGTGACGTGGGTGGCGGGGGCGGTGGCCAGGACCACGGCCGCGCAGACGGTGGCCACGCCGGCGAGGACGGCCGGGAGCAGCCAGCCCTCGCGGACGGTGTCGCCCAGGAAAGCCATGGCCACCACCGAGGGGGCGCAGACCTCGGCCGTCCAGTGGATCGCGGTGACCGGGCCGACGTCACCGTGCTGCAGGGCGTGGGCGTAGAGCATCATGCCGGTCGCGGCAAAGGTGAGCAGGGCGAACGTGAGCGGCTCGGTGACGATGGCCAGGGCCGTCTGGCCGCCGCTGAGGCCCTCGGGCACCGGCAGGGAGCGGCCGATCAGGGCGGCGCCGCCGAGCGAGAGACCGGCGAAGGCGGCGATCAGCCCGCCCGGCGCCTGCACCTTGGCCGCGCCCCAGCCGACCAGCACCATGACCATCGCGGCCGCGCAGAGGGCGAAGCGGAGCTCGTCGCTGGTGTGCACGTCGTCCTGCGGGCCGGCCGACAGGGCCAGGAAGCTCAGCGACGCGATGGTCACGACCACCGCCACCGAGTCGCGTTTGCGCAGGCGGCAGCCGAGAGCGAAGCGGGCCACGAGCACGGTGATGGCGAGCGAGCCGGCCAGGATGGACTCGACGACGTAGACGGCGAGCTCGCGCAGCGCGATCATCGCGCCGATCCAGGCCAGGATGTCGAAGAGCAGGCCGAGCATGTAGAGCGGGTGGGCCATGGTCCGCACGGTGCCGACGCTGCGGCGGGCGCCGACGGCCTGCAGGATCGAGGCGGTCGCGTAGCAGAGCGAGCCGAAAACCGTGATGCCGAGCGCGAACCATCCGGCGGAGGTCATCGGGTCCACCTCCATCCGCCCTCGGCGACAGTGACGCTTCGTATCCGAGCCATCACGCTCTGATAATATGCGTCTCAGCAGCGCCGCGCGAGACTTCGAGCTCGATCAATTACAGATCGACCCGGACCAGCGGCCTTCCCGCGTACGTCTCGACCTCGACCGAGACCAGGTCGGCCGGGGCGACCAGAGCGCTGCCGTCCACCGTGGTGCCACCCGTGGCCGCCGCCTCGGAGACCAGCCAGCTGCCGGCGAGTTGCCGGTCGCCGCCCGAGCCGACGACGTAGAGGCGGCACTGCTCACCGGCTGGGATGCCGGCCACGCTGGCGCTCAGGCGCACCCAGCCGGCCGCCGGCTTCACCGTGACGTTCATGCTGACCCCGGTCGCGGCGTTGGTCGCGGCCCCCGAGACCGGCGGGGCGGCCGAGGCCGGCGGCGGCTGGGGCGATGCGGCGGCCGCGACGGCCGCGGGTGCGGTGCTCCGGCCGGCCCAGGCCCCACCGCCCAGGGCGGCGATCGCCGCCAGGGCCGCCGCCAGCGTCCACACGAGACGGCGGTTCCGCTCGCGGCGGTTCCCTTCATCTCGTACCTGCGCGAGAGTGCGTTGCAGCAGGAGCTCGCCCCCCGGAGGTGGCCCGTCGAGGAAGGCCTCGGGCGGCACCTCGCCCAGCAGCTCCTCCGTGGCCCGCAGCTCGCCCACCTCGCGCCGGCAGTCCTCGCAGCCCTCGACGTGGGCGTGGACCGCGGCCCACTCGTCGTCGTCGAGCACCCCCAGCGCGTACGCGCCCAGTTGATCGGTCTCGTGCCCGCTCATGCCGTGACCCCGCGCAGCCGCCGCAGCGCCTGATAGCTGCGGACCTTGACCGTCTCGGCCGGCACGCCCAGCGACGCCGCCGCCTCCTTGACGTTGCGGCCCTGGAAGTAGAGGGCGTCGAGCACCTCGCGCTCCTCCGGGGGCAGCTCCTCGACGGCGCGCAGCATCTCCATCGAGCCGGTCGGCGGCGGGGTGGCCTGCGGGCGGGCCCGCAGCCGGTCGACGGCCAGATCACGCGCCATCCGGAAGAGCGCGGCCCGGCCGTCGTCGAAGGCGGCCCGGGCCAGCGTCTCCTGCACGACCTGGGCGCCCTGCGTGTGGTCGCCGAGCAGCCGCGACGCGTACGCCAGAAGCGCCGCGCCGTGCTCGGTGAAGAGCCGCCGCACCAGCACTTCGCCGGCGGCGAGGTCGCGCCGGCTCACTCCCCCACCCGCAGCACCGAGATGGTGTGGTCCTTGCCGTTGGAGACGTACGCCAGCTTGCCGTCGGCCGCGACCGAGATCGTGCGCGGGCTGCCGCCGACCTTGACCGTGGCCGTCACGGCGCCGGAGTCCGTGTTCAGCACCGAGATCGTGTTGTCGCCCTCGTTGACCACGTACGCGTGCTTGCCGTCGGCCGACACACCGACGCTCTGCGGCTGGCGCCCGACCTTGAACGGCCCGGTGCGCTTGAGCGTGTTCGCGTCGATCAGGTCGGCCGAGTCGGCGTCGAACCCGGCGACGAGCACGACCCGCCCGTCCGGCGAGGCGGCGATGCTGTGCGGCGCCTTGCTGACCGCGATCGTCTTGATCAGCGTCATGGTCCGCATGTCGATCACGGAGACCAGATTGGACTCGTGGTTGGCCGTGAAGGCGCGGTTGAGGTCGGGCGAGAAGCCAACCGCGTGCGGGTTGGGCGGCAGCACGATGTCGCCGGTCAGCTCCAGGCTGCCGCTCTTGAAGATCTGCACCCGGCCCTCGCTGTGGATGGGCACCCAGAGCGCGCCGTCCGGGCCGACCGACAACGTGTACGGCTGAATGCCGGTGGCCAGGTAGCGCACGACCTTGCGGGTCCGCGCGTCGACCACCGCCACGCCGCTGCCGGTGCGCTTGTCGTCCTCGTACATGGAGACGAAGACGAGGCGGCCGTCGCGCGAGGTCGTGGCGAAGCGGGGCGTGTTGCGCAGCTGCACCGAGGTGACCTTGCGGGTGGCCGCATCCATGACCGAGAGGACGTGCGAATTCTGGTTCGCCACATACACCGTGCGGCTGTCGGGCGAGACGGCCATGCCCTCGGGCTCGGTGCCGACCGGGACGGTGGCCACGACCTTGGGCGTGGCCAGGCTTTTCACCCGCGCGCCGAGCGGCACCCGGGTGACCTGCGGCGTGACGGCGGACCCGAACGACTCGACCGCCTCGGGCTCGGTGGTGGGCTCGGCGGCCACGGTGCGGCTCGGGGTGCCACTGTTGAGCAGAGCCATCGCGACGCCGGCCCCGCCCAGCACGACCAGCGTGGTGAGGATCGCGACCAGCACGGTCGTGCCGATCTGGCGGCGCGGCGGCGGGGGCGGCGGGGGCAGCACGGTGACCCGGGCCGGGCCGTAGCCGCCGAAGCCGGGCACGCCGTCGTAGGTCCGGACGACGGTCGGCTCGGACGGCCCGCTCGTCATCGGCACCGCGGCCGCGACCTGGCCGGTGACCCGGACCTCGGCCCAGCCGGCCGGGCCGCGCACGGTGACCGAGCCGTCCAGCCAGTCCGACCGGGGCAGCCACATGATGCGCAGCTGGCGGTCGGTCAGCATGGCCCGCAGGCCGGGGCCGGAGACGGTGACCGTGGCGCCGGCGACGGCCAGCGGCGGGCCCTCGACCCGCACGTCGGCCACCAGCCGGGGCGTCTCGGCCGCGACCACGCCGAAGTCGACGCGCTCGGGCTCGAGGCGCATGGCCGTACGCTCCAGGGCCGCGGCCGCCGCGGCGGAGACGGCGCGGCTGTCGTCGTCCATCATCGCCTGGATGGCCTGGCGCGCGGCGGAAGCGCTCGCCAGGTCGGCGCCCCAGGCGAGCTTGACCAGCTCGTCCACCGCGGACAGC
The DNA here is from genome assembly GCF_040675435.1 of Actinoplanes sp. NPDC049598. Lineage (NCBI taxonomy): Bacteria > Bacillati > Actinomycetota > Actinomycetes > Micromonosporales > Micromonosporaceae > Actinoplanes > Actinoplanes sp. NPDC049598. Next base: position 98,528 of record NZ_JBFAOX010000025.1, on the reverse strand, counting down.
CTGCTCTCCCGGATCGGGCTCCCGATCTCGGACAGCACACTCGGCGGCAGGTGATCTTCACTCATAGTGTCCCCGCGATCATCATGCTGTGACGACGGGTAGTTTTGGAAGAGACGGAGCGAAGTTGGCACCTGTTTCGAGATGCGTTGTTCTAGTTGAGCTGCCAGATGGCGAGGTTCAGCGCGCTCGCGTAGGTGACCCAGACCCAGTACGGGAGCAGGAGCAACGCGGCCCCGCGGCGGACCCGCCAGAACGCGACGACGGTGGCGCCGATCAGCAGCCACAGCACGACGATGTCGGCGAAGGCCAGCCCGTATTGGCCGGCGCCGAAGAACAGCGGCGTCCAGATCGCATTGAGCACCAGCTGGGCCGAGTAGAGCCAGATCGGCATGGTGAAACCGGCCCGTTGCCAGGCCAGCCAGCCGGCCAGCGCGATCATCACGTAGAGGACCGTCCAGACCGGCCCGAACAACCAGGACGGGGGCGCCCAGGCGGGCTGCTCCAGACCCTGGTACTCGGCCGACGTGCCGGAGACGCCGAGGCCGCCGATCGCGGCGGCGACGAAGACGGCCAGCCCGAAACCGAGCAGGGCCCACCAGCGGTGAGTGGTGTGCGGGCTTCGGGCGGCGTACGACATAAGCCCGGAATGCCCGCGTCCCGGCAGGTGAAACGCCTTATGAAAAGGCGCGGCGGCTCTTAGCGGATTTTGAGAAACCGCTCCTAGAGTCGAGAGATGCGAACTGATGCGGGTGCGCGGTGATGGAAGTCCTGCGGCCCGACGACGCTGATCAGACGCCCGCCGAGCCGCCCCCGCGGCGGCCCCGGCCGAAGATCAGCGGCCGCCGGCTGCTGATCGGCGTGGCGGTCGTGTGGGCGGTGGCGATCACCGCAGTCGTGATCTTCCGCGGTGAAAAGGCCCCGGAGGCGGCACCCTCAAGACCGGCCCCCTCAGCATCCGCCTCCCAGGGCCCGCTCACCGTGACCGAGGTCTATCAGGCCCTGCGGCCCTCGGTCGTGCTGATCAAGGCGACTGGCGGGGGCGAGGGCGCCGACAGCGGCACCGGGTTCATCATCAACGCCGACGGGACCATCCTCACCGCGTACCACGTGGTCGAGGGAGCCAAGAGCATCCAGATCTCGTACGCCGACGGCAGCGAGACGGCCGCCCAGCTCGCGACCTCCTCCCCGGCCCAGGACATCGCCACCCTGACCCCGGCCGAGCTGCCCGAGACGGTGGTGCCGGCGGTGCTCGGCGGCGGCTCCGCGGTCGGCGACGACGTGGTCGCCATCGGCAACCCGCTCGGTCTGACCGCGACCACCACCAGCGGCGTCGTCTCCGGTCTGGAGCGCACCCTCGCCCGTGACCGGGGTGGCGACATCGCCGGGCTCATCCAGTTCGACGCGGCGGTCAACCCGGGCAGCTCGGGCGGCCCGCTGATCAACACGCAGGGCCAGGTCGTCGGGGTCGTGGTGGCGCTCGCCAACCCGACCGACGCCGGCACCTTCATCGGCATCGGCTTCGCCGTGCCCATCGGGGCCGCGCTCGGCGCCGGCGAGGGCGACGGACAGGCACCACCCCTATGACACCTAGGACGGACGCATGAACCAGCCGGCCCGCGGCCCCTACAACTGGACCGACGCCCCGGCCGCCTCGGCCGGGCCGATCGAGAAGGTGCTCTACGAGGTCAAGAAGACCATCGTGGGGCAGGACCTCCTGCTCGAGCGGCTCATCGTGGCCCTGCTGGCCCGCGGCCACATCCTGGTCGAGGGCGTGCCCGGGCTGGCCAAGACGCTGGCCGTCAAGTCCCTCGCGGAGGCGATCGGCGGCGACTTCCACCGGGTGCAGTTCACCCCCGACCTGGTGCCGGCCGACATCGTCGGCACCCGCGTCTACCACCAGCCCACCGGCGAGTTCCAGGTGCAGCTGGGCCCGGTCTTCACCAACCTGCTGCTGGCCGACGAGATCAACCGCGCCCCGGCCAAGGTGCAGTCGGCGCTGCTCGAAGTGATGCAGGAGCGGCAGGTCACCATCGGCCGCGAGACCCACAAGGTGCCCAACCCGTTCCTGGTCATGGCCACCCAGAACCCGATCGAGACCGAGGGCACCTATCCGCTGCCCGAGGCCCAGGTCGACCGCTTCATGATGAAGGTCCTGGTCGGCTATCCCAGCCCGACCGAGGAGTTCGTGGTCGTCGAGCGGTCGCTGACCCGGGCCGCGGTCATTCAGAAGATCATCGACCCCGAGACGCTGATCGGGCTCCAGGAACAGGCCGACCAGGTGTACGTCGACCCGTCGCTGATCGAGTTCGCCGTCTCGCTCGCCCACGCCAGCCGCGACCCGGGCCGGGCCGGTCTGACCGACCTCGCCCGCTACGTGACCTTCGGGGCCAGCCCCCGGTCGTCGATCAGCCTGGTGCTGGCGGCCCGGGCGCTGGCCTTCATCCGGGGCCGCGAGTACGTCGTACCGGAAGATCTGACCGACCTGGCCCTCGATGTCATGCGGCACCGCATGGTGCTGTCCTACGAGGCGCTGTCCGACGAGGTCACGCCCGACCTGATCCTCTCCAAGATCCTGGCCAACGTGGCGATCCCGGAGCCCGCCGGGCGGGGCCGGTAGGCATGACCACCCCACCGGACAGGCTGCTGCGGCGCCTCGAGTGGCGGCTCGGGCGCCGCCTCGACGGGCGGCTGCAGGGCGCGTACCGCACGGTGTGGCACGGCGCCGGCATCGACTTCACCGATCTGCGGGCCTACACCGCCGAGGACGACGTCCGGCACATCGACTGGAACGTCACGGCCCGGCTCGACGAGCCGTTCGTCCGGCAGTACACCGAGGACCGGGAGCTGACCGCCTGGCTGGTGGTCGACCGGTCGGCCTCGATGAAGTTCGGGCGCGGGGCGGGCAAGGAGTCGGTGGCCGCCGAGCTGGCCATCGCGCTGGCCCGGCTCGTGTCGCAGGGCGGCAACCGGGTCGGCGCGATCCTGTTCGACAATGAGTCTCGCGAGGTCATTCCACCCCGCCCGGGCCGAGACCAGATTTTGCGGATCACGCGTTCGCTGACGACGGTCCCCCCGAAGTCCGCTCACATAACTGACTTGTCCGAAATGTTTCGGCTGGCGGCGACCACGACGTCGCGGCGGCGCAGCCTGGTCTTCGTGATGTCGGACTTCATCGGCGAGCCGGGCTGGGACCGGTCGCTGGCCATGCTCACCCACCGGCACGAGGTGGTGGTGATCCGCGTGGTCGACCCGTCCGAGCTCGACCTGCCCGACGTCGGCCTGATCCTCGTCGAGGACGCCGAGACCGGCGAACAACTGCTGGTCGACACGAGCGACCCGCTGCTTCGCGGCCGCCTCGCCACCCAGGTCGGCGCCCGCGAGGACGAGGTGGCCGAGGGCATGCGCAAGGCCGGCGTGGCCGCCCACCGGGTCACCACCGATCAGGACATGCTCTCCGCGCTGATCGAGATGGTCCGCAAGTCCGGACGGGGACGCCGATGAGCCTCCACCGCGTGCCCGATGCGATCGACGCGGCTCGCCGCCCGGGGCGGAGGCGCTCATGAGCTTTCTCTATCCGCTGGTGCTGATCGCCGCGGTGGTGGTCACGGCGGCAGCGGTCTGGGGCTACGTGACGCTGCAGCGCCGGCGGACCGCCGCCCTGCAGGCGGCCGGCTTCGGCGCCCTGGCCGGCGGCGCCTCACGCCGCGCGGCGGTTCGGCGCCACTTGCCGTACGGGCTGTTGCTCCTGGCCCTGCCGCTTTTGATCGCGGGTCTGGCCCGGCCGCAGGCCGAGCTCAGCGTGCCGCACGTGTCGGGGACGGTGCTGCTGGCCTTCGACGTCTCGAACAGCATGCGGGCCACCGACGTCAGCCCGTCCCGGCTCGGCGCGGCCCAGCAGGCGGCCAAGGACTTCGTCGAGGACCAGCCGGGCACGGTCGACGTCGGCGTGCTCGTCTTCGGCGACCAGGCGCTGCTCACCCAGGCCCCGACCGACGACCACAACGCCGCCGTGGCCGCCATCGGCCGGCTCTCGGCCAGCGGCGGCACCTCGCTCGGCCAGGCCATCCTGGTCGGCCTGGGCACCATCACCGGCAAGCCGGTCAGCCTGCCCGAGGAGGGCGCGGCCGCACCCGAGCTGGGCTACTGGCCGTCAGCCACGATCGTGGTCTTCTCCGACGGGCAGGAGACCGGTGGCCCCGACGTCGAGGCCGCGGCCGAGCTGGCGGCGGCCGCGGGCGTCCGCATCCAGACCGTCGGCGTGGGCACGGCCAAGGGCGCGACCGTCGAGGTCGACGGCTTCCAGCTCGGCACCCGGCTCGACGAGCAGACCCTCACCACGATCTCGCAGGTCACCGGGGGCGCGTACCACCCGGCCGGTGACGCGGCGGCGGTGGCCGACACGACCAAGTCGATCGACCTGCGCCTGACCGCCAAGAAGGAGCCGGTCGAGCTGACCGCGCCGTTCGCCGGCGCCGCGCTGCTGCTGCTCATGCTCGGCGCGCTGCTGGGCACCCGCTGGCACGGAAGGATCGTCTGATGTCGTTCAGCTGGCCGTGGGCGCTGCTGGCGCTGCTGGCCGTGCCGCTGCTGCTGGCGGCCCGCTGGTGGCTGAACCGGCGCCGCAAACGAACCGCCGTCACCGTCTCCAGCGTCGCCGTGATCCGGGCCGCGCTCCCGGGCCGTACCTCCTGGAAGCGCAAGCTCCCGGCCTGGCTCTTCCTGGCCGGCTTCCTGCCGCTCGCGGTCGGGCTGGCCCGGCCCCAGGCGACCCTGTCCGTGCCCTCCAACAGCACGTCGATCCTGCTGGCGATCGACGTGTCGGGCTCGATGTGCTCGACCGACGTGGAGCCCAACCGCTTCACCGTCGCCACCGACGCCGCCCGCGAGTTCATCAAGGCCCAGCAGGACGGCACCCGGATCGGGCTGGTCGCCTTCTCCGGCATCGCCGGGCTGCTGGTCGCCCCCACCACCGACAAGGACTCGCTGATCGACGCGATCGGCACCCTGAAGACCGCCCGCGGCACGGCCATCGGCCAGGCCATCCTCACGTCGATCGACGCCATCGCCGAGACCAACCCGAACGTCGCCAAGACCGGCGCCGACCTGGCCCCGGCGGCGCCGGCCCAGCCCGGCGACTACGAGCCGGACACCATCGTCGTGCTCACCGACGGCTCCAACACCACCGGCGTCGACCCGGTGACCGCGGCCGAGCAGGCGGCGGCCCGCAAGGTCCGCGTCTTCACCATCGGCTTCGGCACGACCACGCCGGCCCCGATGGTCTGCACGGCCGACCAGATCGGCGGCGACTCCCCGTTCGGCGGCGGCCGCTTCGGTGGTGGCGGTGGCCGGGGCGGCTTCCGCAATCAGGAGATCGACGAGGACGCCCTGACCAAGGTGGCCGACGTGACCGGCGCGAAGTATTTCCGGGCCGAGGACGCGGATCAACTGGTGGACGTGCTGACCGACCTGCCCCGCGAATTCAACCTGCGCAAGCAGGAGGTCGAGGTCACCGCCTGGTTCGTGCTGGCCGGGGCATTGTTGGTGTTCGCCGGGGTGGGCCTTTCTCTCTGGTGGAACAGGGTGCCGTTGCCGAAGAGGTGACCCGCTGTCATGCCGACCGGCCGGGACTCCGCCCGGCTCGTCGCTGATCGCTTCCGAAATATCACTCTGCGTGTTGTCGACGTGCACATCCACAGAAACGGCTTAGCTGTCGGACAGCGAATCTTTCGGCTTCGGTCCATAGCTTTTCCGTGTGCAGAAAACAACTCAGGTATTCGTCGACTCGACCGGCCGCCGAAAGCGCCTGGTCGGCGTGCTCGGCTTTTTCGTGGCCCTTTTCGCCATCCTTTACATGGCGGTCGTGGGCGCGAGTGTCGTCCAGGCATCCGACTCCGGCCTTTCCACCAAGGCCACGGTGTCCACGTCCGCGACCGCCTCGGCGTCATCGACCAGCTGACTGTCCACGGAGTTGTCCACAGGCGCGATCAGCCGGTGAACTTGGTGAAGAGCGACGTGAAGGCGTACCCGGTCTGGGCGGTGCCGGAGCACGTGGCGCTGACGGACGTGGCTGCCGGCCTGGTCGAGGGCCGCTTCGTACTGCGCGGCCAGCGCATCCGTCGACGAGCAGGCGGTCTCGAGGTAGGTGCCGTCGGCGCCACCGGTGGAGACGATCGGGGTGCCGCCGAGTGCGGTGATCTCGGCGATGCCGGCGGCGACCGTGCTGTCGTTCAGGGCGGTCGACCCGCCCCAGGTGGCGGTGCACGAGCCGGAACTGCCGGCCACGACGAAGGCCGGCGCGAACGGTTTCTGGCCAGTCGCCGACGCGATGGCGCTGATGTCGGCCGTCCCGCTGACGATGTCGATGTAGGGCGCGACGACAGGCTGAACGGCAAAAGAAGCGTTCCGCAAAAGGCGGGCACACCCGGCTCGTACGCTGAATCGTGTCTGTCGAAACGTTGAAGGAGACGCCCGTTCGGCGGCGTATTCGCGTGCCTCAGCCGCGGTGGGTCCTGCTCGCGATCGTGCTCGGCCTGTTCGCCAGCATCCTGCTCGTGAACGGACTCGTGACCGGCGAGTTCACCCAGGACGGCGCGGCGGAGTCGACCTCGCAGACCGACGAGGTGCCGGACGCGGCGCGGGGCGGCGGGCCGGTCATCCAGACCGACGGCACCACCACGACCACGGTGACCGTGCCCGACAACAAGATCGTGCTGACCTTCGACGACGGGCCGAGCCCGGAGTACACCCCGGAGATCCTGAAGGTCCTCGACAAGTACGACGTACCGGGTGTCTTCTTCCAGATCGGCTCCGAGATCAGCCGGTATCCGTCGATCACCCGGCAGGTCAAGGAGGCCGGGCACGAGATCGGCATCCACACGTTCACCCACCCGGAGATGTCGACCAAGTCGCGGTGGCGGCGGGACGTCGAGATGTCGGAGACCCAGTTCGCCCTCTCCGGCGCCGCCGACATCTCCAGCGTGATCTTCCGGCCGCCCTATTCGTCGACCGTCGCCGCGCTGGACAACCCGACCTGGTCGGTGATGGCCGAGATGGGCGAGAAGGGCTACCTGACGGTGGTCAACGATCTCGACAGCAAGGACTGGGAGCCGGGCACCACGACGCAGGACATCATCGACGCCGTGCTGCCCGACGATGGCGCGGGGGCCATCCTGCTGTTCCACGACGGCGGCGGGGACCGGTCGAAGACGGCGACCGCGCTCGAGTCGGTGATCCCGTACCTGAAGAACGAGGGCTACTCGTTCACCACGATCAAGGCGCTGACCGGGATGTCGACGGTCAACCCGAAGGCCACCACGGGCGAACGGGTCTACGGGCTCGGGATCGTCGGCGCGGTGCAGTTCGCGCAGAAGATCACCGACTGGTTCGCCGCGCTGCTGCTGGTGCTGGGCGTCCTGATGATCGCCCGGATGTTGTTGATGTTGTGGCTCGCGCGGAAGCACGCGAGGCGGGCCCGCAGCGGCGAGCCGTACGAGAAGCCGGTGACCGTGCTCGTGCCCGCGTACAACGAGAAGGAGATGATCGCCGACACCCTCCGCTCGCTGGCCGGCAGCACCCACCCGATCCGGATCATCGTGATCGACGACGGCTCGACCGACGGCACGGCGGCGATCGCCGAATCGCTCGGGCACGCCAACGTGACCGTGGTCCGGCAACCCAACGGCGGCAAGCCGGCCGCGCTGAACAACGGCATCGCGCACGCCGGCACCGAGGTCGTCGTGATGATGGACGGCGACACGGTCTTCGAGCCGGAGACGGTGGCCCTGCTGGTGCAGCCATTCGCCGACGCCGGCATCGGCGCCGTCGCCGGCAACGCCAAGGTGGCCAACCGCAGGGGCATGATCCCGCTCTGGCAGCACATCGAGTACGTGGTCGGCTTCAGCATCGACCGCCGCGCGTACGACATCATGCAGTGCATGGCGACCGTGCCCGGGGCCATCGGCGCGTTCCGGCGCGAGGCACTGGAGCAGGTCAACGGTCTGAGCGAGGACACACTGGCCGAGGACACGGATCTGACCATCGCCATCATCCGGGCCGGCTGGCGGGTGGTGTACGAGGACCGGTCGCGCGCCTGGACCGAGGCCCCGGCCACCATGGCCCAGCTGTGGAAGCAGCGCTACCGCTGGAGTTACGGCACCATGCAGGCGATGTGGAAGCACCGCCGGGCGCTGTTCGAACGCGGCCCGGGCGGCAAGTTCGGCCGGCGGGGCCTGCTCAACCTGGCTCTCTTCCAGACGCTGATGCCGCTGCTGTCGCCGCTGATCGACGTGTTCCTGATCTACGGCCTGATCTTCCTGGACCCGCTGCTGACCCTGGCCGCCTGGCTCGGCGTGCTCCTGCTCCAGCTGGTCAGCACCATGTACGCGTTCAAGCTGGACAAGGAATCATGGCGGCCGCTGTGGCGGATGCCGTTGCAGCAGTTCGTCTATCGCCAGCTCATGTATCTCGTGCTGATCCAGTCGATGTTGTCGGCCGTGCGCGGCATCCGGCTCGGCTGGCAGAAGCTGCGGCGCACCGGCGGGCTGAACGCCCTGATCGGCCAGCAGCTGCCGACCGGGGACGCCCCGCCGCACAGCTGAGCCGTGCGGCGAGACGATGGACCCGCTGGTGGCGCTCAGGAGACGGCGGGCTTCAGGACGTCCAGGCACCACTGGCGGAACGCGGTCGGGGTGCGGGTGCGGGGCGTGCCCGGGGGCACGGTGTCCAGGCCCTCGTTCTTGGCCAGGGCCATGTCGAGGAAGGCCTGGGCCATCGGCTCGGAGCTGCCGAAGCGCTGCATGTTGGCCTTGAAGACGTCGGGTGGGGTCTGCTCGTAGCGGACCGGGCGGCCGAGCACGCCGGCGATGACGGCCGCCATCTCGGTCCAGGTCAGGTCGTCGGGGCCGAGGACCGGGACCTCCTCGAAGCCGGTCCAGCCGTCGTCGAGCAGCAGCCGGGCCGCGACGGCGGCGATGTCGCGGGTGGCGACGGAGGGCATGGGGCGGTCGGGGACGTACGGGCCGCGGAGGATCCCCGTCTCGGCCAGCGGGCCGGCCTGGCGCAGGATGTTGTCCATGAAGGACGGCATGGTCAGGGCCCGGTACGGCACACCGGCGCCGGCGATCAGGTCGTCCAGGGCGAGCGAGCCGGTGACGTGCCCGGCCCGGCCGGCCACGGGGGTGCCGCGGCCGAGGGCGGAGATGCCGACCACGCGGCCGGCGGTGCGCAGGGATCCCAGCACCGGCTGGGTGAAGCCGGAGTAGGCGGCGTCGACGCCGGGCGCCTTCGGGTCGGCCATGACCAGCCAGAAGACCGCGTCGGCACCGGCGAGGGCGGCCGCCGCGACGGCCGGGTCGCCGTGCGAGCCCTGGACGATGTCGGCCCGCTCGGCGACGCCGGGGGCGAGCCGGGCCGGGTCGCGGGCGATCACGCGGACCGGCGCGCCGGCGTCGAGCAGGTTCTGAAGCACCTGGCCACCGATCTGGCCGGTGGGAGCAGTAACAACGATCATGCGTTGAGTCAACGCGGGCCGGCCGGAAACCGGAAAGACCGGCTCCGTCCGGATTGATACCGTGGCGGTATGAGTGATCTGGAGACGCGGCAGCTCCGCTACTTCGTGGCGGTGGCCGAGGAGCAGCACTTCGGGCGGGCGGCCGAGCGGCTCGGCATGGCCCAGCCGCCGCTGTCGCGGGCCATCCGGGAGCTGGAGCGCCAGCTCGGCGTGCAGCTGCTGGTCCGCACCACCCGCCAGGTCGCGCTCACCCCGGCCGGCGAGACCCTGCTGGCCGACGCCCGGGTCGCCCTGGACGCGGTCGCCGCGGCCCAGCGCCGGGCCCGCCGGGCCGGGCAGCCCACGCGGACGCTGCGGTTGGCCTTGAAGGCCGACTACGACGCGGGGCTGCTGCCCCGGATCCTCGACGCCTACGACGTGATGCCGGTCGAGCTGCTGCTGGGCGGGCGCGGCGAGCAGGTGCCGGCCCTGCACGACGGGCGGGCCGACGTGGTGATGCTGCCGGGCCCGTTCGACGAGCGCGGCCTGGACACCGAGGATCTGGTGACCGGTCCGAGCATGGTCGCGCTGGCCGCGGCCGATCCGCTGGCCGCGCGCACCACCCTCACGCTGGCCGATCTGCGGGGCAAGAAGCTTCCGGACGGATCCGACGCGCAGAACGGCCGCATGGTCACCCCGCTCGCGAGGCCCTTCGACCTGTCCCAGATCTTCAACCTGGTCGAGGTGAGCGGTGTCGTCTGGTTCCTGCCGGAGTGGGTGGCCCGGCGCTTCCCCCGGCCGAACACCGCCTTCCGCCCGGTGGAGGACCTGCCGCCGGTGAGCCTCAAGGTGGCCTGGCCGGCCGAGTCCCGCTCGCTCGAGGTGGCGGCGTTCGTCCGGGTCGCCCGGGAGATCGCCCAGACCCCCGAGGCGGCGCTCCTCGGAGGCTGATCGGCCGAGCACACCGCGGCGGCGCGGACGGGCGGCCCTACTCGGGGGCCAGCACGCTGGGCACCTCGTGGCGGAGGGCGACCGCGGTCGGCAGCACGGTCGCGGCCAGCACGAGCACGAGGCTGCCGAGGGCCACGGTCAACGCCGGGAGCACGCCGAAGGACGGGAAGACCCCGGCCGCCCAGGCGCCGGCCAGGGCGGTGGCCAGCACCGAGGCCCCGCCCAGCAGCAGGGCGGTGCCGACATAGATGACGGCTTCCCAGGCGGCCGCGGTCAGGACCGTGCCGGGGGTGCCGCCGGCCGCGACGATCAGGGCGAACTCCCGTTCGCGGCGCCGGCTCGACATGAAGACCGTGGCCACCGCGCCGAGGACGGCCAGCAGCAGCGGGCCACCCAGCAGCAGGACGACCGAGCCGGTGCTCAGGCCGGAGTCGCCGTCGCCGGCCGTGCCATTGGCCGAGTAGAGCCCGCCGGCCAGGGCGATCGCCACCGTCAGAGGGCTGATCGTGGCGGTGCTGCGGCCCACGTTGAACGCCGTGCTGTTGCGGGCCAGGTACCAGGGGCCCTCGAACGGCAGCAGCGACGTCCAGGCCCGGACCAGCCGGGCCAGGAAGAGCGGGCCGAACGCGGCCAGCACGCCGGCCACCAGCGGGGCGATCAGCATCAGGGGCACGGCCAGGGTGTCCCGGCCGGTGCCGGGCAGCGAGGCCAGGACGGCCACGATGATGCCGGCCGTGGCCAGGCCGCCGATCCAGCGGGCCGGGGTCATCCGGCGGTCCGGCGGCTCGGTCTCGCGCAGGGAGCGGATCGGTGGGGTGCGCGCGGCTCGGCCGGCGCTGCGGGAGCCGCCGATCGTCAGCACCACGACGACGAACAGCACGACCGGAAGCGCAATACCCACGCCGAAACGCGGCTCCAGCGAGGCCAGGGAAGGCGAGCCGGCGAAGGCGTACCGGAAGAGCGGGCCCAGCACGGGCGCCGCGGCCAGGCCGCCGAGCACGGCGCCGAGCAGGGCCACGACCAGGAGCTGGCAGGTCACGACGGTACGCACGAGGGCCGGGCGGAGGCCGACCAGCTGCCACAACGCGTACTCCCGCTGTTGCAGCGTGACCGTCAGGCCGGCGACCGAACCGACCACGATCAGGGCCGTGACCAGGGTGAAGGCGGTGATCACGCCGCTGATTCCGTACAGCGCCAGGGCATTGTCGCCACCCACCTCCAGGGCCGTGGCGATGTCGCCGGCCACGACGGAGCCGACCGCGGCCGTGGCCGCCGCGATGAGCAGCGTGCCCAGCCAGACGCGGGCGTTGGCGAGCAGGTCGCCGAAGATGAGCCGGACCACTCAGGACTCCCCGAGGGCGGCGAAGACCTCGGCCGCCGACGAATGCGCCAGCTCGCGGTGGACGAGGCCGTCGCGCAGCACGACGACCCGGTCGGCCCGGGCCGCGGCCGAGAGGTCGTGCGTCACCATCACCACGGAACGGCCGTCGGCCGGCACCTTGGCCAGCAGGTCGAGCACCTGGCGGCCGGACGAGGTGTCGAGGGCGCCGGTCGGCTCGTCGGCGAAGACCACGTCGGGGCGTACGGCCAGGACCCGGGCGATCGCCACCCGCTGCTGCTGACCGCCGGAGAGGGCGGACGGCCGGTAGGCCGCCCGATCGGCCAGACCCACGTCGGCCAGGGCCTGATCGACGTCGGCGGCGGAGATCTTCCGATGGGCGAGGCGGGCCGGCAGGGCCACGTTCTCCCGCGCGGTGAGCGAGGGGATCAGGTTGTACGCCTGGAAGACGAACCCGATGTGGTCGCGGCGCAGGGTGGCGAGCGCCCCGCGCCGCATCCCGCCGAGCTCGTGCCCGAGGATCCGGACGCCGCCCGAGGTGGCCGGCTCGAGACCGGACATGCAGTAGAGCAGCGTCGACTTGCCCGAGCCGCTGGGGCCGACCACCGCCAGGAACTCGCCCGGCGCCACGCTGAGGGTGACGCCGCGCAGCACCGGGTTGCCGTCGAACGTTTTCGTGAGGTTGTCGACCTCGACTAGTGACATCATCCCGCCAGGAGTGAGCCGAGCTCCCGGCGTCCGCTGACGCCGAGCTTGGGGTACGCGTTGTAGAGGTGGGTGCCCACCGTACGTGGGGAGACCCGCAGCTGGGCGGCGATCTCCCTGTTGCGTAGGCCACGCGCGGCGAGCTGGACGATCTGCCGCTGCTGCGGGCTGAGCCGGCCCAGCGGGTCGTCGGCCGCCGGCTCGGACTCGGCGCCCTCGCCCGCGGCGGCGAGCTCGGTCCGGGCGATCTCGGCGTGCGGTCCCGAACCCATCTCCTCCAGCGCCCGCAGCGCCGTGGTGAGCTGGGCCCGGGCGTCGAGCGGCCGGCGCTTGCGGCGCAGCCAGGCCCCGTAGTGCAGCCGGGCCAGCGCCCGTTCGAACGCCCAGCTCTCCCCCGCCGGGTCGTCGACCGCGCGCCGGAAGAGCTCCTCGGTCCGGTCGTCGTCGATGAGCGCGGCCCGGGTGTGGTCGGCCAGCAGCCGCATCCGCGCCCGACCGGACCGGGGGTGGCGGGCCAGCAGGGCGGCGCTCTCCTCCTGACGGCCGGCGTGCGGGGCCAGCACGGCCAGGCCGAGCAGCGCGTACGCGCCGCCGTCGGGATGGAAGCGCCCGGCGTCGAACAGCATCCGGAAATGCCGGTAGGCCAGCGCGAAGTCGCCCTCCACCATGGCCGCGTTGCCCGCCGCCACCTCGAAGTAGTACCGCAGGCGGCGGTTCTGCTGCAGGTCGATGCCGTTCCAGGCCGGCTCGGCCAGCAGGCGGGACTTCGGCGCGTCCCCATGCAGCGCCGTCACGATGGCGTCGAGGGCGTTCGTCTCCATCTCGAGCAGCGGCAGGTCGGCCAGCGCGCACAGCTCCCGGCTCTCCGCGATCACCTCGGCGCCCCGCTGCCATCGGCCCTGATCACCCAGGTTGACCCCGAGCGGCAGCCGGGCCTCGGCCGCGCCGGCCGGGTTGCCCTGACGCCGCGCGGTCTCCAGCGCCCCCTCGCGCAGACGCGCGGCCGTCGCGAGATCACCGGCCGCGTCGGCCAGATAGGCCAGGATGGTGGCCCTTGTGGGATCTTCCGGCGCCGGCAGGTCGAGGGGTTCCGAGCAGAGGTACGGATCGGCCGCCGCGTCCACCGCGCGGCGCAGCAGCCGCAGCTCCTCGTCGGCCCCATCGCTGGGCAGCGCGTCGGCCAGGCCGGCCAGGCTGGTCACGACCGCGCGGTGTTCGGGCAGCCCGGACACCCGGCTGATGTGCGCGGCGGCCAGGGCCATCAGCACGGCGTCCCGTCGTCGCCGGGGCGGATGCCGGCGGCAGCTGTCGGCGAGGACGTCCATGGCCGGGCGCTGGCGGCCGCGCCGGGAGTGGGCCAGCGCCACCGACCGCGCGGTGACCGGGGCGAGCGCGGCCCGCTCGTCGAGCGTGGTCAGGGCGGCGTGCAGGTCGAGCACCCAGCTGGTCTGGCCGATGGCGCCCGCCGCCTCGATCGCCGCGGCGTAGCGGCGGGCCGCGTCCGTCCGCGCCGGTGACAGCTCGGCCGCGCGCTGCCAAGCGGCGGCGTCCCGGCCGGCGGCGGCTTCGAGCCGGGCCGCGACCGTCTCGTCCGGCCCGGTCGCCTCGGCCGCCAGGTGCAGGGCGTGGGTGAGCGAGCCGGCCGGCAACACCGCGGCGAACCGGCGGTGCAGCTCGGCCCGTTCGACCGACGGGCACGAACAGTACGCGGCGATCCCGGCCAGCGGGTCGGCCAGGCGCAGGGCCGGGCCGTGCCGCTCCAGCAGCCCGGCGTCGAGCGTGAGCCGCAGGTCGGCCTCGGACACCCGGGCCGCCGCGAGCACCTGCTCCCGGCTCTCGTCGCCGGCCCGGGCGCTGACCTGCCGGACCAGCCGCAGCGCGCCTTCCGGGAGCCGGCCCAGGTCGGCCGCGTACCGCTCGCGGAGGGGCAGGATCCGGGCCAGCGCCGGATGCATCACCTCGTCGCTGCTCGCACCCTCGAACGCCGCGGCCAGATCGAGGAGGGCACGCGGATTGCCGCGGGCCCAGCGCAGAATCCGCAGCCGGCCCCGGCCGCGGGGCACGCCGGGTCGGCGGTTGAGCAGCTCGGCCGCGGCCGCTGCGGGCAGCGCGTCCAGCGGCAGCAAGCTCACCTTGGCCGACCGGATGCCGGCAGCGTGCCGGGATCGAACGCCCAGCAGGAAGACGACCGGCCGCCGGGCGACGGTGTCGATCAGGTCGCGCAGCACCGCCGCCGAGACCCGGTCGAGCAGATGCAGGTCGTCCACGATCACGAGCACCGGCTGCTGCCGGGCGGCCGCGGTCAGCAGCGCACGGGCCCCGGCCAGCAGCACATCCTTCTCGGTGGAGCGCAACGTGACGGCGGAGCGGGCCGCCGCCTGGTCCTGATCGGACAGTGTGGTGACCAGCGTCCGCAACGGTTGCATGAGCTGGTGCAGACCGAGCCCGTCGAGGTCCTGCTCGTCGCGGTGCCCGGTGGCCCGCAGCACCCGGAAGCCGCGGCGGGCGGCCCGCCCCGCGGCCTCGGCCAGCAGGCTCGTGGTGCCCCGGCCACGGCTCGCCGTGACCGCGAGCGCCGCCGCGTCGCGGCGCTCCGGGTCCAGCAGCGTCTCCAGTGTTCGCAGCTCGTGCTCTCGCCCGACCAGCTCGGTCACATCGACCCCCTCACCGCGCCGGGATCACGTCGCGAAGCTGGTCGCGGCGCGCGATCCCGAGCTTCGGGTACATCTGATAAAGGTGGAAGCCGATGGTGCGCGGGGACAACCCGAACTGCTCGGCGATCGCCCGGTTGGACAGTCCGCGACCGGCCAGACGGGCAATCTGCTGCTGTTGCGCGGTCAGCCGGCCGAAGGCGGACTCCTCGCCGGCGCGGGTCCGGGCCACCCCGGTGGCCCGGAGTTCGGCCCGCACCACCTCGGCGCCGTGGACCACGCCCTGCCGCCGAAACGTGTCGAGCGCCGCAACCAGCAGCGGCCGGGCCTCGACCGGCTGCCGCCGGGCCCGCAGCGCCGCCGCGACCAGCGACTGGGCCACGGCGTGCTCGTACGGCCAGCGCAGGCCGGCGTCGGACTCGGCCAGCAGCTCCACCGGCCGGGCCGGCTCGGCGTCGAAGTCCAGCAGGGCCAGGGCGAGCTCCCACGACCAGCGGCGCCGTGCGCTCGGCGGTTCCGACACCGACCGCGCCGTACGCAGCCGGGTCAGCACCTCGTCGCGACGGCCCGCCTCCAGGGCGGCCCCGGCCAGCGACAGGACCACGCGATGCGACATGAGGAAGTGGACCGGGGCGCCGTCGGCGGCGAAGACCGCGGAGTAGTGCCGGACCGCGGCCTCGTGATCGCCGGTCGCGGCGGCCAGCTCGCCCGCCGCCCGGTGCAGCAGGCAGGCCACGAACGGGCTCTCCGCGGCCGACGGCTCGCCGGCCTGGTCGAGCAGCTGCCGGGCCTGGCCCGGCTTTCCGCGGCGCACGGCCAGCACGGCCAGCTGCGCGACGACGGCCCGGCGCATCGGGCTGGCCGAGTTCGCGCCGACCAGGTCGGCCACGTCGGCCAGCACCCGGCCGGCCTCGTCGAGCCGGCCCAGATCGAGCAGCGACTCGGCCAGCGCCACGGTAGCGACGGCCAGCACGCCGATGGAGCCGTCGGCCTGCACCCGATCGACCGCGCGGCCGTAGAGGTCGGCCGCCACCTCGACGTCGTCGGTCATCCAGGCCACACCGCCGATGGCCAGCAGCCGCACCCGCTCGGCCGGGCCGTCGAGCGGCTCGATCAGCGCCGAGTCGCTCAGCGGGCCGGAGCGGGCGGCCCAGCCGGCCGGGTCGGCCACGCAGTCGGCCAGCGCCCGCAGCGACGACGAGCCGGGGCCGGGGCCGGCCGGATGCTCCGCCACCAGCCGGCGCAGCCGGGCGACACCCACCGGCTCGCCGTCGGTGAGCACCGACCGGGCCGCGATGGCCAGCACGGCGGTGGTCAGGGCCGGATCGAGGCCACCGGCCAGCAGGCTCTCGGCCGAGTCGAGGGTGTCGGCAGCCGAGCGGTACATCCGGACGTTGCCGGTGACCGCGAGCGCGCCGGCCAGCAGCCGGGGATCGTCGGTCAGCGCGACGACCCGGTCGCACAGGCGCCGGCTCCAGTCGATGTCACCGCAGCGGTCCGCCTCGGCCGCGGCCCGGCCGTAGCGCCGGGCCGCCTCCCGCGGGTCGGTGCTGTTCTGGGCGGCCCGTTCCAGCAGCGCGGCGACCTCCAGGCCGCGGCCCTGGGCGGCGGCCACGTCGGCCGCGCGCTCCAGCGCCACCGCCATGAAGTCGCCGGCCGTCCCGCCGACGTTGGCCACGTGCCAGTCCCGCGCGGCCGACTCGGTCGTGACCGCCGCGAGCCGGGAATGGGCCTCCTGCCGCTCGCTGAAGGACGCGGTGAAGTAGCAGACGGCCCGGACCATCGGACGGGCGAAGCCCAGCCGGCCGCCCAGCACGGCGATCAGCCGCGCCTGCTCGGCCGGGGCGCAGTCGGCCAGCGTCGCGCCGGCCGCGGTCAGCACGTCGCGGAGATCGTCGTGTTCGGACGCCGCCGCGTACAGCAGGACCCGCCGCGTGGCCGGCGGCAGATCGGCCAGCCCGGGCGCGAAGGTCCGGGCGAGCGGGCCGTCCTGGTCGATCCGGTAGTCGCAGCGAAGCGCGGTCATGGATCCCGCGCCGGCCGCATCGGCCAACTCGGACAGCGCGAACGGGTTGCCCGCGGCGAAGTGCAGGATCTCGGCCCGCACGGCCCCGCTCGGTGGGACCGGCCGGCCGTCCAGGATGCCGGCGGCCGCGTTGGGGCCGAGCGGGCCCACCGGCAGCAGCGTCACCTCGGCGCCGGCCCGGCCGAAGGCGAGCAGGCTGCGCGTGGCGAAGACCAGCAGCAGACGCTCGCGGCGCAGCCGGCGGGCCACGAACATGAGCAGCCCGACCAGGTCGGCGTCGTCCTCGGCGACCCCGTCGACGGTGATCATCACCGGACCGAGCCGGCACAGCTGCAGGACCGACGAGAGCACGGTCAGCCGCCGCCCGAGCGGGTCGTCGTCCGGCAGATCGGCCAGCAGCACGGCCGCCTCGATCACCCGGAAGCCTCGGGCGGCGGCGTCGGCCGCGCACGACCGCAGCAGCGCCGTCTTGCCGATGCCGGCCTCGCCGTGCAGCACGAGCACCTGCCGTCCACTCCCGGCGGCGCGCAGCGCGGTGCCCCATTGGGCACGCTCCCAGGCGCGCCCGGGCAACTCAGCGATCAAGCTCATCATGCCTCCCCTCCGCTTCGGATCTAAGCTGTGAGCTGGGCCGGCGACCATGCAGAACGCAGGCAGAACCGATCTGCCCGCGCGTCCCCGACCGGGCGAAGAGGCGGAAACCGGACGAGGTGTGGGGAGGGTCATGTCGGCGGCTCCGCTGGGTGGGCTGGTGCGCGGGCTGCGGCAGAAAGCGGGGCTCACCCTCGAGGCGCTGGCCGAGCTGTCCGGCGTCAGCGTCCGGGCGATCAGCGACATCGAGCGGGGCAAGAGCCTCGAGCCACAGACCCGGACCGTACGGGCCCTGGCCGACGCCCTGAATCTGCCGCCGACCGAGCGCGCGGCGCTGATCGAGGCGGCCCGCCCGCCGGCCACCGAAGCTCCCCCGCTGTGCCTGCTCCCGGCCGACCTACCCGACTTCACCGGGCGCTCAGCCGAGCTGACCCGGCTCGACAAGCTGATGCGCCCGGGCAGCACAGTCGTGGTCTGCGGCCCGAGCGGCATGGGAAAGACCGCCCTGGCCGTGCACGCCGCCCACACCCACTGCGACCGTTACCCATGCGGCCGGCTCTTCGTCGACCTGCGCGGCCTCGACACCGACCTGGTGCTGTGGCGGCTGCTGCGCGCCTGCGGCGTCGAGCCGGCCGACATCCCGCCCGCCACCGCCGACCGCACCGACCGGCTACGGCAGACCCTCGCCGAACGCCCGCGGCTGCTGATGCTCGACAACGCCGAGGACGAGGCGCAGATCCGCCCCCTGCTCCCCGGCGACGGCGACACCACGGTGGTGATCACCTCGTGGTGGCCGCTGGCCGGGCTGGCCGCGGCCGAACGGGTACGGCTGCGCCCGCTCAACGACGACGACGCGGTGGCCATGCTGCGCGCCGTCGTCCACGGCGACGACCACCCGGCCCTGCGCGAGGTGGCCCGGCTCTGCGGCAACTACCCGCTGGCCCTGCGCATCGCCGGCAGCCGCCTGCTCAGCCGCCCCGGCTGGACCGCGGCCACCCTGGCCGACCGGCTGACCGACCCGGCCCGGCGGTTGGACCGGCTGACCGCGGGCGACCTGCGGGTACGCGACGCCTTCGACGCCACCTGCGCCCGCATCTCCCCGGCCGGCCACGCCGCGCTGGCCACCCTCGCCCGCGGCGAAACCGTCGACGCCGTGGACGCCCTCGACGAACTGGCCGAGGCCGGGCTGGTCATCGGCGGACACCTGCATGAGCTGCTCAAGCTCTACCTGACGGGCTGACGCACGAGCGCGGTTGCTCGTCCGGGTCCACGCCGCCTCCGTCAACCCGGTCGCCGTGCAGAGCGCCGGCAGCATCCGCCGCCAAGGCAGCAACGCCGAACTCCAAGTCGTCAACGAGCACATCGTCGGCCACAATCCGTCCACGTTGGACTTCGCCGGCCCGCTGACAGCGATTTGACCTGCGGGCGTGCGGCCTCGGGCGTGCCCTCGGCTGACCGGAGCGGCTCGCGCTTGTCCGGGAGCGGCGAGGGCGGGCTGGGGTCGAGCGTGCGACGGTGGAATCGGCTGGCGCTGGGGCCGGCGGTGATCGCGGGGTGGATGGGACGGGGCCGGCGCGGGTCAGGCGGAGAAGTGGCGGGTGATCACGACTCGGGCCTGGGTGTGGGTGGTGAGGTTGACGCTTAGGAAGGCGGGGGTGGAGTCCTTGACGATGCCGATGGTGGTGACGTCCAGGGCGTGGATGGCGATGTAATAGTTGCGGCGGCCGCTACCGGCGGGTGGGGCGGCGCCGATGTAGCGGCGCAGCCGCGCGTCGTTGGGCAGCTGCCAGGCGCGCCGTCGGTGACGTCGGTGCTGGTGAGGGTGAAGGCGGGAACCTTCGCGATCAGGTCGTACGGGGTGGTCATGGTCGCTCCCGTAGGTCGAGGTCGCTGCGGGCCTCTCGACCGTAGGGAGGGCGCCGCCACGGCGGATAAGTCGCTCGGCCGGGCGGTTCCAGGGCCAGGAGCAGACCTATGGAGATCCAGACGTACGTGTTGCTGCCGATCGCGGCCAGCAAGCCGTGCGCGCCGGCCCACCAGAGCCAGACCACGCTGCTGCTGAGCACCACATAGACGGCCCCGAGGACGGGCCACTGATGCCGGGAGGCGCGGCCGGCCAGCAGGAACAGGGCCGGCAGCAGCCAGACCAGGTGGTGGACCCAGGTGACGGGGCTGATCAGGCAGGCGACGATGCCGGTCAGGGCGAAGCCGGTGGTGTCGTCGCGGACGCGGCGGACGCCGAGCCACCAGATGGCGAGGATCACGGCGACGGCCAGCAGCCACCACACGGCCGAGGCGTCGAGGCGGGCGACGACGCCGCGCAGTGACTGGTTGGAGACGTATTCGAGTTTGCCGACGCGGCCGGTGTCCCAGAGGGTCTCGGTCCAGAAGCGGCGGGACGTGCCGGGGGCGACCAGGAAGGCCAGCAGGGAGGCGCCGGCCGCGGTGCCGGAGGCGACGGCGGCGGCCCGGTACTGCCGGGTGAGGATCAGGTAGCCGATGAAGACGGCCGGGGTCAGCTTGATGGCCGAGGCGAGGCCGATGCCGAGGCCGCGCCACGGGGAGCGGCGCCGGTCGGAGCCGACGAGCACGAGCAGGGCCAGGTTGACCTGGCCGAAGCTGAACGTGTCGCGGGCCGGCTCGAAGACCAGCACGGCCAGGAAGACCAGCGCGGCCGGCGTCCACAGTGGCAGGCGGTGGCGGCGCAGGATCGGCACGAGATACCAGCGCAGCAGCAGGACGACGCAGGTGACGTTCAGGGCGAGGCTGCACGCGACGGCGACCGGCCAGCTCGTCAGGGCGAGCGGGCTGAGGACCAGGGCGGCGAACGGCGGGTAGGTGAAGCCGTACTCGGTGCCCTGGTAGAGGTAGTCGTACAGCTCGCCGCCGTCGACCAGCCAGTAGTGCACCGCGCCGCGGTAGACGCCGAGGTCGAAGAAGCCGCGGAACGTGGGCACGGTGACGAGGAAGACGCCGACGGCGATCGTGGCGGCGGCGACGATCGCGACCTGGGTGCGTGGCTTCAGGGACGTCATCGGGGGGCCAACTCTCGGGCGGGCGCCGCGGCCAGGCGTACGAGCAGGAAGCCGGAGATGCCCAGCAGCACGCCCGAGGTGGCGAGGAGGAACTCCTCGAAGGAGACGGCGAAGCCGTCGGGCAGGACGGCCAGGACCAGTACGGCGCAGGCGGCGGCCAGGCTGTGGCGCACCCAGCGGTGACCGGCCGCGGCGGCCAGCGGGACCAGTCCCCAGATGAGGTACCAGGGTCGCAGGGCGGGGCCGAAGACGACGACGGCGACCAGCACGATGCCGAGGCCGTAGAGGACGCCGAGCTCCTTGATCTGCGACCAGACCAGGCCGGCCACGATCAGGGTGGCCAGCACGCCGGCCCAGCGCCACAGGTTCTGGACGAAGACCTCGCCGACGCCGTCGTCCTCGAGGAGGCCGGCGGTCCAGCGGCCGAGCACGTTGACCAGCGACAGGTTGTGCGGGGAGATCGGGGTGTCGAGCGTGCCGAGCCAGCCGTAACCGGTGCCCGCGAGGGCGGTCAGGGTGGCGGTGGCGGCGGCCGCGGCGGCCGCGACCCCGCCGGCCGCGCGCAGCAGACCCCAGCGACCGCGCAGCCGGCCGGCCCAGATCAGGGCGACCGCGGCCAGCCCGAGGATGGCCGGCACCTTGACCAGGGCGGCCGCGACGACCAGAACGGATCCGAGCACGGGCCGGTGTCTGACGGCGGCGGCCAGGCCGGCCGCGAGCAGACCCACCATGAGCGCGTCGTTGTGGGCGCCGCCGACGAAGTGGATGAGCACGAGCGGGTTGAGCACGGCCAGCCACAGCGCGGCCGAGGGCCGGATCCCCGTGCTCCTGGCCAGGATCGGGACGACGTACGCCAGAAGCGCGAGGCCCGCCACCGCGACCAGCCGCATGGCGACGACCCCGCCGAGCAGGTGTTCCCCGCTGACCACCCGGGCGAGTCCCACGAAGACCGGGCCGTACGGGCTCGGGGTGTGCTGCCAGACGTCCGGTACCTGGGCCGCGACGAGGCCGCCGAGGCCGGCCGGGCCCTGCCGGTAGACGTCGAGACCGCGGCCGGCCATCAGGCCCTGGGCCAGGTAGCTGTAGACGTCCCGGCTGAACAGCGGCGGCGCCAGCAGCAGCGGCGCCGACCAGAGGGCCAGGGTCCGCCCCATGGGGCCCACGTCGTCGTCCTGCTTGGTCGCCTGCCCGTACCACCACCAGGCGAGAAGCAGCAGGGCGAGCCCGCTGTAGACGGCCACGAGCCCGAGGCGTACGTGGGTCAGCCCGGCAAAGAAGCTGACGCCGACGGGCAGCGCCCCGGCCCCCAGCCCACCCACGGCGACGAGCACGGCCCCGAAAAAGCCAACGGCGCGCGACCCGCCGTGATCCCCGAACACCGCAGCACCCTCTCAGTGAAGGGTGTCGAAGTGGGTACGGCCGATGAACGGCCTACTTAACCGTGAGCGAGCGGCCGAGACTGTTGCGCCCGGTGGCCGGGTTCCACACCTGGGGGTTGGCGAGCTGGATGGCGTAGGCCGGCTTAGCGGCGAGCGTCGCCGCCGGGTCGGGCAGGCTCAGGGCGTAAGCGCCCGATGCGGCGATGAAGGAGACTTTCAGGGTGATCAGCTTTCCGGGCGTCCACGTGCGGACGTCGGTGTTCACCACGACGGAGCGCGAGCCGACGATCAAGCGGACCGGGCGGTTCGCCACGGGAGCCGCGTAGCCGTCGTTGACCAGGGTGATGGTGGCGGTGACCCGCGAGCCGGCCCTGGCCGCGGTCGGCAGGACGGCCTTGACCAGGCGGATGCGGTAGCCGAGACGCCGGTCGGCCTCGGCCCGCCCGGCCGCGCCCCACGAGTCGAGCACGTCGGTGTTGAACGACGGGTTGAGATACGTCCAGTGGTAGCGGGCCATCTCGGCGCGGGCGTTGGGCCAGGCCGAGCGGGCCGAGACGTCGCAGGTCTCGCCGCCGACCAGCACGGCGGACGACGCCAGCCAGGCCGCGTCGTCGCCGGTGAAGGTGCCGTAGTCGTCGGTGCCGGCCAGGAAGCAGTCGTCGTGCACGCCGACCCGGGCCACATCCGGGGCGAGGCGGCGCTTGATGGCCGGGGTGCGCACCTGCACGACCGTCGACGGCGCGGTGGCGGCGAGCAGCGCGGCCAGCACGTGCCCGCGCGAGGTCCAGTCGGGCGTGCCCTCGGTGCCGAAGTTCCGGCTGTAGTACCACTCGCCCCACCGGCCCACGAAGCCCGCCTGGACCGCGGTGATCACGTCGGCGCCGGCCTTGAGGATCGGGCCGAGCTGGGCGATGTGCTTCAGGACGCGGGCCTCGGGGGCGTCGGCGTCGCTCTCCGAGGCGTAGGCGAACCGCACGATCAACTTCACCCCGGCGGTACGGGCCGCGGCGAAGTCGGCCCTGACCAGCGCCAGGTCGGCGGCCGAGATCTGATCGACCGCCTGGTACTTCTCCAGGTAGAAGATGCGGTAGACCAGGCTGCGGGCCTGATTCACGCGGGCCGCGGCCAGGTCGGCGTCGACCAGCGGGGTGTACGAGCCGAAGTGCGTCTCGGTGTAGGTGAAGAAGCCACGTCCCGGGTTGGCGATCGAGGCGGCCGACGCCGCGTAGGTGACGGTGGCGGTCGACGGGGTCGCGGCCACGGCGGTGCCGGGCAGGAGAACGGCTACGGCCACGGCTGCGGCGGGGAGAAAGCGCACGAAGACGACTATCGGCCCCGCCGCCGCGAACTTAAGACTTCACGTGGGTTGGCAAGGGCGGGAACCCATTGAAGCCCACCGAGGAGTACGTGGCGGTGTAGGCGCCCGTCCCGAGGATCCGCACCACGTCGCCGGACCGCAGGGCGAGCGGCAGCTCGTAGTGGGAGTGCTGGTACATGATGTCGACGCTGTCGCAGGTCGGGCCGGCCAGGATCACCGGGCCCATCGGGCCGTCGTCGCGGCCGGTGGTCAGCGCGTACTGGATGGCCTCGTCCTCGGTCTCGGCCAGCCCGCCGAAGCGCCCGACATCCAGGTAGACCCACCTTTCACGGTCCGAATAGGACTTCCGCGCCACCAGCACGACCTCGGCGTGCAGCACTCCGGCCGGGGCGGCGATGTAACGGCCCGGTTCGATCATGAGAGCCGGACGCCGGTGTCCGAAATTTCGCGACATGGCGGCCTCGATCGCGCCCGCGTAAGCCGTGATCGGGAGCGCGGAAACGCGATAGTCCACCGGAAACCCGCCCCCCGCATTGAGGATTCGCGGCGAAAGTCCACTTTGCTCCAGCGCGGCGAAGATCGACGCGGCGGTGGCGATGCTGGGCTCCCACCGCTCCGGATCAAGCTGCTGCGAGCCGACGTGGAAGGCCAGCCCCGCCGGATCCAGCCCGCGCACGGCCGCCGCCGTCATCAGGTCGACGGCCATCTCCGGCGTGCATCCGAATTTGCGGCTCAGGGGCCACCGGGCGCCCTTCGACGACGCCAGCAGCCGGCAGATCACCCCGGACCCCGGCGCGTGCGCGACGATCTTGTCGAGCTCGCCCGCGCTGTCGAAGGCGAAAAGCCTGACCCCCCGGGCGTACGCATACGCGATGTCCACCGACTTCTTGATGGGATGCCCGTAGCTCAGCGCCGCGGGCGACGCCCCCGCCGCCAGGCAGAGGTCGATCTCCGCGCGACTGGCGACGTCGAACCGGCAGCCGGCCTCGACGAGCGCCCGCAGCAGGGCCGGTTCCGGATTGGCCTTCACGGCGTAGTGGATCTGAGCATCGGCGAACGCGGCGGCGATCCGGTGGTACTGCTCCCGGGCCACCTCGACGTCGATCACCAAGCAGGGGGTCCGGCCCACGGCACCGGATGTCGTCAGTTCCTCATCCGCGGTCACGGTCATGGCTGAATCCTCGCCTCGCGTAGCGGCATCAATACACAGAGTATTGCCATGAATGCGCAGAGTTGTCGATCCGAAAGACGAATAGACAGGTTTACAGTTGTCGCCGTGTCAGAACGGCTGGACCTGCTCACCGATGCCGAGCAGAACGCGTACCGCCTGCTCGTCCGCATGTCCGGGGCCACCGCGGCCGGCCTCGCCGAACGGGACGGCCTCACCCCCGGCGAGGCCGCCCACGTGCTCGAATCGCTGCACCGCAAGGGCTTGGCCAGCGGCGGACCGGAGTTCCACGCCCTGCCGGCCGACGTCGCGCTGGGCGACGCGCTGCTGCGGGAACAGCAGGCCCTGGAGTCGGCCCGCCGGATGGTGGCCTCGCTCAGTGAGGAATACCGCAACAACACCCGCCGGCGCAGCGCCGAGCATCTCGTGGAGATCGTCGTCGGCGCCCCGGCGCTGCGGGAACGGCTGCGCGAGATGCAGGACACGGCCGAGAAGGAGATCCTCTGGTTCTGCCGGGCCAACCCGATCGCGATGCAGGGCCCGGAGAACACCGAGGAGACCACGGCGCTGGAGCGTGGCGTCCGGTACCGGGCGATCTACGAGCGGGAGCTGCTCGAGAAACCGGGCGAGCTGGACAGCATCGTCGAGGCGATGAGCCTGGGCGAGCAGTCGCGCACGCTGCCCACCCTGCCCGTACGCCTGGCCATCGCCGACCGCCGGCTGGCCATCTGCCCCCTGGTGCCGGACGCCGCGCGGGGCGTCGGGCCGCCCACGGCGGCGCTGATCCGCCCCAGCGAGCTGCTCGACGCCCTGGTCGCGCTCTTCGAGAGCTACTGGGACCGGGCCACCCCGCTCGTGCCGGACGGCGGCGCGACGGAGGAACCCGATCGGCTGTTGCTCTCGCTCTTCGTCTCCGGCCTGCCCGACAAGTCGATCGCGACCCAGCTCGGGGTGAGCCGCAGGACCGTCCAGCGCCGGCTGGACCGCCTGATGGACATCGCCGGCGTGGACACCCGGCCCGGGCTGGCGTACCAGGCCGCCCGGCGCGGCTGGTTGTGACGCAGATGCAGCACCGGCACGCCGACCGGCCCGGCGTTCTCCTCGATCGGCTTCATCGGCCGTAGGCCCGGATCACGGTCTGGGTCACGGTGTTGCCGACGCGGTCGCTCGCGGTCACCCGCAGCGAGACCGGCCCGGTCCTCCCGGCCGTCGTTCGCCACGTCTTACCGTCGTCCACCGAGTACTCAACCTTGACCCACTTCGCGCCCGGGACGCTCACCCGGACCGGCTTGCGGGCGATGCCGTTCAGATCGACCGGGACGTCGTACGCGGGCTGCAGCAGCGGCAGCTTGCCGTCTTTATTCGCTTCGAAGATCCACTCCGTCGACGTCGACGTGCCGTACAGCCACTCCTCGCCGCCGCGCTTGGTCGTCACCACCAGCTTGTACGCAGCGTCGCCGGCCGGTACCGCCACGTCCCGCCAGGCGTTCGCATACTCACCGACCAGCGTTCCGTTGCGGTAGAGCGCCGCCGCCTGCCCGGCCTGGTCGACCTGGCGGTGACCGTCGGCGTCGACGAAGTCGGCCACCCTGAGGTGCAGCAGGTTGCCCTCGCGGGTGGCTGACCCGGCCGGCCGCAGCACCGGCGCGGCCCAGGTCTCAGCCGCGTGACCCGCCCGCTTGTACGAGGCCGGGTCGTCGTGGAAGCCACCGTCGAGCTTGGCCCCGATCGAGTTGAACGGGTACTCGTTGTGCACCTGATGCTGCCACAGCGTGTCCCCGGTGCTCACCCACTCCTCGCGGACCGAGGGCGTACGGACCGCGCGCTGGGCGTCGTTCCACGAGTACTCCTGCGCCGGCCGCCAGCCGAACCGCTGCTCACGGACGTAGTCGAAGCCGCCGTTGTCCTGGTAGCGCGACGTGATCCGCTGCGAGTTGGCCGCGGTCACCCGGTAGGTGATTTGGCTCGGCACCCGATCCTTGGAGATCTGGAAGACGTCGTACAGGTAGGGGCTGTCCGGGGTCAGCGTCAGCGAGATCGACGCGCCGCGCTTGCGGGCCTGGGCCAGCAGCTTCTGACCGTCGTCGTTGGGCACGACCGCGTTGATGATCGGCATCCGCTCGCCGTCCGGCTGCCACGAGCCCCAGGCCGACATCGTCGGCGGGTAGACCACCAGCGCCACCGCCGCGCCGGCCTCGGCCGCCTGCAGCGCCGCGTCGTAGTAGTTGTCCGTCTCGAGCACGACGGCCTTGCCCTTGACGTTGCCGCCGAGCCCGGCCACCAGGTCGAACTTCCTCGTCCCGGTGTAGACCGGCGAGGCCGCGGTCAGGTTGATGTCCACACCGGGCAGCGAAGACTGCACGAGCGGGGCGACCAGCTGCCAGCGCGACGAGAACTCGTAGCTGCCCTGGCGCAGCTTGGCGGTCGGCGTGACGTTGATCCCGTTGACCGAGCTGAAGTTCATGAACCCGTTGATGACGCCGCGCCCCGACCCGGTCACCCGGTGCACGTAGTAGCTCCACACGGTGCGCTGCTCGGCCGGCCTCGGCGTCTCGATCTTGACAGGCTTGGCCGTACGTGCGTCCAGCGTGACCCGGAGGTCCCGGTCCACCCGGAGCTCGGGGATGGTGATCAGGTTGTCCTGCTCGTCGAGCGGGGCGCCGTCGGCGATCGTCGCGTTCAGCAGGTAGTCGCCCTCGGCCACCTCGTACGTCCGGACCTGGCCCGCGAAGATGCCGTCGAGCACGTCGAAGCGCGAGTCGTCGCCGAACATCAACATCGCGGGCACCGAGGCCGGCTTGCCCTGGCGGTCCACCGCCGAGACGGTCACGGTGTGGTGCGGCGGGTCGACCGTGCCGGCCAGCGCGGTCGTGACGCCGATGCCGCCGGGGGCCGTGGCGGTGAGCCACCCGCTGCTCTGGCCGGGCGTCTTGAGGTCGTACGTCAAGGTCACGCCGGCCGTGCCGCCGGCCGGAACGGTGACCGTGTTCGCCGACGTCGTCACCGCGGCCACGGTGTCCTGCAACGTCAGCGTGACGGGCGCGGTGCCGGCGTTGGTGTAGGTGACGGTCTTCGTGACCGGCGACCCGCCGAGCTGGTGGAGGCCGAAGTCGGCCACACCCGTGCCGGCGACTTTCTGGATCGTGGCCCGGGCGAGGTCGACCCGGCCGGCGCCCTGTGAGAACACCGGGGTGTCCGGTGTGGTCTTGGCGGTGCTGACCAGCTCGTCCTTGATCTGCGAGCCGGTCCAGTCGGGATGCTGCTGGGCGACGATCGCGGCCGCGCCGGCCACGTGCGGCGTCGCCATGGAGGTGCCCGAGGCGGCGGTGTAGAGCTCGTCCACCGGCTCGCCCATCGTGGTGCCGGCGGCGCGGGCGGCCACGATGTCCACGCCGGGCGCGGTGATCTCGGGCTTGAGACCCTCGTCGCCGAGGCGCGGGCCGCGGCTGGAGAAGTCGGCGATCCGGTCCTCGCGGTCGACCGCGCCGACGGTCAGGGCGCCGGCGGCGGCGCCGGGCGTACCGACCTTGTAGCTCGCGCCCTCGTTGCCGGCGGCCACCACGAACAGGGCGCCGGTCGACTCGCTGAGCTCGTCGACGGCGGCGCTCATCGGGTCGGTGCCGTCGGTCGCCTCACCGCCGAGACTCATGTTGACCACGCGGGCGCCCTGGCCGGTGGCCCACTCCATGCCCTCGATGATCCCGGACTCGTAACCGGAGCCGCTGTCGTCGAGCACCTTGCCGATCAGCAGGCGGGCGCCCGGAGCGACGCCCTTCCGGAGGCCGCCGGAGCCGGCGCCAGTCCCCGCGACGGTGGCCGCCACGTGCGTACCGTGCCCGAAGCGGTCGCCGGTGTCGGCGCTGCCGCTGAAGTCCCGGGCCTCGTCGATCTTGCCCGCCAGGTCGGGGTGGCTCGCGTCGGCGCCGGTGTCGAGCACGGCGACCTTGACGCCCCGGCCGTCGAGCCCGGCCGCCCAGGCGGCCGGCGCGCCGATCTGCGCGGTGCTGCGGTCGAGGGCCGGCTTGACCTTGCCGTCGAGCCAGATGTGCTGGGCGGTGGTGGCGGTGCGGGCGCCGGTGCCGGCTGCCTGCGTACGCCAGAAGTCGGCGAGCCCATGCTTGTCGGCCTGCACGGCGACGGCGCCCAGACTCGGCAGGGTCTTTGCCGTCGACTTCGCGGCCGGCGTTTCCTGGCCCCCGCCCGGTTTTCCGGTGCTGCTCAGCTTTGCTGCTGCCGCCGCTCCCTGGATGATCAGCGGGAGCGTGCCGCGGGTGGCGTCGCCGTAGCCCTGCTCGACCAGGTGCTGCACGTCGAACAGCTCGGCGTCGAGCCGGCCCTCGCGCAGCAGCGGCAGGGCGTCGCTGGGCAGCACCCGCACGCCGTTCCCGGCCTCGACCGTGGCGAACCGGATGTGTTCCCGGCCCGGCCCCGGCCGCACCGTCGCCGCGATCCGGCCGTCGCCGCCGGCTTCGCCGCCGGCGGCCGGGGCCAGCTCGACGACATCACCGGTGACGAGCGTGATCGTTTGCGCGGCCGCGGGGGGAGCGGCGACGCGGGCGGGTGCGGCCGGGGGACCGGCGGCGGCGGGACCTGGCGGCAACCAGGCCACGCCGCCGGCTCCGATCAGGAGGCCGACGAGGCCACCGGTGAGGCGCTTCGATGCGGGCAAGGTCGGGCTCCTTAGCGTGCGGGTTGTCACGCATTCTGGAGTTCACCCGCGGTCCGCCGGGAGGTCTGCCGACTGCCGTAGTGGCGACATGGCGCGATGTGGACAACCGTTGCCTCACGGCATGGAGAGCGCCACCTGACGGGCTTGTTCTCTGCTGGTGAAGCCCTCCAGCCGGTACGTCCGCACCCCGTCGTCCCAGATCAGCGTGGGTGTGGCGAGCCGAGCCGTGGCGCTGTGCTCGACGCCGGCCCGGTCGATGTAGGTCAGGGTGTGCGGCCCCGGCAGCCAGACCGCCAGCGCACCCCCGACATCGGTCCACTCCGCTTGCCCGGCCTGCTTGAGGAACGCCCCGGCCGACCCGTCGAACTGATCGAGCCGGATCGTGCCGCCCCGGTAGATCAACGAGACCACACGCCGCTGATCGGCCACCTCGACCCGCTCCGGATCCCCCAGCGCGGCCGGGAACCTGGCGATTTTGCGGGCCTCATCAAGCGAGATCTCCCCCGTCGACGGCAGCGGGCGCGGACTCACCGCCGGCGCCGGCGGTGCTGCCTCCCGGCGCACCTCGATCCCCGCCACCCGAAGCACCCCGGCCACCACCTCGACCACCGCCGCCCGCGCCGGCGCCACCAGAAGCACGCTCGCCACGAGAGCCGTGACCGCGCCCGCCACCCATACCCGCCAGCGCGCCGCGCCCGTCCACCTGGCCCGGCGCATCCGCTCCCCCATGCGCGTTCGCTCAGCCAGTCCTGTTCGCTTCGCGAGGCGGGTGCGGACGGCGGCGCGCTGGTCGGCCGGCTCGGGGAGCTCGAGCCAGGCCGTCAGGTCGCGGAGTTCGGCGATCAGGTCGTCGTCGCGGTCAGGCATCGGGCACCTCCATGCCTTCACGCAGCCGGGCCAGCGCCCGGTTGGTCCGCGACTTGACCGTCCCCTTGGGCACACCGAGCGCCGCCGCGGTCTCCTGCTCGGACAGGTCGAGCAGGAAGCGGCAGACGAGCACCTCCCGGTCCCGTTCGCCCAGCTTCCTCAAGTGCTCGACCAGCCGTTCGCGCCGCTCATGGGCCATCGCCGAATCGGCCGGGTCGGGCGCGTCCCCCCGCGGCCCCTCCTTGGCGGCGGCCCGCAGCGCGAGCCCGTCCCGCCGCCGGCGGGAGCGATGCAGGTTGCGCGTCTCATTGGCCACGATCGCCAGCAGCCAGGGCCGGAAGCCGGAGTCCCCGCGATATCGCGACAGCTGCCGGTACGCCTTCACCAGCGCCTCCTGCACCACGTCGTCAGCGTCATCGCCCGCACCGAGCAGCACGGCCGCCCGATGCGCGGCCACGGTGTAGCGGGCGACCAGAACCTCGTAGGCCCCCAGGTCACCACCCCGCGCCCGCCCCACAGCGGCCGCGTCGTCCAGCTCCGTGGTCTCGCTCAGCTCGCCCCTCCCCCTCCGCCCCGACACTGCCTCGACACCACGAACCGCGAAAGGGTTCCACCACCGCCCGATCTGGCGGGAACCTCTTCGCGGTGGGCGGTGTCGTTCGGGCATGACTACGCGCCGCAGCTTTCTTGCCCTGTCCGGTGGCGCGCTGGCCGCCGCCTCGCTTGGTGCCTGCCGGTCGCGGCCGGCTGTAGCGACGGCGACGCCTGTGCCGGATCTCCTGTTGGCCGACACCAAGCGCGGGCTCGTCCGCCTCAGCGGGGCCGAGTCGCGACTGGTCGGGGCGGGAGCGGCGCTGAGCCGGGACGGCGCCGTCGCCTACGTGGCCGAGGGCACGGCGCTGACCCGCACCTATGCGGTCACCGGGGCGCCCATCCAGAAGATCGAGATCGGGGGTGGATGGGTGCCCCGCGTGGTCGCCGAGGCCGGCAACGCTTGCGTGCTGACGCAAAGCGCGCATGAGGAGCCGCCCGCTGCGCGAACGAGCAGTCCGCTGCTGGTGGTGACCGATGAGCGGCGGCAGAAGTTCAATCCGGCGGGCGTGGTCGAGCCGGATGCGTTCACCAGCGATGGCACCGGGCTCTTCGTGCTCGAGTGGCTTCCGGCAACGGCGCCCGAGCACTATCGCGTGCGGCTGCTGGATCTGGCCGGTGGACAGCTGCAGCCGCTGCTCACCCGCAACAAGGTGCCGGTGCCGGCCGGGGCCGAGGAGGAGATGCGCGGCAGCGGGCGGGAGGCGGTGCTCTCCGGGGACCGGCAGGTGCTCTACACGTTGTACACCCACCAGCCCGACCATCAGCACACCCGCAATCTGCTCAACCACACGCCCGGCAACGTGCACGCCTTTGTCCATGTGCTGCAGCTGAACGAGCGATGGGCTTTCTGTCTAAACCTGCCGGATCCGTTCGGGCACGGCGCGCCGGAGGGGCATGCGCTGGCCGCGGACGCGACGCACATCGCCGTGCTCGACGCGGCGAGCGGGTCGCTCGCGTTCGCGTCGGCCGGCTCGCTGGAGATCGAGAAAGTTACCCGGATCCCGGCCGGTTCCGCCGCCGGTCACCTCGCGCTCGGGGCCGGAAAGGCTTACGCCGCTTACGGTACGGACGTTCACGTGGTCGACCGCGCCACGGGCCGGGTCGTCGCGCACTGGTCGCTCGCCGACCCGGTGTGCGGCCTGCGCCTCAGCCGCGACGGCCGGCGCCTCTACGCCGGCGGCCACGACCGCGTCGCCTGGCTGGACGTCACCACCGGCCAAGTGGTGGGACGCGCCTCCGTCGACGGATTGACCACCCTGCGCCACGCGGGATGACGCTTTTCGCCGACCGATCGGAAGTTTCGGGAAGTCGTTCGGCAATGCTCTGATCTTCGGGTCACCTAGTCGCAGGCGGAGATGACCGGAACTTACGGAGGATTGCCGGAAGTTAATGGTTGACTCATCCGTGGTCACGCTCCCAAGATGGGACGCAACGACGATCGTCGATTTGCGGACGGGACTGCTTCCACCGGTGGGTCCCGGCCGCTCCCCCTTACCGACGAGAGGTGATTCCCCCCATGAGCAGACGGATCCGTCCTCGATCCCTCTTCCTCGCCGCCGCGGCCGGATTGCTGGCCGCCGCCAGTGCCGTCGCCCTGTCTCCCTCGGTTCAGGCCGCGCCCGCGCCGCTGGCCGCCTCGTGCCCCAACGGCTACGTCGGCCTGACGTACGACGACGGGCCGAACCCCAGCACCACCAACCAGCTGCTGTCGGCCCTGCGCTCGGCCGGTCTGCGGGCCACCATGTTCAACACCGGCCAGAACGCCGCCGCCAACCCGAGCCTCGTGGGTGCTCAGGTCGCGGCCGGCATGTGGGTCGGCAACCACAGCTACACCCACCCGCACATGCTGACGCTGAGTCAGTCCGCCATGTCCTCGGAGCTCTCGCGCACCCAGACCGCCATCCGCAACGGCGGCGGGGGCACCCCGACGATCTTCAGGCCGCCGTACGGGGAGACGAACAGCACCCTGCAGTCGGCCGCCTCCGCGCTCGGGCTGCGCACGGTGACCTGGGATGTCGACTCGCAGGACTGGAACGGCGCCAGCACCGCCCAGATCGTGCAGGCGGCGAGCCGGCTGACCAACGGCCAGCTGATCCTGATGCACGACAACTACCAGACCACGATCAGCGCCATCCCGCAGATCGCGTCCGGCCTGGCCCAGCGGGGTCTGTGCGCCGGCATGATCTCCTCGTCGACCGGCCGCGCCGTGGCCCCGTCGGACAGCCCGACCACGCCACCCACCACCCCGCCCACCACTACGCCGCCCCCGACCGGCGGCGGGAGCTGCACCGCCTCGTACGCCGAGGGTCAGAAGTGGTCCGACCGCTTCAACGGCCAGGTCACCGTCGGCGGCGCCACGAACTGGGTGGTCACCGTGACCTTCCGCTCCCCGCAGAAGGTCATCGCCACCTGGAACACCTCGGTGAGCTGGGACTCGACCGGTCTCGTGATGACCGCGCGGCCCAACGGCAGCGGCAACGTCTTCGGCTTCACCGTCCAGCACGGCGGCAACTGGACCTGGCCGTCCCTGTCCTGCCGAACAGCCTGACCGCGGCCGCAGCCCCGCCGCAGCGGGGCTGCGGCCCGTTCCAGGACTCGGGCAAGCCATCATGATCTCGGAGTGGCGTCACCCGTTCAGCGATTAAATCGGTACATTAGGGACATGACAACGATCTCTCTGCGCGGCGCTCTGCTGCGATCGTTGTCTGCCCTGCTCCTGCTGCTGACGCTGGGCCTGGTCGCCCCCGCAGCAGTCGCCGGGCCGGTCGCC
Source organism: Actinoplanes sp. NPDC049598 (assembly GCF_040675435.1). NCBI lineage: Bacteria > Bacillati > Actinomycetota > Actinomycetes > Micromonosporales > Micromonosporaceae > Actinoplanes > Actinoplanes sp. NPDC049598. The sequence continues at coordinate 64,978 of NZ_JBFAOX010000025.1, read as the reverse complement.
GCCGGGGTCACCCACAGCACCAGCTCCCCCGCTGCACCGGCCGCAGGGTCCACTGCCGACACTCCGGGTGAGGATTTCTCGCCGGAGGCGGCCTCCGCCCGTACGCCCGGCGCTCCAGTCGCCGACCGTGCGCGCGTCCTCTCCGCTCAGCACACCGCCGGGGCCCGCGGATCACGCGGCCCGCCCTCCGCGCGCGCCTGACCATCACCACGCCGCCCCTCGGGCGGCGCGTCAGCCAGCGCGTCCTTTCCCCGGCCAGTGTGCGCCGACGGGTAAAGCAATCCGCCTGAGTCCTTCTCGGGAGAAGCGCGCTGTCTTGCCGGCCTTCTTCCTTTTTCCTTGAGCGGACAGGACTCCCATTCCCATGAACGTCGTCGCCGAAATGCTGCTGACCACCCCCGCCCCGGCCGCCATCTGGGCCACGCTGATGCTGCTGACCCTCCCGGCCGTGCTGGTGCTGGCCAGCCCGCAGGGCGTGCGCCACCCGAGGCAGGCCCTGCGCGACGTGGTCGCCCTGATCCGGGAGCGCGGCGAGCGCCGCCGCCGGCTTTCGCTGGAGGCGCTGGCCACCACCCAGTACGCCGACGAGGTGCGGGTGGCCGCCGACCGGGCCGAGCTGGCCGCGGCCCGCTGGCAGGAGCGCTGGGAGCAGACGACCGACGACGTGAACGCGGCCTGGCAGGACTGGCTGGACGCGGACGCCCGGCTGCGGGCCCGCCGGGCCGCCGGCGCCTTCGGCACGCCGTGGAGCGCGCAGACCCCGACCGAGTACGTGGCCCGCGAGCGTTTCCTGCACCGGGCCGTCCGCGACGCCGTCGCCCGGGGCTGGCTGCCCACCGCGGCCGTGGGCGACGCGCTGGCCGGTCGGGCCGGCTGGGACCCGCGCCTGCACCCGCTGGAGCAGGAGCTGGTCGTCGCCCGGGCCGCCGAGGGCCACCTGCGCGACCGCTACGAGCGGGCCGTGGCCGCCGAGCGGGCCGCCCGCCACGACGCCTGGCTGGCCCGCACGACCAGCGCCAGCCTGCGCCAGGAGTCGTGGGCCGCCACCGACAGCGCCAGCCGCGTGCGCCACCTGCTCCCGGCGGCGGCCACCGCGCACGTCCCGTACGCGATGGCCGCCCGCCCGGCCTACTCCGACGGTGCCTGAGGGGCCGGAGGGTCAGGAACGGGCTCGGTCCAGGCTTCTGGGGTCGTTGGGGGCCTGGTACTGGGCGTACAGGCCGCTGCGGGCGACCCGGCGCCACGGGCGGGCGTGGTTCTCGGCCGCGAGATCCAGGTCGGCCGTCACGAGGGATTCCTCGGGCGCGGCCGGGCAGCGGGCGGCCCAGTCGCCGGCCGGGCCGACCAGACCGGAGGGCGCGTTCGGCGCGTCCTGGGCCGTGCCGGCGTAGCTGACCCAGTAGCTGTTGGCAGCGGCCAGGGCCTGGGCCTGCAGGGCGAACGGCCCGTTGTTGACCGGCGACCCCGGCCCGTGGGTGGAGAACAGCACGCAGTCGACGTCGAGCCGCTCGTACTCCAGGAACACCTCGGGGAAGGCCGCCTCCATCCCCAGCGCGCAGCCGAACCGGGCGCCGTCGACGGTGAAGGTGATCGGCGCCGATCCGGGCGTGTACATGTGGCTGACCTTGGTGTTGGACAGCATCCGCTCGTCGTAGCGGGTGACGATCGCGCCCGCGTCGGAGATGACGTAGAGGCTCAGGTGCGGCCGCCGGGGACCGGTCAGCGGGTGGACCGACCCGAGCACGGTCCACAGCCGCAGCTCCCCGGCCAGGGCCACGATCGACCGCAGCTGGCCGGCCAGCGTCGCCCAGTCGGCCCGCGACCAGTCGGCCCCGCCGACCGTCTCCGGGCCGGTGGCCGACATGATCCTCTTGTCGGGACAGACCAGCGCGCCCTCGGGCAGGTGCAGCAGCCGGGCGCCGGCCGCGTGGGCCTCGCGCATCAGGCGGCGGATCCCGTCGCCGCTCTCGCGCAGCGCCGCCGTGTCGGCCGGGTCGGGGTGGACCGTCAGCTGAGCGACGGACAGTCGTACAGATCGCATCGAATCTCCTCGCGGAGTCGTGCGGAAGTGCCTCAGGGCAGCGGTGTAGGACTCACCGGTCTTGGCCGCGCGGGCTCGGACCCGGCGCTTGAAGTTTCCGTTCGCTGTCATCTGGACCTCCGCTGTCCCGCACGCCGATCCCCCGCGCGATCGAAGCGTCCGAGACGAACGAATCAGGACAGCGACCCGAGACGGAAAGTCCCTTTGCCTCCGTCGGGGACCGCGCGCCGGGGACGGTCGCTGGAGGTTGGGCGTGGGTTACGCCGACCCGGACGTTAGCAGTAGGTTCGGGCCCATGGCTACCCTCTGGACCCTGGGCTGCGACGCGGCGGATCCCCATCGGCAGGCCGCCTTCTGGGCGGGCGCGCTCGGCTACGTGCGGGAGCCCGGCTACGACGAGCCGGACGGCGCCTCGATCGTCGACCCGGAGGGCCGGGGCCCGGCGATCAGCTTCCTCCGGGTGCCGGAGCCGAAGACCGCCAAGAACAAAATGCACCTGGACGTACGCGTTGACAGCGCCCTCATTCGCACCAAGGCGGCCGAGCTGGAAGCAGCGGGCGCGACGGTCGTCCGCGAGCACCGCTACGGGGCCGAGCTGAGCCATGTGGTCATGCTCGACCCCGAGGGCAACGAGTTCTGCGTGGCGCCGGCCGGTTAGGGCTTCGTGAGCAGGCAGCCCGACTTGTTGAGGTCGATGGTGCGGGTCGAGGTCAGGCAGGTGGTGAACCAGTACGTCTCCTGGCCGTAGCTCTGACCCTGGTAGACCGAGGTGGTGCCGTCGGCGTTGACCTCGCACGGATTGTTCAGGGTGCACGCCTCTCCGTCGTCGTTGCCGGTGTTGTTGATGCCGACGATCTGGCCGCTGGTGGCGCTGACGATGGGCGAACCCGAGGTGCCGTGGATGGTGTCGCAGTTGGCGTCGTAGCGGATCGAGTCCTTCCAGGTCCACTCGCCCTCGCGCAGCTGCGGCACGTAGCGGTCGATCTTGCAGTTCCAGATCTGCTTCCAGTAGCTGGACGGGATCGCGATGCTCGTGCCGACCGCCGCCTTGCTGCTCGCGATGGTCAGCGCGGTCGCGCCGTAGCGGGACGACAACGTGGCGTACGTGCTGGTGAGGCGGTAGAGCGTGACATCGGTGCCGGTCATCGTCGCGTACAGCACGCGGTCGGCCCGGACCGTGCCGAGCGACCCGCCGGAGCTGTTGAGCAGCGTGCCGGAGCGGCTGGAGGTGCGGTTGACCAGCACCTGACCGGCCGAGAGGAAGCCGCCCTCGTAGCAGTGGCCGTTGGTCAGCATCATCGCCCGGTCGCTGCTCACCGAGCTCGGGTAGCGGACCAGCGAGGCGGAGCAGTTGCTCAGGGCGATGGTGTTGGCCAGCGTGGTGGCCGCGACGGCCTGGGCGGGCGAGGTGGGTCCGGCCAGGACACCGGTGAAGGCGGCAACAGCCGCCGCGGCGGTAGCGAGGGCACGGCGTACGCGCATGGGTGTTCCTTTCTGCTTTTGGCAGTCCGACCCTCGCACCGCGAATTAACACATGTCAATCTATAACGTCCGCGTCATACCGAGGGCACCATCCAATCGAGCACCGGCGTGGCCTGCAGGGTGACCAGGACGCACATGATCAGCAGCAGCAGGACGCTCCAGCCGACGACGCGGCGGAACAGGTCGCCCTCCTTGCCGGCCATGCCGACGGCGGCGGCCGCGATGGCCAGGTTCTGCGGGCTGATCATCTTGCCGAGGACGCCGCCGGAGGAGTTGGCCGCGGCCAGCAGGACCGGGTCGAGGCCGGCGTCGGCCGCGGTCTGCACCTGCAGGGCGCCGAACAGGGCGTTGGCCGAGGTGTCGGATCCCGTTACGGCGACGCCGATCCAGCCCAGGATCGAGGACAGGAAGACGAAGAACGCGCCGGCGCCGGCCAGGAACTCGCCCAGGGTGTTGGTCTGGCCGGACTGGTTGAGCACGTAGGCCAGGGCCAGCACCGCCATCACCGTGACGATCGCGTGCCGCAACTCGGCGTACGTGTCGGCGTAGGCCTTGAGAGCGCGACCGGGCCGCACGCGCAGGACCACCGCGGTGAGGATGCCGGCCAGGATCATCAGGGTGCCGGCGGCGGGCAGCCAGCCCAGGGTGAAGGTGGTCGAGGACAGCGGCTTGCCGTTCTCGCCGAGCACGTCGAGGCCGGGCCAGGCGAACTTCACCGTCCAGGGCTCGGCGGCCAGGGCGTCCTTGATCGGCCCGAGGTTGGCCAGCGCGAAGATGACGATGATGATCAGATAAGGGGCGTACGCCCGGAGCACCTCGGTGTTGGTGTCGCGTTCGACGGCCACGCGGGTCGAGCCGCCGCCCCCGCCCGGCTCGGGTTCCTGCTCGGGTCCCTGCTCGGTTTCCTGCTCGTAGGGGACAGCGGGCTGCCATACGCGCAGCAGCAGCATCACGGCCGCGGCCGCCAGCAGCGACGCGATGATGTCGGTCAGCGGCACCGAGATGTAGTTCGACGCGACGAACTGGGCCAGGGCGAAGACCACGCCGGCGATCAGCGCGGCCGGCCATGTCTGCTTCACGCCTCGCTTGCCGTCGATCACCGCGACCAGGATCAACGGCACGACCACGGCCAGTACGGGGGTCTGGCGGCCCACCATCGCCCCGAGCGTGTCGGTGTTCAGGCGCGGGTCGTCGGCCGCGCCCGCGGTGACCGTGCCCAGGGTGGTGATCGGAGTGGCGAGAGCGCCGAAGGCGACCGGGGCGGTGTTGGCGATCAGGGCCACCGCCGCCGCCTTGATCGGCCGGAAGCCGAGCGCCATCAGCATCACCACGGTCACCGCGACCGGCGTGCCGAAGCCGGCCAGCGCCTCGAGCAGCGCGCCGAAGCAGAAGGCCACGATCACGGCCTGGATCCGCATGTCGGGGCTGACCCGTTCCATCGAGCGGCGCAGCACGTCGAAGTGGCCGCTGACCACGGTCAGGTTGTAGACCCAGATGGCGTTGAGGACGATCCACAGGATCGGGAAGAAGCCGAACGCCGCCCCCTCGCTCGCCGAGAGCAGCGCCTGGCCGACCGGCATCGAGTAGACCGCGACGGCCACCACGAGGGAGACCACCAGCGAGATCACCCCGGCCAGCCAGGCCCGCATGCGCAGCACGCCGAGCAGGACGAACAGGGTCAGCAGGGGCAGCACGGCGAAGATCGCGGAGATCGCGACGGAATCGGCCACGGGGTCGGTCACGATCCTGAACTGGTCATCCATGGACCACCATCCAGAACTATCGATATTCCCTGGTTGAACCGCCATGGTCGCCGAATCGACGCCGAAGCGCATCTCGGGATTAAGGAAATGCGGCATCACGTCGAAAGAGGGGACGTGATCGACGCCTGGCTGGACGATGAGGTGCCCCGCCTCAACCGCGCCATCCTCGCCGGCGACGCCCCACCGGGGCTGCTCGCGGACCGGACCCGCGAGGTCCTGCTCCCGCACCTGCCGGCGATCGGCCGGCTCGACCCGGTCGAGGCGCAGCGGCTCGTGGTCCGGCTCGGCTTCCTCGGCGCCTCGGTGGCGCGGCACTACCAGGAGTGGACCCCCGGCGGGCGGAACCATCCGGAACGCGCCTTCGACGGGCTGCCGGCCGGGTCGGACGAGATGCCGTTCCGCGACTACTTCGCCGCCCTGGCCACGCACACCGGCCAGGGGCACTGCGGCCGGGACAGCTACGCCTCGCTGGTCCGCTGGAACGTCGGCACGCTGCGGGTCCACCGCGGCGGCGAGTGCCTGGCCGAGCTGCCCGGAGTCTTCGACGACGGGCGGATCCGCAGCTACACCGGCACCGCTAGCGAGCAGCGGTTCTTCCTGCTGGTCAAGCAGGGCGAGGCGATCGAGCTGGCGGTCAACGAGGTGCTCGGCCCGCTGACCCGCGACGGGGCGGGCCTGGCCGGCGAGGATGCCGTGGAACGCGTACGGCTGGCCACCGAGCTCCTGACCGCCCTGCGCCGGCTGTTCCTGGATTTCGCGGCGTTGCCGCCGGAGGCGAGCATGCCGCCGGAGTTCTTCATGGACGTGTTCCGGCAGTTCGCGGTGCACTGGACCGAGGACGACATCCCGCCCAGCGGGGCGCTGGACCCGGAGGCCCTCAAGCGCGACTTCCTGCTCGGCATCGCGATCCCGGACTACGAGCGGCAGGTACGGCGGATCTTTCCGGCGCTGCTGGACGGCGAACGGGCCGCCCTGGACGACCTGATGAGCCGGCCCGCCCTGCCGCGGCGGCTGCTGACCGCGATCGAGGTGGAGCCGGACGAGCTGGCCGGGGCCGAGCACGCCGACCTCGAGCGGCTGCTCGGCCGGCACCCGGCCCTGGCCGACTGGTACCGGCTGCTGACCGAGCACGCCCGGGCCGCCGGGGCCCACCTGATGCTGAGCAAGAAGTTCCTGTTCAAGCCGCAGCGCGAGCGCGACCGGGACGGCCTCGGCGACCGCCCGCTGGTCTCCAACCGCAGCGGGACGACCGGGATGGACGAGACGTTGCTGGAGCGGCTCACCCGGGCCCGCCGCGACCACGTGCTGTCCGGCCTGCAAAAAGCCGTAAACGCCCCCAGGGTCCCGGCGTCGCGGGTAGCGTCGGTTTCCGTCGCACAGGTGCGTTGAAAGAGGTCGAGATGAACACTCGGCCCGTGGTCGAGGTCGGTCCCGAGCAGCTCATGGCCCTGATCGACCACACCTCGGCGGTCATCTACATGCGGGACGCCGACGGGCGTTACCTGCTGGTCAACCGGGAGTACGAGCGGCTGTTCCGGCTGCGCCGCGAGGACATCGTCGGGCTCACCGATCACGATCTGTTCCCGCAGCCGCTGGCCGACGCGTTCCGGCACAACGACCTCGAGGCGTTCGCCCGCGGCGAGCCGGTGCAGATGGAGGAGCAGGCGCCCGGCGACGACGGCCTGCACACGTACGTCACGGTGAAGTTCCCCCTGGCCGACGCGGACGGCCAGGCGTACGCGGTCTGCGGCATCTCGACCGACATCACCGAGCGCAAACGGGCCGAGGAGGAGGTCCGGCTGCTCAACGAGGAGCTGGAGCAGCGGGTCCAGCAGCGTACGGCCCAGCTGGAGGAGTCGACCCGGGAGCTGGACGCGTTCGCCTACTCGGTCTCGCACGACCTGCGGGCGCCGCTGCGCTCCCTGGAAGGCTTCAGCCAGGTGCTGCTCGAGGACTACGCCGAGGTGCTCGACGCCGAGGGCCGGCGCTACCTGTCGCGGATCCAGGCCAACGCCCAGCGGATGGCCCAGATGATCGACGATCTGCTGCATCTGTCCCGGGCCACCCGCAGCGAGCTTCGCCGCGAACGTACGGATCTGAGCGCGCTGGCCCACGAGGTGGCCGAGGAGCTGATCGCCTCGGATCCGGGGCGCACGGCGGTCTTCGACATCCCGGACGGGCTGGAGGCGATGGGCGACCCGCATCTGATCCGGCTCGTGCTGCAGAACCTGCTCGGCAACGCGTACAAGTTCACCTCGTACGAGCCGGAGCCGCGGGTCTCGATGTCGGCCTCGGTCAAGGACGGGGTGGCGGTCTTCACCGTCCGCGACAACGGCGCCGGCTTCGAGATGCGGCACGCGCACAAGATGTTCGACCCGTTCCAGCGGCTGCACGCGCAGAGCGAGTTCGAGGGCACCGGCATCGGGCTGGCCATCGTGCACCGCATCGTCACCCGGCACGGCGGCCAGATCTGCGCGTCCGGTGCGCCGGGCGAGGGCGCGGCCTTCTCGTTCAGCCTCAGCCCGGCCCCGGACGGATGGACGATCCGATGATCCACGTGCTGGTGGTCGACGACAGCGAGGACGACGCCGTGCTGGTCGCCCGTGGCCTGCAGAAGGCCGGGCTGGCGGTTACCACCACCCGGGCCGAGAGCGCGGACGGGGTCGCGGCCGCGCTGGCCCACAAGACTCCAGACGTCGTCATCTGTGACTACAACATGCCGGGGGTGCGGGCCGAGGACGTGCTCGAACAGGTCCGGCGGCACGACCCGGAGATCCCGTTCCTGCTGGTCTCCGGGCAGATCGGCGAGGAGACCGCGGTCTCGCTGATGCGCGCCGGCGCCCGCGACTTCGTGCTCAAGGACAAGCTGGCCCGGCTCGCCCCGGCCGTCCAGCGGGAGCTGACCGAGGCCGCCGAGCGCCGGCAGCACCGGCACGCCGAGACCGCGCTGCGCCAGAGCGAGGAACGGTTCCGGCTGCTGGCCGAGCACGCGCACGACATCATCTTCCGGTTCCGGCTGCACCCGGAGCCGGCCATGGAGTACCTGAGCCCGGCGGTCGGGCCGATCACCGGCTACCCGCCCGAGGATTTCTACGCCGACCCCGCGCTGATCTTCCGGCTGGTCGACCCCGAGGACCGCCCGGCCCTCGAACGGTCGTGGCAGTCGCCCCAGCCGGGCCCGCTGACCATCCGCTGGCACTGCCGCGACGGCCGGGTGGCCTGGATCGAGGGGCAGGCCGGCACGGTCACCGACGCCGAGGGCCGGCCGGTCGCGATCGAGGGCATCCTGCGCGACATCAGCAAACGGGTGCGGGCCGAGCAGGACCGGGCCGAGCTCGAACAGCAGCTGCGCCAGGCCGAACGGCTCGACTCGCTGGGCCAGTTGGCCGGTGGCATCGCCCACGACTTCAACAACATCCTGGCCATCATCTCCGGCTACGCCGCCATCCTCTCCGAGGAGCTCGGGCCGGAGCATCCGCTGCACGCCGACTCGCAGGCGATCGAACAGGCGGCGGCCCGCGGCAGCGGCCTCACCCGGCAACTGCTGATCTTCAGCCGCCTCGAGCCGTCACGCCCCGAGACCCTCGACCTCAACGCGGTCGCCACCGACATGCAGCGCCTGCTGGGCCGCACCCTGGGCGAGGACATCGAGCTGCGCACCACGGTCTCGCTCGACCTGCCGCCGATCACCATGGACCGCAGCAAGCTCGAACAGGTCATGATGAACGCGGTGATGAACGCGCGGGCGGCCATGCCGTCGGGCGGCCGGCTGACCATCGCCACCGGCCTCGACCGGGAGACCGGCCAGGTCTGCCTCACCATCACCGACACCGGCAGCGGCATGCCACCCGAGGTGGCGGCCCGCGCCTTCGAGCCGTTCTTCACGACCAAGGGCCGGGGCAAGGGCACGGGTCTGGGCCTGGCCACCGCGTACGGGGTGGTGACCGACGCCGGCGGCACGATCAGCCTGGAGTCGGCGCCCGGCGAGGGCACGACCGTTCGGGTCTGCCTGCCGCCGGCCGAGGTGACAGCGCCCGCGGCCACGCTGATCGCCCGCCCGGCGGCCGCGCACGGCCGGGGCCGCAGCATCCTGGTGGTCGAGGACGAGGACGGCGTCCGCGACATCGTCTGCCGCATCCTGCGCAAGGCCGGCTACGAGGTGCACGCGGCGCCCGACCCGATCGAGGCGCTGCGCCGGTGCCGGGAGGAGCAGCTCCACTTCGACGCCCTGCTCACCGACGTCATCATGCCCGGGATGTCGGGCACCCAGCTCGCGGCCGAGCTGCGCCGCACCCGACCCGGCCTGCCGGTGCTGTTCATGTCCGGTTACACCAACGGCACTTCCCCGGGCGGCCAGGAGCTGCCCCCGGACGCCCCGCTGCTGCACAAGCCCTTCCAGACCGAGCACCTGCTCGGCACGATGCACCAGCTCCTGCCGCGCTGAGGCCACCTGTACGTCACCTCGCGCGCCTAGCGTTCGCGGGTGATCAGTCGTCGCCGGCTCGCCGAGTACCTGTTGCTGTTCTACGGGGTGGCCGGCCTTTACATCGTGCTGCACGTTCCGGGCGGGCCGATTCCGGTGCTGTTGCTGGCCGCCGTGCTCGTGATGGTCTACATGCGACGGACGTCTCTGCCGCTGCTCAACGCGGCGGCTCTACGGCCCGCCCTACCACGCGTCCTTGGGCTCTGGGCTGTGGTGTCGCTGCTCGCCCTGGGCGCCGTCGCTTGGCTTGATCCGGATAATCTACTTATTCTGCCGCGCCAACAGCCATGGCTCTGGCTAGCCATCTGCGTCGGCTATCCGCTGTTCTCGGTCTATCCGCAGGAATTGCTGTATCGCGGTTTCCTGATGCACCGCTACGGCCGCGGCCTCGGGGCGGCCGTGGCCAGTGCGACCGCGTTCGGCTTCGCGCATCTGCTCTTCGGCAACGTGATCGCCGTCGTGGCCACGCTCGCCGGGGGCTGGCTCTTCGCCCGCCGTTACCAGCAGACCGGCTCGCTGCTCGTGGTGTCGGTCGAGCACGCCCTCTACGGCATCACGATCTTCACCATCGGCCTGGGCCAGTACTTCTATCACGCTGTCTGAGTGGCCGGCCGGGGCCCCGCCGCCCCGGCCGGGTTCCCCTCAGTCACCGATGGTGGCTTGCGGGCCGGCGTAGGTCTTGAGCAGGGTCGGGACGTCGGCCGCGGGGTCCAGGGTGTACGAGTAGTAGCTGCTGGGCGTGAAGGCGGAGCCGTTGGTCTGCTGCTTGCCCGTGCTGTTGACGACGATGCTGCCGCTCTGCTTGAGCTGGGCGGCCGAGGTGTCGTTGTAGTACGGGTTGTTGACCTTGTCGAAGTAGCTGTTCTCCAGCACGAGCTTGGTCGAGCCGCGCGAGAGGTTGCCGTACGACGTGATGTTCTGCAGGTAGTTGTTGTAGAGATGGGCCAGGGCGACGTTGTCGACGCTGGGGTTGCGCTGATTGGTGTCGTGGATCCAGTTGTGGTGGATGGTCATCCGCGCGGTCACGTTGTCGGTCCAGCCGATGCCGAACGCCTTGTTGTTGCTCGACAGCACGTTCCACGACACGGTCAGGTAGCTGGTGTCCTTACGGCTGTCGATCGAACCGTCGTTCATCCGCGTGATGGTGTTGTGGTCGATCCAGATGTGGTCGGCCGTGTCCATCTGGATGCCGTCGTAGTCGTACACCTTGTCGTCGGGGTCGTCGTCCGGCATCGCGGTGTCACGAATCGTGAGGTTGCGGATGATGACGTTGCGTACGCCGGCGCCCAGGAAGAAGCCGCCGCCGACGATGTGACCGCTCGTGCCGACGCCGACGATCGTCTTGTTCGACTGCACCTTCAGCTCGGTGCCCTTGGGCGTGATGGTCACGGCCCCATTGACCCGGATGACGTACGGGGTGGTGGCGGTGACGTACTTCTGGAGGTCGGCCATGGTGCTCACGGTGACGGTCGGGCCGGCCGCGCCGCCCGTGGTGCCGCCGCCGGTCGACGCGAATCCGTCCGGAGTGGACGGCCAACTCCGTTGCGAGGTGCTCTCGAAGGCCCACTGCTTGTTGGTGTTGGCCGTGCACGTCTCCTGGATGATCGCGGCGCCGGACGCGGTCGAGGCGTCCTTGTCGCTGAGGCACAGACCGCTGCCGACGTTGACGATCTGGAAGGTAGTGGTGCCGCTGGCCTTGAGCTGGAATTGCTGGTTCGTCTGGCCGCTCGCGCAGGCCCACTGCTGAAGTTGCACACTTTCTTTTGTCGCGCCGGGGACGTCGATGCACTTGCCGCTGCTGACGTTCTGGATCAGGAAGTTGCTGCCGGCCGCGACGAGCTTGAACTGCTGCCAGGCGGCGCCGTCGGTGCAGCCCCACTGCTGGAGCAGAGCGCCGTTGGCGGTCGAGGCGCCGGGCACGTCGATGCACTTCGCGCTCTTGGTGACCTTGAGCTGATAGGTGCCGCCGGCGACCGGCGTCGTGGCAGCGGAGGACGGGAGGGCCGAGAGCGCGATCATCGTCGCCGGGACAGCGAGGGCGAGCGCCGAAGCGTACAGAATCGGTTTTTTCATGGTTTGCCTCTCAGCCTCTCTCAGCCGACCGGGTTCCAGCCGTCGGTGCCGGCCAGGTATTTCTGCGGGGTGTAGTTGGCGGCCTGCGCGTCACTGAGCTGCGGCCGGTTGCTGTTGACGGTGGCGCCGGAGCCGGTGTTCTTGTACTCGAGGAACCGGGCGTTCTGCCACGTGTTGCCGGACATGTCGGTCCAGGGCTGGGCGGTCTTGATCGTGGCGCTCAGGCTCGACTCGCGATAGAGGACCTGGGCGTTCGGTCGCCACGGCCGGCCCAGCTGAGTCACGTTGTTGGCGGCGCCGGTGATCGTGCACTTGTAGAAGAGCAGCCCGTACGTCTTGGCGGCGTCGGTACTGGCCGCGGTGATCGGGCCGCCGCTCGTGCGCTTCTCGTAGATCGAGCTGTTGTGGAACACGGTGGTGGCGCCGCCGAAGATGAAGTCGACCGTGCCCTCGACGTACGAGTTCTTGACGTACGACCGGTTGTTGTTGACCAGGAAGGTGTCCTGGTTGCCGAGGAATCGCACGTTGTCGAAGACCGACCGGTCGGCATTGAGGTTGACCGCGACCGCCTGACTGCCCTCGCCGTAGTCGTTGGAGAAGGTCAGGTTGGTCGCGGCGAAGTCGTGCCCGTCCAGGAACGCGGTGGCGCTGCCCGAAGTGCCGTAACCGCCGGCATTGCTCCGGTTGTTGACGATCACGGTCTGGCTGGCCGAGCCGCCGAGACCCTGCAAGGTGACGTACGGCTTGGTGGACGGGACCGTGACGATCTCGCGGTAGGTGCCGGCCTTGATGGTGATCACGCGGCGGGTCGTGTTGTTGGCCGGGACGGCGTCGATGGCGGCCTGGACGGTCGTGTACTGGCCGGTGCCGTCCTTGGCCACGGTCGCGGCCTGGGTGCTTCCCTGGGTGACGAAGGCCCACTGCTTGTTGCTGTTGGCTGTGCACGTCTCCTGGATGATCGCGGCGCCGGACGCGGTGGAGGCGTCCTTGTCGCTCAGGCACAGGCCGTTGCCGACGTTGACGATCTGGAACGTGTCGGTGCCGCTGGCCTTGATCGTGAATTGTTGATTTGTCTGGCTGCTCGCGCAGCCCCACTGCTGAAGTTGCACACTTTCTTTGGTCGCGCCGGGCACATCGATGCACTTGCCGCTGCTGACGTTCTGCAGCAGGTAGTTGCTGCCGGCGGCGACGAGCTTGAACTGCTGCCAGGTCGCGTTGCCGGTGCAGCCCCACTGCTGGAGCAGGGCGCCGTTCGCGGTGGACGCGCCGGGCACGTCGATGCACTGGCCGCTCTTGGTGACCTTGAGCTGGTAGGTGCCGCCGGCGGCCGGGAGGGCGGCCGCACTCGACGGCAGCACGCCGTAAGCGATCGCGGCGGTGGGGACGACGACCGCGAGGGCGGCTAGGACGAGACGCCTCATCACTGTCCTCTCACATATCGGGAGCGCTCCCATTCGGTCACGCTGCGCTGTCACCGCGTCGGGGTCGCGGCACCCTGGTAGATGCCGGCCCAGCCCCGCGACAACAAAAAACCGCCCAGAATCTTTGGTGGACGTCGGCTGACCCGCGTGTCACGATCGGAACCCGTTGTTCACGTTCTTGATGATCTTCGATGTATTGCCGGGAGGCGCGGTGACGCAGAGTCAGATCGCGCCCTCGCTGGTCCGGCAGGCCCAGGCCGGCTCGACCGCGGCCCGGGACGAGCTGATCGCCGAACACCTGCCGCTGATCTACAACATCGTCGGGCGGGCGCTGGACGGCCACCCCGACGTCGACGACCTCGTCCAGGAGACGATGCTGGCCGCCATCCGCGGCCTGCCATCCCTGCGCGAAGCGGACCGCTTCCGGTCGTGGCTGATCGCCATCGCGTACCGGCAGATCCAGATGCACTTCCGCTCCCGCCAGACCAGGCCGCGGTTGACGGTGCCCCTCGACGTGCCCGACCCGGTCGGCGACTTCGCCGAACGCGCGACGGCCGAACTCGTCGTCGCCGAACAACGCCGCGAACTGATCGAGGCGACCCACTGGCTCGACGACAGCGACCGCCGCCTGCTCGGCCTGTGGTGGCAAGAGGCCGCCGGCGAGCTCAGCCGCTCAGAGCTGGCGGCGGCGCTGGCCGTGCCCCCGAAGCACGCGGCCGTGCGGGTGCAGCGGATGAAGGCCCAGCTCGAGGCGGCCCGGTCGATGGTCCGGGCGTTGCGCGCCCGGCCCCGCTGCCCGGAGCTGGTCACGGTGGTGAGCCGCTGGAACGGCATCGCGGATCCACTGTGGCGCAAGCGCTTGGTGCGGCATGTCCGCGATTGTCCACAGTGCTCGCCGTATCAGCATGGCCTGGTCGGGCCGGAGGAACTGCTGCTAGGCATCTCGCCTCTGCCCGTGCCGGTGGCGGTGGCCGCCGGCCTCGGACTCAGCGCCCTCGGCCTCGGCAGCGCCGGCAGCCTCGGCGGCCTCGCGGCAGCCGGCGGAGCCGCCGGGGCCGGGGCCGGCGGATTCGCGGGAGCTGCCGGACTCGCCGGCGGGGGCGGCACGGGCGGCCTCGTAGGAGCCGCCGGAGCGGCCGGAGTCGGCGGAGCCGCGGGGATCGGGGCGGCCGGCGGACTCGCTGGAGTGGGCGGGGCCGGGGGGCTCGCTGGGGCAAGCGCGGCGGGCGGGCTCGGCGCTAAAGTCTCGGGCTCCTCGGTGGTGCACAAGATGCTCGCGGCGGGGGCGGCGGCGACCGCGCTGGCCGGAGGTGGGTTTGTTTATGCGGTTTATGTGACGCCCTCAGCGCCGGCGCCGCCGGTGGCTGCTCCCCCGCCGGCCGCGGTCCGGCCTTCCGCGTCCGGGGCGGTGGTCCGCAGCCGTACGCCGGCCGCCTCACCCACCGCCACTGCCGTGCCGGTCGCGGGGCTGGGTGTGCAGCGGGCGGATGTCTTCGTGGCGCCGAACGGGTCCGACTCCGGTGACGGGTCACTCGCTCGCCCGTACGCCTCGATCCAGAGGGCCGCCTCGGCCGCGCGCTCCGGCCAGACGATCGCGATGCGCGGGGGTACATATGCGCTTTCGTCCGGCATCGAGATCAAGTCGGCGGCGACCCGGGTCACGGTCAGCAACTACCGCGACGAACAGCCCGTGATCGACGCTTCCGCCCTGCCCGCTTCGGAGTGGGCGGTCACCCAACGGACGGTCGGCTGGACCGTGCAAGGCCTCTCGGTGATCAACTCGGCCAGCCACGCCTACGTGTGTTCGGCCTGCCGCTCGAACGTGTTCAAACACCTGACGATGCGCGGCAACGCCCGCTCCGGCCTGCTCCTGCGGGACCCCGGCACCAGCGGCAACCAGGTCCTCGAGAGCGACTTCGCCGGCGGCGACGGGATCGGCCTCGGCTTCATGGCCGGCTCGGGCGACGGCAACTTGGTCCGCGGCAACCGTTTCTCCGGTAACGCCCAGTCCGGCCTCGATCTCAACTTCGGCAGCGGCGTCACCGTCGAATACAACTGGTCGTACGACAACGGCGGTAACGGCTTCGTCCTGACCGGCGGCCCGCACACGTTGCGTCACAACGCCGCCTGGACCAACGGCAATCACGGCTTCACCGACGACGCCGGCGAGATCACCGGCCTGACGCTCACCAACAACACCGCCTACCGCAACCGCGGCTCCGGCTTCGCCCTCCCCGGCGGCCCGGCGACATTACGGTCGAACGCCGCTGTGGACAACGCGATCGAGCCCGCCGGAGTCGCCACCGGCTCCGCCGAATCCCGCAACAGCTGGCAGGACGATCCCGAATGGACGCCCGCCCGCTTCCGCTCGCTGGACCCCGCCTCCGCCGAGGGCCCACGCCCCGCCACGGGCGCTCTCCCCAAGACCAACTACCTGACCACCGGCAATGGCGTCGGCGCCTCGATGGGCGGCTGACCTCAGGGGTCCGCCTCGCCCAGGCCATGGCAGGCAACGTAACGATCCGCACCGAGGGCGCCGACCTGATAGTTACGGCAGGTAGAAGCAGCGGTCGAGGTGGACCGGGGCCAGCTCGAATCCGAGCGAGTGGTGAAGGTGGTAGCCGTCCGGCGAAGGGAAGACCACAGCCTGGACGGCGCCCTGGTGGGCGGCGGCCGCGAGGCTGATCCGGGTGAGCGCGGTTCCGATTCCCCGGCGGCGCCAGCCTTCGGCGACGCAGCAGTGGACGAGCAGCGCCGCGTCCTCGAACTGGAAGGAGGTGGCCGCCCCGGCCGGGGCACCCTCGTGGTGGGCGGTCCAGTGCCGGATCGGCCGGCCCGGGCCGAAGCCGAGGCGGGCAGCGACCTCGACGCGGTGGTCGAGTTCGCCGGCCGAGTCCCACCAGCCGTCGTCGGCGTAGACACGCTGGTTTTCCCGGAGCGCCGCAACGTCGGTGACCTCGCTGACCGCCCAGCCCGGGTCGGGGCAGTGCCCGACTTGTCGCCGACCACATGTGCGTGCGCACGCACACTTCTCGGTGGTGCCCGATTTGCCGAAGCCGGCCAGCGGGCGGCCCATGTTGTTCCCAGTGCGCTCCGGCTGCAGTCCCCGGTCGATCAGCCGGGCGGTCACTTCCGGCTCGAGCGGCCCGGTGACCAGCACCGAGGCGGGTCGGGCGCGCTCCCGCAGCCAGTCGAGCAGCACGTCCAGGTGCCGAGCCGACGGGTCGATGACGGCGCCGTTCTCGGTGTTGGAGTCCAGACCCGTCGAGACCGCGAACCCGTTGCCCGCGCTGATCTGAGCGAAGCCGGCAGCGGCCAGGCCGCGCAGCCACGCCACTTGGGCTCGCAGCGCCACCTCGGAGACGTCCATGAGCGCAGGCTAGACCGGGCGCCGCTCACGGGCGTACCCCTGGAAAGCGAAAGGCGCGGTCAGCGTGACCGCGCCTTTCTTCTTGCCTGATGGGGTGATCGACGGGACTTGAACCCGCGACCCCCGGGACCACAACCCGGTGCTCTACCAGCTGAGCTACGACCACCATCGCGCACGGGAACGTTCCCCGTGGTGCCGAGCAATCATAGCCGAATCCCGGAGGGGGTCGTCGAGCGGGTTACCGGCCACGCCCGGGTGACACCTCTTACAGCTCGGCGGCGATCGACTTGGCGGTCTCGACGTCGGGGCCGGGGAGCGGCACGAAGATCGTGCGGCGGTAGTACTCGAGCTCGCGGATGCTCTCGCGGATGTCGGCCAGCGCGCGGTGGGCGAGGCCCTTGGCCGGCTGGCCGAAGTACACCCGCGGGTACCAGCGGCGGCACAGCTCCTTGATCGAGGAGACGTCGATCATGCGGTAGTGCAGGAAGTCGTCGAGGGCCGGCATGTCGCGGGCCAAGAAGCCGCGGTCGGTCGCGATCGAGTTGCCGCACAGCGGGGCCGTGCGCGGGTTCGGCACGAACTCGCGGATGTACGCGAGGACGGCCTCCTCGGCCTCGGCCATCGTGATCGCCGACGCCCGCACCTCCTCGGTGAGCCCCGACTTGGCATGCATGTCGCGCACCACCGGCGGCATGGCGTCGAGCGCCGCGTCGTCGGCGTGAATGACCAGGTCGACGCCCTCGCCGAGCACGTTGAGGTCGGGGTCGGTGACCAGGGCCGCCACCTCGATGAGCTTGTCCTTGCCCAGATCGAGACCCGTCATCTCACAGTCGATCCACACCAGAAGATCCGCCACCCGAACAGCGTACTGCTCAACCCCTCGAACCGCTGCGCCGCGTTTCCGAGCCACCCGTCCGGGCACCTGCCCTTTCCGGCGATGACTTCCCACTCGTCCCATCTGCGGCTAAACTGGTCTTAACGGACGAAGCCCCCCTTCGGTTACTCCGTTCCCCCGGTAAAGGGCCTTCCGCGTCGGCAGCGCGGAGGGCCCTTTCGGCGCCTCGAGGCCCGGCTCACTGCCGCGCCGGCTGCTCGTCGAGGTAGCTGGTCATCGTGGCGCTGACGTCGCCGAGGAAGCGCTCGAACTCCTTCAGCAGCTCGGGCGGATAGCCCGCCATCATCGCGCCCATCCGGTCGACGAGGGGATCGAAGAACCGGTCGATCATCGCGTCGGCCCCGGGCGTGGGATGCAGGGTGACGACGCGCCGGTCGGCGCTGGTGCGCACCCGCTCGATGCGGCCGGCCGCCTCGAGCCTGTTCAGCAGGGAAGACGTGGCGCCGGCGGTCAGGCCGATGCGTTGACTGAGCTCGGCCTGAGTCAGCGGCGCCCCGCTGTCATAGGCGCCCAGGATCTCCACCAGCGCGTTGGCGTCGGTGTGATGCAGACCGGCCGCGACGCCGAACTGCCGCCCGAGCTCGCTGAAGAGCATGCCGTGCTCGCGCAGGCCCTCGAGTATCCGATCGCGTTGCGCGCGAGCGTCCTGAGCGGCATCGGCCACGGCGCACTCCTCCTGGGTGGGCGGCATTATCCCAGCAATCATACCAGCGTCAAACTGTTGCACCGTAAAACATTTTGATCGTAACTTCGTTTGATGGGGTGATAGTTTGATCGTGTAACTAGTTGAAGGGACGGACATGCCGGCACAGTCAACCGAGGCCCGCAAATGGTGGGGTCTCGTCGCCATAGCGCTCGGGGTTTCGATGATCGTGGTGGACACGACGATCGTTAACGTGATCACCCCGTCGGTCATCGAGGACCTGGGCGTCAACTCCTCACAGGCGCAGTGGATCCAGGAGTCGTACGCGATCGTCTTCGCGGCGATGCTGCTGGTCTTCGGCCGTCTCGCCGACCTGATCGGGGCCCGCCGCGTCTTCGCGGCCGGGGTGATCGTGTTCGGCGTGACCAGCCTGCTCGCCGGTCTCGCGCCGAACGGCGAGGTGCTCATCCTGGCGCGGTTCCTGCAAGGCGCCGGCGGGGCGATGCTGCTGCCGACGTCGCTGTCGCTGCTGAACCAGACGTTCAGCGGCAAGGAACGCGGTCAGGCCTTCGCCGTGTGGGGCTCGACGATCGGCGCGGCCACCGCGGTCGGCCCGGTCATCGGCGGCTGGTTCGCCGAACACGCGAGCTGGCGGTGGGCGTTCGGCATCAACGTGCCGCTCGTCGTGCTGATCTTCGGGTTGACGCTGATTTTCATCGCCCCGTCACCGCGTACGGCCGGAAGAATTGACCTGCCCGGCTCGCTGCTGTCGATGGCCGGCCTGGGTGCGCTCGCCTTCGGCCTGATCGAGGGCCGTACGTACGGCTGGGTGACCGCCGAGAACGGGCACACCGATGTCGCCGGCCTCTCGCTGGTGTTCCTCGCGCTTGTCGCGGGCGTCGTGCTGCTCGCGCTGTTCGTGTGGCGGCAGACGCGGCTGAGCCGCCAAGGCGGGCAGCCGCTGATGGACACCCGCCTGTTCACGATCTCCTCGTTCCGCAACGGCAACATCGCGACCGTGATCATCGGCCTGGGCGAGTTCGGCATCATCGCCGTCCTTCCCCTGTGGCTCCAGTTCACCCTCGACTACAGCGCCCTGCAGGCCGGCGTCGCCCTGCTGCCCCTGGCGATCGGCAGCTTCTTCGCCAGCGGCCTCAGCTTCGGCCTGGCCGAGAAGCTCTCCGCGCTGAGCCTCGTCCGGCTCGGCCTGGCCCTCGAAGCTGTCGCCCTGTTCGGACTCGGTGTGGTCGCCGCAGCCACGTCGGCGCCGTGGTGGTCGATCGCGATCGCGCTGTTCGTCTACGGAATCGGCGTCGGCTTCGCCACCGCCCAGGTCACCAACGTCGTGCTGGCCGACGTGCCGGTCGCCGACGCCGGGCAGGGCTCCGGCATCCAGTCCACCTTCCGGCAACTCGGCTCGGCGCTGGGCATCGCCGTCCTGACGACCGTCTTCTTCTCCACTCTCGGTAACGACATCAAGGACACCCTTGGCGGCGGCCGGATCCCGCCGGATCAGATCGACAAGTTTGCCGCCGCGGTCAGTGACAGCGCCGGCGCTGCCATCGCCCCGCTCGCCGGCAACCCCGCCACCGTCGTGGTCGCTGACGCCGCCCGCGATGCCATGGCCAACGGCATCGCTGTCGGTTCCTACATCGCGGCCGGGCTGCTCGCCCTCGGAGTGCTGGCGACGCTGCTCATCCCGGGGGCCCGGTCCGCCCGCGACGACGAGTCTCCGGAGACGGCGAAGCAGCTCGCGTGAAACCGACGAAGGCCGCCCCGGGTGGGGCGGCCTTCGTCAGTCGGTCGTCAGTTGTCGGTGGATGGGGTCGAACGCCGGCTCCGCGCCGGGCCCTCGGGCTCCTGGTCGGCCGGGTTGGCGGTGGTGCGGCGCCGGCGGCGCTGGCCGGAAGCGGCGAGCAGCTCGGCGGCCTCCTTCTGGTAGGCGGCGAGCCAGCCGGTAGGTGTGCCGCTGCGGGCCGGAATGGTGCCGGTGCTGGTCCGTTGCGGAACTTCCGGCCGCCGGATGGGCTTGGCCGGGGCCGGCTTTGGCTTGGCCGACTTCGCCGGGGCGGGCGACTTGGTCTGGGCGGACGACTTCGCCTTCGCCGGGGCGGGCGGCTTGGCGGTCCCGCTCGACCGGGTCGAGGCGGTCTTGGCCGGTTTGGCGACTCGCCCTGAGGCCGCCTTCCCGCCGTCGCCCTCCTCGACGTCGGCTGCCACCGACGGCTCCGGTTCCGGCGCCTTGGGCCGGGGAGCCCGGCTCCGCGGCGTCTTCGCCGCCGCCCGGCCGGCCTTGGCCGACTGGGCGCCGCTCTCCGCGGCTGACTGCCCGGCCGACGGGGCGCCGCTGCCCGCGGCTGACGGCCCCGGAAGCTCGGTCGAATGGGCGCCGCTGTCCGTGACCGGCTGCTTCGACTGCTCAGCCGACGGGGTGCCGCTGTCCGTCGCTGGCTGGGCCGGCTCCTCAGCCGACGGGGCATCACTGCTCTTGGCGGCTGCCGCCGCTCGAGCCGCCACCGACTCCGCGGCCCGTCGCCAGGCCAGCGGCGCGGGTCGCCCGGGCCCGATGCCCGGCAGCCGCCCGGTGAAGGGTGTGGACGCTGCGCCTTCCATCCGGCCCTGCGCCTGCGCCAGAAGCCCGCTCTCCACCGGTCGCCGTCCCACGGAACTCTCCTCTTCGTCCGCCGCCGCAACACTCGTCGCGTCCTCAGCCGCGCGAGCTCCCTCCTCGCCAGAAGCCGGCCGACCGATTGGCCCTGCCGACCCCTCGCCGGTTTCCTGACCGATCCGCTCCCCGTCCGGCTCGATGACCGCCTCGGGAGCCGAGGCCCCGCTCGGCCTCGCCCCCGGTTCGGCGGTGGGCTCTACCTTCCGCCCGCCGGCGGGATTGGCGGCCTCAGCGACCAATGGCCCACCGGCTGGGGTGCCGGCGCGTGACTGGGTGACGGACTCGGAAGGAACGTCGATTGCGCCGGGCCGCGCCGTCGCTGGTTCGGCCGGAGCTGCGGCGGCCGGGGCCGCCGGGGCCGGGGCAGGGGCCGGGGCGTTTTCGGTGAGCGGCGCCGCGGTGCCGACCTCGGCCTGCGGGTGCGTCCCTGAGGGAGACGGCCGCGAGGGCGAAGGAACGATGGGCCGCGACGGGGCGGGTGGCCTCGGGACCGTGGGCCGGGGTGGCGCCGGAGCCGTCGTTGCAGCCGGCGGGTCGGAGGACTCGCGGCCTGGCGCGGATGCTTCGCGCGCGGGTTCGGCGGAGGTCGCGGGCCGGGTCGGGCGGTTCTCCGGAAGCGGCTGGAAAACCGGCACCGGGCCCTGGCTCTCGCCGGTGGCCTCGGTGCCGGCTCCCATGGCCGACGGGCCCCCACTGGCGGATGGGGTGGCCGGCTCGGAGTGAGGCTTGGTGGGCAGCGCCGGCGTCGGCTCGTCGATGTGGGCCGATTTGCCTGGCACAGCCTGGTCGGGCTGGGTGTCGGAGCTCGACACCTGGCCCGGGTCGTCGCTGACGACCCCACCAACTTGTACGGCCGGATCGTCCCGAAGGCCAGAATCAACGGGTCGTCCGCGATCAACGTCACTGGTGGGGTGAGCCCCGCCACCGGCCTGCGTCACACCGCCTCGGCCGGTCCCGCCATCAGCGCCGGAACCACCCGTGACCGCGCCGTCACCAGCACGACCGCCCATCGGCGCTTTGCCGGTCCCGGGGGCGCCGCCGGGTCGAGCCGTGGCCGCCGGCGAGGTGCCGCGGCGTGCGGAGCCGACGACGTCGGCGGGGGAAGCCGGGCCGGCGGCGGCGCCTTCGGGACGGTCCGATCGGACCGCGGACGGACTCTCGGCTGCGGAAGCGGATCCGCCCGGCGAGGGACGGCCGACCGCGGAAGGCGCGGAGGGTCGGTCACTCGCGGAAGGTCCGGAGGGGCGGTCGTTCGATGGGGACTGGCGGCCTACGCGGGGCGGGTTGGCGCGGCGAAGACCTGTTGCGGACCAGTCGGTGGCCTTCGGGCCGGTGACCATGGAGACCCGCTGATCTGCCGTGCGGGGGTCGCGCCGGCTCTCGGCGTTCCGGGCATCGGCGCCGGCCGGTGAGGTGCCGTCCGCCTCGGGGCTGTCGCCACGGATCGCGCGGGCGTCGGCCGCTCCGGCCGCGTAGGCGGCCGCCACGGCGTCGACGCCGGACGGCTCCACCGTCGGCACTCCCACGCTCTGCTCGACCGTTCCTGCCGCAACCGAGTCGGCGAGCGAGCTGACTGCCTCGGCCGCCGTACCCGCGTCAGCGACGTTCGCGTCGCCCGCGCCGGATTTATCGGATTTATCAGCCACCGGGCCGGGGCCGACCTTGGTCGGCTCCGGTTGCCTTACCGGCCGAGGCGATGGCCTGGTTCCCGCCGGGCGCGACGGCGTAGCACCCGGCGCCCCAGCCTGCGTGACACCCGGCGCCCCAGCCTGCGTGACACCCGGCGCCCCAGCCTGCGTGACACCCGGCGCCCCAGCCTGCGTGACACCCGGCGCCCCAGCCTGCGTGA
>NZ_JBFAOX010000025.1:0-42197 GCF_040675435.1 Actinoplanes sp. NPDC049598 | reverse complement strand
TGCGTGACACCCGGCGCCGCGGCCTGCGCAACACCTGGAGCCCCAGCCTGCGCAACACCCGGAGCCCCAGCCTGCACGGCACCCTCCATGGCGGCGGCTCGGCGGCGGGCGGCTTCGGCGACCCGGGCTGCGGCCTGGGCCTCGGTGTCGCGGGCACGGGCGGGGGCGGTCTCCGCCACCCAGGCGCCGACCGCGGAGGCGCGGAACATCGGGATGTCGGTGGGGGCGGGCGCCTGGCGGCGGGGGTTGCGTTCCGGGCGGCCGCCGAACAGCGGGTCGGGGGTGGGCGGGGCGGACTGGGCGCCGATCAAGGTCAGGGGCTCGCCGGGGGCGGGGGTCCGCTGGCCGTGCGGGCCCGGCGTGCGGGCCGGGATCGCGGTGGCGGCCGCATACTCGGCGGCGGTGGGCGGAGCGACCGGCTGGCGACCCGCCGGCGAACCGGGACCGGCCTGCGGCGAGGTCAGGCCCGCGGATGACGCCAGGCCGGCCGGAGAGGCCAGACCAGCGGACTGCGAGGCCAGGCCGGCGGGCGACGAGGCCGAGCCGGCGGGCGCAGCCGAACCGCCCTGGGCCGGGCCGGAGAGCGCGACCGGCTCCGAGTGGGCAGCCGGCCGGCTCCCGGCACCCACGGGCGACGTGGAAGCGCCGACGCCCCCCGCACCGTCAGACGGCGCGGCCGGCGACAAAGGCGCTGCTGAAGGTGATCCGGCTCCGGACCGGGGCGAAGCGGAATGGCCGGCCGGGAGGGAGTGGGCCAGGGCCGGCTCGGCGGCCGGGGGCCAGTCGAACTGCGGGTCGGCCGGGGGCAGGGCGGCGCGGGCCGGGGTGCGGGTGTCGGCCAGGGTTCGGGGGCGGTGGGCGCCGCCGCCGGGGCGCCGGGCCGGTAGGGCCGGCGTGGGCAGGGGGGCGCCGATGGCGGCCATCAAATCGGGGACCTGGCTGGGCTCGACCACGTAGACGATCTCGCGGCGGCGGGCCGGCCAGGCCAGGGTGATCAGGCCGATCATCAGAAGGAGGGTGCCGAGGGTGAGCAGGCCCCAGGTGCTGGAGTTGAGCCAGCCGGGGCGGAGCTCGGCGGTGGCCGACACCTGCAGGCCGGGGCGGGCGTCGGCGCTCATCACGACCAGGCTGTACGGGCCGCCGGTGACCTCGCCCGGGGTCCAGGCGACCTGGCCGGCGCCGGACCGGGTCCAGAAGCTCGCCTGGCCGGGGTCGGTCGCGGGAGCCGTACGGCCGCGGTTGAAGTTGGTGGCCACGGGGAGGGCGCCGGTGCCGATGTCGACCGTGCGGATCACGGAGAACGGCACGCCGGTCAGGTAGCGCTGGACCTCGGCCGTGGGGGCCAGCCCGACGAAGGCCGGGCCGTCCGGGGTCGAGGCCCGCAACCGCAGCTGGGTGTCGCCGATGCGGGTGAAGGAGGCGTCGGCGCGCAGCAGCCGGTCGACGTCGGGGACGACGAAGGCGTAGCCGGGCGTGGACAGGCGTTGCAGCTCACCGCTGAAGGCGCCGCCCTGGTCGCGGTGTTGCATGGCGGCCCACAGGCCGGCGCCGGCGAGCAGCGACGGCAGGCCGATGGCCAGCAGCAGCATCCCGAGGATGGTGCGGAACACCCGCATCAGCTTCTCCCCCTGTCGCAGGACTAACTGCGCCCGACCATACAGAGCCAAATACCCCCAAAGTGGTCAAACAGCGGCGAATCACTGACAGGAAAAAGCTAGTTGATCGTGGCGGTGGTGGTCAGCGTCGACTGGTCGATGTCGCTGGTCCGGGCCGTGATCTTGAAGGTCCACTCCCCCGCCTGGGGCAGCGCGATGTCGCCGACCGCGTGGAAGTCGGTGATCCGCAGCAGCGGGATCTCGATGCCCTCGATGCCCTTGGCCGCCAGCGAGGCCGTGGCCTTCCACTCGACGACGGTCAGCGGCTTGTTGTCCGGCGTGAACGCGTACAGGTGGATCGAGTTGTTGCCGACCTGGGCCGGGAAGATGTCGATCTGAACGGCCATCTTGGGGTCGGTCAGGGTCTTGGTCACGGTCGTGCTGGCGCCGGCCGACGAGGCGGCCTCGGCCGTGCGCGGCGGCGAGATCTGCACCAGGGCCGAGGTCACCCCGAGGATCACCGCGGTGATCGCCAATTCGACGATCACCACCTTGCGCAGGCCCCGCGGCTCGGTCTCGGCCGACTTCGACCGTACGAGCCGTCGCGACCACCAGGCCACGCCGAGCACCAGGCCCGCGAGCGCCACCTTGACCAGGATCAATTGGCCGTACGTGCTGTCGACCAGCCCTTTCAGCGAGGAGACCTCGATGAGAGCCTGGATGACGCCGGCCACGATCAGCGCGCTCACCGCGGTCGCGGCCCAGCGCGACCAGATCGGCAGGATCGCCCCGAGCTCGCGTTCGTCGGCCTGGCGCAGCAGGAAGCCGACCAGCATGACCAGCCCGCCGAGCCAGACGGCCATGGCGGCCAGGTGGATCGCGTCGACCACGACCGACACCCCGGCCACCGGCGAGGCGGTCGGGTGGCCGGTGAGGGGCCAGGTCGCGAGCGCGGCCACGCCGAGCACGCCGAGCAGCGCCAGGTCGGCCTTGGACTCGGTGCCGTTGCCCTTGAGCAGCGGGCGCAGCAGCAGGGCGGCCGCGCAGATCACGCCCAGGCGCACCAGCATGACCGCGCCGAACGTGCTGCCGAGGACGTCGCGGAGGTCGCCGATGCGAACGTCGAAAAGCGAGGAGCCGGTCGAGTAGGGCGCCTGGAGCCAGAGGGCGATCAAGGTGCTCGCGGTGACCAGCCCGACGCCGGTCCAGATCACCTTGGCCGGCCCGCGGCGGCTGAGCCGGTGCGGCCAGAGCAGGGCGAGCACGAGCACCGGGCCGACGAGCAGCACGAGTCCCGCGTACCCCAGGTATTTGCCGACCGGGATGAGGGCCCGTACCACTGGGTTGACCTTGGTGTCGTCGATCGCCGCCGACGGCGGCGTCGAGGCGGCGCCGACCGAGAAGGTGATGGTGCCGCCGACCGGGTGGCTGTCGGCCGAGATGACGCGGTAACTGACCAGATAGGTGCCCCGGCTGCCGCCCGAGCGCAGCGGGATCGTCACCGTGCCGCCGTCGACCGACGGGTCGCCCTGGTCGGCGCGGCTGCTGTCCGGGGCCAGCACCTGGATCTTGCCGGAGAGCAGCTGGACCGATTCGCTGAAGGTGAGGGTCACCTTGTTCGGCGCGTCGGGCACGATCGTGCCGTTGGCAGGATCGCTGTTGACCAGGGCCGCGTGCGCGCTCGCGGGCGCGGCCGGGCCGAGCAGGACCGCGAAGAACCCGACCAGCAGACCGGCCAGGGCCCCGTACACGCGCATGCGCCGCCGAATAGTCACGCAGACATGCTGCCCGATCTCAACCTGAACGCCCACTGCCGGGGTGCTCCTGGGTGGTCGGCACACATAGATGGACCCCACTCCGCGTACGATGACCGCCATGGACGGCCTGGAGGAGACGACGGAGCTTGCCCGAGCGGGTGATCCCGCCGCGCAGGCGGCGTTCGTCCGGGCCACCCAGGCCGAGGTCTGGCGGTTTTGCGCGGCCCTGGTCGACCCGGGCGCGGCCGACGACCTGACCCAGGAGACGTTTCTGCGCGCGTTCAAGGCCCTCAACTCCTTCGAGGGCCGCTCCAGCGTGCGCACCTGGCTGCTCGGCATCGCCCGCCGCACCTGCGCCGATCACCTGCGGGCGGTGGTCCGCCGGCGCCGGCTCGACGTGCGGCTGGCCGCCCAGGCCTGGACCGATCTGCCGTCGCCCGATCCGGCCCATCGGCTGACCACGGCCGACCTGCTGAGCCGGCTCAGTGACGAGCGCCGCACCGCGTTCGTGCTCACACAGGTCCTTGGCCTCTCCTATGCCGAAGCGGCCCAGGTGGAGGATGTTCCGGTGGGCACGATCCGCTCCCGGGTGGCCCGGGCGCGTGACGAGCTCGTGACCGCTGTGGCCGAGGCTCGCGCCGTCTAGTCAGCCTTTTCCCAGCGAAACCCCAGCACAATAAGGGGAACCGGCGGGACAGTGGCATCGACTAAGTGGGCGTGAGCATGGACTTGAAGCAGGAGCAGCCGACCCGGCTGACCGCGGCCTGGCCCTGGATCTCCACTCTCGCACGGCTCGGCCTGGCGGTGGTCTTCCTGATCTCCGGCGGGCTCAAGGTGACCGACCTGGCCGCCTCGGGCCGCGCGGTGAACGCGTACGACCTGATGTCCTGGGAGACCGCGAAGGTGGTCGGGGCCGTACAACCGTTCCTGGAGATCGCGCTGGGCCTGTTGCTGTTGATCGGCATCGCCACCCGGCTGAGCGCGGCGATCGCCGCCGTCGTGCTGGTGATCTTCATCGGCGGCATCATCTCGGCTTGGGCGAGGGGGCTGCAGATCGACTGCGGCTGCTTCAGCAAGGGCGGGGAGCTGACCGGCGGCCGGACCGCCGAGTACGGGCTGGACATCGCGCGTGACGTGGGCTTCCTCGTGCTCGCCGGCATCCTGCTGTGGAAGCCGCGGACCAAGTTTTCGCTCGACGGCCTGTTGTTGGGAGAGAGATGAGCAAGGGCACCCGGGACCGCAAGTCCGCGCAGGCGCGGCGGATCGTCGAGCAGCAGAAAGCGGCCGAGAGACGCCGCAAGGTCACCCTCTGGACGGCCGTGGCGGTCGTCCTGGTGCTGGTGGTGGCCGGCGGCATCGGCTGGGGCATCATGGCCAACCAGGACAAGGGCACGGTGACGACGCCGAGCGTCGCGGTCGACGAGGGCACGGCC
Source organism: Actinoplanes sp. NPDC049598 (assembly GCF_040675435.1). NCBI lineage: Bacteria > Bacillati > Actinomycetota > Actinomycetes > Micromonosporales > Micromonosporaceae > Actinoplanes > Actinoplanes sp. NPDC049598. Next base: position 37,412 of record NZ_JBFAOX010000025.1, on the reverse strand, counting down.
TTCGCCGTCGGGTCCGGGCCGGTCACGGTCGACCTGTACGAGGACTTCATGTGCCCGATCTGCAACCAGTTCGAGCAGTCGACCGGCGGCACGATCGAGAAGATGGTCACCGACAAGCGGGTGACGGTGCGTTACCACCCGGTGGCGATCCTCGACGGGGCGTCGAACGGCACGAAGTACTCGACCCGCGCGGCCGGCGCGTCGGCGGCCGCGGCCCAGGACGGCAAGTTCCTCGAGTACCACAAGGTCCTCTACGCCAACCAGCCCGAGGAGAACAGCTCCGGCCCCGACAACGCCAAGCTGATCGAGCTGGGCAAGTCGGTCGGGCTGGGGTCGAGCTTCGAGACCGCGGTCAACGACAAGACGTACGACAGCTGGGCCACCAAGGTCACCGACACGTTCGCGTCGCGTGGCTTCAACGGCACGCCGACCATCGTCGTCAACGGCAAGCAGGTCGAGGGGCCGAACAACACGCTGCCCACCACGGCCGTCTTCGAGCAGGCAGTGCAGGCCGCCGAAGGGTGAGACGGCTCCTCGTGATCTTGGCAGTGGCCGGCGTCTTGACGCCGGCCACGCCCGCGTTCGCGCACGCCGGCGACACGCCCGACGCGACGGCCTACCGGACCACGATCACCGGCTTCAGCACGCCCGAGAAGGGGCTGTCGGTCCGGACGGTCGAGGCGGGAGCGCGGCTCGAGCTGAGCAACGAGACCGGCCACTCGGTCGAGGTGCTGGGCTATTCGGGCGAGCCCTACCTCGACGTACGCCCGGACGGCACCTACCAGAACACGAGCTCCCCCGCGGCGTACCTCAACGAGACCGTCAACGGCGACACGCCCGTGCCCGCGTACGCCGACCCGACCTCGCCCCCCACCTGGCGCAAGATCTCCTCCTCGACCACCGTGCGGTGGCACGACCAGCGCACCCACTGGCTCAGCCCCGGTCTGCCGCCGCAGGCGCAGGCCGACCCCTCCCGCGCGCATCGCCTGCGTGACTGGGTGGTGCCGCTGCGCGAGCAGGTCCGCCCGTTCGAGCTGCGCGGCACGCTCGACTGGGAGCCGCCGCCGCGGGCCTGGCTCTGGTGGCTCGCCGCCGGCCTGATCGGCCTTCTCACTGCGGCCACGGCGAGGCGTTGGCCCAGGTCCGTGCGGCCGCTCGCGCTGATCACCGGTGCCGCGCCCTTGCTGTACGCGGTGACGACCGCCCTCGACGGTGGCAGCCCCTCCCCGGTCCTGATCGTGGCCGGGCTGATCGGGCTGGCCGCCGCCTACCGGCACCCGCCGTTCATGCTGGCGCTGGCCGGGGCCGTGGTGGCGTTGTTCGCCGGCTTCAACTCGACCGGGGTCTTCGACGCCGCGGTGCTGCCGGCTTCCTCCGATTTCTGGAGCCGCGTGGCCGTTGCGGTGGCTCTGGGCGCCGGGACCGGGCTGGCGCTGACCGGCGTGCTCCGGCTGCGCGCCGCCCTGCCGGAGCGGACTATCGTCGCAGCATGACTGACCGACTCTCGGCCGGCGACGCCGCTCCCGAGTTCTCGCTGCCGACCGACAACGGCGACCGGCTCACCCTCTCCGACCTGCGCGGCCGCAAGGTCATCCTGTATGTCTACCCGGCCGCGATGACGCCCGGCTGCACCACCCAGGCGTGCGACTTCCGCGACTCGCTGGGCTCACTGCAGGCCGCCGGCTACGAGGTGGTCGGCATCTCCCCCGACGCCCCGGCCAAGCTGGCCAAGTTCCGCGAGCGCGACGCGATCACGTTCCCGCTCGTCAGCGACGAGGACAAGAGCGTGCTGACGGCGTACGGCGCGTTCGGCGAGAAGATGAACTACGGCAAGAAGGTCATGGGGGTGATCCGCTCCACGTTCGTGATCGACGAGGACGGCAAGATCGAGCGCGCCCTCTACAACGTCAAGGCCACCGGGCACGTCGCCAAGCTCCGCCGCGATCTCGCCGTCGACTGATCCTTCAGTCCGGCCCGATCCTGCCGATGCTTAGGGCGACCGGCCCCGGTCCCCATTCCCACGGCGGCCGTCACGCGGCTGGATCCGCGAGGCGGCCGCCGTGCTGTGCCCAGCCGCTAGATTCGGCGGCCATGAGCTTCCTCGAGCGCACCCGCACCTCGTACGACACCGTGGCCGCGAGCTATTCCACCCTGTTCGCCGACGACCTCCCCACCCAGCCGGTCAAGCGGGCCATGCTCCGCTTGTTCGCCGAGCTCGCCTCCGGCCCCACGGCTGATGTCGGCTGCGGCCCCGGCTACGTGACGGCGTTCCTCCACGAGCAGGGCTTGGATGTCTTCGGCGTGGACCTCTCCCCCGGCATGATCGCCCAGGACCGGGCCAACCATCCGGCGGTCCGCTTCGAGGTCGGCTCGATGACCGCCCTCGACCACCCCGACGGCAGCCTGGCCGGCCTGAACGCCTGGTTCTCCACCATCCACATCCCCGACGCCGAGCTGCCTGCAGTCTTCGCCGAGTTCCACCGCGTCCTGACCCCCGGCGCCCCGCTGTTGCTGGCTTTCCAGGCCGGTGACATCGCCGTGCACTACACGTCGGCCTGGGGCCACGACGACGTCGACCTGACCATCCACCGCCGCCGCCCGGAAGAGGTGGCCGCCCTCCTCACCAAGATCGGGTTCCGCCTGCTCGCGACCACCCTCCATGAGATCGGCGACGAGGGCCGCCAGGCCGCCTTCCTGATCGCCCACAAAATCGCCCACAAAAGAGAGTGACCGTGATGTTCACGTGCGGGACTCTTCAAGATCACCGAGAACGACCTGTGCGTGTACGGGGTGGTCCGCAGACTGGGGGCTGTTTCGCGCTAGGAGTTCAGTCCCGTGGTTTCGCACAGCACACGCGCCCTGGTGACCTTGGCGGTCATCGGCGCCGCGGTCGCCGCGCCGTCGCCGGCGCCGGCCCACCCGTTCGGTGATCCGCAGACGGTGGTCATCTCGCTCGACGAGCAGCAGCCCGACGTCGTCCACGTGAAGTGGCGGGTCGGCGGCCCCGACGATCTGACCCTGCTCGGGGTCACGCTCGGCCTGCTGCCCAAGGACCGGGTCAAGGCGGACGGCACCGTCGACTACCGCTACACCGACCCCGGCATCGTCGGCGCGTCGGCGCAGTTCGCCGACTACTTCCTGCAGCGGATCGCCGTCAGCAACGGCACACAGGCCTGCACCGGCGCGGTCCAGCAGCCGATCCAGGCGCTCGCGCTCAAGGGCGCCACGGCCGACTTTGCCTGCGCTTCCCCGGTACGGTCGGCCACCTTGGCGGTACGGATGCTGACCGACCTCAACCCGGCCTACCGAACCCTGGCCACCGGCCCCGAAGGCCAGCGCTACGTCTACGAGGGCGGCCACGACTCGTACGACTGGACCCTCGTCGGCGCCCGCCCGGCCGGCACCGGCAAAAACGCGTTGGTGCAGCTCACGGCAGTCATCGGCATCGCCCTGGCCCTCGTCCTGGCCGCTTTCCTGCTGGTGAAGCGCCGCCGCCGGGTGGTGCCGGCATGATGGACTTCTCCGCCCTGTCGGACCGGATGCAGGATCTGATCCACACCCCCGGCGTGACCCCGCTGGCCTTCCTCATCGCCTTCCTGGCCGGCGCCGGTCACGCCGTGGCCCCCGGCCACGGCAAAACCCTGGCCGCGGCCTACCTGGCCGGCTCCCGCGGCCGCGTCCGCGACGCGGCCTGGCTGGGCGGCTCGGTGGCGGCCATGCACACCTTCTCGGTGCTGGTCATCGGCATAGCGTGGACCTTCTTCTCACTGTCGGACCTGGTACGTATGGAGCAGCTCACGACGTGGCTGCAGGTGGCGGCGGGGCTGCTGATCGTGGCGACCGGAGTCTGGATGCTGCGCCGCCATCTGAGCGGTCACCACCATCACCACCACAGCCACAGCCACAGCCACAGCCACGACCACGGCGCAGGCCAGGACCACGCTGCTGGCCCTGCCCACGCTGTCGGCCATGACCACACTGTCGGCCTCGATCACGCGGTCGGCCATGACCACGCTGCTGGCTCCGACCACGCTGTCGGCCATGACCTCGCTGCTGCTCATGACCACGCTGCTGATCATGAGCACGCGGACGGCCATGGCCATGGCCACGATCACTCCCGCCGGCCGGGCCTGCTGCTGCTGGGCATTTCGGGCGGCTTGACCCCCTCCCCGGCGGCGTTCCTCGTGCTCGCCACAGGGTTGTTCCTCGGCCGCGCCGGCTTCGCCCTGCTGCTGGTCCTGACCTTCGGCATCGGCATGGCCGTAGTCCTCTTCGGCGTCGGCCTGCTCGCCGTGGCCGGTAGCTCCCTGGTCACCCGCAGCGCGCGGACCTTCACCCTGCTCACGCGAGCCACCAAGGTGACCCCGGTCCTGGCCGCCTCCGGCATCACCCTCTTCGGCGCCGGCCTGGTCACCATCGCCGCCGTCCATCTCACCGCCGTGAGCTAGGCGCCACCCGCGAAGGACGGCGCCGCTTTCCACAGGCCACCGGGTGGTTATCCACAGGGCGTCTGCTGATCCCCCGCTTTTCCGCGAGGGCTGGGCTGGGCTCGGCTGGGCGGACTGGCGGCGGGCCGGGATTGACGACTTGGTCAGGGGCGGGTCAGGGCGCCGTAGAGGAAGAGGTCGACGAGGTCGGCTGGGGGGATGCTGGGGGCTCGACCGCGGCCGGTGATGACGCTGAGGAAGGCGTCGGTCACGGCCTCGGCGGGGAGGCGCAGGGTGGGCTGGTCGGGTTCGATGAGGTCCAGCAGGGCCTGGCGGGTGGCGGCCTGGGATTCATCGCGGGCGGTGGAGAGGGTTGTCCGTTCGGCGTCGGTGGTGCGGGGGCGGCGGTTGGGTAGGCCGGAGGCGCGCAGGGCGCCGATGACGGCGCCGATGCGGCCGCCGTGGGCGTCCAGGGCGTCGAGGGCCTCGGTGAGGCGGTCGGCGAGCGGCTGATCGAGGGAGATCGAGGCGAGCTGGCTCAGGACGTTGGCGGGGTCGAGGGCCCGGGCGATGCACGCGTTGAGCAGCGCTTCCTTGTCGTCGAAGACCCGGAAGATGGTGGCTTCGCCGATGCCGGCCGCGCGGGCCACCTGGGCGGTGGTCACGGCGGCACCATGCTCGGCCACGAGAGGTAGGGCGGCGCTGATGATCGCGTCTCGCCGCTGGTCGGGGGTCATGCCGGGCGCGCGGCGCCGTTCAGGTGAGGTAGATGTCATGGCCTCAACTATACGGAGTGAGTACTCACTCCGTCAATCACCGACTGTGGAAACGACCCGACTCGCGGCGTCTCACGGCCAGCGGCTGACGACCGCCGGCGACTGGCGAGTACGGACCGGATGGCGGCGACCGGGGCCGCAGCTGTGGCTGACGGCGACCGAGGGGGCGACTGACAAGACTCGGATGGCGACGGCCGGGACCCCAGCTGTGGGCTGACGGCAACCGAGGGGATGCCGACTGACAGGACTCGGATGGCGACGGCCGGGGACAGCTGAGAGCTGACGGCGGCTTAGGGGCGGGCGGCGGCTGGCCGGCACGAACCGAATGGGGGCGGCTGGCGGCGCTCGGCGACCAGGGGCGAGACCGCGCCGGGTCGGGGTGAGCGTGGTCGGCGTTCGCCAACTAGAATCTGGGGGACGTGCCGGTTCGATGGTCTGGGCCGGCCCAGCGGGAGTGGCGTAATAGGCAGCCGCGCGGGTTTTAGGTGCCCGTGCCCGAAAGGGCGTGGGGGTTCAAGTCCCCCCTTCCGCACCCTGTTCGATCACCATTTGCCGAGGCCGGCTCCGGTCGGGCGACCGGAGCCGAGGCGCAATAGGATCAAATCGGGAAAACCGGCCGCTGATCATGGCTGGAGGCGGCGGTCCCGGGGCGGCGGCCCTGTCCGTGGCGCTAGCGGCCAGGAACCGGAACCTCGATCGTGTCGCTGGTGCGGCGGCCCGGGAGCAGTGGCCTCAATCGTGACGGTGACGGCGCCCAGGGAGCAGCGGCCCCATCCTGACGGTGACGGCGGCCCGGAAGCAGTCGCCCCGATCATGGCGTTGACGGCGGCCCGGAAGCAGTCGCCCCGATCATGGCGTTGACGGCGGCCCGGAAGCAGTCGCCCCGATCATGGCGTTGACGGCGGCCCGGGAGCGGCGGGCTGGATCATGGCGTTGATGGCGGCCGGGAGGACCGGGCCGCCAGCGATCTCGCGGGGGAATTGCCGTCAAGATGGGGGCATGGGAATCGCGTTCGTCGTTGATCCGCCGCTTACCGAGGACCTCAGGGAGCGGCTGGTCGCGCTCTGGGTCGACGTGACCAACGCCGGGGGTGCGGTCGGCTTTGTGGCCCCGGTCGGGCCTGAGGCCGTACGGCCCGTGGCCGAAGCCGCCCTCCAGGGGGTGACCGATGGTCCTGACCGGATGGTGGCCGGTTTTGACGGGGACGAGTTGATCGCGGTGTTGTTCGTGGTGGACAACCGGTTTGCGCTGAAGCGGCACTGGCGGGTGCTCAAGCGCGTGATGGTGACCCCGAAGAGCCAGGGGCGCGGCTACGGCGCTGCCCTGATGCGGGCCGCCGAGGCGCTCGGCCGGGACATGGGGCTGGAGGCGCTGCAGGTCACGGTGCGGGGCGGGCTGGGGATCGAGGGGTTCTACGAGCGGCTGGGCTACCGGGAGGTGGGCCGCATCCCGGGCGCGCTGCGGCTGGCGCCCGGGGATGACCGCGACGAGACGTACATGTGGCTGGGTCTGGTTTAGCTCAGTCGCATTTGGACGGTGTGCCGGCGGCCAGGTCGACCGCCGCGGCCGGGGCGGCGGGGGCGGTCGTCGTGGGGGTGGCGGCGGCCTTGGCGGCCTCGGATTCGAGGAGCTCCATCAGCGGTACGGGCGAGGATGCCGGCGCGGCCGAGGTGGGGGCGGGCGACGAGGGCTTGGCCTTCTTCGCGGGCGGCTTGGTGGTGGTGGCCTTCTCGACCGGCTTCTTCTCGACCGGCTGCTTGGCGACGGTGCCGCCGCCGGAGAGTTTGGCTCCGGTCTTCTGCGTCGTGCCTTCGGACAGCTTGATGTTGGGGACGGTCACCGTGTTTCCGTACACGTCCGTGATCTTGATTTTGAAGGGGCCGTTGCCGGCGCCGCTGGGCAGTGTCCAGTAGTTGAAGTCCTCGTGGGTGGCGGCCTTGAACGTGCCACCCGACCCGGCGATCTTGACGGAGGCGAGCTGGTTCGCGTGGTTGTCGATCAGCACGCTCAGCCAGTACTGCGACGAGCCTTCCTTGACCCGTACGGAGATGGGGCCGGGCACGGCCGGGTTCGGCACCGTCTTGTACGTGATCGGGATGATCCCGTCCGACTGGACGCCGATCTTCTTGAACGCGGTCAGGCTCAGGTCGAGGTGACCGGCCGGGCATTCCGGGCAGGAGTCGATGACCTTGACCCGGGTCGAGCCCTTGGGGCCGGTGACGTCGATGTACGTGCCGCAGGCGGCGCCCTCGGAGTACTGGTTGTGCTGCCCGAGCGCCACGAACAGGTCGTCGGCCGGCGCGGACGGGAACGAGCAGTTACCGAGCGTTCCGTCGAGGGAGAAGTACGTCGCCTTGCCCTTGCTCGCGGACGTGGACGGCGGGGCCGCGCAGGCGGCGCCGCTGTTCTGGAACACGAGGGCGACCCCCAGGACGGCGGCGAGGACGGCGGCGCCGCCGGCGGCGAGCCAGCGCGGGCTGAGCAGGCGAGTTCTTCCAGTCACGCTGTCCGACCCTGCACGCCGCCCGGAGCAGCGGCAACTTTCCTAAGACACTCCTAAGACTCGGGTGGCCGGCTTCACCCGTACGGCTGGAGCAGCTCCACCTCATCGCCCACCTGAATGGACACATGGGACATGTCGGGAATGAGGTTGATAGCGAAGAGCAACCCGTCGTCGAAGCGCCGGTGCTGGGCCAGCATCCGCAGCGGCTCACGGCCCTTCTCGCCGGTCTCCTGATCGATCGTGGTGACTACGCAGCGGGCGCACGACTTGGCTGCCCGGAACGTCACCGCGCCGATCCGCAACCGCCGGCCCAGCCAGTCGTCCTCGGCCCAGGCCGGGGCCCCGCCGACGACCAGGTTGGGGCGGAAGCGCGTCATCGGGACCGGTTCCTCCCCGCTCTCGGCCAGCCAGTCGTTGACCGCGGAGAGTGAGCCCTCGTTGGCGAGCAGGATCGGGAAGCCGTCGGCGAAGCTGACCCGGTCGTCCGGCCCCGCGTGCGTCTCGATCATGCGGCCCCGGGTGTCCTGCTGCCAGACGAGACGGGCGTCCCGCTCGAGGAAGCGGCTGCTCCACTCCTTCTCGGCGACCCGGCCGGGCACCGGATTCTTGCGCCGGAACACCCGTACGGCCTCGGCCGGCCCGTCACCCGGCTCGTCGATGTCGAGGTCGGGCAGGCCGGGCGCGCTCAGCACCAGGCCGCCAGGACGCGGACGCACCCGCAGTTGAGTGAGGCGGGGCGTGTCGCGCTGAGTGATGCCGACCCCCTCGGGATCGACCATCAGCCACCGCCGGTCACCGACGAGACCCCACGGTTCCACCTCCGCCACGTCGTGCTCGATCCGGTGGCAACCCTTGACGGGGTACGAGTACAGGGCCGTGATCCGCATGCCGGTCAGCCTTTCACGCCCGCCTAGGACGCCTCCCAGCAGCGGGTATACAGCTCGGGGACGCGGAACAGCGAGCGCGCGCCGTCGCCGGTGTCGCGGACCACCCGCTCCAGGAAACCGAGGCGCTCGAGCAGCCGTACCTGCTCACTGACCGGGCCTTCCGCGGGCTCGAAGAGCCCCTCCACCTCACCCAGGCTGAACAGGGTCCGCTTGCCGGCCCGGCAGTTCAGCACGAACGACGACGCCACCTTGAAGTCGTTGACGACCTCGGAGAAGCTCAGCTCCGACACCTCGGTCATGGCCCGCGCGACCGCCGCCGCCGAGAAGAGCGGCAGCGAGGTCACGGCCTCACGCGGCCGGGCCGAGTACTCCCGCGCCAGATAAAGCAGGAGGACGGCCAGGCGCGGTGAGACGTCGCCATTGCCGTTCCGTACGGAATCGGCCAGCCACCGGTCGATCGGCCGGCCCTCGACCGTGGCCGGGAAGAGCACGCTCAGCGCGGGCCGGGTCGCGAAGCCGCCGCCCGGCGCCCCGAGCCGCTCGGCCACCCAGCCCAGCGGCTCGTTGACCAGCACGCGGCGGACCAGCACCTGCAGCCAGTCCTCCTCCGACCAGTCGAGCACGAGCCGGCGCGAGACCAGCTTGTTCTTCTCCTGGATGTCGTAGAGCTCGAACAGGTCGGTCCGCAGGAAGACCACGAGGTCGACGCCGTCGAGCAGGCTGATCCGCCCCTCCACCTGCAGCAGGCCCTGAACGACGGCCTCCTGGCGCGCCCGGTCGTACTTGAACAGCTCGTCGATCCGGTCGAAGAGGATCACCGCCCGCCGCTTCTCGGCCCGCAGGATCTTGTCGGTGACGTTGAGGAACGACTCGACGTCGACCGTGCTCGTGCTGGGCGCGCTGCCGGTGGGCAGCTCGGCCTCCAGATTGACCGGCCCGACGGCGAACCGCAGCGTGGTGCCGCCGAAGGGCCGGGCCATGGCCCGGAAGACCCGCTTGGTGCGGCCCATCGTCCGGGTCGGCAGGCCCACGGCTGTACGCAACTCCGCGCCCTCCTGCAGCAACTTTCGAGGTGCGTCCTCGGGCAGGGCGGCGGCCACCACGGCCGCGACCACCACCAGCCATGCGGCCCGCAGCGTGTCGGCGTCCAGGGCGCTCGTCCCGGCGATGCGCTGCAGCAGGTCGCTCGGGTTGGCCACCGGCAGGACCTCGACGCCCTCCTGACCGGCGTCGGCCGGGTTGCTGCGCGCGACCGCCTTGAACAGCCGAGAGCTTGTGGAAGATCGCGCTCTTGCCGGCCCCGCGGTCCCCGACGACGATCGAACGGCGCTGGTTGAGGATCGACCCGACGTTCGGCCAGAGCACGAAGCTCTCCTCGAGCAGGTCGTCGCGCTCCGCGTCCTCGGCCCCGAACCGCAGGTCGGCCAGTTCGAACGGGTGCTCGCGCAGCCGCCGGGACACGATGATGTCGCGGATCAGCGGGTGCGGGAAGGTCACCGTGCCGGCTTCCCGGTCGTACCGCAGCAGATCGCCCAGCCCGGCCTCGGTCCCGTCGGGCACGGCGGTCCGGCCCAGCGCCACCCGCTCGAGCAGGGCCCGCGCCCCGGCCGGATCGGGCGCCTGGGCGATCGCGCCGTCGACCCACTGCTCCAGCAGATCGCGCAGCTCGTCCAGCGGCGCCGCCTCCATGACCGACAGGGCGAGCGGCAGGCCGCCGGTCGGGATCTCCGCCGACGACACCAGGCGGCGCAGGACGATCGTCGCCTCCTCCCGGGTGAACGGGGTCAGCGTGAAGGCGGAGAACTGCTCCAGGCCGCCGGTCACCGGCGGCCGCGAACTGACCACGAAGGACCAGCGCGGCAAAGCGCGACTCAGCTCGTCGATCGCCGAGGCCGTACCGGCCGGGTCGATCGCCTCGTCGAGCCCGTCGAACAGCAGCACCGGCCGGGCCATCCGCTCCCCGGCGAGCCGCAGAATCTCGATCGTCTCCGACACCGGCGGCGCCCCCGACGACGACTGCAGCGTGCGCCCCGGCCCCGCCGCGACCACCTCGACCGCCCGCGCCCCCACCTCACCGGGCTGGCGCAGGTCCCGCAGGTCGACGTGGAAGGCCGCCCGCCCCTGCTGCCGCAGGTCGTCGCCGAGCATCCGGACCAGCACGGTCTTGCCCGACCCGGCGACGCCGAGCACCAGCGCCCCCGCCGAGCGCCCCTTGTCCAGATCGGCCAGAATCGCGGCCAGCTCCCGCCGGCGAATGGGTAACGGCTCGGTCACCTCGCACACGGTAGCGGCAAACCTCTATGCCTGACGCCCGCCTTCGGCCAGCAGCCCGCCGCCCGCCGCGAGCCGATCGAGGACTCGCGTCAGCGCCGCCCGGTCGGCCGCGTTGAGCGAGCCGACCAGCTCCTCGTCGAGCCGCGCCGTGACCTCGGTCGCCGCCTCCAGCAGCCGCGCACCCTCCTCGGTCAGATGCACCTGCTGCTTGCGCCGGTCGGCCGGGTCACGCACCCGGGACACCGCCCCCCGCGCCTCCAGCTGATCGACCAGCAACACCACCAGGCTCGGCGCCACCCGCATGACCTGGGCGAGCTCCAATTGCGACTCGGCCCCCTGGAGCCGCAACACGCTGAGCACGGCCACGTGCTTCGGTTTCAGCTCGAGCTCCGTCAGCCCGGCCGCGAACTGCGCTTCCTGCGCCACCCCGAGCACACCGAGCCGGAACGACACACTCCCGACCGGCGTCCGCGGCCTCCCACTTGCCATACAGCCACCATACCGGTCAAAGATAATTCTCAATCTGAATGATTATCGCCCTGACCGTCATCCCGGGCGGGCGAGTCCTTTATGTAGACAAGGGCATCGATGGTCGGCAGATGGGCCGGGTCGAGCGGGGCGTAGCCGAACCATGGGGAGACGCGCGGGGTCAGGTTGGTGGGCAAGGAGCGGGGGTCGACGATCTGGCGGGCGGACGGGGATTCGTACAGCAGGCCCTCGATGGTGTCGGGGGATGGGGTGCCGACGCCGCGGTGGGGGATGGTGCCGAGGGCCATGGCGGCGAAGGCGTAGTCGTCGCCGAGGTGGGTGGCCGCTCGGGCGCCGGCGCTCCACCAGTGCAGGGGTGGGCCGCCCAGGGTGATGGTGCTCCGGGCGCGCTGGAGGTGGCTGTTCTGGGCGAAGGCCATGGCCGGGCCGTGGATGGCGGTGACGGCGAGCAGATTGGCGGTCATCATCGCGGCCCGCTGGTCGAGGACCCGGTTCAGGCGGGCGGGGGTCGGGTCGGCCATACAGCGGTGGTAGTGCAGCAGGCCGGTGGCCGTGCGGGCGTACAGCCGGGCCCGGTCCAGGCCCTCGCCGAGGACCGGCGTCTCCGCTTCGAGCAGGGCTGCGAGGTCGGCGGCGAGCAGGCTCAACTGGACCGCGTCGGGGGTGCGGCCGACGGACTCGGACGGGTTCATCATGGCGGCCGGGTTGGGCCAGCGGTCGTCGTCGCCGATCAGCCGGTCGAGCTCGCCGGCGGTGCAGGGCAGGCGGCCGACGCGGGCCGCGAGGTAACCGTGCAGGGACATGAGGGCCTGCCGGGGACTCGCCCCGCCGGTGATCTCCAGTGGGCCGTCGAAGCCGGCGAAGTGCACACGCTCGGCCGGGGGACGGCTTTGGTTGTACGCGCGTAGCCAGCTCACCAAGGCTCGATTGCCGGGGCACCGACCGAACTCGTGGCTGAAGCCGCGCTCCATGACGTCGTCCAGCGTGCCCTCGCCGGACACCACGTAGTCGTCCACGATCAGGCCCATCAGGCAGTCGCTCTCGATCGCGATCGCCCGGTAGCCCTCCTGCTCGACGAGTTGCCGGAACAGGTCGTTGCGCGTCTGGAGCAGGACGTCCTCGAAGTGGGTGGGTTCGCCGAGGGCCAGCAGCCGCGGTCGTCGCCGCAGCAGTTCCACGATGGTCACGCCTCTCAACAGTATCGTTGAACCAACGGTTGAGACTTTTCGGCGATGAGCACAGGACAGTGAGCGAAAACCTTAAAAGGCCGGTCGACCTGGCCCGGGAGCACGGCCTCTCCACCCAGGCCGTACGGAACTACGAAGCGGCCGGCATCCTGCCTTCGGCGGGCCGCACCGAGTACGGCTACCGCACCTACACGACGCGGCACGCGCAGGCCTTGAGCGCCTTCCTCGCCCTGATTCCCGGGCACGGCCACCGGACGGCGACCGCGATCATGCAGGCGGTCAACCGGGGCGACGTCGAGGCGGCGCTCCGGCTCATCGACGAGAGCCATCTCCAGCTGCTCGACGACCGCCACACGCTCCACGCCGTCGAGGCCGCCCTGCGGGGCCTCGGCCCGGCCTCCCCGGCCGGCAAGGACACCTTCGTCGGCCCGCTGGCCCGCAAGCTGGGCCTCCGCCCGGCCACCTTGCGCAAATGGGAACGCGCCGGCCTGGTCCAGCCCCGCCGCGACCCGCAGACCGGTTACCGCGTCTACGGCCCGGCCGACATCCGCGACGCCCGGATGGTTCATCAGCTCAGGCGCGGCGGCTACCGCCTCGACCAGATCGCCCCGCTGATCGCCCAGGTCCGCGCGGCCGGCGGCGTCGAGCCGCTGGAAGCGATGCTGACCGGATGGCAGGACCGGCTGACGGCCCGCGGCCGCGCCATGCTGCTGGGGGGCGGTGTGCTCAACGCGTACATCCAGGCCTCTGGTCCCTGAAAGTTTTTATGCATAGTCTGCGGTAGTGAATGGCGGAGTGCTCGACCTGTTCTCCGGAGCGCGGCTCACTCCCACGCAACGGCGCATCGCGCACTGCCTGGTGGAGCAGGCCGGGGTGGCGGCCGCGCTGTCGGCGGCGGAGGTGGCCGAGCTCGCGGGGGTCAGCCAGCCGTCGGTCACCCGGTTCGCCATGGCGCTGGGCTTCCCGGGATATCCCGCGCTGCGCCGCACCCTGCGCGATCTGACCCATGACCCCGGCCGGGACAAATCGCCCGACAACGCCATGCAGCGGGCGGTGGCCGCCGAGGCCGAGCACCTGAAGAAGCTTGAAGATCAGCTCGGCCGCCTCGACGACGTTCACCAGGCCGCGAGCCTGCTCGTCGCGAGCCGGCCGCTGCCCGTGCTCGGGTTGCGGTCGGCGGCGCCGCTGGCCGGGTATTTCGGGTATTTCGCCAGCAAGGTTCATCCCGATGTGCGGGTGTGGGACAGCGGTGGGACCTCGCTGCTGGACCGGCTCGATCAGGCCCGGGTGGCGGGCGCCGGTGCCATGCTGGCGTTGGTGCTGCCGCGCTACCCGCGGGAGTCGCTCGAGGTGGTCAAAGAGGCCAGGACCATGGGGTACGCGGTGGTCGCGATCACCGATTCGGCGGTGAGCCCGGTCGCCGAGCACGCCGACGTCGTGTTGCCCGCCGCGGTCGGCACGCGCCTCGTGTTCGACCTGCACACCGGCCCGATGGCGATGGCGATGGTGCTGTTGCAGGCGATGTGTGACGCGGATCCGGAGCCGGTGCAGCGCCGGCTCGAGGAGTTCGAGGCGGCCGCCCAGCGGCGGCAACTGTTTCAGGGGTAGAGGGGACGACGATGACGGAGATCCGGGCGCCGCGCGGTACGGCGTACACCGCCCAGGCCTGGCCGCAAGAGGCCGCCAAGCGGATGTTGATGAACAACCTCGACCCCGACGTGGCCGAAAGGCCCGAAGACCTGGTGGTGTACGGCGGAACCGGGCGGGCGGCGCGCGACTGGCCCTCCTTCCACGCGATCGTGCGCGAGCTGGACGAGCTGAAGAACGACGAGACGCTGCTCGTGCAGTCGGGCCGGCCGGTCGGTGTCTTCCGTACGCACGAGTGGGCGCCGCGGGTGCTGATCGCCAACTCGAACCTGGTCGGTGACTGGGCGACCTGGCCCGAGTTCCGCCGGCTGGAGAAGCTCGGCCTGACCATGTACGGGCAGATGACCGCCGGCTCGTGGATCTACATCGGGACCCAGGGCATCCTGCAGGGCACGTACGAGACGTTCGCCGCGGTGGCCGCCAAGCGGTTCAACGGGACGCTGGCCGGCACGCTGACCCTGACCGCGGGGTGTGGCGGCATGGGTGGGGCGCAGCCGCTGGCCGTGACCATGAACGGCGGCGTGTGCCTGATCGTCGACGTCGACCGCACCCGTCTGGAGCGCCGGGTCCAGACCCGTTATCTGGACGTCGTAGCGGACAACCTTGATGACGCCGTACGTCAGGCCATGTCGGCTAAATCCGACAAGCGCGCGCTGTCCATCGGCGTGGTCGGCAACGCGGCCGTCGTCTTCCCGGAGCTTCTGGTCAAGGGCGTCGAAATCGACATCGTGACCGACCAGACGAGCGCCCACGATCCGCTCTCCTACGTGCCAGTGGGCGTGGAGCCGGCCGACGCGCGCGCCTTCGCGGCCGACAAACCGGAGGAATTCGCCGACCGGGCCCGCGCCAGCATGGCCCGGCACGTGGCGGCGATGGTCGGCTTCATGGACGCCGGGGCCGAGGTCTTCGACTACGGCAACTCGATCCGCGGCGAGGCCAAACTGGGCGGCTACGAGCGCGCCTTCGATTTTCCGGGCTTCGTCCCCGCGTACATCCGGCCGCTCTTCGCCGAAGGCAAGGGCCCGTTCCGCTGGGCCGCGCTCTCCGGCGACCCGGCCGACATCCATAAGACCGACCAGGCCATCCTCGACCTGTTCCCGGAGAACGAGGCCCTGGCCCGCTGGATCCGGATGGCCGGCGAGCGCGTCGCCTTCCAGGGGCTGCCCGCTCGCATCTGCTGGCTCGGCTACGGCGAGCGGGACGTGGCCGGGGTCCGGTTCAACGACATGGTCGCGAGCGGTGAGCTCAGCGCCCCCATCGTGATCGGGCGGGACCACCTCGACTCGGGATCGGTCGCCTCGCCGTACCGCGAGACCGAGGCCATGCTCGACGGCTCGGACGCCATCGCCGACTGGCCCCTGCTCAATGCGATGATCAACACGGCCAGCGGGGCCAGCTGGGTCTCGATCCACCACGGCGGCGGCGTCGGCATCGGCCGCTCGATCCACGCCGGTCAGGTGTGCGTGGCCGACGGCACCGCGCTGGCCGGGCAGAAGATCGAGCGGGTCCTGACCAACGACCCCGGCATGGGTGTCATCCGGCACGTCGACGCCGGATACGAGTCGGAGGCGGCCGCGAAGGTGCACATCCCGATGCGACAGGAAGACAAGTGAGCGCGACTTTCGCGGAGCTCTGGGGCGAGATCGCCCCGATCGGCCGGGTGGCCAACGGCTACGAGCGGTACGCCCTGGAAGAACCGGAACTGGTCCTGCGCGACTGGTTCCGCAACCAGGCGGCCCGCCGCGACATGCCGGTCACCGACGACGGCAACGGCAACCTATTCGCCTGGTGGGGCGGGCAGTGGGGACACGACGCGGTGCTGACCGGCTCGCACTTCGACTCGGTGCCGCACGGCGGCGGGTACGACGGGCCGCTCGGCATCGTCAGCGGCTTCCTCGCCGTCGACGAGCTGCGCCGCCGTGGCCACGTCCCGCGCCGGCCCATCGCCGTGGTCGCCTTCGTCGACGAGGAGGGCGGCCGGTTCGGGCTCCCCTGCCTCGGGTCGCGGCTGCTCACCGGCGCGATCGAGCCGGAGACGGCGGCCGCGCTGACCGACCGCGAGGGCATCACGTTCGGCGAGGCCCTCGGCACCACCCCGGCCGGCCGGCTGCCCGGCCTGACCAGCCGGATCGGCGCCCTCATCGAGCTGCACATCGAACAGGGCCGGGCCCTGGAGGTGCCGGTCGGCGTGGCCAGCGCGATCTGGCCGCACGGCCGCTGGCGGTTCGACTTCACCGGCCACGGCGACCACGCGGGCACGACCCGCATGGCCGACCGGCGCGACCCGATGCTGACCTTCGCCTACACGGTGCTGGCGGCCAACAAGGAAGCCCGGCTGGCCGGCGCCCACGCCACGGTGGCCCGGGTCGAGGTGGAACCGAACGCCACCAACGCGATCCCGTCGCTGGTCCGCGGCTGGCTCGACGCCCGCGCGGCCGAGACCGGCACCCTCGACGCGCTGGTCGAGGCCGTGATCAAGCGGGCCTACGACCGGGCCGCCCGCGACGGCGTCGAGGTGTCGGTGACCAACGAGTCGTTCAGCCAGGAGGTCAGTTTCGAGACGTCGCTGGCCGCGCGCATCTCCGAACTGCTGGGCCACGCGCCGATCCTGCCGACCGGCGCCGGCCACGACGCCGGGGTGCTGTCGGCCCACGTCCCGACGGCGATGCTCTTCGTCCGCAACCCGACCGGCGTCTCCCACTCGCCGGCCGAGCACGCCGAGGAGGCCGACTGCGTCGAGGGGATCCAGGCCCTGGCCCGGGTCCTGCTGGACCTGACATGACGGTCTACTTCGCGTCGTACGCCTGGCTGGGTGATCGCCTCGCGCAAGATGTCCACATTGAAGTCGCCGGCGGGCGCTTCGCCGCTGTCGACTCGGACAAATCACCCGAGGTGGTTCTTCCGGGACTCGTGGTGCCGGGGTTCGCCAACGCGCACTCGCACGCTTTTCACCGAGCACTTCGAGGCCGTACGCATGGCGACGGCGGCAGCTTCTGGACCTGGCGCGACAAGATGTACGAGGTGGCGGCGCGCCTCGACCCGTCGTCGTACCTGGCCCTGGCCCGGGCCGTGTACGCGGAGATGGCGCTGGCCGGGATCACCGCGGTCGGCGAGTTCCACTACCTGCACCATGGACCGGACGGGGTCCCGTATGCCGACCCCAACGCGATGGGCCACGCCCTGATCACGGCGGCGGCCGAGGCGGGCATCCGGATCACGCTGCTCGACACGCTTTATCTGACCGCGGGGGTCGACGGGGCGCCGCTCTCGGGTGTGCAGCGCCGCTTCGGCGACGGCGACTTCGACAGCTGGGCCTCCCGGGTGGCTGCGCTTTCCGCGCCGCCGCACGCCCGCATCGGCGCGGCCGTCCACTCGGTACGGGCCGTGCCCGCCACGGCGATCAGCGAGATGGCCGCGTGGTCCCGCCTCTCCGCCGCGGGCACCGGCTCCGGCACAGGTGCGAACATCGGCGATGGCGCGGGGGCTGGCTCCGGTGCCGGCGCAGGTGCGGGTGCCGCTGCCTGTTCCGGCGTGCCAGGGCGGCCGGTCCACGTTCATCTGTCGGAGCAGCCGGGTGAGAACGAGCAGTGCCGGGCAGTGCACGGGTGCACGCCGACCGAGCTGCTGGAGCGCCACGGGCTGCTCGGCCCGAACACCACCGCGGTGCACGCCACCCACCTCACCGGCCGCGACGTCAAGGCGCTGGGTGGCAGCGGCACCGGGGTGTGCCTGTGCCCGACCACCGAGCGCGATCTGGCCGACGGCATCGGGCCGGCCGGCGAGCTCGCCGCGCACGGCTCCCCGCTGAGCCTGGGCAGCGACGGCCACGCGGTGATCGACATGTTCGAGGAGATCCGCGGCCTGGAGATGAACGAGCGGCTCTCCCGGCTGCAGCGCGGCCGGTTCGCGCCGGCCCAGTTGATGGCCGCGGCGACCGCCCACTCGGCGCTGGGCTGGAACGACGCCGGCGCCATCGCGGTCGGCCATCGGGCCGACCTGGTGTGCGTCCGGCTCGACAGCGTACGCACCGCCGGCACCGACCCGGCCCAGGCCGTCCTGGCCGCCACCGCCGCCGACATCACCCACGTCATGGCCGACGGCCACATGATCGTCGCCGACGGCCGCCACGTCTCGATCGACGTCCCCTCCGCCTTGGCCGAGGCGATCAAGCCATGAGCCGGCACAACCAGGCCACCACCGAGCCCCGCACGCCGACCTTCCCGCCCCGCCAGGCCAACCCCTGCACCCGAACCACTCCGCGCCGGCCGTCTGGCGCCCACCCCTACGCGCCAACCCTGCGCCCTCGCGCCACCACCAGCCCCCACACCCCCACCGCAGCGCGCCGTCGCGCCGCAACGACGGAGGTCGCGCTGTGAGCCTTCTGATCGACAACATCGGTGAGCTGGTCACCAACGACGAGGGGGACGGGGTGCTCGGGCTGCGGCGCGATGTGGCGGTGATCGCCGAGGGCGACCGTGTGGCCTGGATCGGGCCGTGCGGTGAAGCGCCGCCCGCCGACCAGCGGATCGATGCCGAGGGCGGCGCGGTGCTGCCGGGCTTTGTGGACAGTCACGCGCATCTTGTCTTCGCCGGGGATCGGGCCGAGGAGTTCGGGGCGCGGATGGCCGGCGCGCCCTACACCGGAGGCGGGATCCGGACGACGGTGGCGGCGACCCGGGCCGCGAGTGACGAGCAGCTGCTGGCCAACGCGTCGCGGCTCGTGAATGAGATGCGGCGGCAGGGCACCACGACCGTCGAGATCAAGAGCGGTTACGGGTTGAACGTGGTCGACGAGGCGCGGTCGTTGCGTCTGGCCCGGGAGCTGACCGACGAGACCACCTTCCTGGGCGCGCATGTCGTTCCGGCCGGGCACGAAGCCGACAAATACGTTTCGCTGGTCATATCCGACATGCTGGACGCGTGTGTTCCGTACAGCAAGTGGGTCGATGTCTTCTGTGACCGCGGCGCGTTCGACGGTGACCAGGCGCGGGCCATCCTGACCGCCGGCATGAAACGTGGTCTGCGGCCCCGGCTGCACGCCAACCAGCTGGCCGCCGGTCCGGGCGTACAGCTGGCCGTGGAACTTGGCGCGGCCAGCGCCGATCATTGCACGCACCTGAGCGACGCCGACGTGACCGCGCTCGCGAGCTCGGACACCGTCGCGACGTTGCTGCCGGGGGCCGAGTTCTCCACGCGCTCGCCCTACCCGGACGCGCGGCGGCTGATCGACGCGGGGGTGAAGGTCGCGCTGGCCACCGACTGCAATCCCGGATCGTCCTACACGAGCTCGATGCCGTTCTGCATCGCCCTGGCTGTGCGCGACATGCGCATGACCCCGGCCGAGGCGGTGCACGCGGCCACGGCCGGCGGCGCGCTCGCCCTGCGCCGCGACGACGTCGGCCGGCTGCGACCCGGCTCGAAGGCCGACCTGACGGTGCTCGCCGCGCCGTCCCACCTGCACCTGGCCTACCGGCCGGGCGTTCCCCTGATCAAGACCGTTCTGCACGACGGAGTGGTGTCATGAGCGTCATCGTCCAACCCACCGGCGTCACCCCCGCCGACGTCATCGCCGTGGCCCGCCACGACGCGAAGGTGTCGATCGCCGCCTCGACCGTCGCGGCGATGGAGGCCAGCCGCGCGATCGTCGACAACATCGAGGCGTCCGGCCGGCCCGTCTACGGCGTGACGACCGGCTTCGGCGCGCTCGCCAACACGCGGATCGAACCGGAGCGCCGGGCCGAGCTGCAGCATGCGCTGATCCGCTCGCACGCGGCCGGGGTCGGCGCGCCGATGCCGCGCGAGGTCGTCCGGGCCATGATGCTGCTTCGCTTGCGCTCGCTGGCCCTCGGGCGTTCGGGCGTACGCCCCGTGCTCGCGCAGGGCCTGGCCGACCTGCTCAACCACGACATCACCCCGTGGGTGCCCGAGCACGGCTCGCTGGGCGCCTCGGGTGATCTCGCGCCGCTGGCCCACTGCGCGCTCGTGCTCCTCGGCGAGGGGTGGGTGATCGGCAAGGACGGCGCCCGGCATGCCGCGGCCGAGGCCCTGCACACGGCCGGGCTGCAGCCGCTGGAGCTGGCCGCCAAGGAAGGCCTGGCCCTGATCAACGGCACCGACGGCATGCTGGGCATGCTGCTGCTGGCGATCGACGACGCCGCCCACCTGTTCACGATGGCCGACGTCACCGCGGCCCTGGCCATCGAGGCCATGCTCGGCTCGGAGCGGCCGTTCCTGCCCGAGCTGCACGAGATCCGCCCGCATCCGGGCCAGTCCGCCTCGGCCGCGAACATCCTTCGCCTGCTCCAGGACTCGGTCATCATGGATTCGCACCGCGACGACCTCGCGCACGCGGTCCAGGACGCCTACTCGATGCGCTGCGCGCCGCAGGTGGCCGGCGCCGCCCGGGACACGCTCGAGTTCGTACGCTCCGTGGCCGCCCGCGAACTCGTCTCGGTGGTCGACAACCCGGTCGTCCTGCCCGACGGCCGCGTCGAGTCGACCGGCAACTTCCACGGCGCCCCGCTCGGTTTCGCCGCCGACTTCCTGGCCATCGCCGCGGCCGAGGTCGGCGCCATCGCCGAACGCCGCGTCGACCGCCTCCTGGACGTCACCCGCAACCGCGACCTGCCGCCGTTCCTCTCCCCCGACGCCGGCGTCAACTCGGGCCTGATGATCGCCCAGTACACCGCGGCCGGCATCGTGGCCGAGAACCGCCGCCTGGCCGCCCCGGCCTCGGTCGACTCCCTGCCGACCAGCGGCATGCAGGAGGACCACGTCTCGATGGGCTGGGCCGCCACCAAGAAACTGCGCACCGTGCTGGACAACCTGACCAGCCTGCTCGCCGTCGAACTGCTCTCCGCCGTCCGCGGCCTGCAGCTGCGCGCCCCGCTCACCCCGTCCCCGGCCGGCGCCGCCGCCGTGACCGCCCTGACCCCGGCCGCCGGCGCCCCCGGCCCCGACCTCTTCCTGGCCCCGGTCATGGAGGAGGCTCGCGCGGTCATCGCCGGCCGCGCGCTTCGCGCGCAGATCGAGAAGAGCATCGGCGCCCTGAGCTGACGCCGCCGCCCGGGAAGCCCTCACTGAAGCCAGGCGACCTCGTCGCGACCAGGCGCCTGGCCTCTCGACAGCATCTCGGCAAGAGCCTTTTCGATCCGGCCCAACCCCGATGCCGTACGTGGGAAGCGCCGACTGGAAACGAAGATGATGCCGGCGTGGCCGAACCCCTGCTGCGCCAGGCGGGCGAAGTCAGCGACATTCTCCGTCACGACGCAGCGATCGTTCCGGCCCGCCCACGCCAGTAGGTCCTCGTCGGTCTTGACGGCGAGGCCGACCTCGACGTCGAGTACTGCTACGACATCGTGGCCCAGGGCGCGCAGTTGCTTCGCCAGTGCCGGTGGATACATCTCGTCGAGCAGGATGCCGGTCAGGGCTTGGGCTTCGGCTTCCGCAGAAGCTCCTGCTGGGCTTCCCACAACCGCTCCTCCCGATCCGCAACCTCGTTGTTGAGGACCACCCGTTCATCGATCTCGTCCGGATAGGCTGCGTAGTAGCGCAGGGCCACCGCGACCTGCCCGGAAGCCAACCCGGTCACCTCGGCCAGCTCCGACAGAAGCGAGGCCCGGTCGAGTTCCGTCCCCTCTTCCCGAACGGCGTTCAGCGCCGCGATCACTTCCCAGACGTCAGGGCCCCCGGCGAGCGCCGCGCGACGTCCGGTCGGCCCGGGCCGGAAGATGACGCCTGGATGTTCATAGGACCTCAACGCCTCATCGATGAACATGTTGGCCACTGAGGACGAGGACGATCCTGGGTGTTCCCGGACGTAGCGATCCAAGCGGGTCAGCACCCCCTCATCGAAGCGAACCGAGCGCGGAGAGGTCATGACTACATCGTAGTCAGCCGTAGTCGACCCGTCCGCCCGGAAACGACAGGACCTCCGGTTGCCGCGTCCATCAGGGCGGCTTCCGAAGGTCCTTTTCGAGGTCGGTTAGGCCGTGAGCTCCTTGGCGATGGCCTTAGAGAGCTCGCGGAAGGCCTTGCCGCGGTGGCTGATCGCGTCCTTCTCGGCCGGGCTGAGCTCGGCGTTGGTCCTGGTCTGGCCGTCGCCGAGGAAGATGGGGTCGTAGCCGAAGCCTCCGGTGCCGCGGCGGGCGCGGAGGATCTTGCCGGTCTGGCGGCCCTCGACGAGGTGCTCGCGGCCGTTGGGAAGCACGAGCACGGCCGCGCAGACGAAAGCGCCGCCGCGCTGGTCGTCGGCCACGTCGCTGATCTGGGCCAGCAGCAGATCGAGGTTGGCGTCGTCGTTGCCGTGCGAGCCGGACCAGCGGGCGCTGAACACGCCGGGCATGCCGTTGAGGGCGTCGACCGCGATGCCCGAGTCGTCGGCCACCGTCGGCAGGCCGGTGCGCCGGGCCCCTTCGCGGGCCTTGATCAGCGCGTTCTCGCCGAAGGTGAGGCCGGTCTCGGGTACGTCGGGGTAGCCCTCGAAGTCGGCCAGGCCCACCAGCTGGATCCGGTTGGCGCCGAGCGAGGTGTCGAGGATGCGCTGCAGCTCGAGCAGCTTTTTCGGGTTGGCGGTGGCCAGCAGCAGCTTGGCGCTCACGACGCCAGCGCCTTCTGCTGAGCCGCGGCCAGGTCCACGCAGCCGGCCAGGGCCAGGTCGAGCAGCGCGTCCATCTGGTCGCGGCGGAAGACGCCGTTCTCCCCCGTGCCCTGCACCTCGACGAAGTCGCCGTCGCCGGTGGCCACCACGTTCATGTCGACCTCGGCCGCGACATCTTCGAGATACATCAGGTCGAGCCGGGGCTCGCCGTCGATGATGCCGACGCTGACCGCCTGGATCGAGCGGTGCATGACGTTCTCCACCTTGCCGGCCAGGGACTTGCGGTCGGCCAGCCAGTTGACCGCGTCGTGCAGCGCCACGTAGGCCCCGGTGATGGCGGCCGTGCGGGTGCCGCCGTCGGCCTGCAGAACGTCGCAGTCGAGGACGATCGAGTTCTCCCCGAGGGCCTTGAGGTCGATGCAGGCGCGCAGGCTGCGCCCGATCAGGCGGGAGATCTCGTGCGTACGCCCGCCGACCTTGCCCTTGAGGCTCTCGCGGTCGCCGCGGGTGTTGGTGGCGCGGGGCAGCATCGCATATTCCGCGGTCACCCAGCCCAGGCCGGAGCCCTTGCGCCACCGGGGGACGCCCTCGGTGACGCTGGCCGTGCAGAGCACCCGGGTGTCGCCGAACTCGACGAGCACCGACCCCTCGGGATGGATGCTCCATTTACGGGTGAGAGTGACCGGTCGCAGCTGGTCGGCCGATCGGCCGTCGGGTCGTGCCATCCCCAAACCTTATGCGCAGCGCCCCCGGCGCGCCTCAGCCGCCCCGCCCTCCTGTGGATAACGGGGGGACTGTGGATAACTCAGGCCCTCCCGGCCGGATACGCAAGGGTGGACGGCATGAACTCCTCAGCCGAACCAGCCGGTGAAGGCCTGATCCCCGGCCGCGGGCCGGGGCACGGCCGGGCGCAGCACCGCGGTCGGCCGCTGACGACCGGCCGGCACGCCCGCGACCGCGACGTCGGGCAGGGCGCCGTGCGCGCGCAGGAAGCCGTCCACGGCGGCCGGCCACCCGAAGTGCTCGGCGCGGGCCCGGGCGGTGGCCCGGCGCTCCGGCTCGGGGCGCTCCAGCAGGGTCTTCACGCCAGCGGCGAAGGCCTCGGGGGTGCCCGCGACCGCCAGGCCGGCGTCGCCCACCACCTCGGGCAGCGCGCTCGACTCGTTGACCACGACCGGGGTGCCGCAGGCGAGCGCCTCGAGCGCGGCCAGGCCGAAGGTCTCGACCGGCCCGGGCGCCACGACCACGTCGGCGCTGGCCATCAGGGCGGCCACGGCCGCGCGGTCGCCGAGGTGACCGGCGAAACGCACCGGCAGGCGCGCGGCGCGATAGGCCAGCGCCGCCCGCCGGACGCCGTCCCCGGCCACCGCGAGCACGGCGTTCACCTTGTCGTTGCGCAGCACGGCCAGCGCGTCCACGGCCAGCTCGGGCCGCTTGACGCCGGAGAGCCGGCTGCAGAACGCGACGAGCGTCTCGTCCGGGCGGGCGTAACGGGCGCGGACGGCGGGGTCGGCCCGACTCGGGTGGAACGCGTCGAGGTCGACCCCGAGCGGCACCTCGACCAGGTTGGGCACGCCGATCCGGCGGAACTCGGCCGCGGCGAACGCGGTCGTACAGACGATCTGGTCGAAGTACTCGGCGGTGCGCAGGTTGAACTTGTCGGCCAGCGAGTCGCGCTTGGGCATGCCCCAGACGCCGAGCAGACCGGCCAGGCTCTCGTGCGACACCATGATGGCGCCGACCCCGCGCCGGCGCGCCCACGCGCCCGTCCAGCGCAGCGTGGTCCGGTCGGAGACCTCGATGCGGTCGGGCTCGAGCTCGTCGAGGAGCTTGGCCAGCTCCCGGCGGCCGGTCATCACGCGATAGCCACCGGTGCGCGGCAGCGGAGCGCTGGGCAGGGTGATCACCCGGCCCTGGGTGGTCATCTTGTCCGAACGCTCCCGGCCCGGAACGATCAGCACGGCCTCGTGGCCTGCCTGCTGATAGCCCTCACCGAGGTTCCGGAGTGCGGTCCGCAGGCCACCCGTGTGGGAAGTTACGAAGTTGGCCAGGCGAACAATGCGCATGCAACAACTCCAAGATCACGATCTGCCGGTGCTCCTGCGCTCGGACCGTCCCCCGCCCCGGCCCCGGGCCTAGAGATCGTAACGGGCACCCGGGCGCACGACCTCAACCGGTCCCGCAAATGCGGCCACGGCGGCATCCACAATAGATGCCTCCGAGACCCACGCGGGCACCAGATGGGTCAGCAACAGCTTCCCGACATCCGCCTTGGTCGCCGCCTCGCCCGCCTCACGGCCGGTGAGGTGCAGGCCGGGAGGGTTCTCGACCCCGTCGGCGTAACTCGCCTCACACAGAAAAAGATCTGCGCCGGCGGCGAGTCGCAGCAGCGGCTCGCACGGCGCCGTGTCCGAGGAGTAAGCGAGCACACGCCCACCGTGCTCGACCCGGACCCCGTACGTCTCGACTGGATGGTTGACCCGGTCCACGGTGACCGAGAACGGGCCGATCGGGAACGTCCCGGGCTGCAGACCGTAGAACGTGTACACGTCGGTGATGTCCTCGTTCTCCTGGCTGTAGGCCGAGGAGATGCGCTCCGCCGCCCCGAGCGGCGCGTAGACCGGCACCGGAGGCAGCGCCCCGGCCGGGTCGTAGCGGCGGACCACGATGTACGTGCAGGCGTCGAGCACGTGATCGCAGTGGAGGTGCGTGAGGACGATCGCGTCGATCTTGTTCATGTCCGAGTAGCGCTGGAGCGCGGAGAGCGAACCCGAGCCGAAATCAATCAGCAGCCGGAAGCCCTCGGCCTCGACGAGATAGGCGGAACAAGCCGACTCGGGGCCGGGAAAACTGCCGGCACAGCCGAGAACGGTCAGTCGCATGCGGGTCCCTCTGGCTCACACTGGGTCTTGCACGCCCCGCCCGACCGGTCCGTGCTGGAGTCGTCAGACCAGTCAATCACGGTGCGAAGCGTACGCCGGGGCCTGCGCGCCATGTAAACGTCTGATCGATTTGTCGCTAAATCGACAACGTACATCACACCGCCCGTGACCTCGGCCATTAAAGCAATTCCCGTTACGTCCGGTGAGTCGTTTGCGTTGCACAAAGCAGGGACTTTCAACGCGCGACAGTCGGAGGCAACACGTGACCACGGCCGAAAGAAGCCGCACCACGCAGACCGAGGCGGCGGAGATCATGCCGTTCGGTGGCTGGGAGATTACACCGGCTTCTGTCGGATCCGGCGATAACCAAACACTCTTTCGCTTCCCGGCCCCGGACGACCCCGCGCCGGGAACGGCACGATTGCTCATTCTGTCCGTCTACGCGGCGGGACTCGGACTCGCGGGCATGGGAGTCGGGGTCCGCGCATTCGTCACGGTGCTGGGCGGGGCCGATTTCTGGTACGTGCCGGTGCTGACCCTTTTCGGACTCATCAGCGTCGGACTGGCGGTGGGCTCGTTCCTCTCGATCCACCGCCCGGTCCTCCCGTGGCTGCTGCTTCTGGGCGCCACGGGACCGCTGGCGATCGACGTGCTGATCGCCGCGCTCTACTGAGCCGTTCCCGGGACCGTTCTCAGGCCCAGAGCTGGCCTTCGAGGGCGTCCTCGGCGTCGTTGAGGGTGCCGCCGTAGGCGCCGGTCGACAGGTACTTCCAGCCGCCGTCGCAGATCACGAAGGCGACGTCGGCCCGCTTGCCGGCCTTGACCGCCTCGTGAGCCACTGCGAGGGCCGCGTGCAGGATGGCGCCGCTGGAGAAGCCGGCGAAGATGCCCTCGACCTCGACGAGCTGACGGGTACGGAGCACAGCGTCGCGGGTGCCGACCGAGAAACGGCGGTCGAGCACGGAGGCGTCGTACAGCTCCGGCACGTAGCCCTCGTCGATGTTGCGCAGGCCGTAGACCAGCTCGCCGTAGCGCGGCTCGGCCGCGACGATCTGGATGCCCTCGACCTTCTCCTTCAGGAAGCGGCCGGTGCCCATCAGCGTGCCCGTGGTGCCCAGGCCGGCCACGAAGTGGGTGATCGTGGGCAGGTCGTGCAGCAGCTCGGGGCCGGTGGTCTCGTAGTGGGCGCGGGCGTTGGCCGGGTTGCCGTACTGGAACAGCATCTTCCAGTCGGGGTGCTCGGTCGCGATCTGCTTGGCCGTCGCCACGGCCTGGTTCGAGCCCCCCGCGGCCGGCGAGAAGATGATCTCCGCGCCGTACATGCGGAGCAGCTGGACCCGCTCGGCCGAGACGTTCTCCGGCATCACGCAGACCAGGCGGTACCCGCGCAGCTTGGCCACCATGGCCAGCGAGATGCCGGTGTTGCCGCTGGTCGGCTCGAGGATCGTGTCGCCCGGGCGCAGGTGGCCGGACTCCTCGGCCTCGCGCACCATGAAGAACGCCGGGCGGTCCTTGATGCTGCCGGTCGGGTTGTGATCCTCGAGCTTGGCCCACAGCCGCACCGGCGGCGCCCCATCGGGCACCGCCGGCGAGAGGCGGGGCAGGCCGACCAGCGGCGTGCCCCCCAAAGCGTCGAGGAGGCTCTCAAAGCGAGCCATCGGAATTAGCCTTCAGACCGGTTAAGGGCGGCGGCGGGGCGGTTGGACGGGTACCGGGAGCCGAGGAGCGCGGCAGCCGCCGCGAAGCCCAGGGCGCCGCCCGCGACGGCCGGCAGGATGGTCAGCGAGTCGCCGTCGCTCAGCTTCGCCTCGAGCGCGCCGAGGAAGCGGACGTCCTCGTCGTTGACGTAGATGTTGACGAACCGGTGCAGGTTGCCCTCGGGGGTGATCAGCCGCCCCTTGAGCCCGTTGTGCTTGGTGTCCAGGTCGTCGATCAGCTCGATCAGGGTCGAGCCGGCGCCCTCGACGGTCTTGGCGCCGCCGGTGTAGCTGCGCAGGATGGTCGGCACGCGAACTTCGATAGCCATGGCTGTGAATGCTCCCAAAGGAAAGAACGAAACGTGGGCAGGGTCTTCTACAACGAGAGTCGTCAGCGACACTCGTAGAAGACCGACACCGGGCTCTGCCCGAACATGTACGACTGCACAGCGCTCGCCATCACGCGTCTACCGTCGCATCCACGATGTTGATCTCTTCCTCGGTCACCACGCCGTCCACTATGCGGAACGAGCGGATCTCTTCCGACTCCGGCTCGCGGGTGGAGACGAGAACGTAATGCGCGCCGGGCTCGCCGGCGAACGAGATGTCCGTGCGCGACGGATAGGCCTCGGTGGCCGTGTGGGAGTGGTAGATGACCACCGGCTCCTCGTCGTTGTCGTCCATCTCGCGCCAGACGCGCAGCTGCTCCATGGAGTCGAACTCGTAGAACGTCATCGAGCGGGCCGCGTTGTCCATCGGGATCAGCCGGGTCGGCCGGTCGCTGCCGATCGGGCCGGCGACCACGCCACAGGCCTCGTCCGGGTGGTCCCGGCGGGCGTGGGCGACGATCGCGTCGACGATCGCGCTGTCGATGGTCAGCACGCCTCTCACATTACCGTGGGATTTCCCCGGGTCGAGCGTGGCCGGGCTCACTCTATCTCGGGGAGGGCGTTGAGCAGGGACTCCTGCAGGTAACCGAGGTACGCGTACACGCTGAGCTGGAAGACACGGCTCGAGCCCGGGTCGTGCACGACGGCGGTCTCCAGCTCCTCGCTCAGGTCGGTGTCGGCCTTGATGTCGAGCCGGGTGCCCATCGCGAGCCGGGCGTCGTTGATGGCGCGCAGCCAGGCCTCGGCCGCCTCGCCGTCGAGGCGTACCTCTCCCTCGCCCTCGTCCGGCAGGGCCGCGAGAATCGCGCCCGCCGTGTCGATCTTGCCGGTTTTCAGCTCCCCCTCGGTGTAGAGGCGGAACTCGGCCGAGTCGTCCGGCCGATCCGGATAGATGTCGGGGAACAGGCGCGAGACCACGGGGTCGCCGTGATCCATGCCGTCGGTCAGCAGACCGACCACCTCACCGGCGACCTTGCGCAGCACGCGCACCTCGTCGACCTGGAAAGTGGCCACACACTGGCTGCCGTTGCGTCGGAACATCTGCCCTCTCCCGCGGTGTTCAGGCCCGGTCCACCGTCGCCCAGAGACCGTATCCGTGCAGCTGATTGGCGTCCATCTCCATGCGCTCGCGCGCACCGATGCTCACCACGGCCTTGCCCTTGGTGTGCACGTCCAGCATCAGGGCTTCGGCCTTCTCCTTGCTGTAACCGAAGAGCTTCTGAAAAACCCAGGTCACGTACGACATGAGGTTGACCGGATCGTCCCAGACGATGGTCACCCACGGCCGGTCGTCGGCGGGTGCTTCTTCGATCTCCGGCGTCTCGACGGGAGCAACCTGGGGCAACGCCATGCCCCCCATGTTGCCACCGGATTTGCCGCATCGGTGAACCGGAACGCCGAACCGCAGGTCAGCGGGCAGTTCGTAAGGGGCCGCCGGGCGCAATAGGGTGGGTGGGTGAACTCCTTCGCCCCCGCGCTGCTCACCGATCAGTACGAGCTGACCATGGTCAGCGCCGCGCTCAAGGACGGCACGGCCGACCGGCAGTGCGTCTTCGAGGTCTTCGCCCGGCGGCTGCCCGGCGGCCGGCGGTACGGCGTGGTGGCCGGCGTCGGCCGTCTGGTCGAGCTGATCCGCGACTTCCGCTTCAGCCCGGACGAGGTCGGCTTCCTGCGGAACGCGGGCATCGTCGACGAGACCACCGCCGCCTGGCTGGCCGGTTACCGCTTCAGCGGCGACATCGACGGGTACGCGGAGGGCGAGCTCTTCTTCCCGGGGTCGCCGATCCTGACCGTCTCGGGCACCTTCGCCGAGTGCGTGGTGCTGGAGACGCTCATCCTCTCGGTGCTCAACCACGACTCGGCCATCGCGGCCGGGGCCGCCCGCATGGTCACGGCGGCCCGCGGCCGCCCGATCATCGAGATGGGCTCGCGGCGTACGCACGAGGACTCCGCGGTCGCCGCGGCGCGCGCGGCGTACCTCGCGGGGTTCGCGTCCACCTCCAACCTCGCGGCCGGCGCCCGCTACGGCATCCCCACCACGGGCACCTCGGCCCACGCGTTCACGCTGCTGCACGACGACGAGCCGGCCGCCTTCGCGTCCCAGGTGGCCGCCCTCGGCAAGAACACGACGCTGCTGGTCGACACCTACGACATCGCCCAGGGCATCCGCAACGCCATCGCCGTGGCCGGTCCCGACCTGCGGGCCGTACGGATCGACTCCGGCGACCTGTCCGTGCTGGCCCAGCACTCGCGCGAGCTTCTCGACTCGCTGGGCGCCACCGAGACGAAAATCGTCGTTTCGGGGGACATGGACGAATATGCGATCGCCGCCCTGGCCGCCGAGCCCGTCGACATGTACGGCGCCGGCACCGCGGTGGTCACCGGCTCCGGCGCGCCGACCGCGGGCCTGGTCTACAAGCTGGTCGAGGTCGAGGGCCGACCGGTGGTCAAGCGCTCGGAGAACAAGGCGACCGTGGGCGGCCGCAAGACCGCGGTCCGGCGGCACAAGCCCACCGGGACGGCCACCGAGGAGATCATCGTGTCCCAGGGTGTGCCCGATCATGCCGCGAACGACCGGCTCCTGCAGCGCCCGCTCGTCGCCGCCGGGGAGATCCTCGAGACACCCACGTTGCAGGAATCCCGCGAACATCTGCGGCAGTGCCTGATCTCGATACCGTGGGAGGGTCTGAAGCTGTCGGCCGGCGACCCGGCCATTCCCGTCACCATCGTGGGGGTCCCGTGACACGCGCCCTGATCATCGTCGACGTCCAGAACGACTTCTGCGAGGGTGGCTCGCTGGCCGTCGGCGGCGGCGCCGCGGTGGCCAAGGGCATCTCGCTGGTGCTGCGCAAGGCCGGCGCCCGGTGGGACCACGTGGTCGCCACCAAGGACTGGCACATCGACCCCGGAAACCACTTCAGCGACCACCCGGACTACCACGACACGTGGCCGGCCCACTGCGTGGTCGGCTCCGACGGCGCCGAGTTCCACCCCGAGCTGGCCACCGACCGCATCGAGGCGGTCTTCCACAAGGGGGAGCACAAGGCGGCGTACTCCGGCTTCGAGGGGCACACCGAGAGCGGCGAGACCCTGGCCGCCTGGCTGCGCTCGCGCGACGTGACCGAGGTCGAGCTGGTCGGGATCGCCACGGACCACTGCGTACGGGCGACCGCGCTGGACGCCAAGGCCGAGGGGTTCGCGACCACGGTGCTGCTCGAGCTGACGGCCGGGGTGGCCGAGGGGACGACGGCGGCGGCGCTGGAAGAGATGCGGACGGCCTCGATTGAGACAACGGGCACACCAGTCGTCTCCAGCTGATTATCGGTTGGTTTTCTGTCGCACCCGCGGGGCAGGATGACCCGCGGAGGTCAGGAACCAAATGCGACTCAAGCCTTACCGCGACACGCTCGCCCTGCCCGGCATCAAATCGTTGCTGGCGGTGGCCACGCTGGCGCGGATCCCCATCGCCGCCGGCGCGGTCACCCTCACGCTGCACGTGGTCAACGATCTTGATCGTGGCTACGGCGCGGCCGGGCTGATCGGGGCCGCCTTCACCATCGGCGGCTCGGTCGGCGCGCCGGTGATGGGCCGGCTCATCGACCGGCGCGGGCTTCGGCTGGTCCTGGTGCTGACCACGGTGGCCGAGGTGATCTTCTGGACGCTGGCCCAGGCGGTGCCGTTCTGGGTGCTGCTGGGCCTCGCGCTGATCGGCGGCTTCCTGGCCCTGCCGGCGTTCTCGGTCGCCCGCCAGGCCATCGCGGCCATGACGCCCGAGTCGCAGCGGCTGCCCGCCTTCGCCCTCGACTCGATCACCACCGAGCTCAGCTTCATGACCGGCCCGGCGCTGGGCGTGCTGATCGCGACGAGCGCCGGCCCGCGCTGGGCCATGCTGGCCATCGGCGCCGGCATCCTGGTCTCGGGCGTCGGCCTGTGGCTGCTCAACCCGCCGGTCCGGGGCGCACACGAGGCGTCCATCGAGTCGGGCGAGCGGGTGTCCCGCCGCAGCTGGCTCACCCCGCGCTTCGTCGCCATCCTGGCCATCACGTCGGCCGCCACCCTGGTGCTGGCCGGCACGGACGTGGCGGTCGTGGCCGTGCTCCGGGAGAACGGCGAGCTCGGCTACGCCGGCCTGGTGATGACCCTGTGGGCGTTCTTCTCCCTGCTCGGCGGCTTCGCGTACGGCACGATCCGCCGCGGCCTGCCCCCGATCGCCCTGCTGGCCCCGATGGCGGTGGCCACCGCGGTGGTCAGCCTGGGCTCGTCCCACTGGTGGCTGATCGCCCTGCTCCTGCTGCCGGCCGGCGCCCTGTGCGCCCCGCTGATCACCTCCAGCGCCGACGCGGTCAGCCGGATGACCCCCGCCGCCGCCCGCGGCGAGGCCATGGGCCTGCACAACTCGGCGCTCACCGTCGGCGTCGCCTGCGGCGGCCCGCTGGCCGGCCTCGCGGCGGACACGCTGTCCCCGCCGTGGGGCTTCGTCGCCGTGGGCGGCCTCGGCGTGGTGATCGCCCTGCTGGTCCTGCCGGCCGAGCTCCGCCACCGCCGCTCGCCGGCCCCCGCCGTCCCGGCTCAGCGCACCGCCGAGCCCATCCCCGACGACCTGCCGGACACCCTCGCCTCGGGCTACGCCGGCCCCGCCGACGACCTCCGCACCCCGGCCACCCGCCCCTGACCCTGCCGCCGGCAAGGCGCACCCCAACGTCGCCGCCCGCGGCACCCAGCCCTCGCCGCCCGGCGCGGACTGCCCCTCGTCGCCGCCCGCCTGCCGCGCCTGACGTTCCTCGCGCGATGGGGCTCATGTGACGGCAGTGGCAGGTGTCACTCAAGACGCATGAATGTTCTTCTTGTATGGTCCCGACTTGTACAGACGTACAAGTCGGGAGAGTCGTCGTGCCGTACGTGTTCCTGCTGCTCGCCATCTCATCCGAAGTCGCCGCCACCAGCATGCTCAAGACGACCGACGGCTTCACCCGGCTCTGGCCCACGCTGGCCTGCCTGACCGGCTACGCGGTCTCTTTCCTCTGCCTCGCCTTGACCGTGCGCGACCTGCCGGTAGGCGTCGTCTACGCCGTCTGGTCCGCCATCGGAACGGCCGCCATCGTCGCCATCGGCGCGGCGTTCCTCGGCGAGCCCCTGACCCTGCCCAAAATCATCGGCGTGAGCCTGATCATCGCCGGCGTGGTGATCGTCAACCTGAGCGGTGCCCATTGACCGGCCCGTCCACCCCATCCACCGATCCCGCGCCACCGTCAGCCGACGCCACAGCCCCACCCGTCGGTCCGGCGACACCGCCAGCCGGCGCCGCAGCTCCGCCTGCCAGTCCGGCGACACCGCCAGCCGGCGCCGCAGCTCCGCCTGCCAGTCCGGCAACATCGCCTACCGGCCGCGCGGCCCGGCCTCGCGATCCCGCGACACCACCCGCCGGCCCCGCGGTCCCGGTCGCCGAGTCCACGCCACCCGCGAACGGCGGAGGCCGGCGGGTGCAGCGGGCGCGGGATCCGGAAGCACGGCGGCGGGCCTTGGCCGGCGCGGCGATCGAGGTGATCGCCGAGGTCGGGATCGGGCGGACCACGCATCGGGCGGTGGCGGCGCGGGCGGGGCTTCCGCTGGGGGCGACCACCTACTACTTCCCGACGCTGGATGACCTGATCTCGGCCGGGCTGCGGCAGGCCGCCGCGGACCTGCAGACCGATCTCGAGACGTGGGGTGCGCGGCTGCGCGATGCCGATGATCTGCCGACGGCGCTGGCCGAGCTGATCGCCGACTA
Source organism: Actinoplanes sp. NPDC049598 (assembly GCF_040675435.1). Taxonomy (NCBI): domain Bacteria; kingdom Bacillati; phylum Actinomycetota; class Actinomycetes; order Micromonosporales; family Micromonosporaceae; genus Actinoplanes; species Actinoplanes sp. NPDC049598. Next base: position 3,888 of record NZ_JBFAOX010000025.1, on the reverse strand, counting down.
CCTGGCCGACCGGCGGCGGGCCCAGATCGAGTGCGAGCTCTACGTGGCGGCGGGCCGGGACGTCACGCTGCGCCCGCTGGCCCTGGCCTGGCTGAACGGCCTACGGGAACTGCTGGAGCCACACCTGGACGAGGCCGCCGCCCGGGACCTGATCGCCCTGGTCGACGGCGTGATGCTGCAAGCCCTGATCACCGGCGAGGACGTGAACGTGCCGTCGCTCAGCCGCACCATCAGCCGCCTGGCGCGCATCAATCCAGGGGAACGACGAGGAAGTCGGTCACGAAGCCGGTGATCGCGCCGTCGGCGGCGTAGCCGATATAGGTGGGGTAGACGCCGTCGCCCCAGCCGGTGCTGACCGAGACGATGTTGGCGCCGGTGGGCTTGTCGACCACGCCGCCCAGCGCGCTCGGCGGCGGCGGAAGCTCGTCGGGGATGAAAAGCTCCTCCACCTCGTCGTAGCCCCAGTCGCTCACCGCCCGGACCGCGACCTCGTCGGCCAGCGCGCCGGCCCCGGCGTCGACCGGATAACCGAGGTAGCCGTCGTCCGCCAGCCCCGTCACCTCCTGCCCGTCGATCAACGCCATCTCCCAGCGCACGGCCGGCCGTTCGTCGACGATCAACTGCAAGGCGGCCGTACGGGTCTGAGGCCGCCCCCGAACCGAGCTGACGGTCGCCACCCAGGCCCGCAACCCATAGGTCCCCGGCGGCACACCCACCGTGAACGGCTCCGCACTGTCCGCCCCGACCAGCGGGTCGCAACCGACCACCCGCCCGCTGGGCAGAACGACAGGCTCCAGATCAACGGCTTGCAGGAGGTACGCCGAGCCGGCGCCCTCAAAACGCGCGCCCTCCACCATGAGCGCGTTCAGATCAGGGAGATAGGCCACTCCGCGACGCTACTGGACACCCAACCTCCAACGCCGAGCCGACGCCCGGGCCGGTGGACGGGTCAGACACCCATCCCCCAGAACGCCGAACCGACCGCCCGGGCCGAGGGGGACGGGTCAGGCGCCCTTCCCCCACAACACCGAGCAGGCCACCCGGGCCGAGAGGGACGGGTCAGGCGCCCTTCCCCCACAACACCGAACCGACCGCCCGAGCCGATGGACGGGTCAGACACCCATCCCCCAGAACGCCGAACCGACCGCCCGAGCCGATGGACGGGTCAGACACCCATCCCCCAGAACGCCGAACCGACCGCCCGAGCCCATGATCGGGTCAGGCACCTTTTTCCCAGACGGGTATTGATGGCAGGCCGGCCTCGGCGCGGGCCCGGTCGGTGAGCTCCTGGATCAGGCCGGTCTTGGCAGCGGCATAGTCGGCCGGATGGGTTCCGGCCGCGGCCAGCTCCTTTTTGAGCCGGCCGTAGCGCTCGGCCTCGGCGGGGTGGCAGCGCAGGTAGTCGCGGAGCAGGCGCTGGTTGCGCGTGGGCCAGGAGGCCAGGGTGACCACGTGCAGAATGTGGCTTCGAGACGGCCCGTCGAAGCGGACATACAGCAGCCGATCCCGCATGCCGTTGTCGTGCGGGTGGTAGCCGAGCGCAGCCAGCCGTTCGGCCCGAGCGGCCACCGGCCCGAGGAGCGGAGCGGCCGCCATGAGGTCGATCGTGGGCTTGGCCGCCAGGCCCGGAACGGCCGTGGACCCGATGTGCTCGATCTCCGCGACCACCCCGGACAGCGCCGGCGCGAACTCAGCGATCGCGGCGGCGGCCTGAATCGGCCAGGCCGGATCGTAGTCAACGATTTTGATCATGGAATGAGCTCCACAGCCCGGGCTGGCCAGGCTATCGCGGTCATGGGTGCATGAGCGGCGGGCCGGGCCAGCGGGGTCGCGCTGCGTGGGCCGCGGGTCGGTCAGGTCGGCGGGGTCTCACTGCGTGAGCTTCGGGCCGGTCACGTCGGCGGGGTCGCGCTGCGTAAGCCCAGGGCCGGTCAGATCGGCGAGGTCGCGGCTGCGGGAGCCGCGGGCCAGACAGGTCGGCGGGGTCGCGGGTGCGTGGAGCCGCGGGCCGGACAGGTCGGCGAGGTCGCGGCTGCGGGGAGCCGCGAGGTGAGGCGGGCGGGTGGGGTGTGGTCATGGGCGGGCGTAGCGGGGGACGTACTCCTGGTCGGTCATGGACTGGATCGTGGCCATGAGGGTGTCGGTCAGGCGGCGGACGTCGGTTCTGGCCTCGACGCGTACGGGTAGGGGTGGGCCGAAGGTGACGCTGACCGGGTGGCGGCGGGGGAAGCGGTGGCCGGGTGGGCGCAGGTGGTCGGTGCCGCGGATGCCGACCGGGATGATCGGGACGCCGGCCTGCTGGGCCAGGCGGACGGCGCCGGAGCGGCCGCGGTAGAGGCGGCCGTCGGGTGAGCGGGTGCCCTCGGGGAAGACGGCGACCAGGCCGCCCGCCTCGAGAACGGGGATGGCGGCGTCGAATGCGGTCAGGACGGCCCGGCCGCCGCCGCGCTCGACCGGGATGGCGCCCAGGCCGGTCACGACCTGCTTGGTGAGGCCGCCGCGGAGGCCGCCGCCGCGGAAGTACTCGGCCTTGGCCCAGAAGGCGATGTGCCGGGGCGTGAGCGCGCCGAGGAAGACCTGGTCACCGATCGAGAGGTGGTTGGGGGCGAGGATCGCGCCGCCGGTGGCGGGCAGGTGCTCCAGGCCGGTGACGGTGGGGCGCCAGAACGTTCGGAGATAGCCACCGATCGCGCGGTGGGCCAGGCCGTAGAGGGGTGGGGTGCTCGTCATGCCGTCGCCTCCGGAGGAGAGGTGGGTGGGCCGAGGTGGGCGGTGAGGGTGGCCTCGAGCAGCGCGTCCGGGTCGGTGGCGCCGGTGGCCAGGGTGAGGCTCCCCCAGTTCCAGAGCTCGGCCAGACCGTGCAGGTTGGCCCACAGCGCCCCCGCCACGATCGCGGGCGGCGACGGCGACGGGCGGGCCTGGGCGACCAGGTCGGTGAGCAGGTGGAAGAGGGGCAGGCTGATGTCGCGCAGGCCGAGGTAGCCGCTGCGGAGGAGGTCGTGGCGGAACATCAGCTCGTAGCGGCCGCGGCGCTCGACGGCGAAGTCGAGGTAGACGCGGGCGAACACGCCGAGCTTGGCCCGCGGGTCGGCCGGGGCGGCGGCCAGGGCGGCCTCGGCGCGGGCGGCGAAGTCGGTGAAGCCCTCGCGGGCGATGGCCGAGAGCAGTTCGAGGTGGGTGGGGAAATACCGGCGCGGGGCCCCGTGCGAGACGCCGGCCCGCCGGGCGATCTCGCGCAGGGAGATGGCGGCGATCCCCTCCTGGTCGAGCAGTTCGCCGCCGACCCGGACGAGCCGGGCCCGTAAATCCTCGTCGGCCATAGACAGTGTCTACCAAACGGCGTAGACACTGTCTACACCGTGACAAGAAGAAGCCCGCCCCCGGATGACCGGAGGCGGGCTCTTCAGTGCTTCGAATCAATCAGTGTCGCTTGTTGTCCGTGTCCTCGGAGTAGGTGGCTCCCCCGTCGGACTCCTTGGTCAGCGGGCGAGCGCCGCCCTCGGGCGGACCGGCGATCGACTGCTCGCCGGCGGCCAGCTCGGGGAACTTCGCGTCGAAGGCGGGGCGCTCCGAGCGGATGCGCGGCATCCGGTCGAAGTTGCGCAGCGGCGGCGGCGACGAGGTGGCCCACTCGAGCGAGTTGCCGTGGCCCCACGGGTCGTCCACCGTGACCAGCTGGCCGACCTTGTAGGACTTCCAGCAGTTGTAGATGAACGGCAGCGTGGACAGACCCAGCACGAACGACCCGATGGTCGAGAACGTGTTCAGGAACGTGAAGCCGTCGCTGGGCAGATAGTCCGCGTACCGCCGGGGCATGCCCTCGGTGCCCAGCCAGTGCTGCACCAGGAACGTGCCGTGGAAGCCCAGGAAGGTCAGCCAGAAGTGGAC